>JALEPL010000023.1 GCA_022766245.1 Lachnospiraceae bacterium | reverse complement strand
CACAGGC
Source organism: Lachnospiraceae bacterium (assembly GCA_022766245.1). GTDB lineage: Bacteria > Bacillota > Clostridia > Lachnospirales > Lachnospiraceae > Roseburia_C. The sequence continues at coordinate 8,914 of JALEPL010000023.1, read as the reverse complement.
AATCTGACCATGACCACGAAGGGCGTTGGAAATATCGCTCGGAAAAATGCAAACAAAGAAACATCAAATAAACGTAAAAATCCCGTTGGGAGAAATTTTTGCACGTATGACGAGTTGTGGAGTGAATGAATAGGATTTGTCAATAGCAAGCCACCGGATATCATTCTCCCAGAATCGTGACAATTGGCTATTGCTAAGAGAAGGATATGTTTCGCAAATGCCGAAATGAATTATATGGTGAAAAGGAGTGCATGAAAGATGAAGCTTGGAATGGTATTTGAAGGCGGAGCAAGCAGGACCATTTTTTCCTGCGGTGTGGCGGATGCATTTTTGGAGGAAAATATTATGCCGGACTATTTTATAGGAGTATCTGCCGGCATAGCCTATGGAGTGTCCTACCTGTCAAAGCAGAAAGGAAGGAATCTTACCCTGGCAAAAAACTATATGACAAACAAAAAGTATCAGGGGCTCAATCATTTGTTGAACAAGGATGAAAAATCATATTACAATGTGGAATATGTATTCCGCGACGTGCCCAAGCATTTGCTGCCCTTTGATTATGAGACATTTGCAGAATTTCCAGGGGAAATCGAGGCTTGTGTCACCAATCTTCACACCGGAAAGGCAGAGTATCTGCCGGTGGCAAAGGATGATTCTAATGTGGATACGTTGGTGGCAAGCTGTGCCCTGCCGGTGTTTTTTAAGCCGGTAAAAGTAGGAAAACACTACTATCTGGATGGTGGACTGTCGGACTCCATTCCCTATTTGCATGCCATAGAGAAGGGATGCGACCGGGTGGTGGTTGTGCTCACCAGACAGCGGGATTACGTGAAGAAAACAGATATTGCCACGCATATATCCACCAGTCTTTACAGGAAATATCCCAATATTGTGAAGGACCTGAATGAACGTCCGGAGAAATATAATGAGTCTCTGGAGAAGCTGCGGGAACTGGAAGAGCAGGGTAAAGTGTTTGTCATCGCACCGGAGACCACCATGGGTGTGGGACGCACGGAGACTGATCCTGACAAGCTTGAGGCACTGTATCGGGAGGGCTATCGCATTGCCATGGAGCAGATGAATGTGTTGAAGAAATATTTACAAATTTTTGATTAACGAAAAGCATTGAAGTTTTGTGAAAAACACCATATAATACGACTAATTCGGAATGCGATTCCGAATTAGTCGTATTTTTGAGAGAGAAGACCGTATTGGTATATCTAGTGGATTATGAGGAGGAATTCATCATGAAAATTGTATTTTTAGATGCAAAAACCATCGGTTCGGATATTGATCTGTCCCGTTTTTACGAGCTGGGAGAGGTGGAGCTGTACGATTTTTCCACCACAGAGGAGGCAGCTCAGAGGGTGGTAGATGCGGATGTTGTAGTCTTAAATAAAGTAAAGATCAATGAAGAAACCATTGGTAATGCCAAGAATCTGAAGCTGGTGTGCGTCACTGCCACCGGAACCGACAATCTGGATAAGGAATATCTGGCTTCCCGGGGAATTGCATGGAGAAATGTGGCCGGATACTCCACAGAGAGTGTAGCTCAGCACACCTTTGCCATGCTGTTTTATCTATACGAGAAGCTGCGGTATTATGATGATTATGTGAAACAGGGCTTTTATGTGGAGGATAAAATGTTCACTCATTTTGCAAAAAGCTTCTGCCAGTTGTCCGGAAAGACCTGGGGGATCATCGGTCTGGGAAATATCGGAAGACGTGTGGCTGAGATCGCAAAGGCCTTTGGCTGTCAGATTCTGTACTATTCCACATCCGGGAAAAATCACCAGAGTGCATATCAGGAAGTGGATTTTGACAGTTTGCTTGCAAAATCAGATATCGTGTCGGTGCATGCACCCTTAGACGAAAATACAAAGGGCTTGATGAATTTTGCAGCCTTTCAGAAGATGCAAAACCATGCCATTTTCCTGAATCTGGGACGGGGACCTATCGTGGTGGAGGAAGACCTGTGTCAGGCCTTAGAGCAGGGGGAGATCGCAGCTGCAGGTCTGGACGTGTTGAGCAAGGAACCCATGCAGCGGGAGAATCCCCTGCTTCGCATCAAGGATAGTCAGAAGCTTCTCATCACGCCCCATATCGGGTGGGCCAGCGTGGAAGCCAGAACCAATCTGATGCAGATCATCTATGGTCAGATCTGTGAGTATATGAAGTAGTTAATTTGTAACTGTTCAGAACAGGCCGAATCATTTGCGGATGAGGCCGTAAGAACATGATTCACGTCAATTCTTTACACCGCCAGACCGCTGTGGTAGGATTTGCTGCCCAGAGTGTGGGACAGCTCCTGCAGCAGGCTCTGGTATTGGATTGTGCCCACAGATAGGGAGAAAAATTGCTCCACCTGATTCAGAACAGCTTTATATTTTTCGCAGGCACTGCGAAACAGATCAAAAAAGGATTCACGGGAGGATTGATTCGTATCCCATGGATTGCACCATCGGCGGTGACGCAGATTCAGCGGATCCCTGGTGAAGGTCAGTACATCATTCCCTATTAGAGTAGAGATACAGGCACGGTGGAAAAGGAGTCCCTCGATTTTTCGAAGAAGGGCTTTTTTTCGTCCATTCCGGTCGTAGAGAAGACTGAGATTCACGTAGAAGGAACGCAGTGCCCGGCGCATAAAACCGGGAGAAAAACGATATTCCCGAAAGGTGTTCCGGAATGCATAGTTTAAGATGCGGCTGATGACAGCCTGCTCCCGATGAGTCAGCAGAACTACCCGGTTCTGGTGGAAGCGGGAAGGGCGGATTCCCTGATAGTAGGAAAGCATCTCTCCATCGATATCCGTTTCTAAGTACATATGGCGGGAAGTGTAATTTTTCTTATTCCCATAATGTGATTTGGCGTAGATATAGGGATGACAGGTAGTGTCTAAAATATAATGTCCCAGAAATCCGGTAATATAGGATGCTGCGATGGACTTGTCCTTTTCCCTGGAGAAAAGAGAGTAGCTTTTTAGCAGATACTGAAGTAACGTTCCTGTGGCTGCCTCGTGGGCAATGACACCGATATTACCCTTCCGGTTCAGGTAACAGGGCAGATAATAGAAAAAAAGATCCGGCCCCTGCAGACCGATGGTAAACGCATTGGGATGCTGCTGAATTTGCTGAGTGAGTCTTCCCGGCTGTATGTGTTTGCTGGTAGTAAGACCGAATAAGTAGTGTGTAGTAAAACCAGGCATGTGACACCTCCGTGTATGATTCTTACCTAAGAGTATAACACCAATATATCAAAAAAATTAAGATTTTATAAAATCTTAAGGTAATCATAGTAAAGTCTTGATTTTTTTTGCGAGAGTGTAGTATATTTGCCCATAGATACTGAAGAAGAGGTGATATGTATTAATAAGAAAACAGGACAAGTATTAAAGTGGATTTTTGTAATTGCGCTAATTGCAATGATTATATATACATTTCGTGATTCGGCGGGACCCATCTTGGAAGAACTTCTGCAGACCTCGGTGTGGGTGGTCTTGGGAATCGGTATCGCTGCAGTGGTTTATCATTTGATTGAGGCCTGGATTACCTGCTCCTTTGCACGGGTATATCAGCCGAAATTCTCCTATTGGATGGGACTGGAAAGCGCGTTTTACTGTTCGTTTTACCGGGTGGCTACCCTGGGAAGTGGTGCCGGAGTAGCGGCAGTGGTTTATTTTCACGAGAAGGGGATTGAACCCAGCAAGGGAACCGGTATGTATATGATGGAGTATGTGGTGCATAAGATATCACTGGCATTTTTCTCTGTGATATTCTTTGTGTTGGACTTTGCCTTCATGAAACAGTATTTTAGTGAATATTTTTATCTGTTGACAATAGGCTACGGATTGACGGCATTTGTCTCCATGGGATTGGTACTGTTCTGTTGTTCCAAACAGTTTCACAGATTTATTCTCTGGATTTGCAGAAAGGTGAATCGCAAAGGTAAGCTGGATGCGCAGATCGCAGAGTTGTCTACCCAGTGTCGGATCATGGAGGATGCTACGGCAGAACTGATGACCCGGAAAACACTGGTGTGGACCAATGTGGGGAAGAATCTTCTGAAATTTGCATGCTTTTACGGAATTCCATTCATTATTCTGTATCAGGAATACGGATTAAGCCTGATTCATATCTGGGCAGTGACCTCTGTTGCCATTATGCTGGCAGCGGTGATTCCGGCTCCGGCAGGCATCGGCTCATCTGAGTTCGTGTTCACTGCCATGTTTACCGTGCTGGTTGGCACAGGGGCAGCCGGTTCTGCGGCGCTGCTGTACCGTTTTGCCACCTTCGTACTGCCATTCCTGATTGGAGCAGTGGTGGTGTTGTCGCATCATATTCGAAAAAATAAACGCTGCAAGAAATCATAATAAAGTCTTTGATGGGAGATACTATGACAGAGTCCTTACAGAAAAAGAAAATCGGAATAAGCGGAAGTACGCTGAAAATGATTGCTGTCATCACCATGCTGATTGATCATGTGGCGGCAGGAGTATTGGGGAGATACCTCACCATGTATGCGCTGGACAGTACACCCGGAGCCATAGATTATAACACCTTGTGGACCATTTATGAGGTGATGCGTGGAATTGGCAGAGTTGCCTTCCCCATATATTGTTTCCTTTTGGTAGAGGGATTTAGCCACACGAAAAGCGTGGAAAAATACAGCCTGCGTTTATTGCTGTTTGCGTTTGTTTCTGAGGTCCCCTTTGACCTGCTGTTTAACGGAAAGGTAGTGGATCTGAGTTATCAGAATGTGTTTTTTACCTTGTGGATCGGACTTCTGGTGATGTGGGGATTTCAGTGGGTTGAACTGCGGCAGAACTGGCATGTGGCGTTAAAAGTGCCCGCATACCTGTTGATTTTTTTAGCGGGAATGGTTCTGGCAGATTTTCTGGCCACAGATTACTCCTACTATGGCGTGTTTGCCGTTGCGATGCTTTATGTTTTCCGGAAATGGAAGGTGACACAGATTGTGGCAGGCGTTGTCTCCTTTTTATGGGAGATATGGGCAGTCTTTGCATTTATCCCTTTGGGCTTCTACAATGGAAAACGGGGATGGAATATGAAATATTTCTTTTACCTGTTTTATCCGGTTCATTTACTGATTTTGTATCTGTTGTGTGTGTTACTGGGAATCAGTGGATACGCTTGCTAGAGTGAAAACACAAATATTTGGAGGGAGTAAAAGGGGGAATTCTGTCTGCGGGCAGTTTGATGAGGTAGGAGCAGTTATGGGTGATCAGGGTTCAATCGAAAAGACACAAGTATTAGAATTAAAAAAGAAGGGCTTTTCCCTGACGTGGGAGATGACAGGGAAAGGGGTTATTCTCAGCGTGATTGCACTGGCGGTCATGCTGTTTTTATGCATATATGGGAAAACGAATGTGCTGTACGGCATAGGAGCCGGACTGTTGATATTTCTGCTTTTGTGCATTCGGGTGGAACTTCCGAAGAATGCAAATCTGTTGTGGATACCGTTGCTTTTGGGATTTAGCGCATGGATGAGTGTGAAGCTGGTACAGTTTATGCTGCTGGAGGAGGAATTGCGGACAAAAATCAGCACCAACCACTTTCGACTGAATGTGCTGTGTGCCCTGCTGTTGTATTTGATCTTATTGGGGATTTCTGCCAAAACGGATTTTGCATGTATCGTGAGCCACGGATTTTGGATGCTTTTGGCAGCTACCAATTATTTTGTGTATCAGCTGCGGGGAAACGAGTTCTCCATGGCGGATCTGAAGGCGGCATCCACCGGGTTTTCCGTGGCATCGAAATACCAGTTTGTAGTGGAAGAGCGGTTTGTTTTTGCTGTGATTCTCAGTATCATCTATATGGTGGCGGCGAGTCGGATTCGGATTAGCTTCCAGAAAAAATGGCTGGGGCGTGTGCTGGTGCTCAGTCTTTTTGTGCTAGGTGTACTCTGGTTTGCGAAAAAAACGGAGAACACCGTGGTGGAGTCCTGGGAACAAAAGGGGACTTATCGGAATGGGTATCTGATGAATTTTGTCCTGGGAATCCGGGACTCTATCATTACCGCACCGGAGGGGTATTCCGAGGAGACCATTGCCGGGCTGGAGAATCAGTATCTGCCGGTGGATGAGACTGGGAAAGCAGAGGATCCCACCATCATCGTAATCATGAATGAATCCTTTGCGGATCTGTCGGTGCTGTCCGGCGGAGACATGACCACCACGGAAGAGGTGATGCCTTTCTACGATTCTTTGGATGAAAACATTGTGAAAGGTTACGCCTTGTCCTCCGTATTTGGTGCAAAGACGCCGGACTCCGAGTGGGAGTATCTCACGGGAAACTCCATGGCATTTCTGCCCTCCGGATCCGTGCCCTATCAACAGTATATGTCCGGGGATGATTATTCGCTGGTGAGATTCCTTTCCAACCGGGGTTATACCTGTAAGTCCGTGCACCCATACTTAGCTACGGGCTGGAGCCGGGATAAGGTGTACCCAGGACTGGGATTTACGGAGAGCCTGTTTCTGGATGATTTTGACCAGAGCAATCTCATGCGGGAATATGTGTCCGATCAACAGATGTATGAAAAAATCGTGGAAATGTACGAGGCGAAGTCCCGTGAGGAAAAACTCTTTGTAATGGGGATAACTATGCAAAATCACGGCGGATATGGGGATAACTATGAGAATTTTACCAACACGGTTGCGCTGGAGGGATATTATTTCCCGGATGTGAATCAGTACCTCAGTCTGATCCATGAAAGTGATAAGGCTTTGGAATATCTCATTACTTACTTCGAACAGGTGGAGGAACCGGTGGAAATCGTATTTTTCGGAGATCATCAGCCCAGCCTCAACAGCACTTTCTATCGCACACAAAATGGTAGGGGTCTCTCCGGACTGACGTTGAGCCAATTGGAGGATTTGTTTAAGGTGCCGTTTTTTATTTGGACGAATTACGAAAGTGAATCCCGGGATGTGGAGCTTACCAGTCTAAATTATCTGTCTACAATGACGCTTGAGCAGGCTGGGATGGAGCTGCCACCCTATCATCAGTTTTTAAAGGAGCTGCAGCAGGTGATCCCTGCCATGAATGCCCGGGCATTTTATTCTGCATCCGAGAGGAGATTCCTCCACTATGAGGATGCCACTGAGGCAGACCGGCAGTGGCTGGAGAAGTACAATATTCTCCAGTATAACAATATGTTTGATGGGGACCGAAGTCAGGTATTCTTTCCGAAAAGCCACCTTGATTTTTTCCAAGAGGAATGAAAAAATGTGAAGGAAATATTTTTTCTCTGTTGGTGTTATGTCGCACAAATCTGTGGATCGCCTGCGGATTGCATGGAATATGGAACTTTATCCTTTACGGAATTATGGGATTAACGTTAAGTGGAAATGACGCAACCACAAAGGGCCTTCTAAAGTTTGAAGCAAACTCAGCAAACATCCTGAACGGAGGAGTGTATGGACTGGAAGAGACTGAAAGCAACAGAAGATTTTCAGTTTGGTGAGGCAACTTTTCACCGAAAGAGGATAAACACAAATAGTTCAAGGAGGAAATTTTTATCATGAAGTTAATCCGTGTATTTCACCAAAGTCAAACATCTCAACAAGAAACCGGCGTGTTTCAAGGGATCAGTTCCTTTTCGCTTCATATCATCGCCATGCTCCTTATGCTATGCGACCATCTTTGGGCGACTGTCCTTTCCCACTATGCATGGCTCACCTGGGTGGGCAGGCTTGCTTACCCCATCTTCGCCTTTATGCTGGTGGAGGGCTATTTCCACACCCACAATTTGAAAAGGTATTTGGGGCGGCTGCTCTTTTGGGCAATTCTCTCTGAGCTGCCCTTCAACCTGATGTACGGCGGAAGCCTGTTGTATCCCTTCCACCAAAATGTACTGTGGACATTCCTGCTGGGACTTTTATGCATTATCGGCATCGAAAAAACGCGCCAGAAAAGGAAGCCGCTGCTGACGATTATCGTCTTTTTGCTTTCAGCAGTGGCAGGCTATGTACTTGGTTTCCTTACCATGGTAGATTATTTTGGATATGGAATATGGATGGTGCTGGTTTTCTACCTTTTTCGTGGGAGAAAATGGTGGTGCCTTCTGGGACAATTTGCTGCACTGTGCTGGATTAACGTGATGTTAATCGGAGGTCTGTCCGTTCCGGTTCAAATCTTTGGGCACGAAGTTTTCATTGCACAACAGTCAATGGCATGTCTTGCACTCGTCCCCATCTGGCTGTACAAGGGAAACCAGGGACCTCATAACAAAATCATCCAAACCGGATTTTACGCCTTTTATCCAGTACATATGCTGATACTTTCACTGGCAGCACTTCTGTAGCGCCAGTTTGCTCCGAACCACTTCTCAAAAAAGCTCTTACCGCTCATCAAATTACTTATAAAATTCTTTAGTTTACAATCGATGATGGGGTAAACGAAAAAGCAGTTTTGACATTTCAGAGAACTGCCCCTCATTACGGTAATCCTTTACTCAAATAAAGAATCTACATCTGAAGTGTCCGGCGCAAATAATCCTTGTATCGTATGACATACTATTCGTAACAGTAGTCCCTGATATATTCAAAGACCTTTTTCACCGCTGGTGCAAGCTCCTGTTCATCCCTTACAGATACGCCGATCAGGCGATTCCCTTCAGGAAGGATCCTTAACATCTTGACTTCCTGCTCCATGCCGTACATGGTCAAACGAGGCATGATGGCAAAGCCAAAGCCGCTTTTGACCATTTCAACGGTGGTCTTGTCATCGACCACATGACAGATCGTGCGGACTTCCAGATTCAGCTTCTCCATGATTCGCCTGTATCGGCATCACAGGATTCACGCTGCATGACAAAAGGAGCATTCGCAAGCATTTCCAGTCGAATTTCCGATTCAGACTCTGTATGAGTCTCTTTTGGAAGAATGCACATG
>JALEPL010000055.1 GCA_022766245.1 Lachnospiraceae bacterium | reverse complement strand
AAATGCCGGTAAATCTCACCGGGCTGTGGTCTTCTGTCATTCATTTTAGTCAAAATCCTCTCTACTTTGTGGTATAGCGTGTCAGCATATCCATTCCCTCTGCCAGGAAATCTCTCTGATTGGGCAATTTTACCTCGTGTCCCTTTATCATCAGATCCTCCACCTGTTTCATAAGCTCGCTGGACTCTATGTACATATATTCATCCATATTTGCATTGCTATCCTGCAGGATTTCCTGTACATTCTGCTGAACGCGATCATGCTCATGTATAGGCTCCCAACACTGACTGTTCTCTACAGACGGTTCGCCGGATTCTCCTGCAGCCTTGCGCTGTCTCAGCTCCTCCTGAAGCCGCTCTCTTCTGGCTGCTTTTTCCTGCATAAACTCATCATCGTTAGCTACATCCTCCACGTTCTGCTTTGCCCGGCTTAAAATATCGTTCTGCGGCATATTGCGATGCATTGCAGATACGTTCGGGTTTTGATGAACCCGCTGGTTTCTGTTATACCTTGTATTGTAATTCTTCTTTTGATTATTTGCGCCGTTCTTCTTTGCCACAGAAACAATCCAACAAACAATCACAAAAAATACTATCCATGAGAAACACGCCATTATGAATCACCTCTCGTTTTACTAATTATAATGCTCTTTTCATTATAATAAATTCACGAACAATGCACAACCAGAAATCAGTGATAATGCAAAAATAGAAGGGATGATTTCCGAATCAGCCCTTCTATCCATTGTTTCCACAAATTTGTCGCTATACCATGTCTATTCAGTACCTTCACTAAGCCTCTGTATTCTCAGAAGGTACAGACTCTGTATTTGCAGCAGGTGCTGTTTCCGATGTTGCTTCCGGTGCTGATACAGGCGTTCCGCATGAATTGCAGAATTTATTGCCTGCCGGAATCACTGCGCCACAATTTGCACATACAGTCTCGGCTGCCGGAGTCGGTCCTGCCTCCGGTGCCGGAGCACCACATGAATTACAGAACTTATTGCCTGCCGGAATCACTGCGCCACAGCTGTTGCAGACAACCGGTGTTGCACTCTGAGCCGCTCCGTTTGCACCAAACGCAGTCGGCTTCTTTGCCGCAGAGAGATACCCCGGCTCCATAAAACACTTGTCCAGATCAATGATTTGGAGAAGGGAAAGAATTCCACCAGCCAACACCACCAGCAACAGCAGCAGATTCAGCACAAACCCAAACATTGGCTTAGATTCACAGTAAATTTCAGCAGCTCCTGCCTTTACCTTAGAACTGAGTACAAGCCATGCGATGAAATCCACTGCAGAGCATGCAGTGATTACAATACTCATAATCATATTGGATAAATACTTTTTCAGGAATGTGATTACCAGAATCGCAACCGGAAGCAACAGGAAAATGATAGCTCCGATCGCAGGCTTTAAGAACTGCTCACCCTCAATGGTTACACCGGTCAGCATCTTGAATGTGCTGAGCTTATAGCTGGTAACATCATCTCCACTATAGGTACATGAAACTAAGAAACTGGGTACGAAGAATAAAATGATCAACAGGATTCCCACCAGTCGAATCACATTCTTTGCGTTTAAAAAACTTTTTACATCTTTTGACATAACTTTATCCTCCATTCTTCTCAAAGCCTGTTTATCTGCGCCTGTGCGCCTATTTGTAACTGTTCCGTACCTTCCAGTTACAACTATTCTTCAATAAACAAGCCATTGATACAGCAAAATTATTACATAATTACCCAAAAGTGTCAATCAACTTGTGGTTGCCACATTGCAAATTGCAAACTAAAAGAGCCGATTCTATCGAATCGACTCGTATAACCATGCGGATAACAGGACTTGAACCTGCACGTCGGGGACACTAGAACCTAAATCTAGCGCGTCTGCCAATTCCGCCATATCCGCAAACTGCTTTGTTATTATAACGTTACCACTTCAAAAAAGCAACCCACATTTGCAATTCTCTCCCAAAAACTATTTCTTTTCCAGTACCAAGCTCTTTTCTCTCCATTTTCCGCTCTGCCAGCGTAAGAACATACAGATAGCCCGAACACACTCATCCGATGCCAGCCCGATGTACGCCCCCACTGCCATCATCCCCAGGTGAATACCAAAGAAATAGGTACCTCCCACCGCACACAGATACATGAACACTGCTGCGATTATCGTAGGGAAAATGGCATCTCCACTGGTCTTTAATGCCTGACCATACACCAGATTGCTGACACGTCCGATTTCCAATACGATATCAATGGCAAGAAGCTTTCCTACCAGTGCGATCATCTCCGGATCATTGGTGAAGATTCTCATGATCCAGCCTGCACCAAGCGCAAACAGGGTTTCCAGAAGAGCTGCTGACACAATTCCCACCAGGGCCGCTTTTTGGGTTCCTTTGGCACAGGCATCATATTCCTTCGCACCAATACGCCAGCCTGTGAGAATGGCATTTGCCTGAGCCAGTGCAGCGCCCACACTGTAGGAAAAGTTTGTAATCTGTGCCGCATAAGAACGTGCGGTAACATTGAGTCCCTCTGCATCCATCTGATTTAAGAAGCGGATGATCAGTGTCATTGCCACATTGTAAAGTGCTGTTTCCAGCGCAGACGGAAGTCCGATACGGATGATCTGTCCCAACACCTGAGAGTTCTTGATTCGATCCTTTTCCTGTCCGGCCTTAATCAGTTTTTGCGACATTACAAATACCACAAGAAGATTTACGGCTCTTGAAATTACGGTAGCAGCTGCCACACCGGGCACGCCCCAATGGAATCCAAACAAAAAAATCGCATTCAGTATAAAGTTCAACACATTTGCAATTACGGTGGCTGCCAGTGGCTGTCTGGTAAAACCAAAGGCTCTCAGATAACTGGAATAGATCGGAATCAATGCATTTAAGAAGCATCCGGCTCCTACGATCTGCAGATAAATTTTCGCATAGGCCATCAAAGAGTCTGCCACGCCTACAAGTTCCAGCACAGAGCCGGAAAACCGGAACAGAAACAAAGCCAGCGCAACACCAAGCACTGCATTAAATGCAGCTCCCAACTGTCTTGCCTGATATGCCACACCGGTTCTTCCTGCACCGATATACTGCGTCATAACCGCAATCATACCGGATGAGATCACGGAAAACATGATGATAAAAACTCCAATGTATGTATTGGCCGTACCCACCGCACCCACTGCAGTATCTCCCACAGATGACAACATCAGTGTATCCACCATACCGGCCAGCATATAAAATAGTACTTCCACACAGATTGGTCCAAATAATTGCCCCAGTGTTTTTCTCTCGCCCTGCATATCAAAAACCTCCTACTTAGCACTTACTAATTAACATTTTATCTCATTTTATATGGAAATACTTGTATTTTATCTTCAATTATTTGTATTATTTCTACCTTGCATAAAAAAGTGGGAAGCCACGGCCTCCCACTCTGCGATATTTCTCATTCTTCATTGTGTCGACTAGTTCAGTTCTCCGGTCAGCTTAAAGATGTTCTCCAACACATCCCTGCATACCCTCATGCTCTCCACAGCTTCCTCTGATGTACGCAGACACTCAGACGCAGATGCTGCCACTTCCTGGCTGGTTGCTGACAAATTCATGATATCATCCGAAATCCTTCCGGTACTGTCTACGATTCCGGCCACCAGTCTTTCACTCTTCTGGATGCTTCTGGTGAGTTCATTTACCTCGCCATCCATGCATTCAAATTTTTCTCTGGTATCCTCAATCAGTTCCGTCTGTCTGGTAACAGACTCCACAGAATTGGAAATGCTCTCATTCACACGTCTGGTATCTTCATTTAATTCCTCAATAATAGAGGTGATACTGTTAGATGCTTCCTTAGTCTGTCCGGAAAGAGCACGAATCTCATCTGCCACTACCGCAAAGCCCTTACCTGCTTCCCCGGCACGGGCTGCCTCAATAGATGCATTCAATGCCAACAGGTTTGTCTGACTGGCCTCTTCCACCTTGCTGGTCTGATTCATCAGATTGCGCACCACTTCGGTACCTTCATTAACAGTAGCACTGGTTCTGTTGGAGGCAGCGATCATGTCGCGCATCTCCTTCTCTACCGCCTCGGTATTCTCCCGGTTGAACTGGATCAAAAGCTTGCTGATGCCGGTAGCTGCAAATACCGTCACGACAAGTACCAGCAAAGCAATTATGTTATCACTTAATGCCTCATAAGAATATGCAAATACAAAAGTTCTAAGTACACTTGCCACCAATGCAATGATGGACATATTGCGAACCAGCTTGTGATCAAAATATCCCATAGCAACATACAACATGGGGAAAAAGTATGCATAAACTGAAATATTTGTTCCCACTGCTGCAAATACTGCATAGGCTATAATAGAGGAATAACACATCAGCATTGCACCATGCCTGGTATCTCTCTTTTTCAAAAAACTGAAGATACAGATTCCAATTGCTGATGTTCCCATCAGTATACGAATCACTTCACGAATGCCAAATCCGGTAAAGGCCGCCTGCAACAACGTTGCCACCAATAAATACCCCAACACGATTATGGCTACAACAAATACTTTTTTCCCTGCTCTGCGATATTGTTCCTTCGTCATCTCATCCATTCTCCCTTCGCTGAACGTGTATTCTATAACACCCACTGTCTATTTGATTCCCCTCATAATAAGCACTTCTATCATAGCATTTTGGGCATATAAGAATCAAATAAATCGCATTTTTTTAGCATTTTTACAAAAATCTTCCCGTCACAAAAAAGGACCCTCGCACTCTATGCGAAGGTCCTTTCGGACTCATTTCAATCCTGAGCCACAATCTCCTTGTAAAACTCAGAATAATCGTTTCTATTTTCCTTGGTGAACTCAATGGCTGTTCTGGGATGCTGGTTCAAAAGTCCGGTCATCAGATACTGTAAATCGTATCCCCAGGTCACACCCTCTGCCTGAAGCTTCTTCATATGTTTCTCCACAAATTGGATAGCCGGATATACGTTGTACTTCGGATTCTTTAAGAATCCCAGCAAAAGCTCCATGGCACAGTTTCCGGCTCCACGTCCCATACATGCATAAGTACCATCCAACCAGTCCACACCATCGCCCACTGCCTCAATGGTATTGGCAAATGCCAGCTTCTGATTGTCATGCGCATGAATTCCCACCTTCTTGCCATACTTTGCAGCAAACTCGCAGTAAATATCTGCGATACGTGCAATCTGCTCCGGGTAAAGTGCGCCAAAACTATCCACAATATAGAATACATCTACCGGTGTTTTACCCAATGTAGCCAATGCCTCTCTCAGATTTGCCTCCTGGGAATTTGAGATTGCCATAATGTTACAGCTCACCTCATAGCCTTTATTCGCTGCATCCTCAATCATTTCCACTGCGGCCGGAATCGTGTGAAGGTAAGTAGCCACACGGATCAGATCGATCGGGCTGTCAGAACGGTTCGCAATGTCCGTCTTGTAATTGCATCTTCCCACGTCGGCCATGATAGCCAGCTTCAAGTCCGTGTCATTGTCCCCTACGATGGCGCGTATATCATCATCCCGGCAGAATTTCCATTTACCGAACTTGTCCACATCAAACATGTCTGTTGCTGCTTTATATCCAAACTCCATGTAATCCACACCAGCTTTGATATTGGTCTGATACAGGTCCTTTACGAATTCATCCGTAAAATAAAAATCGTTCACCAGTCCTCCATCACGCAAGGTGGCATCCACAACCTTCACATCTGCGCGATAACCCATTAATTTTGAAATTTCTTTCATTTTCTTCCTCTTTCCAAAGTTTTTATTTCTCTCCATTTTCGGATTTGTGTTTCTGAGAATGAATTTTCCGAAAAGGGAGTTATTTCTTTGACACTTTAACGCACCAACTTGTTACAGTATAGCAGAAACTTTTTTATAATTCAACACGTTTTTGCTTCTGCGTTCATCTGTTTCCACTCCAGCATCGCCATAATTACCGTCACCACCGCTGCCATGCCATCCGAAACCGGTCCCGCATAAAGGATTCCATCGATTCCAAAAAAAACAGGCAGAACCACCATCAAAGGCAGCAAAAAGAGGATCTGTCTGGTCAGTGACAAAAACGTTCCCTTAATGGGCTTCCCAATGGATGTAAAAAATGTGGATGTGATAGGCTGTAAAAAGTTCACAATTGTTCCAAGAAGATAAATCCGGAACAGCTTAATGCCAAACGCATAATACTCCGGAGAGCCGCTGCCAAACATAGCAAGAATCTGTCTCGGACAGATCTGAAACAGGAGAAATCCCACCGCAGAGATGGCTGCTCCTGCCCCTAAAGCCAAATAATAGGCCTTTTTCACCCGTTCATACTGCTTTGCTCCATAATTAAAGCTTTCAATGGGCTGGCTGCCCTGGGAAAGCCCGATTACCACGGAGAAAAACAACTGACTCACCTTCACGGCAATGCCTGCTGCTGCGATAGGGATGGATGCCCCGTAGACGGAATTCTCACCATAATGCTTCAACAGATTATTCATCACCACCTGCACCAGCATGATGGCAAGCTGATTGAAAAAGGAAGCCGTTCCAATGGCAGCCACCCTGGAAAGATAATTCCAGTGAATCTTTAGATGGCGTAGTTCCAGCTTCACGGTCTTATAGTGGCAAAGATAAACGATCACGATCATAGCAGAAAAAATCTGACCGATGATAGTGGCCAGTGCAGCACCTGCCATCCCCATATCCAGAACCATCACAAACAATGCATCCAGTATGGTATTGATGATAGCTCCTGACAAATTACAAAACATAGCCAGCTGCGGACTTCCGTCTGCCCGAATCAGATGCCCGCCCCCAATCGTAAGAAGCAGCATAGGAAATCCAAGTGCCGTAATTCTCACATACTCCTCTGCATAGGGAAGCACATCTGCCGGCGAACCAAACAAAAGCAGCATGGGTGTCATAAAAATTTCTGACAAAATGGCGATAATAGTTCCACACAACACCAGCATCACTGCTGCATTTCCCACATAAAAGCCTGCCGACTCCCGGTCGCCCTTTCCCATGGACAGGTTAAAGCTGGATGCTCCGCCGATGCCAAACAATAACGCCAGCGACAGGCAAATCGTAGATAATGGAAATGCAATATTGGTGGCCGCATTTCCTAATGTTCCCACTGCCTGTCCGATAAATAACTGATCTACAATATTATAGAGTGCTCCCACAATCATGGCGATGATGCTGGGCACTGCAAATTTTGTCATAAGCTTTCCCACCGGCTCACAGCCTAGGGGATTGCGTGTTACCTGATGTTCCATCTCTCTAATCCTCTCTTCCTCGACAAATCATAAATCCATCCCCAAAAATCGTCAAGAAAAACCTTTGCTTTTTCATGTAAAGTCTCGTCTTTGACACTTTTTTGCAGTCAAAAGTCCCACAATGCCTGTATTTATGCGGCATGTGGGACTTCTTTGTTTTTCCTCAATACACGTTGCGTTACTTTTTCTTTGTCTGTGCACAGATTTTTTTCATTTTCATAATGGGAATGATTCGGAAGCATTCTTTGATTTCCCATCTGCGCTTATTAATCATTACAATCGATTGTGCATCGTCTTCTAAATTTGTACAGACAGCATAGAAACCATCATATATTTCTTCTTCCTTTACAATCGTTTCATCAATGTAATACACTGTTTTATCAGCAACTTCTCCCTCTTTGGTTGCATGGGCGGCTTTGATGAATCTCTTAGGATCATTCTGACGTTTTGATTCTACAGAAGCTTTTCCGTTTTTAAGGGTTTTTAGTGCACGCTCTATCTGACGACTCCTGATAG
>JALEPL010000028.1 GCA_022766245.1 Lachnospiraceae bacterium | reverse complement strand
CCGCGCCATTTTTTACTATGGATACGGTGGTCCCGGTTACAGTGATGCCACTGCCGGACTGGATCATTTCCTAGAAGATGTCAATAAGCCATATGCTTATTCGATTACCCACATCATCATCTCCTATGCCTACGACTACCGGAACTGGCATAATGGAGGAGAACAGGGGGAGCTTCAAACCGATGCCTTTAAGGGCATTTCAGATGCCAATGCGATTCAGGCGTATAAAACCATTGCCAATTTCATGTGGGATAGTATGGGGCGGGTGCCGGAAAATTTTGAAGCGTATCTTTTTAACGAAGGAACTACCAGCCAGCCGCATCACATTAAGCTCTCGGAAGATATTTTTTTGACTTAAACCAAGGAAAAGGAAATAAAGTCAAAATTGCCGGCAAAGTAAATGACTATCAATTGACTTAAACCAAGAAAAAGGAAATAAAGTCAAAATTGCCGGCCTAATAAATGCCTATAAATTGACTTAAACCAAGGAAATGTGAAATAAAGTCAAAACCACCGGCCTAATAAATGCCTATAAATTGACCTAAACCAAGAAAAAGGAAATAAAGTCAAAACCACCGGCCTAATAAATGCCTATAAATTGACCTAAACCAAGGAAAACGAAATAAAGTCAAAATTGCCGGCAAAGTAAATGACTATCAATTGACTTAAACCAAGAAAAAGGAAATAAAGTCAAAATTGCCGGCCTAATAAATGCCTATCAATTGACTTAAACCAAGAAAACAGAAATAAAGTCATATTTGTTCAAAATCGATTTATGCGGTTCCGCATAAATCGTAAGAAAATTCATAGATTAAGTCAATAGTGTCGTCTTATGTATTTGACTTAAACGCAACAAAATGAAAAATAAGTCAATGATGTCGCCTTATCCGATTAACTGGGGGTGCATATAGCAAGCACAAATCCATTTAGAAACATTAGGTCTGACTCCAACGTGTACACACGGACACAGGATAGGAAACAACCAGTGGCGGGAGGGCTTTTCGAATCAGTAATATTCAGCAACAAAGACAGTAGATGGTTTGGAAGGATTAAAGAAGACGGCTAGAGCATGACTTAATGCTGTATATTCTACAGAAATATTACAGAATTCCTTGAAAAGAAGAACAGAAATGCTATAATACACTACATAATAAATATCATAAAGGGAGGAATATGATGAAAATCTCGGCTCTGGGAATGCGAAAGATTTTCTTAATATTCTAAAAAGACTATAAAATCCAGTTTGCTTATTGTGGAAACAATCCTTCTGTGTTAGACTAAATCCAAGCAGAAAGTCTATTATCTAAGGATGGTGAGCAGCACCATCCAATCGAAAAATTTCAATGTCAAACAAACTTCACTGCTTATTTTTCAATCAACAATTTCATATCAGGGAGGTTTGGAAGCCTCCCGGGGTGGGCGTAGGGTCCACAGAAGGAGGTACGAATGCAGACACAAATCTCAGATTCCATCGATGCTGCAGATGGAAAGGAAAGGCTGGATGCACAGATTAAGAAGATTCTATCCAACAAAAAGATTCTTTCATGGATTGTCAAGTACACGGTGACAGAGTTCGCGGATATGGATTTGGAGAGAATCGAGGCATGCATTGAGGGAGAGCCGGAGGTGGCGAAGATTCCGGTGTATCCGGGTAAGACAAATATGGAGAGTATAACCGGTCTCAGCATCCCATTGGATGAAGTGAGGAAAGTGGAAGAGGGAATGCTGCAGAAAGCGTAAGCCTCATTTGCCGAAGGCAAATTATGATGGTCTGATGTTCCTCCCTTATCACGGTGATAACGCTTTTTTCATATAGGGAGGGAAGCAAAAGAAGTATAGGAAGGGTATATGATACAAAAGATTGGTCAAAACGAGTGCTCCAGTCTTGACAAACGAAACCATAGGAAATATACTAAATGAGGATTAGTGCTCGTAACTTATGGAGGGGATTGAATAGTTACGAGATTGAAACGGTAGGTGAGGCTACCATAGGGATACGGATTACTGCCGCGGAGTAGTGGAGACACTATGAGAAGGTCAACAGTCTATGTCGTCAAGGCATAGAATAACGTAATTTCATTGCCCTATGAAGCTAAAGCTTGAACGAGATATGTGTACGGAGTGTTTTCCCTGTCATAGCGCGCTCAGGCTGTGACAGGGATTTTTTTGTGCAAGAAAGAGTAATCGAATACTACCGAATACAGGATAAGGAGGAAACCAGACCATGATAAACTATTATCGTGCCGTAAACGGAAAAGTAACTCAGCTGACGGAAGCTCAGGAAGACTGCTGGATCAATATGGTTCAGCCCACAGAGAAAGAAGTGAGTCTTGTGTCGGAACGTTATGGCATTGAGATGGATGCCATGAAGTCTGCGCTGGATACGGATGAGCGATCCCGTATCGAGACAGATGATAATTACACCATGGTACTGGTGAATATTCCCACCATTGTGGATGACAATGAGCGGGAACTCTACGATACCATTCCGCTTTCCATCTTTGTGGTAAAAAAGGCTGTGATTACAGTGTGTCTTGAGTCCACACCGGTTTTAAAGAGTTTTACCCAGAGTTATTTGCGCGGCTTTAACACCGCGCTGAAGTCCCGTTTTGTCCTTCAGATTTTATATCGGGCCGCATCTCTGTTTCTGCAGTATCTGCGAAACATTGACCGGCAGAGCGATATGCTGGAGAGTCAGCTGAATGCAAACCGCTCCACCCAGAACAGCGAACTCATGGATTTGCTGAAGCTGGAAAAGAGTTTACTTTACTTTACCACTGCCCTTCGTTCCAACGAGGTGGTAATGGAGAAGCTGTTCAAAAACACCAACATTAAAAAATACGAAGAGGATGAGGACCTTTTGGAGGACGTTATCGTCGAGAATAAGCAGGCCATCGAGATGGCAAACGTGTACCGTGGTATTTTAAATGGCATGATGGATGCCTTTGGTTCGATTATATCCAATAACCTGAATATCGTCATGAAGGTGCTGGCCATTATCACCATCGTGCTGTCCATTCCCACCATGATTTTTTCTGCATACGGAATGAACCTGGCTGCGGAGGGCATGCCCTTAGCCGCTAACCCCCACGGCTTTTTGTACATCGTGCTCCTGTCCGTGGCATTGTCCATCGTGGTTACCCTTATTTTTGTTAAATTAAAAATGTTCAAGTAGAGTTAATGAATAAGTTTTGAAACAAGAGTGATTGCTGACAAGTTATTTAGGACACAATAAAATATATGGATACAAGAAGGAGAAAACTATGTACAAAAACTACGTCTTTGACCTTTACGGCACTCTGGTAGATATCCACACAGATGAGGAACAGATGGCGCTTTGGGAGAAGCTGTCCTTGTTTTACGGATATTACGGAGCTAATTATGAGCCTCAGGAGCTGAAGGACCGTTACGAAGCTCTTTGCAGCAGCAAGGAAGCTGAGATGAAGCGTGGCGTTGAGCCCAGATATGCACATGAAGCCTGCCCGGAGATCCATATTGAGGAAGTATTTGCAGCATTGTTCGCGGAAAAAGGCGTGACAGTCTCTGATGAGATGGCAGTGCTTACCGGACAGTTCTTCCGTGCACTGGCTACCGAGTATGTAAAGTTATACGACGGGGTTCCACAGATGCTGGCAAAGCTGAAGGAAGCGGGGGCTGGTGTGTATCTTCTGTCCAATGCCCAGCGAATTTTTACCGCTTATGAGCTAAATTATCTGGATATTACCAAGTACTTTGATGGTATCCTGATTTCCTCTGACTACAGCACCAAGAAGCCGGATGCGCGGTTCTTTGCCCTGCTGCATGAGAAGTTTGGCTTAGATTTGAAGGAGTGTATCATGGTGGGAAATGATTCCCGCTGCGATATCGGCGGTGCGAAGGCTGCCGGAATGGATTGCCTGTATGTGCGGTCTAATATCTCCCCCAAGGATGATCCCACGCCGGATGCCACCTACTGTATGGAGGAGATGGATATTGCGAAGATGACAGAACTGTTATTGCAGTAATATCATTAGTATCATTAATGAACGAAGCGCTTGCGGTATTCCCGGGGCGTTACATAATAATGCTTTTTGAACTGGCGGTTGAAGTAGGAGAGATTGTCAAATCCCACTTCAGCCGCTATGTTTAATATAGAGTCTCCGGAGGATAAGAGAAGTCTGCCCGCCATGGTAAGCCGGTAGTCGTTCAAATATTCTGTGAAGGTGGTGCCCATGGTGTTTTTAAAAAATTTCATGAAATGGGATTCGCTGATGTGCAGTTCTTTTGCCATGTCTTCAATGGAAATCTTATTCATGTAGTTGTTTTCAATATATTTGATGACAAGCTTCATTTTTTCCACGGATTTCTGATCTTTTTTCACCACCGTTTTCTCCTGGCAGTTGGAAAAAAGAATGGAAAAAAGAAGGTACAGCTGTCCCTTGATGACAAACTGATAGGCGGGAGGATTGGTGCGGCACACCTGATCCGCCGCATCGATGCAGTGTGCAATCTCTTCATAGTGCTCCATACCCGGTGCATAGTGAGTGGGAATGCGCAGGGTACCTTCACTGAGAGGTTGAAAATACTCGTTACTGCAGATGTCTGACTGCTTGGGCTGAAGCATATCCAGTTTAAAAATAATATTGATATATTGCATGGAGTCGTTTTCATACTGTTCGATGGAATGCACCTGACCGGGAGCGATGAAAATGATGCTGCCTTCACTCACCGGGTAGTCGGTGAGATCTACGGTAACGATACCTCTGCCGTTTCGAATATAGATGATTTCCATTTCCTCGTGCCAGTGAGTAGGCACGTTGTTAAAATCCAGTGGAATGGAACAGGGAAATGTGACATAAGGAAAAATATCAGATACATGATGTTTTTTCTCCTGATAATTCTCATACTCTAAAATATTCATAGAATCCTCCTCTATTTGTCAGCAATGGAGTACACAAAATATGATAGAATCGTATCATAAAAAGGAAGAAAAGTACAAGTAAAATCTGAGGTTCCAGAGGCCAAACCTTGCTGTTTTTTGTTGATTTGTTAAGTAGAATGGGATATATTTAGTATAGCCTGTTCCTAGTAACAGAAGGAATGAGGTAGTGTCAACGTAAATATTTGAACAGGCACCAGGGCTTCGTTACCTGCGGTGACACCTCGTGCCAATCGAAGGAGGTTTTTCAAATGGACAGATTAAAGGGAAAAGTAGCAGTGGTAACAGGATCAACAAGTGGTATCGGTATCGGTATCGCCAGACTGTATGCTTCCGAGGGAGCGACCGTCGTCATCTGCGGACGCCGGGAAGAAAGGGGACAGGCGGTTGTAGACAGCATCGAAAAGGAAGGCGGTCAGGCGTGGTATCACTTTATGGATATTACAAAGCCGGAGAGCATTGAGAAGCTTTTTGCAGATGTGGCAGAGAAGTTCGGGAAGATTGATATTCTTGTCAATAATGCAGCAAATGTGGGACTCAGGGATGGACGTGTAGATGAGCTGACACTTGAGATGTGGGATGCGGTTATGCAGAGTGATCTGCGGGGAACCTTTTACTCGACAAAATGTGTGTTGCCTTATATGCAGCAGAATAAAGCAGGCTCTATCATCAATATCGGATCCATGGCTTCCTGTGGTGGTGATTTAGGCTCCACAGCCTATGCCTGTGCAAAGTCCGGCGTTGACATGTTGACCCAGTCTACGGCCTTACAGTATGGAAAGCAGAATATTCGCTGCAACTGTGTGCGTCCGGGACTGATTGTCACACCGGAAAATGAGAACCGTGTTCCTCAGGCTCTGAAGGATATTTTCCTTAGCAATATTATGGTGGATCGTTATGGCTGTCCGGAGGATATCGGACATATGTGCGTATATTTAGGCTCCGACGAGAGTGATTATGTAAGTGGACAGATTATCAATGTGGACGGAGGTCTGAACTCCCACGTATCAACTGTGGCTCAGTTTAAACAGCTGAATTCCCGCACCTGGTAATCATGCGATTTGATGGGAGCTATGGATGATGGGGAAAAGTAAACGAAGAGCAATGGATTATGTGAAATGCATATTCCTGAGTCTGGTATTGCTGGTGGGACTTTTTTTCCTGATAGGGGAAATGGTCTTGCCAGCGGATATACCGGACAATGATTATCAGTGTGAAGAGTACCGGGGAGAATGGGTGCGGGTGAAAGAAGATGGCAGCCGGGTACCTGCCTTAGTGCCGGGAAAGTGTGAGGCTCTGCGGGGAGAGACTGTCACAGTGGAGACGACACTGGATTTTACGCCTGCATCGGGAAGCTGTCTGTGTTTTCGCAGCTCCAAGCAGGATATGTGGATTTATGTGAACGGAGAATTACGGGAGAGCTATGACACCAAGGAGAGCCGGCTGTTCGGACGAACCGGGGCCGTGGTGTTTGTATTTGTGAATTTACTGCCGGAGGATGAGGGGAAGACCTTGACGCTGGTAACCGAATCCGATTCGCCCTATTCCGGACTACAGTATACGGTTTATTATGGAAACCGTATGGGGGTGTGGCATCAGTTTGCCGGACAGTATGGTCTGGAGTTAGTTGTTGCCTTCTTTACCCTTCTTTTGGGTGCACTGAGTATCCTTGGAAGTGTTTTTCTGCATATTGCGTATCGCAGACGGATTGATCTGGAATATCTGGGCTGGGGTGTGGTTTTGGCGGGAGTATGGCTGGTGACGAATTCGGTATTCCGACAGCTGCTGTTTTCCAATATGGCAGTGGTGAATGCGATTACGTTTTGCATGATTATGCTGATGCCCATTCCATTCCTGATTTATATGGATGGGATACAGAAGGAACGGTATCGTATTCCTTATATGGTTATGATTTCCGTAGATCTTGTGATGTTTGTGGTATGTACCATATTGCATTTTTCTGCTGTGGTAGATTTTGCGGATACAATCCGCTATATTGCAGTCACATCCATGCTGTCCATCCTGCTGATGGGCGTCACTATGGTGATGGATGTGTGCAGACGGAAGGTGAAGGAATATCGCATTGCTGCATTGGGAGTACTGGGTGCGGCCTTGGCTGCATGTGTTCAGATTGTTGTATATTTCCTGAGTGCAGTGCAGTTTAGCGGAGTGATTCTGGCTTTGGGCCTGATATTCCTTTTATTGATATCCGTGATTGGAACCATACAGGAGATTTTACATATTGAAAAGGAAAAGCAGCAGGCTATTCTTTCCAGTGAGGCCAAGGCAAAGTTTTTGGCCAATATGTCCCATGAGATTCGGACACCGATCAATGCAGTGCTTGGTATGGATGCTATGATTCTCCGGGAAAATAAGGATCCTAAGATTAAGGAGTATGCAGTGGATATCCGAAATGCCGGTCAGACTCTGCTGGGACTCATCAATGATATCCTGGATATGTCAAAAATCGAATCCGGAAAGATGAAGATTGTACCTGCAGAGTACGATTTCAGCAGTATGCTCCACGATATTGCCAACATGATTTCCCTGAAGGCGCACGACAAGAATCTGAACTTTCATGTTCTGGTGAATCAGCAGCTGCCTTCACGTATGTATGGAGATGAAATCCGAATTCGTCAGGTGCTGATCAATATTCTGAATAATGCGGTGAAATATACGGAACAGGGCAGTGTTACCTTTCGGGTGGACGGAAGAGTGGAGGAGGGTGATGCGATTCTGCTTTTTTCTGTGAAGGATACCGGCATTGGCATCAAAGAGGAAGATTTATCGAAGCTTTTTGTGGAATTCGAAAGACTGGACGAGGACAGAAACCGCAATATCGAGGGTACCGGTCTGGGCATGAATATTACAGCGCAGCTTCTGGAGATGATGGGAAGTCACATTCAGGTAAACAGTGTGTATGGCCAGGGGTCAGAGTTTTTCTTTGAATTGAGACAAAAGATTATGAATCCGGAACCCATTGGCAATCTGGAGGAGCGGATACGCCAGCAGACTCGGGAATACACTTATAATGCGTCATTTACGGCACCGGATGCTCACCTTCTTGTGGTGGATGACAATGCGGTAAACCTCAAGGTATTCTGCGGACTTTTAAAAGATACGAAGGTCCAGATCGACCAGGTGGAAAGCGGAATGGAATGTCTGGAACGGGTGCGAAAAAATCATTACGACATCATTTTCCTGGATCACATGATGCCGGAAATGGACGGAATCGAGACGCTGCATGCCATGAAGGAAATGCGGGACTATCCGTGCAAAGATACGCCGGTGGTGGCATTGACTGCAAATGCCGTGGCCGGTGCCAAGGAAATGTATCTTTCCGAGGGATTTGATGAGTTCCTGGCAAAACCCATTATTCCGGACAAGCTGGAGAATCTGATTCGGAGAATGCTGCCACGGGAGCTTTTGGTCTTTGATATGGGAGAGCCTGTGCAAAAGCCGTCTTTGGAACGCGAGGAATCGCAACAGGCTGTAGCTGTCACGGAGAATGACACCGATGATGTGAAGCTGCCGGAAGTGGAAGGTATTGAGTGGGATTACGGCGTGATGCATCTCCACGATAAGGCACTGCTTTTGGAAACGGCCAGGGATTTTTACCGGATGCTGGATACGGAGGCGGATTATCTGGAGGACTGTTACAATCAGCTCTTTTCCGGGAAAGAGTCTTCGGAGTCGGAAGAACAGGTGCTGAATCTGTATCGGATCAAGGTACATGCCATGAAGGGTTCATCGGCACTTATCGGTGCCATGCAGTTGTTTGGTCTGGCCAAAACACTGGAGTATGCAGCCCGAGATGGGAAAATCGCTGTCATCGAGCATCTGACACCACTATTTTTGCAGGAATGGCGCAGCTACAAGGAAAAACTAAAGGTGTGTATGCCACCTGAGGAAGAACGTATTGCAGTGGAAGATTTTGCAGTGATACTGGAATACCTGGACATCCTGAAGCCTGCCATGGAGGAACAGGACATTGACGAGGCGGACCGGATTATGGAAGCATTGATGCAGTATGTATATGAGGATGAGATAGAAAAGGTTATGGAACAGCTGCAGATTGCCGTTACGGATATTGACAGTGACCGGGCAATAGAGCTGATTGATCAGCTGGAGACCATGATTATGATATAAGGGGCAAAAGCTTTTGAACATTCATGTCATACGTTAAGAGGAGAAAATTATGAAAAGGATACTTTTGATTGGAAAATTCAACAAAGCAGTCAGTAATTTGTCGGATTGTCTGACGGATACCTTTCAGGTACAGGTTTGTTCGGATGATGTTGAAATGATAAAGAAAATGCTAAAAATCTCAAAACCGGATCTGGCTGTGATTAGTCTGATTGATTTTACCGGGGAGGAGACAGCGGTGTTCGATCTGTTTGAAACGGCTTTTCGAAAGATCCCTGTGGCAGTAATCGGAAATCGGGAAGAATGTGGAAAGTTTCAGAAATTCGTGGACAGTGAACCCTTTGTGAAGCTGCTTCGTCCCGTCAGTAAGGATTTTCTTACGAAAAAGTGCTGTGAGATTCTTGGATTGAGCCCGGACGGGAATTCTATAGGAGTCAAGGGGGATGAAAATGCTCTGGGTATTGGCGGGCAAGACTCCGGCAGGAAAAGTATTCTGGTGGTGGATGACAGTGCCCTGGCACTTCGGAGCATGAAATCCATGTTGGGAGAAAAGTATAAGGTTTCGGTGGCAACATCTGCCAGACGGGGAATGGAGGCCATACAGAATAAGCGCCCGGATCTGATTCTTCTGGACTACGATATGCCGGAGTGTAATGGAAGGGAAATGCTAAAAATGATTCGCCAGAATCCGGAAATTGCGGATATTCCGGTGATTTTTCTGACTGCAGTCGCAGACAAGGAGCATATTATGGCGGTATTGCAGCTCAATCCCAGCGGATATTTCAAGAAGCCTTTGGAACGGAATATGGTGATGAAGGCCATTGCCAAGGTGCTGGGAGAGAATCCGGAGGAAACAGTCTGATACTATTTTGTGCTAGTTTTTGTCCGCAAAATCTTTACTATACCATTTTTGAGAAGGGATTATGATAGAATAGTACCACTTTATGTTAGGATACTACAAGAAAAAAGATGGAATTTGTTGCATAATAGCAGATAGGTTAGGAGAAAACCAAAAATAAACAAAAATGTGGAGGGTTAAAAATGAATTTGCAGGAGATTGTAACAAAGAAATACAACAAAAGTATTGCTGATTGTTCCAATGAAGAAATCTACTACTCTTTGCTTGATATGACCAAGGAGATGGCAGGCGAGAAAGAGAATAACAAAGATAAGAAGAAATTATATTACATTTCTGCTGAGTTCTTAATTGGTAAGCTTTTGTCAAACAACCTGATCAACTTAGGTGTGTATGATGAGGTAAAAGAGCTTTTAGCAGCAAATGGTAAAGATATCGCAGCAATCGAAGAGGTTGAGCCGGAGCCGTCATTAGGAAATGGTGGTCTGGGAAGACTTGCTGCATGTTTCCTTGATTCCATCGCTACCTTGGGATTAAATGGTGACGGTATCGGATTAAATTATCACTATGGTCTGTTCAAGCAGGTATTTGAGAACAACCTTCAGAAAGAGACCAAGAATCCCTGGATCGAGGAGCAGAGCTGGCTGACCAAGACAGACGTTACTTATCCGATCCAGTTTGGTGGCTTCACTGTAACTTCCAGATTGTATGACATTGATGTAACCGGTTATGAGAACCGTACCAATAAGCTGCACTTATTCGATATCGAGACCGTAGATGAGAGCATCGTAGGTGACGGAATCGACTTCGACAAAGAGAATATCCAGAAGAACCTGACTTTGTTCTTATATCCGGATGATAGTGATGACAAGGGTCGTCTGCTTCGTGTATACCAGCAGTATTTTATGGTAAGCAATGGTGCAAGACTTATGTTGGATGAGGCTGTTGAGCGTGGATGCAACCTTCATGATTTAGCTGATTACGTAGTAGTTCAGATTAACGATACCCATCCTTCCATGGTTATCCCTGAGCTCATCCGTCTCTTGATGGAGAGAGGCATCAGCATGGACGAGGCTATCAGCATTGTTTCTAAGTGCTGTGCATACACCAACCACACCATTCTGGCAGAGGCTCTGGAGAAGTGGCCGATTTCCTTCTTAGAGAAGGCTGTACCTCAGTTAATGCCTATCATTTACGAGTTACACAACCGTGTAGCTGCTAAGTATGATGACAAGTCCGTATACATCATCGATGATGAGAAGCGTGTTCACATGGCTCACATGGATATCCACTACGGATTCAGCGTAAACGGTGTTGCTTACCTGCATACCGAGATCTTAAAGGACAGCGAGTTGAACAACTTCTACAAGATTTATCCGGAGAAGTTCAACAACAAGACCAACGGAATCACCTTCCGTCGCTGGCTGTTACACTGCAACAAGGAGCTGACTGCTTTATTCGAGGAGCTGATTGGATCTGGCTTCAAGAAGGATGCAACTGAGTTAGAGAAGCTGGCTAAGTTCGTAGATGACGATGCAGTATTGGACAAGGTTCTGGCTATCAAGAAGGACAACAAGATTGCATTAAAGAATTACTTAAAGGCTACCATGGGCATTGATGTGGACGAGAATGCCGTATTCGATATTCAGGTTAAGAGATTACATGAGTACAAGAGACAGCAGATGAACGCTCTGTATGTGATTAACAAGTACTTTGAGATCAAAGCCGGCAAGAAGCCTGCAAGAAAGATCACTGCTATCTTCGGAGCAAAGGCAGCGCCTGCTTACGTAATCGCAAAGGATATCATCCATCTGATCCTCTGCTTACAGCAGTTGATCGCAAACGATCCGGAGGTAAGCCCTTACTTACAGGTTGTTATGGTAGAGAACTACAATGTAACATGGGCTGAGAAGCTGATTCCGGCTGCAGATATCCATGAACAGATTTCTCTGGCATCCAAGGAGGCATCTGGTACATCTAACATGAAGTTCATGTTAAATGGTGCAGTTGCCATCGGTACTGAGGACGGAGCAAACGTAGAGATGCATGAGTTTGTTGGTGATGACAATATCTACATCTTTGGTGAGTCTTCTGAGGAAGTTATCGAGCACTACGCAAAGGCTGACTATGTATCCCGCAAGTACTACGAGTCTGATCCTGAGATTAAGAGAGCGATTGACTTTATCGTAAGCGACGAGCTGAAGGCAATCGGAAAGGCAGAGAATCTGGAGAGACTTTACAACGAGCTGTTGAACAAAGACTGGTTCATGACTCTTCCGGATTGGCAGTCATATCGTGCTAAGAAGGATGAGATGCTTGCTGATTACGAGGATAGAAAGGCTTGGGCTAAGAAGATGCTCATCAACATGAGCAAGGCTGGTTTCTTCTCATCTGACAGAACCATCGAGCAGTACAACACAGATATCTGGAAATTATAAGATTCTCGAAATATCATATGGACATACAGGAACCGAGGAATGGAACATTCCTCGGTTCCTTTTTTTTCTGGGTCTCAGTGACAAGAAACGATTCACAAAGAATCGTTTCTTGATATGAAAATATTAAAAAAAAGAAATAAGGGTTGACAATAATGTTCATAAAAAGTATTATATGTTTAGTTCGTGAATATTGATGCGAGGAAAGAATATGAACACAAGAGTAGAAAATGATATTATACAATACATATCGGAGTGCAGCTTTTCCACCCAGCGGGAAGTGGCGGACACATTAGGATGCGCCGTTGGCTCTGTGAATCAGGCAGTGAAAAGCTTGCAGCAGAAAGGAATGCTCAGTATAGCCAATGAACTTAGCGAACAGGGACGGCAGCTGGTGGAGGCGAATCATCCGAAGCGGGCGGTGATTCTGGCAGCGGGTGCAGGTATGCGTATGGTTCCAATCAACCGGGCTCAGTCCAAAGGAATGCTGCAGGTTCATGGAGAAACACTGGTGGAGCGGTTGATTAAACAGCTTCATGCAGTGGATGTGACAGAGATTTACATCGTGGTTGGATTTATGAAAGAGCAGTACGAATACCTGATGGATAAATATCAGGTGGAGCTTATTGTGAACCGGGAATATGATGTGAAGAATAATCTCTGGTCCCTGGCAAAGGCATCGAAGCATTTAGAAGAAGCTTATGTGATTCCCTGCGATATCTACTGTCAGGAAAATCCATTTCACAAATGCGAATTGTACTCCTGGTATCTGGTACAAGAGGAGAAGACAAGAAAGAGTGATGTGAGCCTGAACCGTAAAGGAGAGCTGGTGCGTATCGATGCGGCAACAGAAGGAAATCAAATGATTGGAATCGCCTATCTGGATATAGCAGATGGAACACGGATTGCAGATAAGCTGGATCAAATGAAACAGAATCCGGAGTATGAGGACTGCTTTTGGGAAGAGGCATTGTATGAGAAGAATCGGATGATAATTTCCGGCAAAGTAGATCGAACAAAAAGTATTTATGAGTTAAACACCTATGAGCAGCTTCGGGCACTGGATACCAATTCCATTCATTTGGAGTCAGACGTACTATATATTATTGCGGATACCTTTGGGGTGAGTACGGAAGAGATTTCCAAGATTACGGTGCTAAAGACAGGTATGACAAATCGATCCTTCCTGTTCACCTGTAAAGGAAAACGCTATATCATGCGGATTCCCGGCGAGGGAACAGATCAGATGATCAACCGGAAACAGGAATACCAAGTATACGAAACCATACGTGGGGAGCATATTTGTGATGATATCTGCTACATCAATCCGGAAACCGGGTACAAGATCACAGCTTTTTTGGAAAATGCCAGAAATTGTGATGCCGAGAACCGGGAGGAAGTGGCAGCGTGCATGAAACTATTGAGAAGCTTTCATGAGAAGAAGCTGCAGGTGGATCACACATTTGATATGTTTGAACAGATTGATTTCTATGAGGGATTGTGGAATGGCGAACCCTCTGTTTATCGTGATTATCAGGAGACAAAACAGCATGTCCTGGAACTCAAGAGTTACATTGACCGTCAAGAGAAGGATTTTTGCCTGACGCATATCGATGCAAATGCAGATAATTTTCTGTTTTGCGATGAGGGACTTCGCCTGATTGACTGGGAGTACGCCGGTATGCAGGATCCCCATGTGGATATTGCCATGTTTGCGATTTACTCCATGTATGACAGAGCACATGTGGAACGGCTCATTGACCTGTATTTCCCGGAGGGATGCAAGCCGGCAGTACGGAAAAAAATATACTGCTACATTGCAGTGGCGGGACTTTTATGGAGCAACTGGTGTGAGTATAAGCGTCAGTTGGGCGTAGAGTTTGGAGAGTACAGCCTCCGTCAATACCGTTATGCAAAGGAATACTATAAGATTTTTCATGAGTATAAGGAGGAGCAGCATGCATAGAGCAAAAAGAGCCATTATTATGGCGGCAGGGCTGGGAAAACGTATGCGCCCTCTGACTCTGGAAACGCCAAAACCTCTGGTGCGGGTAAATGGAAAGCGGATGATCGACACGGTAATCGATGGGCTGCATCAGCAGGGAATCACAGAAATTTATATTGTGATTGGATATTTGAAGGAAAGATTCCGGGAATTGCAGGAGAGTTATCCGGACATTGTGCTAATTGAGAATCCTTACTTTGACCAATGCAACAATATTTCTTCCCTTTATGTAGCCAGGGAACATCTTTCGGATGTGATCATTCTGGATGGAGACCAGATGATATATGATTCTGAAATTCTCCGGCCAGAATTTGAGCATTCCGGTTACTGCTGCAGCTGGACGGAGGAAGAAACCGACGAATGGCTGATGCAGGTGGAGAACGGAATCGTCACCTCCTGCAGCCGTAACGGTGGGGAGAAAGGATACCAGCTTTACAGTGTGTCCCTCTGGTCTGCGGAGGACGGAGCCAGACTGCGGAACCATCTGGAACAGGAATTTGAAGTGAAAAAGAACCGGGATATTTACTGGGATGATGTGGCAATGTTCTGCTATCCTAAGGAGTATCAGCTGGGAATCCGGGAGATTCCCAAGGGAGCACTGACAGAGATTGACAGTTTGGAAGAACTGGCGGCCATTGATGAGGGGTACAGGAACTACTTGTAACAGATCCGAATAAAAAGAAAAGAGGATGGATATGAAAAAAGAAAAGTTAAATAAAGGACTAACAAATAGAATCGCTTGGAGCACCACGCTGATTCCATTGGTGGGCATTCTGATATTGGGTGTGCTCTTTATGGCATTTCCGGAAGGTTCGCAGAATGTACTTGGCGTGATTCGTGGATTTTTGGGAGATGAGATGGGCATCTATTATCTTCTCATGGGATTGGGATTTTTAATCTGTTCCCTGTATATGGGGCTGTCCAGATTTGGAAATATCAAGCTGGGCAATCTGGAGAAACCGCAGTATTCGAACTTTGCCTGGGGAACCATGATTTTTACCTCCACCATGGCGGCCGATATTCTGTTTTACTCTCTGTGTGAGTGGGCATTGTATGCGGCAGATCCCCACATTGAGGACATGGGTGGAATTCAGCAGTGGGCTTCCGTATACCCGCTGTTTCACTGGGGACCCATTCCCTGGAGCTTCTACATCGTATTGGCTGTGGCATTCGGATTTATGCTTCATGTGCGGGGCAGAAAACGTCAGAAGTTTTCTGAGGCCTGTCGTCCGATTCTGGGAAATCGTGTAGATGGAGTATGGGGAAAAGTAATTGATCTGATTGCAGTTTTCGCTTTGCTGGCGGGAACCGCTACCACCTTCTCGCTTGCAACACCGCTTTTAGCTGAGGCGTTAAGCAGTGTGTTTGGATTTTCCTCCGGTGTGATTTTATCCATTTGCATCCTGATTTTGATCGCAGTGGTTTATACCCTGACCGTATGGTTTGGCATGAAGGGTATTTCGAAACTGGCATCCTTCTGCAGCTATTTCTTCTTTGCACTGCTGATTTACGTTCTGGTGGGTGGCGGAGAGACCCGCTACATACTGGAAACCGGACTGACTGCCATGGGAAGTCTGGCACAGAACTTTATTGGTCTGTCTACCTGGAGCGATCCATTGAGACAGTCTACCTTTGCACAGGACTGGACCATTTACTACTGGGCTTACTGGATGGTATGGTGTGTGGCTACTCCCTTCTTTATCGGAACCATCAGCAAAGGACGTACGATAAAAAATACCGTGTTCGGCGGATATTTCTGGGGATTGGCAGGAACCTTTACTTCCTTTATCGTGTTAGGAAATTATGGACTGGCAAAACAGGTAAAGGGCGAGCTGGATACCCTTGGATTTTTGGCAGAAGGCGGTACATTGCAGCAGGCTATCGTGCGGATTTTTGATACGCTGCCACTTCCGTGGCTGGGACTGTTGCTTTTGGCTATTACCATGATCGCCTTTTACTCCACCACCTTTGATGCACTGACCATGGTGGTATCATCCTATTCTTATAAGGAATTGTCAGCAGATGAGGAGCCGGATAAGAGAGTTCGTACTTTCTGGGCAGTACTCTTTATCATCCTGCCCATTGCGTTAATTTTCTCAGAGAATACCATGAGCAGCCTGCAGTCGGTATCCATCATCGCAGCATTCCCGGTGGGAATCATCATTGTTCTTATCGCAGCCAGCTTCTTCAAAGATGCCGCTGCTTATCTGAAGGAGAAAGAACATAAGGGAAAGTAACATAATATCCAAAATATTCCATGGGTTCCGTTGGTTGACAATCATGGGAAATAAACCGTATAATACGATACAAAATGAAAGGCGGGAAAAGAGACAAAAAGGAACGAGAAGATATGAGTAAACGAATGCTACAAAAACAGATTGCCGCATTTTTTCTTGCGGTGGCTTTAGGAACGGGTACAGTAGCATCTGTGCCGATACCTCAGGTATATGCTGCCACGTCTATGACGGTTGGGACGGTGAATGTGAACTCTTCCCTGAATGTGCGCAGCGGACCGGGAACAGGTTATGGTATTCTGGGTGTACTGGGTAAGGGAGAACAGGTTGTAATCACTGGCGCTGGGGATGAGGGCTGGTATCAGATTTCCTATAAGGGCGGCACAGGATATGTGTCAAAAACATACATAAATGATGTTCATGTGGTGGAGGTGGACGACAGCTATTCGGAAACACTGGTAGCTGCAGGATTTCCGTCTGACTATGCCGGACTTCTGGCCACGCTTCACAGTAAATATCCCAACTGGGTATTCCAGCCGGTTATCACTGGTCTGGACTGGAATACGGTAATCGACCGGCAGAGCGCACTTGGGAAAAATCTTGTTTCCTCCGGAAATGATGATGCCCAGAAGTCTACTGCTTCAGGGGCATACAACTGGAGGACCAATACCTGGACCGGATATGACGGCGCCGGCTGGGTCTGCGCATCCCGGGAGATGGTGGCCTATTGTATGGATCCGCGAAATTTTTTAAATGATTCTTCGATTTTTCAGTTTGCAACGAATACATATGAAAGCTCACAGACCGTAGAGGGGGTAGGGAACCTTTTGACTGGCAGCTTTATGGCGGGAGATTATACCGACGCAGATGGTACCCAGAGAAACTATCCGGCAGATTTTGTGACCATCGGAAGTCAGCTTAACGTGAATCCCTATCACCTGGCATCCCGTGTGCTGCAGGAGCAGGGCGTGCGTGGAACCAGCGGTTCCATTTCCGGTGTCGTATCCGGTTATGAGGGGGTTTATAATTACTTCAATATCAATGCTTATCCGGCCAATGGTCTGACTTCTGTGCAGAACGGACTGGCCTACGCAAAGAGCCAGGAATGGAACACCCGATATACTTCTTTGTATTATGGCTCCAAGACTGTGGCAGACGGCTATGTGTCAAAGGGTCAGGATACCGTATATTTCGAAAAGTTTAATGTTGTGAATACCACTTCCGGACTCTATAACCATCAGTATATGACCAATGTGCAGGCGGCAATCAGTGAAGGAATGAATATGAAGAAGGCATACACAGATGACCAGGCAACGGTTACGTTCCGGATTCCTGTGTACAGTGGCATGCCATCCACTGCCTGCGGCATGCCAAGCGGTGGCAATCCAAACAACTGGCTGAAGGGACTGGCTGTGGAAGGATGCAGTCTTTCCCCAGTGTTTGATGGAGCAGTAACAGACTATACAGTGAATGTGCCCACAGGTGTGACCTCCATCAATGTGCTGGCGGAGACTGTGGCAGCCGGAACCAGCCTGAGAGGAATCGGTGTGATACCATTGACAGGAGGAGAGAACACCATTCCTGTTGTATGTACTGCGGCAAATGGTTCCACAAGAACCTATACCCTCCATGTTGTCTGTGGGGATACCCCCGGTGGAAATGAAAACAACGGCGGAAACGAAAACAACGGTGGAAACAACAACGGCGGAAACGAAAACAACGGTGGAAACGAAAACAACGGTGGAAACGAAAACAACGGCGGAAACGAAAACAATGGTGGAAACAATAACAGCGGAAACGCCGGAACCGATTTTTCGGATTATGACCCCGAACGTGTCATCG
This sequence comes from Lachnospiraceae bacterium, assembly GCA_022766245.1. Lineage (GTDB taxonomy): Bacteria > Bacillota > Clostridia > Lachnospirales > Lachnospiraceae > Roseburia_C. Next base: position 16,512 of record JALEPL010000028.1, on the reverse strand, counting down.
ACAAGCCCGGCTCCTGGAAACTGCAGAATGGCAAATGGTGCTACATATTCCAGGATGGAAGCAAGGATAGCGGGTTTGTCGAATACCAGGGCAAACGATACTATATTAATTCCGATGGAAGTGCAGCCACAGGCTGGCTGCTGGTGGGTGAACACTGGTATTACATGAATCCGGATGGAATCGCCCAAAAAGGCTGGCTGAAGTACAAAAACAATTGGTATTATCTGACGGAGACTGGTGCAGCATCCACCGGCTGGCAGAAAATTGGCAGTAAATGGTATTATTTTGACAAGGCAAAAGATGGTATCATGGCTACCGGTTGGCAGAAGATAGGAAAAGACTGGTACTATTTTGGCGACAGCAGCGATGGAGCCATGAAGACCGGCTGGCAGAAAGTGGGGGGAAAATGGTACTATCTGGGAGCTGTCAATGATGGAGCCATGAAGATTGGCTGGCAGAAAATAGATGGCAAGTGGTACTATTTTGACACCACCGGCGAAGGAAAGATGCTCACAGGCTGGCAGAGCATTGACGGCAAATGGTATTACTTCGGCGGCAGCGGAGACGGAGCCATGAAAACCGGCTGGCAGAAAGTGAATGGGAAATGGTACTATCTGGGCGAAGCCAATGATGGTGCCATGAAGACCGGCTGGCAGCAGGTAGGCGGTAAATGGTATTACCTGTATGGTAATGGTTCTATGGCCGCCAATACATGGATTGGACGGGATTATGTGAACAGCTCCGGTGTCTGGACAAAATCCAGATAAGAAGTGATACAAGATGGGAGGAAAAAAGAATTTTATGAAGAAATACATGAAAATGGCAGCATTTATTGCTGCCATGTTTGTGGTAGTAACAGGGACGGTAGCATATACACAGGCTGCATCCGGGGAATGGAAACAGGATGAAAGCGGATACTGGTACCAGTATTCCGATGGTTCCTTTCCCCAAAATACATGGAAACAGATTGAGGAGCAGTGGTATTATTTCAATTCCAACGGTTATGTAAAGACCGGATGGTTTCAGGTGAAGGACAACTGGTACTATGCAGATGCGTCCGGAGTGATGCAGACCGGTCCCGTGGAGATCGATGGAGAGTCTTATGTGATGGCAGAAAGTGGAGAGATGCTCACCGGCTGGCAGAAGAGCGGAGATGAGTGGCACTTTTTCTACACGGACAATTCCAGCGGACATCCGAAGGGTGCCATGATGAAGGATAATCCCTATGAAGAGGGGGTAGTGACCTACGGAATCGATGTGTCGAAGTGGCAGGGGGATATCGACTGGGATAAGGTGGCAGAGCAGAATCTGGACTTTGTATTCGTCCGTGTGGGACATGCAGACCGTATCCTGGATCCGAAGTTTCAGACGAATATGACTGCATTGAATGAACGGGAGATTCCGGCAGGCGTATATTTCTACAGCACTGCCACAGAACCCATCCAGGCTCTGGCGGATGCCCAGTGGATGATTGACAATATGGCGGGTTACACCGTGTCCTATCCGGTGGCGATTGATTTGGAGTCAGAGGTTCAGTCATCCTCCCTGAGCCGGGCACAGATAACGGAAATCGCCGATGTATATTGCAGTGAGCTGCGCAAAGCAGGTTACACACCCATGATCTACTGCAACGAGGACTGGGCGAAAAACTATGTGGACTTTGCCACTCTGGGAAATGTGGATGCCTGGCTGGCCCGTTTCAATTACAAATATAATGAGGAATATAAAAGGACGATCTGGCAGTGCTCTGAGACTGGAAGACTGCCGGGAATTGATGAGTATATCGATGTGGATCTTGGATTTGTGGATTACACCGAGACAGTGATACCTCAAACCGGTGCGAAGGAGGGCTATGTGAAAAGTACCGGTGTCTGGCATAAAGACAGCACAGGCACCTGGTATCAGTATCTTTCGGGTAATTATCCGGTAAACCAGTGGGAACTCATTGAAGGTGTCTGGTACTGGTTTGACGGCAGAGGGTATCTGGGGAATGTCAGCGGCTGGTATGAACTAGAGGGAAAATGGTATTTTTACCGGACGGATGGCACACCGGCCAGCGGATGGATTCCGGCAGGAATCGGCTGGTACTATTTTGATGAGGAAGGATGCATGCAGACCGGGTGGCTGCAGAAAGAAGGTGTCTGGTATTATCTGAACGCGGATGGGATTATGATCACCGGCTGGCAGGAAATCAATGACAAGTGGTACTACTTCGACGACAGTGGTCATATGCTTACCGGATGGAAAAAGAGCGGCGGCAAATGGTATTATCTGGATCCGGTGAAGGGTGAGATGGTCACCGGCTGGAGACTGGTGGACGGCACCTGGTATTATTTTGACGGCGATGGTTCCATGGCTACCGGCTGGCAGGAGATTAACGAAAAATGGTACTATTTCAGCAAAAGCGGAGCCATGCGTACCGGCTGGCAGAAGCTGGGTGGTAAATGGTATTATCTGGGAGAAACAGGGGATGGTGTCATGAAGCTGGACTGGCAGCTGATCGACGGACAGTGGTACTATTTCCGCTCCAGTGGAGCCATGGCCTATGATGCATGGATCGGAAACAGCTATGTAAATTACTCGGGGGCATGGAGCAACTCCCGGTAGCAACAGAACCAAAATCGTAGAATAAAATTTTCTCATTTGGAGAAAATATTGGTAAAAAAGCCAAAAAATAAAAAATATGGAGAAATCTGTTTACCAAATGACGAAAAAGTGTTATATTTATTTTTGTTAGTTAAAATCTATCAAAAAACAAAAGGAGGACGATTGATTTATGAAAAGAAAATCATTATTAATCGCAGCAGCAGCCGCAGCATGTGTGTTTGCCGCACCCATCACTGCAGAAGCTGCAACACCAGGCTGGAACTCAGTGGATGGAAACTGGTTCTATGCAAATCAGGAAGGAAATTATGTTTATGACCAGTGGGTTGACGGTGGACAGTATTATATGACTAACACCGGAGTGATGGCAGCTGACGGATCTTACTGGACATGCACCGAGACAAAGGACGAGGCTACAGGGGAGGTTGATTGGACTTCTGCTTATTATGTGTTCAACGAGAAGGGTGCAGTAGTTAAGACCCCTGGCTGGGTACATGCAGGCACCAATTGGTACTGGGTAAACGAGAAGGGCTATGCCGGAACTGTTTGTACTGAGGAAGATTGTTCTAACCTGAGCGCAGCAGGCTGGGTAAAGGATGCTGGCAAGTGGTATTATGTAGAGCAGGACGGACGTATGGTTACCGACTACAAGGACATTGTTGACAATCCAGAGGCAGATTATAAGGATCAGACAAGCACAAGATACTGGTTTAAGCCCGACGGAGAGATGATTACCGGCTGGTACAATTATGATCCTACCTCTACATATGGCAGCTGGGTATACTGCGATGCTAACGGAGCCGGACATGATGGATGGTTATCCGATGGAGGTAACTGGTATTACCTGAATGATGGTAGTCTTCGCACCAATGGTACTTATGTAACTGGCAAGACTCCTTCACAGAAGGACTACACAGATGCAAATGGTAATGTGGATTACGATGCGTACAATAAGGCATACAAAGAGTACTGTGATTCTCACAGATATTTCTTTGACCGTAAGGGTGTTATGGTATACGGCTGGTATCACTATGAGTTCACTGATTCATTAGGAAATTACAGCGATGCATGGTATTACACCAATCCGAACAGCGGAGTTGTTTGGGATGGCTGGTTAAAGGATGGCGATACCTGGTACTTTATCGATGGTGGCGAGATGATTAGAAATGACCGCGCCTGCGATGATGCCAATGCACCGAAGTTTGAGCAGAAACGTCCTAGCACTTCCGATTACAAGAATGCAGAGGGCATGACTGATTGGGATAAGTACGATGAAGCTTGCCGTGCATATCAGATCGCTTATGACAAGTATCAGGATGAGAAGAAGGCATACTATGACAGCCACTACTATATCTTCAATGATAAGGGTGCTATGGTAACCGGATGGTATTCTATCACAGATTCTAACGGTACTCGCTGGTACTATGCAGATGCAAACGGTGTTGCACGTACCGGCTGGTTAAAGGATGGCGATAGCTGGTATTACATCAACCGTGGTGTAATGTTAACCAACTGCTACACACCGGATGGATACTATGTAGATGCTAACGGTATTTGCAAGTAATTCGTAAAGAGAATATTTTGTAGCTGGAAGGTACTGAACAGTTACAATATTTCTCCTTTTAAGGAGTACAAAAGTCCTGCGGATTTTATCCGCAGGACTTTTTTTGTTACAGAATGATTTGAATTCCATTCTTTCTATGGTATAATTTGTCCTTGAGATGTGTTTGGATTGATAGTGTAAACTCATGCCATGAAGGAGTGATTCGATGAAGAAAAAAATGATTTGTTTTGCCGTGGTGTCGGTTTTGATTTTCGCGCTGACCGGCTGCTCAGATGATAAAGCACAGGAGAATAAGGAGGCTTATCGTCAGATTGGCTTCAACTGTATGGAACAGGGGGATTACCAGGGGGCACTGGAGGCCTTCCAGAGTGCCATGGATCAGTCTGTGGGTACCGTGGGGGAAGAGGAGATTGATACCTGTTATTACAAGGCAGCCTGCTACTATATGCAGGGAGATGTGGAAAATGCTATAGACTGTTATGAGTCTTTGATTGCATACGATGACAGCAATGGAGATGCCCACTATCTGCTGGGGAATTTGTACCTGATTCAGGGAGACGTGGAGAAAGCAAAGCTCTCCTATGATCGGGCCATTGAACGGGAATCGGAAAATTACGAGCTTTATGTTGCAATCTATGAGCAGGTGACGGGAGCTGGGTATGCAGAAGAGGGAGAGGCTTATCTCAAAAGGGCATTGAATCAGACTGGGACAAGTGGAGAGGACTACCTGCAGCGGGGGCGGATTTATCTGATTCTGGGAGATTATGACAATGCTCAGGAGCAGTTAGATGAAGCGTCGGATAAGAAGCATCCGGATGCGCCGCTGTATCTGGCGGAGATGTACGAGATGCGGGGGGAGTCGGATAAGGCGGAGGCACTTTATGCCAGCTATGCCGAGAATCATGAAAATGATTCGGAGGCTCTGATAAAGCTGGTGGAAATGAAGCTTGAGACGGGAAATTATGAAGGGGCTGTAGACTATTTGAATAAATTGCTTTCTTCCGAGAAAAAATTAGAACAGGATCAGCAGCTTCGGCTGGAACTGATTTATTGCTATGAACAGATGATGGATTTTGAATCCGCAAAGGCGGCATTGGATGAGTATCTGAAACTCTACCCTGAGGATGAGAAAGCCCAGAGGGAATACACATTTTTGCAAACGAGATAGGGACACGCACAGGAGGAATTATGACACAACAATATGAAATGATTGTGCTGGATCTGGATGGCACACTGCTCACTAGCGAAAAGAAAATATCGTCTGTCACAAAGGAAATGCTCATTTCCCTGCAGGAAGATGGGAAAAAGGTGGTGCTGGCTTCCGGCCGCCCTACTACAGGGATTATGCATCTGGCCAGGGAACTGCGAATGGATATCTTTGGAAATTATGTGCTGGCGTTCAACGGCGGCAGGATTATCAACTGCGCCACGGGAGAAGCGGTTTGTAATCATACCATTCCCATGGAACTGACAGCACCGGTGTACGAGACAATCTGCAGTTTGGGGCTTGGAATCGTCACTTACAATGACAAGGAAATCATACTGGGGAATGGCAGAGACCGGTATTGTGAACTGGAAGGGAAAATAAATAACGTACCCATGCTGGAAGTAGAGAATTTTTTGAAGTATGTGGATTTCCCGGTAAATAAATTTCTGGCAACCGGAGATCCGGACAAAATCGAAAATGCGCAGGAGATCATGCGGGAACGTTTTGGATGGGAACTGAATATTTTTCGGTCTGAACCCTTCTTTTTGGAAATTATGCCCCAGTCCATTGACAAGGCGCATTCTCTGGGACAGCTTTTGGAGTATCTTCACATGAACCGCCAGCAGATGATTTGCTGTGGAGACGGGTTTAATGACCGTTCCATGATTGCTTTTGCCGGTTTGGGAGTGGCCATGGAAAATGCACAGCCCGAAGTAAAAGAAGTGGCGGATTATGTCACTGCATCCAATGATGAGGACGGCATTGTACAGGTGATAAAAAGATTTATGTAAAAACGATATTTAGCAAGCAGGAGAAACTATGGAAAAGTTGTTGGAATTATTGAAAAAAGGAGTGTCTCCGTTTCATGCGGCAGCCTGGGTACAAGAGCGGCTGCAGCAGGCGGGGTATGAGAGACTGGAACCACAGTGTGCATGGAATGTGGTGCCCGGAGGAAAATATTATGTGAGTCCCTATCGCTCTATGCTGATCGCATTCTGTGTCCCAAATCAGTGGAATGAGACTACCGGAGTAAGAATCGCATTGGCACACACAGATTTTCCTTGTTTTAAAATCAAGCCTAATCCATCTGTAGAACGAAAAGGGTATGGTCAACTGAATGTGGAGCCTTATGGAGGAATGATCAAAGAAACATGGTTCGACCGTCCGCTTGGTATTGCAGGAAAAGTAGTGATGCAGGGGGTGGATGCTTATCATCCGAAGGTGGAACTCTTTGAAAGCGCCGGTGCAGTAGCAGTGATTCCATCGCTGGCACCTCACCTGAATCGTGAAACGGACAGTAAGAAGATGGATCTGCAGCAGGAAATGCTGCCGTTGCTTGTTATGACAGGGGCAGAAGAACATTTTTCATGGGAACAATATTTGGCGCAGGTATTTCAGGTGGAATCGGAGGCGATTCTGGATTATGATCTATTTCTTACGAATCTGGATGAGCCGGAGATGGTAGGGCTTCGCGGGGAATATCTCAGTGCACCCCGTATTGATAATCTGGCATCGGTGGCAGCAATCACCGATGCGTTGGAACAGGTGCAGGAAACCGATCACTTTCTGGTGACAGGACTGTTCGACCATGAGGAAATTGGAAGCCGTTCCAAGCAAGGGGCGGACAGTGCACTTTTGCTTCGGCTGTTAGAAAAAATGACAGCGAATCTTGGCATAGACAGCGTGACCATGCAGGACATGCTTGCACGTGGATTCCTCTTATCTGTGGATGGTGCTCATGGACTGCATCCCAATTATCCCGGTAAGTCAGATATTACCAATGACCTGATTCTGGGAAAGGGATTTGCCATAAAGAGCAGTGCCAGTCAGAGGTATCTTTCGGATAGTGAGGCGGTGGCGGTGTTGGAGGTTCTGTGCAGAGCGCATGATATTTCCCGACAGCGACAGGCGAATCGTTCGGGTATGCCCGGCGGTCAGACACTGGGACCATTGGCTATTTCGCGACTTCCCATGCCGGGAGCAGATGTGGGGATTCCTATGCTGGCAATGCATTCGGCCAGAGAATTGGCACATTTTTCTGATTATCGTGCGCTGACGAAATTGATTCATGTATATTTTAACGAAAAAGAGAGAAAAAGTGATTGACATTTTGGACAAAAGAGCGGAAAATAAAGTTATTGATATGAATGCACACAGATGATTACATATGGAGGAAGACTATGGCATTAGGAAAAAACAAAAAATTAGAAAAAATGATTGAATCAATAGCAATGCTGAAAGAGGAGGATTATGCATCTGTTTCCCCCACTTTGCAGGGATTGTATAATCGCATCAAATCATCCGGGGAGAAGATTGGACAGGTGTACTCCAGCAGCAATAACGCAGTGAACCAGATGAGTCAGTGGAGCGATATGCTTGAAGCAGATGCCCAGAAGATGACGGAGGCATCCTCCGGTGTGTCGGATGCTTCAGCGGCGATTCATTCGGCAGCCAGTGAGACCACATCCATTGCGGAGGAAGTAAGGGGAGCACACGAAGGACTGACTTCCACCATTATTGAGGTGTCCGAGGAAACTTCTGAGATTTATAAGAAGATTGAGACTGGACAGTCCGAACTCACCGGAATAAAGAATCTGTCCGGCAGTGTAATTACCGAGTCTACGGAAATGAAGAAGAACATGGATGCGTTGATGGAAGTAATCAATCACATGAATGAAGTTATTGATGGTATCAACTCTATTTCCGAGCAGACGAACCTGTTGGCGTTGAATGCATCTATAGAGGCAGCTCGCGCCGGAGAGGCAGGAAAAGGATTTGCGGTGGTTGCAGATGAGATCAGGCAGTTAGCAGATGGAACCAAGCAGCTCATCGGTAATATGGGCGAGTTTGTGGAGGGTATCCGCAGTGCATCTGAGAAGAGTTCTCAGAGTGTAGATGTGACGATTTGTTCTCTGAATGATATTAATAATAAGATTGGTGCAGTTTGGAATGTAAATGATGAGAATCAGAAGAGCGTAGGTAAAATTAGCGAATCTATCAGCTCTCTGGCCGGAGTCAGCGAGGAAATCAGCAGCTCCATGAATGTGCTGGAGACACAGGTGTCTTGCATTGAGGATCAGTGTGAGACCTTGAATCAGCAGGTGAGTGTATTGACGGAGGTGAATGATTCTCTGAATAACACCATGCAGCCTTTGAATGATGTGGAGAAAGGACTCAAGCATTCTGTGGACTTGATCAAAGAGATGCAGTCCGCTATGGGTTAAGATTTTGGTAACTATAAAGGTACTGAATAGTTACAGTTTTTTATAATTAATAAAAAGGGCTTGATATGACAGTAGAACAGGTGATTCTTGTGGGCGTGAGTCTGCAGGATGGAGATGATACCGAAGATTCCCTGAAGGAGCTGGTCGAACTGGTGCACACTGCGGAAGCAGAAGTGGTAGGCGTGGTGGTTCAGCAGAGAGAGAACGTACATGCCGGCTATTATGTGGGCAGTGGAAAGCTGGAGGAAATCGCAGCACTGGTTGCAGAGACCGGTGCCACCGGTGTGGTTTGTGATGATGAACTGACACCGGCACAGCTTCGCAATATGACGCAGTTACTTCAGGTAAAGGTAATGGATCGCACCCTGGTCATTCTGGATATCTTTGCAAAGCGTGCCAGCACCAGTGAAGGAAAAATTCAAGTGGAGCTGGCACAGTTGCGTTATCGGATGAGTCGTTTGTCCGGGTTTGGGAAAAGCATGTCCAGACTGGGAGGCGGCATCGGAACCAGAGGACCGGGAGAGAAAAAGCTGGAGATGGATCGGCGTATGATAGCATCACGAATCAGCCAGCTAAAGCGGGAATTAGAGACAGTAAAACAGCATAGAGAGATTAACCGTATGGCCAGAGAGCGGAATCATGTACCGGTGGCGGCTATTGTGGGCTACACCAATGCGGGAAAGTCTACCCTCTTAAATACATTGACGGATGCAGGAATATTGGCGGAAGATAAATTGTTTGCCACCTTGGATCCAACCACCCGGGTGTTGGAACTGCCGGGAAGCCAGAAGCTGCTGCTGACCGATACGGTGGGATTTATCCGGAAACTGCCCCATCATTTGATCGATGCATTTCGCAGTACATTGGAGGAGGCCAAATATGCAGATTTTATTATCCATGTAGTAGATGCTTCCAATCCTCAGGCGGCAAAGCAGATGCAGATTGTGTATGATACCTTGCAGCAGCTTGGAGTAAAGGATAAGAAGGTCATTACCCTTTTTAACAAGCAGGATGCATTGGGGCCGGATGCAGAGCCGGTCCGTGACGGAAGAGCGGATATCTGCCTGCGTATTTCTGCCCGTACCGGGGATGGCTTGGAGGAGCTGAAACAGGTGCTGGCTCAGACGCTGCGGGAAAACCGTCGATTTATATCTGGGATTTTATCATACAATCAGGCAGGACTTTTGCAGCAGATTCGCAGTAAGGGGGAACTGCTCACGGAGGAGTATCTGCCGGAAGGAATCCGGATTGAGGCCTATGTGCCGCCGGAACTTTACGGTAAGTTATAATTTTTTCCCTTTTCGTCTCTGCGTTTCCGATGATGAATACGCAAATTCATCGAGGAATACTTTTCGGAAAAAGGGAGGTAATTCTTTTTTGCAACAAATGAGGGATTTGCCGACACATTATAGATATAAGGGGTGAAAAGAAGGAGGGATTGTATGAAAAAGAGAAAAATAGTGGCAGCCGGCATGTTTGCTCTAATGGTGTGCATGACCGGTTGTGGCAGCAGCAAGTCGGATATGGCTCTGAATGAGTACACTGCTTCTGCCGGCTCTGATTATGGAGTGTATACGGACTATGCGGATAATGCCATGGAGTACGACTATGGGGAGGAGATGTCGCAGGAGACGGTGGGGACTGCGGACGGACAGGCGGAACAGGTGGGAGAGAATGCCCAGAGCACAGAACGGAAGCTGATCAAGACCGTGAATCTGGATGTGGAAACCGAGGATTTTGAAGGTGTGCTGGCACAGGTGGAGCAGAAGGTGTCCGAGCTGGGTGGTTATGTGGAGGACAGCAGCCTGAACCAGGGAAGCATCTACAGCAGCTATCATAATCGGAATGCGGATTATACCATTCGGATACCGGAACAGCACCTGGATGAATTTGTTCAGATTGTGGAGGAAGGCACCAATGTTACATACAAGCAGAACAGTGTGGAAGACATTACCCTGTCCTATGTGGATCTGAAGAGCCATAAGGAAGCGCTGGAGACAGAACAGACCAGACTGTTGGAGCTTTTGGAGCAGGCGGAGGATATGTCTGATATATTGGCTATCGAAAATGAACTGGCCAATGTTCGTTATCAGATTGACAGCATGGAGTCCCAGCTCCGCACCTATGACAACCAAGTGGATTATGCTACGGTGCATCTGTACATCAGTGAGGTGGAAAGGCTGACAGAGATTCCGGATGAATCGGTATGGAGCAGAATAGCCACCGGTTTTTCCAATAGTATCTATAATATTGGAGTTGGTCTGCGGGAAGCAGGAATCTGGGTGGTGATAAATCTGCCATATCTGGTTTTGTGGGGAATTGTGATTTTTATCGTTGTGCTTATCATCCGAAAGATTCGAAAGAAACGGCGGATGAAGAAGCAGAAAAAGATGGAAGCTTTAGCTGCGCAGCAGACATCATCGGATAAATGATAACTCCCTTTTCGGAAAAGTGTTCCCGAATGAATTTGCATATTTTATTGTAGACGCGCTCTCGCTCTTGCCGGAACGTAGCGGTACTAAATTCGTGCTACGCACTCATTAAGAACCGACGTTCCTCTACGGTCTACAATAAAATAGCAAAATTCATTCTCAGAAACACAAATCCGAAAAGGGAGAATGATAAAAAAGGAAATATGAAATGGGAGGTTGCATTTCGAAATCACACATGCTATATTAGCAGAGGCGAAAGCCACTGGTTCGAGACCCTCCCAGTATAAAAAACTAGGCAAAACAAGATAAAAAGTCTATAAAGCTTTTGTTTGCGAGGTCTCTGATTATGCCCGCAGGCAGGAGCTTTTTATTTTATAACGATTTCACACTGCATGAATATTTTCCAAAAGACTGCAAGGATATCCGTTATGAGATAAGAAGCTTTGCCCGGGAAGAGATAAGGAGAGAAAAAATGAATGAAGTATTATTGATCGCGCAACTGATTGTGTTCTATGGTATGGTGATTCTGGCATACCGTCTCTTTGGCAGGATAGGTCTGTATTGCTGGACCGCCATTGCCACCATCCTGGCCAACATTGAAGTCCTGATCCAGGTTCACGCCTTTGGCATGGATATGACGCTGGGAAATATCATGTTTGCCAGCACATTTCTGGTGACGGATATTCTCAGTGAAGTGGATGGAAAAAAGCAGGCACAGAAGGGTGTTTATGTGGGAATCGCTGCGTCACTGGCGTTTATCGCGATTTCCCAGAGCTGGATTTTGTTTACCCCCAATGAGTATGACTTTGCCATGCCGGCATTTCATACCATATTCAGCAATACCCCCCGTCTGATTATCGCCAGCTTTGTGGTGTATATGATTGTGCAGCAGTTTGACGTGTGGGCGTACCATAAGTGGTGGGCATTTACGACTCGTGTATTCGGAGATAATCACAAGTTTCTCTGGCTGCGGAATAACGGCTCTACTCTGTTGTCCCAGCTCCTAAATGCGGTTCTTTACACCTTTTTTGCATTTTATGGTGTGATGGAGACTGAGACACTCTGGAGTCTTGTGTGGGCCAGCTACGTGATTTTCATTTTCACCAGTCTTTTGGATACGCCTGCGGTGTACATCTGCCGTTTCCTGAAGGAGCGGGGGCATATTCCGGAGTCATAGATGTCATTCCTTACGAATGGTAAGCTGGTTTGTATCATTCGTAAGGAATCATCTTTGATGTTAGTAGAAAGGAGCATCTATGGGAATTCCAAACGAGAGATACAGTAAAATAACTGAAAAGAATCCACGGGAGATTTGTCTGCTAAGAGGGTTCCCCTGTGCATGGGGGAAATGTGCCTTCTGTGATTACATTGATGATAACGGCAGCCGCAATCAGGAACAGCAAATGGTGGAACAGAACCGTCAGGTGCTGGCACAGGTGACCGGAGAACTGAATGTGCTTGAAATCATTAACTCCGGCAGCTGCTTTGAGCTCCCGGAGCAGACACTGGAAGACATCGCAGAGCTGATTCGGGAAAAAGGAATTCAAAAGCTGTTTTTTGAGTCTCACTGGATTTATCGGAACCGATTGGAGGAAATGAGGAAGAGAATGCCTGTTCCTATTGTGTTTAAGATAGGCGTGGAGACCTTCGATCATGACTTCCGGGAAAATATTCTGAATAAACATGCCGACTTTACCAGTCCGGCACAGGTGGCAGAGTATTTTGATTCCCCCTGCCTTATGGTGGGTATCCAGGGACAGACCCGCGAGATGATTGCGCGGGATATCGATTGGCTGAAGGAATATTTTTCGCTGGGTACCGTGAATGTGTATAACAATAACACCACGAAGATTCGCCGGGATGAGGAACTGGTACGCTGGTTCATGCAGGAGTACCAATGGCTGCTGGATGATCCGGCGGTGGAGGTGCTCTATGAAATCACTGATTTCGGCGTGGGATGAAAAAACAAAATTCGTCCAATGAAAAAGGTTGAAAAATCGTGTTTGATATGATACACTTTTAACAATTTAGGGTAATTGTGCTTGATACCAGGCACGCTGAGGCGTGCATATTATAAAGAAAAAGAGAATTCCACTCTTTTTTTTTGCGCAGGCGCAGGCCAAGAGAAAGGACAGGGTTAACAAATGAAAGCTTTTCTTATACTGGAAGACGGAATGGTATTTACCGGAACGAGCATTGGTTCCACCCGGGAAGTAATCAGTGAGATCGTATTCAACACATCCATGACAGGTTATCTGGAGGTGCTCACTGATCCCTCCTATGCGGGACAGGCAGTGGTGATGACATACCCGTTGATCGGAAATTATGGAATCACACCGGATATGGAGTCCACCAAGCCATGGCCGGATGGATATATCGTCCGGGAGTTGTCCCGTATGCCCAGCAATTTCCGTTGCGAAGGAACCATACAGGATTTCTTAAAGGAGCATGACATACCGGGTATCAGCGGCATTGACACCAGAGCATTGACCAAGATTCTTCGTGAGAAGGGTACTATGAATGGCATGATTACCACCAACGAGAATTATAATCTGGATGAGATCATTCCCCGTTTGAAGTCTTATGTGACAGGCAACGTGGTGGACAAGGTGACATGCACAGAGAAAAAAGTTTTACCAGGAAAAGGAAAGAAAGTAGCACTGATGGATTTCGGTGCGAAGAACAATATCGCCCAGTCATTAAATAAAAGAGGCTGTGAGGTGACCATTTACCCGGCACACACCACAGCAGAGGAGATTTTAAGCACGAACCCGGACGGCATCATGCTCAGCAACGGACCGGGAGATCCGAAGGAGTGTCAGGACATCATTAAGGAAGTAAAGAAGCTTTACGATTCTGACACACCGATTTTCGCCATCTGTCTGGGACATCAGCTCATGGCTCTGGCCACCGGCGCAGATACCTACAAGCTGAAGTACGGACACCGCGGCGGCAACCATCCGGTGAAGGATCTGGTTACCAACCGTGTGTATATTTCCTCACAGAATCATGGATATGCAGTAAATACCGACACGCTTAACCCTGACGTGGCAGTACCTGCATTTGTAAATGTCAATGACGGTACCAACGAGGGACTATCCTATGTAGGCAAAAATATTTTCACCGTGCAGTTCCATCCGGAAGCATGCCCGGGACCTCAGGACAGCGCATACCTGTTTGACAGATTTATTGAGATGATGGGAGGAACAAAATAATGCCAAGAAATAAAGATATTAAAAAAGTATTAGTAATCGGTTCCGGTCCTATCGTAATCGGACAGGCAGCAGAGTTTGATTATGCAGGTACTCAGGCCTGCCGTTCCTTAAAAGAGGAAGGCGTTGAGGTAGTTCTGGTGAATTCCAACCCGGCTACCATCATGACAGATAAAGAGATTGCAGACGAGGTATACATCGAGCCCTTGACTGCAAAAGTATTAGAGCAGATTATTATCAAGGAGAAGCCGGACAGTGTACTGCCCACACTGGGTGGACAGGCCGGACTGAATCTGGGTATGGAGCTGGCAGAGTCAGGCTTTTTGGAGAAGCATGGCGTAAAGCTCATCGGTACCACTGCAGAGACCATTTTTAAGGCCGAGGATCGTCAGGCATTTAAGGACACCATGGAAAAAATCGGCGAGCCCTGTGCAGCTTCCACTGTGGTACACAATGTAGAAGACGGTATTAAGTTTACCAATACCATCGGTTATCCGGTGGTGCTTCGCCCAGCTTATACATTGGGGGGCAGCGGCGGTGGAATCGCCCACAATGAGACAGAGCTCATTGAAATCTTAAGCAACGGACTTCGTCTGAGCCGTGTAGGTGAGGTTCTGGTGGAGCGTTGTATCGCAGGCTGGAAGGAAATCGAGTACGAGGTGATGCGTGATGCCAACGGAAACTGCATCACCGTATGTAATATGGAAAATATCGACCCGGTTGGTGTGCATACCGGAGACTCCATCGTAGTGGCACCTTCCCAGACATTGGGCGATAAAGAGTACCAGATGCTGCGTACTTCTGCATTAAATATTATATCTGAATTAAATATCACCGGAGGCTGTAATGTGCAGTACGCACTGCATCCGGAGACATTTGAATACTGCGTCATCGAGGTGAATCCCCGTGTATCCCGTTCTTCTGCGCTGGCTTCTAAGGCCACCGGATATCCCATTGCCAAGGTGGCAGCAAAGATTGCATTAGGATACACTTTGGACGAGATTAAGAATGCAATTACCGGAAAGACTTATGCCAGCTTTGAGCCCATGCTGGATTACTGCGTGGTAAAGATTCCGAGACTGCCCTTTGATAAATTTATCACGGCAAAGAGAACCTTGACTACACAGATGAAGGCAACCGGAGAGGTCATGAGTATCTGCAACAACTTCGAGGGAGCCCTGATGAAGGCAATCCGAAGCTTGGAGCAGCATGTGGACAGTCTCATGTCCTACGATTTCACCAACCTTTCCGATGCAGAGCTTTCCGAGCAGCTTCAGGTAGTAGACGACCGCCGGATCTGGGTGATTGCAGAGGCGTTAAGAAGAGGCGTTTCTTATGACAAGATCCATGAGATCACCAAGATCGACAAGTGGTTTATCGATAAGCTGGCCATTCTGGTGGAGATGGAGAACCGCTTAAAGAGTGAGCCGCTTACCGTTGAACTTTTAAAAGAAGCAAAGCGCATCGAGTTCCCGGACAATGTCATCGCACAGCTCACAGGAAAGACCGAGAAGGAAATCCACGATATGCGTTACGACAACGGCATTGTGGCTGCCTTCAAGATGGTGGATACCTGTGCGGCAGAGTTTGCAGCTACCACACCTTATTATTACTCTGTATTCGGCAGTGAGAATGAGGCAGAAGAAACCAATCCTCAGAAAAAGGTTCTGGTACTTGGCTCCGGTCCTATCCGTATCGGTCAGGGTATCGAGTTTGACTATTGTTCCGTACACAGCACCTGGGCATTTGCAAAAGAGGGCTGGGAGACGGTTATCGTAAATAACAATCCGGAGACGGTTTCCACCGACTTCGATATTGCAGACAAGCTGTATTTTGAGCCTTTGACTCCGGAAGACGTGGAGGCCATCGTGAAGCTGGAGAAACCGGATGGCGCTGTGGTACAGTTCGGTGGACAGACAGCCATCAAGCTGACCGAGAGCCTGATGAAGATGGGCGTGAAGATCCTGGGAACCAAGGCTGAGGATGTGGATGCAGCGGAGGATCGTGAGCTCTTTGATGAGATTTTGGAGAAAACAGGCATTCCGAGAGCAGCAGGCGGAACCGTGTTTACTGCAGAGGAGGCCAAAGAGGTGGCACACCGCTTAGGCTATCCGGTTCTGGTTCGTCCTTCCTACGTGCTGGGTGGACAGGGCATGAAGATTGCGTACAATGATGAGGAAATCGAGGAGTTTATCGGAATCATAAACCGTATCGCTCAGGATCATCCGATTTTGGTAGATAAGTACCTGATGGGAAAAGAGATCGAGGT
>JALEPL010000059.1 GCA_022766245.1 Lachnospiraceae bacterium | reverse complement strand
CTCGGAAAAATGCAAACAAAGAAACATCAAATAAACGTAAAAATCCCGTTGGGAGAAATTTTTGCACGTATGACGAGTTGTGGAGTGAATGAATAGGATTTGTCAATAGCAAGCCACCGGATATCATTCTCTCAGAGTCGTAGTAATTGGCTATCATAAAAAAGGAAATTTCGCAAATGCCTATATCAATGTAATGTGAATGGAAAAGAAAATCTGTTTACTTTTTTAGGATGATTGAGTATTATATTTATGGATATGTGAATCAGGAACAGACACGAATGAGTGCTGATTTTACTATGATTCCGCTTGAAAAGAAGGAGGTTAAACAGAATGGACAAGAGTGCAATGTATCAGTTATCCTACGGATTATTTATCCTTACTGCGAAGCAGGGAGACAAGGATAACGGATGTATCGTGAACACGGTTTCCCAGGTGACGACAGAGCCCAATCGCATTGTTGTGGCGGTGAATAAAAACAATCTGACCCACGATATGATAAGGGATACCGGTGTGTTTAACGTATCGATTTTATCGGAGGAGGCAAAATTTTCCACCTTCCAGCACTGGGGATTCCAGAGCGGACGGGATACGGACAAGCTGGCGGCTATTACCTATGAGCGTAGCGAGAATGGTCTGGTCTACATCGCAGAGGAGACCAATGCCATGATTTCAGCAAAGGTGGTTTCCATGACGGATCTGGGAACCCACACACTCTTTCTGGCAGATGTGACGGATGCGAAACAGCTGTCGGATGCGCCCTCGGCCACCTACAGCTACTACCAGAAGAATATTAAGCCCGCACCGGCTAACACGGAGAAAAAGAAGGGCTTTATCTGTACCGTGTGCGGATACATTTACGAGGGAGATACTTTGCCGGATGATTTCATCTGTCCGATTTGCAAGCACCCCGCATCTGATTTTAAGCCACTGTAATAATACAAAAAAGGAGAAATGAAACATGAGTAAGTACGCAGGAACACAGACAGAGAAAAATTTACAGGCAGCATTTGCCGGAGAGTCACAGGCCAGAAATAAGTACACCTACTTTGCTTCCGTGGCAAAGAAAGAGGGAATGGAGCAGATTTCTGCCATGTTCTTAAAGACAGCAGACAATGAGAAAGAGCATGCAAAAATGTGGTTCAAAGAGCTGAATGGCATCGGAAATACCGCAGAGAATCTGGCTGCAGCAGCTGACGGCGAGAACTACGAGTGGACCGACATGTATGAGGATTTTGCAAAGACTGCTGAGGCTGAGGGATTTAGCGAGCTGGCTGAGAAGTTCCGCATGGTTGGCGAGATTGAGAAGCATCATGAGGAGCGTTACCGCGCATTGCTGAAAAATGTGGAGACTGCGCAGGTATTTGAAAAGAGCGAGGTAAAGATCTGGGAGTGCAGAAACTGCGGTCACATCGTGGTTGGCACCAAGGCACCGGAGGTATGTCCGGTATGCAATCATCCCCAGAGCTATTTTGAGGTTCACGCAGAGAACTACTAAGAGAATATCAAAAGTTTGTTACACTCCAGTGCTTTTGCTCTGGGGTGTTTTTTTGCCCGCATGATTAAGAAAAACTTAAGAAAGTTTAAAGGGATAAAAATAGGAAATAAATACGAGGAATGATACAATAAAGTAAGTTTGTAACCAATAAAATAAAACTACCAGGAGGGCATTATGAAGAAGAAAAAGAAAACAGGAGTCATCATAGGGGTTGTGGTGGTTGTCCTTGTAATTATCGCAGCTGTTGTGGCTGTGTTACTGACACGGGGACCAAAAACCGGAAACTCTGCGGATAAGGTATATGTGGAGCAGGTTTCTACCATTATGAATCAGAGCAGCGGCATCAGCAACCAGTTTATGGGTGTGGTAGAGTCGCAGGATGTGTTAGAGGTGAATAAGGATTCCGAGCGAACTGTGAAGGAACTGGCTGTGGAAGTGGGCGATGAGGTCTCTGTGGGAGATGTGTTGTTTACCTACGATACAGAGGATTTGCAGATGCAGGTATCCCAGGCAAAACTGGATATGGAAGGCATCACAAACGAGATAAGCGGCTACAATACACAGATTAAGGAGCTGCAGGCAGAAAGGGATAAGGCCCCTGAAGATCAGAAGCTGGAATATACCACACAGATTCAGACTTTGCAGACCACCATCAAACAGTCTGAGTACAGCAAGAAAAGCAAGCAGGCAGAGATTGACAAGCTGAACAAGAGCATTGCCAATTCTACAGTTAGCAGTACCATTGATGGTGTGGTAAAGAGCATTAATGAGAGCGGCACAGACAACTATGGAAATGCCGCAGCATACATTACCATTTTGGCCACCGGAGATTATCGGGTAAAGGGTACGGCAGATGAGACCAGTATCTGGTCACTGACAGAGGGAGATCCCGTCATCGTTCGTTCCCGTCTGGATGACAGCAGCTGGACCGGAACGATTTCGAAGGTAGATACTGAGAATACCGTTACCGAGCAGAATAATTACTCTTACGATGGGGGAGAAGGTGAGAGTGCTTCCAAGTATAATTTCTATGTTACGCTGGATAGCACCGATGGTCTGATTTTAGGCCAGCATCTGTATATTGAGCCGGATTATGGACAGACAGAAGTGACAGAGCGGGAAGGTCTGTGGCTGTATGAGTACTACATTGATATGACAGAAGAGGAGCCTTTCGTATGGGTGGCAAATGATAAGAACCGTCTGAAGAAGGTGGCAGTGGAACTGGGCGAATACGATGAAAATCTTTGTGCCTACCAGATTCTTTCCGGACTGAGTGAGGAGGATTACATTGCGTGTCCGATGACGGGATTGTACGAGGGTGTCACCACGGTTACCAGCTATGAGGAAGTAGATTATTCTGCCCCTCTATATAACCAGGAAGGTGAGTTTAGTGAAGATGAAATGATGTATGATACAGAGATGATATATGACGACGAGATGATGTATGATACCGAAATGATGTATGATACCGAGATGTTCGATGAGGAATCCATGACAGATGAGGAGATGGAGGGAGACCAATGATCTTAAATCTTCAGAATATATATAAGAATTACAATCAGGATAATCTGGAGGTGCCGGTGTTAAAGGATGTATCCCTGCAGGTGGATGAAGGGGAGTATGTAGCCATTATGGGACCATCCGGATCCGGAAAAACCACCCTGATGAATATTATCGGATGCCTGGATCGTCCCACTTCCGGAACCTATGAACTGGCAGGAAAAACTGTGCTGGACTTAAAGGACCGGGAGATGTCCGCAGTTCGGTTAAACAGCATCGGATTCGTATTCCAGAGCTTTCAGCTAATGCCGCGTGAAAGTGCATTGGATAATGTTTCCCTGCCATTAAGCTATGCCGGGGTACGGAAAAAGGAGCGGAAAGAACGGGCCAGAAAGGCATTGGAGCGTGTAGGGCTTGGCGACCGGGTGGGATTTCGTCCTACTCAGCTTTCCGGAGGACAGAAGCAGCGTGTGGCCATCGCGAGAGCCATGGTGAATAATCCACGGATTCTTTTGGCAGATGAGCCTACCGGAGCACTGGATTCCAAGTCAGGGAAACAAATTATGGAGCTTTTTGAGAAGCTGAATGAGGAGGGTGTCACCATTGTGATGATTACTCATGATGTGAACATTGCACGACATGCAAAGAGAATTCTCTATATTATTGATGGAGAATTGTATGATAATGAAGAGGAGGCCAAGGCAAGACTCACTGCAGAGGAAGACTCTGATGAGCAGGAGCGGGTTTCGGAAGAAAAACCGGCATCAGCTGAGATGACCGGGGAGAAGGAGGCGGAGTCATGAAAAAAAGAATTATAGCAATACTTCTCACCGTGGTTCTGCTGGCAGGTGCTGCCACCGGTGGATTTTTCGGATACCGTGCCTACAGCAATAACAAGCTGGTAGCGGACGTTACCAGTGTCAGTTATCTGAACTGGGGATATTATGGAGACAGCATGCAAAGCTACGGCTCGGTGACAAATGATGAATCCCAGGAGATTTATCTGTCGACATCGGAGTCTGTACAGGAAATTTTCGTGGAAGAGGGGGACAGTGTCAGTGTGGGAGATCCTCTTCTGCAGTATGACATGACCGTGGTAAATCTGAATATTGAGATGCAAAAGCTGCAGATACAGGCCATTGATAATAAGATCGCTTCGGCAAAACGTGAATTGGAAAAATTAAAGAAGACGACACCCATTCAGAAGAGTACAACGGGAGAAAACGGTACAACGACAGCGGTTCTTCCGGAGGATACTAAGATTGTGGCGGCCAACATGATGGGGGGGACGGAGAACGGCAGAACCACATCAGGTGGAGCGTTTTCGGAGAATTCGGGGACAGATGCGGGACAGTTACCTTCTGATGAACCGACAACGGAACAGCCGTCTACTGAGCAGCCGGACACGGAACAGCCAACTACCGAGCAGCCAGCTACCGAGCAACCGGATACCGAACAGCCGGCCGGGGACAATCCATCTCAGGATAATGGCAGTCAGGGAGCTGATGGCCAGACGGAACAGCCGGCAGAGACTCCGGAACAAGAGCCGGAGGGATATACCAAAGAGGAACTGGCGAAGGCGATTTCTGACAAGGAGCAGGAGCTGGTGAATCTGGATCTGGATAAACGGAAAGCACAGTTGGTATTGAAACAGTTAGAGGATCAATCGGCAGATGGTATGGTTTATGCTACCGTGAATGGAACCATAAAAAAGCTGGGAGATCTGGAGAATCCCCCTACCGACGGTTCTGCATTTCTGGTGGTTTCAGGGTCAGAAGGACTGTATGTGAAAGGAAGCATCAGTGAACTGGTACTGGACCAGGTGCATGTGGGACAGATGGTCACCGGATATTCCTGGGAGAGCGGCACCAGCTTTGACGCCACTATCACAGAAATCAATGATTATCCCGAGGAAAATGCGGATGCATACGGTGGAAATCCAAATGTATCCTACTATGGATATATCGCACATATTGACAACCCGGACGGATTGGTAAATGGAGAGTACGCAGAACTTACCATTCAGGTGGAAGGGGATGCCACCATGGGAGGTATTTATCTGGAAAAAGCCTATGTACGTCAGGAGGATGGAAAGTCTTACGTGTATAAGGAGGATGAGAATGGACGCCTCACCAAGCAGTATGTGGAAACAGGAAGAACTCTTTACGGTTCAGCCATTCAGATTAAATCAGGACTGACCGAGGAAGACTACATCGCATTCCCTTATGGAAAGACGGCAAAAGAGGGAGTGCGAACCAAGCGCTCGGATGGCGGAATGTGATAAGAAAGGAGGTAGAGAGAATGTTAGAAAATTTAAGACTATCCTTTCAGGGAATCTGGTCCCATAAGATGCGATCCTTTTTGACCATGCTGGGTATTATTATTGGTATTGCAGCCATCATAGCCATTGTATCCACCATCAAGGGGACAAACAAACAGATTGAGGAAAACCTGATTGGTTCCGGCAGCAATAATGTGGATGTACAGCTTTATCAGGGAGACTGGCCCTATGATTTGTCCTACAGTAGTATTCCGCAGGGCGTACCGGTAATCACGGATTCTATCCTGCAGGAGATTCAGGACCTGGACGAGGTGGAGAGTGCATCCTTGTATCTGATGCGTCAGGTTTATGATGGAGTGTATTATCAGAATACTGCATTGTCCGGTGGTTATGTATACGGAATCGATACCAGTTATTTTGATACTACGGGTCTGATGTTACAGAAGGGCAGATGCTTCGTGGAAGATGATTACAGTGCATTTCACAAGGTAGCCATTTTGGATGAGGACTCTGCAAATGCAATGTTTGAGGGAGAAAACCCCATAGGAAAAACCATCGAGATCAGCCAGCAGCCCTTTATCGTGGTAGGTGTGGTGACACCGAAGGAAAAGTTTGAGCCGGTTATCAACAGTATCGAGGATTACTATACGTATTCGGAGGATACCAGTGGAAAAATCTATGTACCTTCCAGCATCTGGCCGGTGGTGTATCGCTATGATGAGCCCCAGCAGCTGGTGGTGAAAGCGACAGGAACCGACACCATGACCAGTGCCGGGAAAAAGAGTGCAGATATTTTAAATAGTTACCTTAATGTAAGTGATGACACCATTCGATATAAGTCAGAGGATCTGTTAGAACAGGCCAAGGAAATTCAACAGCTCAGTGAATCTACCAACCGGATGCTGATCTGGATCGCAGGGATTTCCCTTTTGGTAGGTGGTATCGGTGTCATGAATATCATGCTGGTGTCCGTGACAGAACGTACCAGCGAAATCGGATTAAAGAAGGCTATCGGCGCCAGAAAGACTGTGATCCTGGGACAGTTTTTGACGGAGTCTGCGGTGCTGACCAGTCTGGGGGGACTGTTTGGTGTGATTGTGGGCGTGATTCTGGCAGAGGTGATTTCAAAGCTGAGTGCGACACCTGTGGCCATTAGTCCCACAGCGGCCATTGCGGCGGTGGTTTTCTCCATGGTAATCGGAATCGTGTTTGGTCTGCTGCCTTCCTACAAGGCGGCCAACCTGGATCCAATCGTAGCCTTGCGCCATGAATAAAATAGGTGTATAATGTGCAAAGATTGGGCAGATGAAAGCGCCCAAAATGCAAATGGATGGACGAGGAGAGAACCATGATTGATTTAAAGTTTTTACGCGAGAATCCGGAGATTGTTAAGGAGAATATTAAAAAGAAATTCCAGGACCACAAGCTTCCTTTGGTGGATCAGGTAATCGAGCTGGATGCGAAGGCCAGAGCAGCACAGCAGGAGGCAGATGCACTCCGTGCGAACCGTAATTCCATTTCCAAACAGATTGGTGCTTTGATGAAGGAAGGAAAAAAGGACGAGGCCAATGCGTTAAAGGAGCAGGTGGCGAAGGATGCAGAGCGTCTGGCTGAACTTCAGGAGCAGGAGAAGAATCTGCAGGAACAGGTGACAAAGATTATGATGACCATTCCGAATATCATCGATCCTTCGGTTCCTATTGGAAAGGATGATTCCTGCAATGTGGAGATCGAGAAGTTTGGTGAGCCGGTGGTTCCTGAATTTGAGATTCCTTATCATACCGAGATTATGGAGAAGTTTAACGGCATCGATCTGGATGCAGCCGGAAAGGTAGCCGGAAACGGATTTTACTATCTAATGGGAGATATTGCAAGACTTCATTCTGCAGTGATCTCCTATGCGAGAGATTTTATGATTGATCGTGGGTTTACCTACTGTGTACCGCCCTTTATGATTCGCAGCAATGTGGTGACCGGCGTGATGAGTTTTGACGAGATGGATGCCATGATGTACAAAATCGAGGGGGAGGATCTGTATCTGATCGGAACCAGTGAGCATTCCATGATTGGTAAGTTTATCGATACCATCAATGATGAGGAGAAGCTTCCGTATACATTGACCAGCTACTCTCCCTGCTTCCGTAAGGAAAAGGGTGCCCATGGTATTGAAGAGCGTGGTGTATACCGTATTCATCAGTTCGAGAAGCAGGAGATGATTGTGGTTTGTAAGCCAGAGGAGTCTAAGATATGGTACGACAAACTATGGCAGAATACGGTGGATCTCTTCCGCAGTCTGGATATTCCCGTACGTACACTGGAGTGTTGCTCCGGTGACCTGGCAGATCTGAAAGTTAAGTCCTGTGACGTAGAGGCTTGGTCTCCCAGACAGAAGAAGTACTTTGAGGTGGGAAGTTGTTCGAACTTAGGAGATGCACAGGCACGCAGATTAAAGATTCGTGTGAAAGATAAGGATAACAATAAGTATTTTGCCCATACCTTGAACAATACGGTAGTGGCTCCGCCCAGAATGCTGATTGCGTTTTTGGAGAACAATCTCAATGCAGATGGTTCCGTGAACATTCCGATAGCATTGAGACCGTATATGGGTGGAAAGGAAAAATTAGTTCCTAACTGCTAGTGATAGAGGAAATAAAAAGTATGAAAAGAAAAATGATAGGAATGCTGCTGGCCTCTGTGCTGGCAGCTTCTGCTGTTACGGCCTGTGGAAAAGAAGCTGAACCAGCAGATAATGTAAATATAGAAGAAACCGAAGAGGCGAGTACACAATACGACAATCCTTTGGATCAGTTTGGAGAAATTGTAGCAACTGAGGATCCGGATGCGCCAAAGGAGGACAAGGGTAGTCTGGAAGGCCTTGCAGAGGATGCGGTGGACATGGACGAAAATGTTGGAGATAAAGAACATTTTGCTTTTTCCTACAATGGAACCAATTATGAATTTACGGCAGATGATACCACGAAACTGTACAGTTATAAGAGTTTTATGGAGGATACCGCATCATATCCGGATCAGGGTGGACTGATCGACTTGGTAAATGATGTGAATGGAACACCGTCCCGATTGATGGGGGTGACCATGGGAGATTTCAAGGATGTGGAATCGTCCAGTCAAATGGTTTATGAGGGAGAAAATACCAAGATTTACCTCTATACGGATAATAACCGACATTGGGATTATTACTATGTGGTATTTGACGATTTTGTATTCCAGATTTATGATTATCAGATGCTTATTTCTGCCGGTATCAAAAAGGATGCGATTTTTGCAGCGGCGGATCAGATTCCGCTGACCATTTCAGAAGCGGATAAGGACGAGACATTGTCAGCTCCCGATGGAGTGATTACTTCCAAGGCTGTGTTTGACAAGTATCGTTTCGCATTTCCGGAGGTATTAAAGCCTTCCTACACAGTGACCTATAACGTGGATGAAACTGGGACGGCATTTGATGAGGATCGGCTTTGCGTAAATGGTTCCATTGCCATGCAGGGAGCTGAGGTATACCATGTACTGTTTACCTTTGATACTGAGGCTTCTACAGACGTGGCAGAGGATTATCAGGAAACCGGTGCAGACTTCGCAGGATATCCGATTTATTTTGATCCGGATGGAATTACCGGAGGCATCTGTTACAAGGTGATGCTGGGAGCAGATCCGGTGTGTATCAGCTTATCTTCTGCAAACTCCGAGTTTAATGAGGAGGCAGTACAGAAAGCACTGGGACTGTTGTTTACCGAGATGAAGTGATTCGAGTGACTGGGAAGGTACGGAATAGTTTGAGACTGAATTGCAAGAAAAAACGTAGAGGAATTATCCTCTACGTTTTTTGTTAGGAATATCAGTTTCCGGTCTGGGAACCTGTGGTAGTCCCGCCAAAGGCTCCACCGGTTCCGGTGCTGCCGGAGTTGGCATCACTGCCGGTGCCGTTTCCACCGGAGTTTGTTTCGGAACCTGTTCCTGTACCGGTATTTCCGGTGCCGGAGCCGTTAGTTCCATTGGAACTGCCGTTTGTGTTGTTGTTATTATTTTGACCTTCGGTGGTGGAACCGCCCTCCAAAGAGCCGGAGGGATGATTCAATTCCCCGGAAGGCTGCTGAGGATCCGTAGTTCCGGTACCAGGATCGGTTATCTGTTGGATGTCGGAATTTGCAGAGGTATGCACGTCACACACACTGTTTACTACTTCCTCTGTCAACAGATATGGTCCATCACCGGTATCTTCACTTCCGCCAATGATGAAGACACTGGTTACCTTGGAGGTTTCCGGACAGAACGGTCCGGCAGGAAGTCCGGAATCCGCACAGATGGTGGCACTTACATGGTGATCGCATACCTCCGTGGGAACCGTGCCGGAAGCAAAGTATTCGCTCTCTACCATGGAGCCTCTGGGATCACTGTCACACAAGCCTTCCACTGCGAGTTTTCCGGATTTTTTACATACAGTGGCAGAAGTAATGCCGCTTGGCATGGTAAAGCTTTGAGCCTCTAAGCCTTCGTGAATCCTGCTCATGGCGTTACGCCAAAGAACCTTTGGTGCTGTGGTGGAAGACAAAGGCGCATTGTCATCGTATCCGGTCCATACTGCACAGGTGTAGTATGGCGTATAGCCTGCAAATAATGCATCACGATTAGAGGTGGTGGTTCCGGTCTTTCCGGCAATGGGCATAGTACCGAAGTTTGCTTTTGTACCGCTTCCGTGGGTAACTACATCCTGCATGGCATCGGTGAGAAGCCATGCGGTGGTCTCTTTTAATACCGTGTGAGTTTCCGGTGTATTGTCAATCAATACATTTCCGTTATAGTCCAAAATTTTTGTGTACATTCTGGGCTTGGTGTAAGTGCCGCTGTTGGCAATGGTAGCATAGGCGGCGGTGAGCTCCAGATTGGTGACACCGGTATAAAGTCCACCCAGACAAAGGGAAGGATTGGCATCGTGTTCATAGTCCACTGTAGTGAAGCCAAAATCCTCTACGTAACCGTAGCAGAGATCGATTCCTGCCTCCGTCATGGTTTTTACAGTTACAATGTTAATGGAGTTTGTGATGGCTTCACGCAGTGTGGTAAAGCCGGTGTACTTATTGTCGTAGTTGTGAATCACAGTGCCGTCCGGATAGGTGAGAGGAGCATTGTCCTGTACGGAAGCAAGAGTAAATCCTCCGCTGTCCAGAGCCGGTGCATAAGCCCCCAGAATCTTAAAGGTGGATCCAGCCTGTCTGGTGGTGTCGGTGGCACGGTTCAAAGTCTTATTTGCGACCTTTTCTCCTCGGCCGCCAACCAAAGCCTTCACTTCTCCGGTATACTGATCGATAACGGTCATGGAAGCCTGTGGTTGAAGGGTGAAAGTAACACTCTCGCCCGTTTCGGAGATGGTATCTCCTTCTTCCATAATATCTTCCTTGTACTGGTCAATCGCAGCCTGTGCCTCCTCAATGGAGTCAAAGTTGATATTGTATTTGGAACCTTTCCGGCTGCTGTCCCGGTAGTAGCTGAGCATGGTCTGCTCGCTGTAGTTCTCCCGGGAACCATCTGCTTTGTCAATGGTCAGACGGTAAGAAAAGGAGTATTTCAGCTTGTCTCCGTAGTTGTCCGGATTATTGATCTCTTCATCGCAAATCGCCTGTATATCAGGGTTTTGTGTGGAATAAATGGTGAGACCACCGCTGTAAACCGCATTGTAGGCCTGGGTTTCTGTATAGTTCAGCTTTTCCATAAGGTCGTCCATTACCTGATCTGACAGGGCATCCACAAAGTAAGAATTGATGGCGTTGGAATTGTCTGCGGAGGCATCTACCAACTGAATCCGCTCATAAACGTCATCGGCCATTGCCTCATCGTATTCGCTCTGTGTGATATATCCCTGTTCCAGCATGGCATCCAATACGCTCTTTCGACGGCTTGCATTTTTGTCCGGATGGGTAATGGGGTTATATCCATAAGGACTTTTGGTGATGGCTGCAATTACCGCACACTCTGATAGGTTGAGCTCGGAAACATCTTTATTAAAGTATCTCTTGGACGCAGCCTGTACACCCAGGGTGTTCTGTCCCAGATTGATTGTGTTCAGATAGTTCTCCAAAATCCAGTCTTTGGATTCACGTTTTTCTAATTGAATCGCCAGATACTGCTCCTGAAGCTTACGCTCTATCTTGTCTGCGGTGCCTTCCTCATTGACCCAGTCTGTGAAAACGTTATTTTTCAAAAGCTGCTGGGTGATGGTGCTGGCACCCTGGTCAAAGTGGAATCCGTTGGCAATGCCGGAAAAACCGGCACGGATAATACCCTTGATATCGATTCCGTTGTGCTCGTAAAAACGTGCGTCCTCGATGGCTACAAATGCATGCTGCAGGTCTATCGGAATCTGATCCAGAGTGACCGGTTCCCTGTTGGAGCCGGAAGCAACCAGAGTGGCTATCTCATTGCCCTCGTCATCCAACACGGTGGAGAGCTGTCCGGTGGGGCTGGCATCTATTTCATCTATGTCAGGTGCCTGATCGATAATTCCCTTCACCACACCGATACCGGCGCATATTCCTACTACCAGAAGCAGCAGGAAACAAACGAGAAGCGTTTTACAGAATATAACACCGAATTTTTTGCGTACCATGGTACTTTTGGAGGTGAGCTTTTTCTCCTTCCGGGAAGTACCCTTTCTGCCGTAATTCATAATGTGCCTCCTTTTATGAAGATTATGTAACAATTTTTTCTTATTATAACAAAAACATACGATATAATAAAGAAAAAAGTGCTGGCATTTCTTAGTGTTTCCATGTAAAATAGAAAATAGTGAAAATCCCTGCGG
This sequence comes from Lachnospiraceae bacterium, assembly GCA_022766245.1. Taxonomy (GTDB): domain Bacteria; phylum Bacillota; class Clostridia; order Lachnospirales; family Lachnospiraceae; genus Roseburia_C. The sequence goes on along the minus strand of JALEPL010000059.1, from coordinate 3,564 downwards.
GGACTTTTGATAAACACATTAGGAGGAAACATAATGGATTACAAGAATGCTGGAGTAGATATTGAAGCAGGATACAAGTCTGTGGAGCTGATGAAGGAGTATGTGAAGGGAACCATGCGCAAGGAGGTTCTGACCAACCTGGGCGGTTTTTCCGGAGCATTTTCCATGGAGGCTTTCAAGAATATGGAGAAGCCTACCTTAGTATCCGGTACAGACGGAGTGGGAACCAAGATTAAACTGGCTTTTGTTCTGGATAAGCATGATACCATCGGTATCGACTGCGTAGCTATGTGTGTGAATGATATTGCATGCGCTGGCGGGGAACCATTATTTTTCTTAGATTATATTGCATGTGGCAAGAATTATCCGGAGAAGATTGCCACCATCGTGAAGGGTGTGGCAGAGGGCTGTAAGCAGTCTGACTGTGCGCTGATCGGTGGTGAGACCGCAGAGCATCCGGATCTGATGCCGGAGGATGAGTACGATCTGGCTGGTTTTGCTGTAGGTATCGTGGATGAGAAGGATATTATCACAGGAAACGATCTGGCAGAGGGAGATGTGCTGATCGGTATGGCAAGTACCGGTGTACATTCCAACGGATTTTCCCTGGTAAGAAAAATCTTTAAGATGGATGAGGAGTCATTAAATACATATTATGATGAGCTGGGAACCACATTGGGGGAGGCACTTTTGGCACCCACCAGAATCTATGTGAAGGCTCTGCGATCCATCAAGGAGGCAGGTGTCCGGGTAAAGGCCTGCAGCCACATTACCGGCGGAGGCTTCTATGAGAATGTTCCGAGAATGCTTCCGGAAGGAAAGCATGCCGTGATCGAGAAGAACAGTTATCCGATTCCCCCGATTTTTACCCTGATGGCAAAAGAGGGAAATGTGGAGGAGCATATGATGTACAACACCTACAACATGGGGCTTGGTATGGTGCTGGCAGTGGATCCTGCAGATGTGGACAAGGCTATGGAGGCTATCAAGGCAGCAGGGGATACCCCTTACGTGGTAGGTAAGATCACAAACGGTGAGAAGGGTGTTACATTATGCTAGATAAGTTGAAGATTGCGGTATTGGTCTCCGGAGGTGGAACCAATCTGCAGGCGATTATGGATGCCATGGACAGTGGCAGCATTACCAATGCCGAAATTAAAGTGGTCATCAGTAATAATAAGAATGCTTATGCTTTGGAGCGGGCAGCGGGAAAGGGAATTGAGCATCTGTGCATTTCTCCGAAGGATTATCCCGACCGGACAGCATTTAATGAGGCGTTTTTAGAGAAATTGAACAGTTATCAGGTGGATTTGGTGGTGCTGGCAGGATTTCTGGTGGTGATTCCGCCGGAGATGATCGCTCAGTACAAGAACCGCATCATCAATATTCATCCATCTCTGATTCCGTCCTTCTGCGGAACGGGCTATTATGGATTGAAGGTGCATGAGGGTGTGCTGTCCCGGGGCGTGAAGGTTACCGGAGCCACGGTTCATTTTGTGGATGAGGGAACGGACACCGGTCCCATTATCCTGCAGAAGGCAGTGGCAGTGGAGCAGGACGATACACCGGAGGTTTTGCAGCGCCGCGTCATGGAGCAGGCGGAATGGAAGATTCTGCCGGAGGCCATTAACCTTATCGCAAACGGCAAGGTCACCGTGGTAGGTGGCAAGGTTCGCATTCAGTAGATGTAACTATTCTGAATAGTTACCAGTAGATAAATAATACAAGGGAGGCTCATAGATGAAAGTATTAGTGGTAGGAAGCGGCGGAAGAGAGCATGCCATCGTTACCAGTGTGGCAAAGAGTAGCCGTGTAGATAAGATATATTGTGCACCGGGAAATGCCGGTATTGCCGCTCTGGCGGAATGTGTGCCCATCGGTGCCATGGAATTTGACAAGCTGGTGGCATTTGCCAAGGAAAAGGAAATCGATTTTACCATCATCGGTATGGATGATCCGTTGGTAGGCGGAATTGTGGATGTATTCGAGGAAGAGGGCTTAAAGGTATTTGGCCCCAGAAAGAATGCAGCGATTCTGGAGGGCTCCAAGGCTTTTTCCAAGGATTTGATGAAAAAATATAATATCCCTACCGCAGGTTATGAGACTTTTGATGATCCCAAGGAAGCCTTGGCATATTTAGAGACTGCAAAGATGCCTATCGTATTGAAGGCAGATGGACTTGCTTTAGGAAAGGGAGTTTTAATCTGTAATACTCTGGAAGAGGCAAAGGCCGGAGTGAAGGAAATTATGGAGGATAAGAAGTTTGGCTCTGCCGGCAACCATATGGTGGTGGAAGAGTTCATGACAGGCCGTGAGGTGTCTGTACTTTCCTTTGTGGATGGCAAGACCATTCAGATTATGTCCTCAGCACAGGATCACAAGCGTGCCAAGGATGGAGATCAGGGATTAAACACCGGAGGCATGGGAAACTTTTCTCCCAGCCCATTCTATACCGAGGAAGTGGATGCTTTTTGTAAGAAATATATTTAACAGGCTACCGTGGATGCCATGGCTGATGAGGGAAGACCCTTTATCGGTGTTATCTTTTTTGGACTGATGTTGACGGAGGAAGGCCCCAAGGTATTGGAGTACAACGCCCGGTTCGGTGATCCTGAGGCACAGGTGGTACTTCCCCGTATGAAGAATGATATCATTGATGTGATGGAGGCCTGCGTGGACGGAAAACTGGATACCATCGATTTACAGTTCGAGGACAATGCAGCAGTATGTGTGGTGCTTGCATCTGACGGATATCCGGTGGCATACGAGAAGGGTTTTGAAATCACAGGTCTTGAGAATTTTGATGGCAAGGATGGCTACTACTGCTTCCATGCCGGCACAAAATTCAACGATGCAGGTAAGATTGTGACCAACGGCGGACGAGTGTTGGGAATCACTGCAACGGGCGCCACCTTAAAGGAAGCCAGAGCTAACGCATACGAAGCCACTGAGTGGGTGAACTTCGATAACAAATATATGCGCCATGACATTGGAAAGGCTATTGATGAGGCGTAGGACGGATTGAAGATCACACCAAATTCACAGTGCGCATTGAATGCTCTTGCGATTGATGAACCTATGGAGTATGCACGCTTAGTATTGGATGGAGAAATGCAAGCTTGGATTGATGCAGAAGATAGTTTAGAAGTGTGGTAATTTTTCAGGCGGATTGCTATAGATTAGCAGTCCGCCTTTTTCGAAATCTTTACAAAAATATAAGTGGAATGTAAGAGATGTGCGTGGTACAATAGAAAGTGAAATTTGAATTTTCTGTTACATGTGAAAGGGAAGAAATGGCTTTAAATTAAGCAATGCAACCTTAAGTTGCGCAAATGCAAAAGTAGGTTGGTAGAAAGTTATCCTCAGTTGAGTTACATTTTATTTGCAAGTAATTGAAATAATTATGAAAAGAGGTTTGAATAATGAGTTTTGGAGAAAATCTTAAAAATGTTAGAAAGCAGAGAGGTATTACACAAGAAGAATTAGCAGAAATATTAGGAGTTTCGAGACAGGCAATTTCTAAATGGGAATCAGACAATGGTTATCCTGAAACAGAAAAATTAC
>JALEPL010000019.1 GCA_022766245.1 Lachnospiraceae bacterium | reverse complement strand
TTAAATTATGGCATAGCAAACAAGCCTCATCGCTGAGACTGAATTTTTGATATTAAAATACATTTTTTAAATTCGTAACCGCATACGTTGTTGTGGTTTGCCAAGATGTCCGCCACAACATTTACAAACAGAAATCTTCTTACAAACTCTACACCTGGGATTGTGCACCATTGAAGGTCTTTTTACAATGAGGAATCCAGTCTTTGTTATAACAGTTATCAAGAAGCTCTTTAAATACTTTTACAGGCAGGAAGAATTCTTCACCTTTATCACGCCATTGATTCTTTAATAAAAGAAATGTTATTGGTGGTACATTAACAATACTATCTTGGGACAATCCTGTCACTGCCTTTTTTAGATAAAGTAAAAAACTGCGCCACAGCCTTGGCAGGTCATCGCGCAGCGCTTTTGTTCAATTTGAATTTACCTGTGGTGATGAGATGTCATCTCCGTTTATTCTCGGTGTTGTGAAGCCTCGGCTCGATCTTCCCACCGGTATGAATGAGGAGACGAAGAAACATGTGATTGCCCATGAATCCGCCCATTTGGATTGGTTATATCCTTTTTTGCCGGGATATTGAAGTGGCCTGTGACGAGAAGGTGATTACGGATATGGATAAGGAAAACATTGCATTTGTGGGAAGATGACAATATAATAGATATGCGGAAAAAGGGTAAAGGAGCGTAAAATTGCATGGGCGCAAGCTTGACCACATTGTGCTATATCGAAAAGGACAACAAGTATTTGATGTTGCACAGAATCAAAAAGGAAAATGATATTAATAAAGATAAATGGAACGGAGTAGGTGGTCATTTTGAAAAGGATGAAACACCGGAGGAATGTTTGCTGCGTGAGGTGAAAGAAGAGACAGGGTTAACACTTAACCGCTTTAAACTGCGGGGAGTGATCACATTTCTATCGAATGAGTTTCATACGGAGTATATGTTTCTTTATACGGCAAATGATTTTTCCGGTGAGATTGTGGAGTGTGACGAGGGAAAACTTGAGTGGATTGAAAAAGCAAAAGTATATGATTTGCCGATTTGGGAAGGCGATAAAATTTTCTTTCGATTGATGGAAGAATCTGAGGAATTTTTTTCCCTCAAACTGCGATATGAAGGGAATACATTAGTTGAAGTGGTACTGAATGGTCGTGAGATTAATAAGACTTAAAACAGAAGATGTCTTCGGAAAATTCTTGAAGGTAATGAACCATGACTATACTGCAGTCATTAGAAAGATAGTGTCAAGTCAAGTATGAAAAATGGCATCCGATTGAAGAATACAAGAATTTAGTGCAAAATGGAGGATTATATGCAAAGAATTCTGATTACAGGTGGAACCACTTTTGTAAGCAAATATGCGGCGGAATATTTTGTGGGACAAGGATATGAAGTCTATGTGCTGAACCGGAATTCCAAGCCACAGGTGGCTGGTGTGACGTTAATAGAAGCAGACCGGCATGCGCTGGGCAGTCTGCTCAAAGATACGTATTTTGATGTGGTGGCTGATATCACGGCCTATGATGCGAAAGATATCATCGACTTATATGATGCCCTGGGTTCCTTTGGAATCTACCTCATGATCAGCTCCAGTGCGGTTTATCCGGAATATGGCATTCAGCCATTTACGGAGGAGTCTGAAAAAGCGGTAAATCGGTTTTGGGGAAAATATGGCACAGACAAGATAGAAGCAGAGCAGGCCTTGCTGGAAAGGGTACCGGATGCATATATTTTGCGCCCGCCTTACCTATATGGACCAATGAACAATGTTTACCGGGAGGCGTTTGTGTTTGACTGTGCCAAGGCAGACCGGATCTTTTATTTACCGAAAGATGGTGAGCTGAAGCTGCAGTTCTTTCACGTGAAGGACTTGTGTCGGTTGATGGAAGTGATTGCGGAGACGAAACCTGCAGCGCATATTTTGAATGTGGGAAATGTCCAGACTATTTCCGTAAAGGACTGGGTTAAGAAATGCTATGCATGCTTTGGAAAAGTGCCCGCCTTTGTGCCCGTCTCAGAAGATGTTCCCCAGAGAAACTATTTCTGTTTTTCTGATTATGAGTATTATCTGGATGTGAAAAAACAGCAGGAAATTTATCCGGAAACGATACCGTTGGAGCATGGATTGCAGCAGGCGACAGAGTGGTATCTTGCCCATGAAGATGAGGTAAATAAGAAGCCGTATTTTGCGTATATCGATGAAACCATTGCATTTGCAGGAAGATGAAAATATAATAGATGTGCGTAACTGAGCAGTTACGAAGGAGGCAGCAATCATGGGAAAAGAAGTAAAGACCAACGTGATGCGGATTCTAGACCGCAATCATGTGTCCTATGAAATGGTACAATACGAATGTGATGAATTTATTGACGGACTGCATACGGCGGAAAAGACCGGAGCACCAGTGGAGCAGTCCTTTAAGACACTGGTGATGCAGGGGAAGAGCGGCAGCTTTTATGTGTATGTGGTGCCCATTGCGGAGGAAGTGGATTTGAAGTCAGCAGCCCGGGCAGTGGGAGAGAAGTCCGTGGAGATGATTCCGGTGAAGGATATTACCCGGATTACCGGATATGTGCGGGGCGGCTGCAGCCCCATAGGAATGAAAAAACAATTTCGCACCGTGGTACACCAAAGCGCAGAAAAGTATGATAAAATATGGATCAGCGGAGGACGGATTGGCACATCCATCGTGCTGGATCCCAAGGATCTGATGCAGGTTACCGGCGCAGAATATGCAGACATTGTGGCCGGCTAATATATAGTTCTATTGCCTGTGTGCCGATATTAGGAGAGGAGTGTATTGGAGATGAAAGACTTTTTTGTACGAAAGAAACTGGATGTAGCGATTTCAGCCATATTGTGTCTGACTATCGGTATCGTGGTGATGATCTGGCCCACGGAAACTACCAGGATTTTATGCTGGGTACTGGCTGGAGTTCTCTTTGTGATGGGGGTGGGACATATTGCATCTTATCTGATCGACCGAAGCCACAGCCAGATTGGGTTGGCAGCGGGTATCATACTGGTGGTGCTGGGCGTTTGGATTGCGGTGCGTCCGCTGAACTTTGCAAAAATTTTTCCTATCATTATTGGCGTAGTCCTGTTGATGCATGGGCTGGAGGATTTGAAGCTGGCCATGGAAATCAAGGAACATAAGGACAGCAGCTGGTGTGGAGTTCTGATTATTGCGCTGGTGAATTTTATACTGGGTGTGATTCTGGTGTGGAAGGCCATGGAAGCGGTGGAGATTGCCGTGATTCTGGTGGGCTGTGCGTTGGTTTACGATGGTCTTACGGATCTTTTTGTGATATATCGGGTGAATCGTGCTATTAAATATGCGGAGAAATATGCAGACAAAACGCCTGGTGTCATCGATGTGGAGGCGGAAGTGACTTCCGAAGAGGAGGAGTAAGGCAATTATGCGACAGATGGAGTTTAAGATGGAGCGTACCGGACTGCTGAAAGTGGGAGATGTGCTTCCGGTGACGGAGAGCAAGCTGCCCACATCCTATTATTATACATTAGGAAAAGCCTATGCTATGTCCGGAAACTATACCTTCCGGGAACGATTGAAATCCACCGAAGGAACCGTGGTAAACGTGGAGGAACGGGAATCCGGATACTACGTAACAGTTGAGTTTGAGGAGGAAATCTAAATGCCTGTCTTATATGTAAATACCAAGCAGCATAAGGGAAGCATAGAGTTAAAGCCGGATGAAACCATTGCATCCGGTCTTTTTCGTATGGGCATTTCGGTGCCGGCTGCCTGCGGAGGCAAGGGAACCTGTGGAAAGTGCAGGGTTCTGATAGATAATGACTGGCAGCATTCCTGTGGCCTGCGACCGGAGCGGGATGTCTGCGTCACTGCATTTTCCTGGGAGGAAAATAGCGACAAGATGCAGCTGGTGGGACATGCCCGGGTGAAGACCGATGAACAGACTGCGATGAGAGAAGCTACAAATAATGTGAAGGGACAGATGACGGGGAAACAGGAGACAGGCGACAGTGCAATCATGGTGGTGGATTTGGGAACCACCACTCTGGCAGCGTCTCTGATAGAGGAAAATACCGGGAACGTGATGGGCACATTGGGACAGGCCAATCACCAGAGCGTTTTTGGCGGGGATGTGCTCAGCCGAATGCAGGCATCGGAACGAGGCGAGGGAGAAAATTTACAAAAAATCATCCGTCAGGATATCAGGCAGTTGAGGGATGGTCTTTTGAGCATCTGTCCCGGCTGCGTATTGACGGCAATTTATCTTGCGGGAAATACCACCATGCAGCATCTTTTTATGGGGGATTCCTGTGCTGCCTTGGGCAAGGCTCCTTTTATCCCGGTATCGGTAGAACGGCGGGAATCCGTGCTGGATGGTATTCCCGTGATTTTGCTGCCGGGAATCGGCGCCTTTGTGGGGGCAGATATTACCGCCGGAATGCTGGCCTGTGGGATGGATCAGCATGCCGGGATCACCATGCTCATTGACGTGGGAACCAACGGGGAGATGGTGCTGGCGGCAAATGATAGATATTATGTCACCAGTGCACCGGCTGGGCCGGCTTTTGAGGGAGCGAATCTTTCCTGTGGTATGCCCAGTCTTCCCGGGGCGGTATGCAAGGTGCGCATTGCCGGAAATCGGGCGATTTATCGCTGTATTAAGGAGCAGGAGGCTGTGGGGATCTGCGGCACCGGTGCGCTGGAGCTGGTAGCGGAGCTTTTGGATCACGGGCTGGCTGACCGGAATGGTCATTTGAAAACTCCTTATGATACCCAGGGGTATCCGCTTCTGGCGGGTAGAGGAAAGAAACTATGCTTTACCCAGCAGGATATGCGTCAGATACAGATGGCCAAGGCGGCAATCCGCAGTGGTATTGAGATTTTGTTGAAAAAGGCAGGAATTTCCCCAAAAGAAGTGGATAAAGTGTTTCTGGCCGGGGGATTTGGGTATTATATGGATGTGACTAAGGCAGTGAGAATCGGGATGCTGCCGCCGGAGTTTGCCGCAAAGACCCGGGCAGTGGGGAATACGTCGCTGCAGGGCTGTATGGATTACTGTATGAAAAAAGATGCTTCGAAGCGGATGCAGCGCATGATCGAGGCATCCTGTGAGATCAATCTGGCGGTGGAACCGGAGTTTGAAGAAATCTATGTATCCCATATGGGATTTTAGGATGGAGATTATGGGAAGGAAGGAACGGAACAGTTGCAAAAGATATTACTGACAGCCATCAATGCAAAATATATTCATTCCAATCTTGCAGTTTACAGTCTCCGGTCGTATGCCAAAAAGTATCGGGATCACATTGAACTGGCGGAATATACCATCAACAATTACATGGAGCAGATTCTGATGGATGTGTACAAGCGTCAGCCGGATGTACTCTGTTTTTCCTGCTATATCTGGAATCTGGAACTGGTTTTGGAGGTGGCAGAAGAATTCCATAAACTGAGACCGGAGGTTCCCATCTGGGCCGGAGGACCGGAGGTATCTTACGAAACAGAGGATTTTTTGCGAAAACATCCCTTTTTTACAGGCGTGATGATGGGAGAGGGAGAGAAGGTATTTACTCATCTGTGTGAGTACTATCTGGAAGGTGAGGGAAGTCTGGTGCAAATACCGGGACTGGCGTTTCGGGATGGAGAGGAGATTCGGTTAAATCCATGGGAAAAGGAATTGAATCTCAGTCTGGTTCCCTTCTGCTATGATGGGCTGGAGGATTTTTCGCATCGCATCATCTATTATGAATCCAGCAGGGGATGTCCCTTCCGCTGCAGTTATTGTCTGTCTTCTATTGACAAGCAGCTGCGGTTTCGGGATATAGAACAGGTGAAACAGGAACTGCAGTTTTTTCTGGATCACAGAGTACCTCAGGTGAAGTTTGTAGACCGAACCTTTAACTGTAAAAAAGAGCATGCCATGGCCATTTGGAGTTATATAAACGAGCATGACAACGGAGTGACGAATTTTCACTTTGAGGTGGCAGCAGACTTGATTACACCGGAGGAAATCGAACTTATGTCAGATATGCGTGTGGGACTGATTCAGCTGGAAATCGGTGTGCAGACCACCTTCCCGCAGACCATAGAGGAGATTCACCGCCGGATGAATCTGGACAAAGTGAAGGCTGTGGTGAATCAGATCAAAACATTGGGAAATATTCATCAGCATCTGGATCTGATTGCCGGGCTGCCCTTCGAGGATTGTGATACGTTCAGCCACTCTTTTGATGAGATATACGCCTTGAAACCGGATCAGCTGCAGCTGGGATTTTTAAAGGTGCTGAAGGGCTCCTATATGTATGAACATGCCGGAGAATATGACCTGGTGTACCGGAGCAAACCGCCATACGAGGTGTTAAAAACCCGTTGGCTCAGCTATGAGGATATCTGCAGAATCAAAAAGGCGGAGGAGATGCTGGAAGTGTATTACAACAGCGGGCAGTTTGATAAGAGTATCCGCCTGTTAGAGCAGTATTTTGACAGCGCCTACCGGATGTATGAAAAATTAGGAAATTATTACGAAGAACAGGGCTACTCCGGCATGAGTTATTCCAGACAGCGCCGGGCAGAGATCTTGCTGGAATTTGCAGCCGAGTATGTCGGTGAGGTGACAGAGACCATGAAGCAGGCACTGACCTTTGACATTTACAGCCGGGAAAATGCCAAGAGCAGACCTGCCTGGGCGCTGGACTGCGGCCAGTGGAAGGAAGTCAGCCACAGTGTGTGTCAAAAGGGAAAGCTTTCTCATGTGGAGCGGTTTGACTACGAATGGCTGGATGAGGATGCGCTGGGACAGGAACGGGAACCTTACTATGTGCTGTTTGATTATGAGAACCGAGATGTGCGGAACAATCAGGCAGCGGTTTGCCGGCTTACAGGGGGGGATGTGTCCCCTGCGGCGACATCTCATGCCAATGATTTGAGGACGACAAAATGAAGGATTATATCGTAATTGATCTGGAGATGACGGGGCTTCATCCGAAACGGGATGCCATATTGGAAGTAGGCGCAGTGCGGGTGCGCGACCATCAGATACAGGAAACGATGGGATTTTTTGTTAATCCGGAGCGCACGATTCCGACAGAGGTGACAGAGTTGACTGGTATCACACAGGAGATGGCGGATCAGGGATGTACTCCGGAGGAGGCGCTGCATCGAGTGGCAGACTTTGTAGGGGATGACATCTGGGTAGGACACAATATCTTATATGACTACAGCTTTTTAAAGCAGCAGGCAGTAAATATCCGTTTACCTTTTGAAAAACAGGCGGTGGATACCCTGCACATTGCCCGGGCCTGTATGCAGGAACCGGAAAGTAAATCACTGGATAGTCTCTGTGAGTATCTGGGAATTGTAAGAGTGAAAAATCATCGCGCAGTGGAGGATGCCAAGGCCACCTGTGCGCTGTATGAATGTCTGGAAAAAACCTATGCGATAACTCATGAGAACATGTTTGCCCCGAAACCATTGATTTATCGACCGAAACGGGAAACTCCCGCCACGAAAACACAAAAAAATCACTTGAAGGAATTGGTGGATTATCATAAAATAGACATTGATGTGTCATGGGATACTTTGACACGAAGTGAGGCTTCCCGTCTGACGGATCGGCTTATCAGCCGCTATGGACGGCGGCCTAAGTGAGCCATCAATCCGCATTGACTGCCTGGAGAATGGAGTCTTTATTGGAAGCGGGCAGTGAACGGATGCATTGATAGAGTTGCATCAGATCGGTATCCCGATGGAATGCCCGGTAGAGTTTTGCTAGGAGAACATAGTTTTCCGTGATGTCACTTTTGCAGGTGACACCGAATTCCAGATAGGAAATGGCTTCCTGGGGCTGGGACTGTTCCATGAGGATGCGGGAGATTTTTACCAATGTGCAGATTAGGGTGGTATAGTTGTCATCGTACTCCATGAGAGTCGGAAGATTGGCTGCTCCGTATTTCAGTTTCAAATCTGTATTGGTATAGTGGTTAAGATTTACAATCTTTTTTTGGGAAAGCTCGGATAATGTCTCCAGTTCCTGAGACAGAGATTCATCTGAGTCACCGGAAACATGAAGAAGTTCAGAAGGGATCACGATATACGGGAGAGTGGAAAGATCTTTTCTGCGGGTGCAGTTGGCACGGCTTTCACGTTCCCAGAATGCTTCCTGACGCTGCTTTTCCTTATGGGTATTGCGCTTGAGGCATACCGTCAGCGCAACAATTAATATCATAAATACAGTTAAAAACGGGAACATGGCATGTCCTTCCTTTCCTGTTTATAGATATAGTCGGAGCAGATGGTTCCGGCGTTTGGATGAAATGAGGTGAATCAAAGGATGAATTTTTATAACTCCAAGAAAAAACGGGTGTTTGCAGCCATTATTGTATTTATTTTAGTAGCTGCTATGGTGTTATCATTATTGTTGGCAGCGTTTGTGTAATTCCGTTCCGATGGTGTAATCTGATACCGGAATGTGCGGGATTATGCTGCAAGATTCACACGTCATAATATACAGAAATCGAAAGAAACTGTCAAATATATTAGTGGTTCTGCATCTTGAAAATCAAGGTGGGTATGTTAAAATGTCCATAACTGTTTCCCGGTCTGCCATAGGCGGCATGATGGGAACATGAATGATGCTTTGCGTATAGGAAAGAGGATTTTGATGAAACGATTAAAGTGGATTCATTCTGTGGTATGTTTGGCTGCGATTGCAGTGGCGGCATCTACAGTGACAACGATTACTAAAGCAGAGGAACACAGTAATGTGATTCCGGATAATATCTATATCGGGGATATTGCTGTGGGTGGAATGAATGTGGAGGAGGCAGCTGCGGAGATTGAAACCTATGTGGCGGCTTCCATTGATGCGGAGTTTACGTTAATGGCAGATGGGAACAGTGTGTCTGCGTCTGCCACAGATTTGGGAGTGAAGTGGGGCAACACGGATGTAGTGAAAGAAGCTCTGAATTACACCAGAACCGGAAATCTTTTGGACCGTTATAGGGCGAAAAAAGATTTGGAATTCTCACCAAAAGTTTTTGAACTGGAATACACTGTGGATGAAGAGGATGCAGAATCCTTTCTGGCTGCAAACAGTGGGGAACTGAATCAGAAAGCCATTGACAATGGACTGGTGCGGGAAAATGGTGAGTTTTGCATTGTGAAGGGACAGCCTGGTGTGGAGATTGACAAAGAAGCATCCATGGAGGAGTTGAAAAATTTCTTTTCCGAGGAGTGGGATGGCAATGATGCTACCATTTATCTGGCTGTCAAAGTGGTGGAGCCTATGGGAACTGCGGAGGAGCTGGAGAAGGTACAGGATTTGCTTGGCTCCTATTCTACAGATTTTAATTCATCTTCGGCAGGACGTTCCACGAATGTAAAAAATGCTACCGGCATGATCAACGGAACATTATTGTATCCCGGAGAAGAATTTTCTGTGTATGATACCATTTCTCCCATGACTGCCGAGAATGGCTACGAGCTGGCAGGCTCTTATGAGAATGGTACTACCGTGGAGACTTATGGCGGCGGGGTGTGTCAGGTATCAACCACATTATACAATGCAGTAATCCGCGCAGAACTGGAAATTACTGAGCGGTATGCCCACTCGATGCTGGTATCTTATGTGAAGCCTTCCATGGATGCGGCCATTGCCGGTGAACTGAAAAATCTGAGATTTAGGAATAATTTGGAGTCTCCTGTTTACATTGAAGGGTATTGTGCAGACGGAGTGGTATATTTTAATGTTTATGGTGAAGAGACCAGACCGTCTAATCGTGAAGTAAGCTTTGAGAGTGAGGTTATCAGCCAGGAAGAACCAACTGTGGAATTCGTGGCCACGTCCGACCCGATCGGGACCATCACAAGGACTCAGAGCTCGCATATTGGAACTACCGCTGTGCTTTGGAAAATTGTAAAAGTGGATGGAGAAGAGGTTAGTAGGGAGAAGTTTAATAGCAGTAAATACAAGGCATCTCCAAAGATTTTCTCTGTTGGTACGGCAAGTAGCAGTGCAGCCGCAACGGCGGCTATGAACCAGGCCATTGCCACACAGGATGAAGAGACGATTCGCGCAGCGGCGGCAGCGTGGAATGATGCAGCATTGGCTACATCGGGGACACCTGCCACATCGGATGACTCTGGCAGTGAAGCAGCCCAGAGCCCGGCGGATACAGGTGCTGTAGATCCAGGGGCTTCGTCTCAGGGACCTGCATCAGCGGAGTAAAATAGGAGCTGCGAGGGCTGCTGTTTATTGAGATAGGTACAGAAGGCTGCCTTCCGGGAGGGGGACAGCCTTGAAATATCAATAACCACATGGGAATAATGAGGGAACAACATGAAGGTTGGAAAAGTACCGGAGAGCGTTTTAAAGCGCTCCGTCATCAGACAATTACATACCAAGCGTGAGGAAGTGATCCTGGGTGCCGGTGTGGGAGAGGATTGCGCAGCCGTGCAGTTAGAACCGGATGAAGTGATGGTTTTGTCCACGGATCCTATTACAGGCACGGTGCAGGAGATTGGGAAACTTGCGATTCTGATCACCACAAATGATCTGGCCAGTGCCGGAGCAGAGCCTATTGGTGTGATGCTTACTATTTTGCTGCCGGAGCATTTTGTGGAGCCGGAACTGAAAAAACTTATGCAGGAGCTGGAAAGCGCTGCCGCGGAGGTGTCCGTCCAGATCATGGGCGGACATACCGAGATTACCAGAACGGTGAACCAGCCACTGGTGACTGTGTGTGGCGTAGGCAAAGTGAAGAAGGGGCAGATCGTATCTACCGGCGGGGCTCGTCCGGGCATGGATATCATTGCCACAAAGTGGATTGGTTTGGAGGGAACCTCGATCATTGCCAGAGAGAAGGAGGAGGAACTGCGCAGCAGATTTTCCTTAAACTTTATCACGAAGGCACAGGAACTGGATCGTTATCTGTCTGTCATGCCGGAGGCTGCAATCGCCGTGAAGTCCGGGGTTGGAGCCATGCATGATGTGACGGAGGGCGGCATTTATGGTGCGCTCTGGGAGATGGCAGAGGCATCCGGCGTCGGACTGGAAAT
>JALEPL010000010.1 GCA_022766245.1 Lachnospiraceae bacterium | reverse complement strand
AGCAGCTGCGCCAGTGGAATTCGGAGCAAAGATGGATCTCAGTCTCGACGAAAAAGGAATGGCCCGGATAGAAAAGCTGTCGTTTGATGCCTATAACGAAAGTGATGTTCTCATTGCATCCGTCGAACGGTATTTTGAAAGTCTTGGCAGACCAAAGAAAAATGCAGGGACAGACAAAAAGACAGAATACAAAGATAACGCTGACCGGATTGCAGTGGAAAGGGCCTTCGCTCTTGCAAAGCAAAAATATGGGCTCGGGCTGATTACCAGCAGGCTGGATGAGACAACGAGATGTTCTATAGCGTTGTCCGTCATTGCAATGAATGTGGATCGGATGTGCAGATCCCTTTTGCGTCTATTTTCCGATATCGTTTTTTCAAGGTACAGACAGCATAAATTTATGCTGATATTTATACAAAACAACAACGTGGGAAATTTAGCGTGTTGTTAAGCAAGCATTAAATAATTAAGAGGATAAAAATGAGTTATAGAGTCAGCGATGGAACAAGACAGTGGGATGGTAGTAAAAAAGTGCCGGAAGAGAGAATGGCGGTCAAAATGCAGAGTTTTTAACAATCGATGAGGGGCTTTGCGTCCAGATTATGCATCTGGGTTCCTTTGATTCGGAACCTGCAACGGTAGCTTTGATGGATGAATTTCTTAAGGAGCAGGGCTATGTGAATGATTTCAACGAACAGCGTTTACACCATGAGATTTATATGTTGGATGCCAGAAGAGTTGCTCCTGAAAAATGGAAAACGGTTATCAGACATCCGATCAAGAAAGCATAAAGGAGAATCCAATGGAAGAAAAACAGCACAAGCGACGCATGCATTATGCGGGGAAATATCCAAAGAAATTTGAAGAAAAATATAAGGAACACAATCCGGAGAAATATGGGGATACCATTGCCCATGTCATTGAAAAAGGATCCACACCGGCCGGAATGCATATCTCCATTATGGTGAAGGAGATTTTGGATTTCCTGGAGATTCAACCTGGGCAGCAAGGGTTGGATTGTACGTTAGGATATGGCGGACATTCCAGAAAAATGTTAGAGCAGCTTCAGGGAGAAGGAAGGCTGGTTGCGCTGGATATTGATCCTATCGAATCAGAAAAGACGGTGAAGCGATTGCGAGATGCAGGATATGGAGAGGATGTGTTCCAATTCTGTTTGACGAACTTTGCAAACATTGATGAAGTGGCAGAAAAGTATGGAAAGTTTGATTTTGTGTTGGCGGATCTTGGGGTATCATCCATGCAGATTGACAATCCCCAGCGTGGATTTTCCTACAAGACGGAAGGTCCGTTGGATTTGCGCTTGGATCCACTTCACGGGGACAGTGCGGCGGAACGCCTTCACCAGATCACTCAGGAAGAATTTGAGGGAATGCTTGTAGAAAATTCTGATGAACCTTATGCAATAGAAATTGCGGAGAAGGTATTTACTAAGATGCGAGAGGGAGCGCCTATGAATACCACTACAGAGCTTCGACAGGCGGTGGAGGAAGCTCTGGTCCGTGTGCCAAAGGCTGAGAGAGCGGATGCTGTGAAAAAGTCTTGTGCCAGAACGTTCCAGGCATTGCGAATTGATGTGAATAGTGAATTTGAAGTGCTCTACAGTTTTTTGGAAAAACTGGATGGCATTTTAAAACCTGGTGGAAGAGTGGCAATTCTTACCTTTCATTCGGGAGAAGACCGCCTGGTAAAAAAGGCATTTAAGGAACTACAAAGAGCAGGTGTCTTTTCCGAAGTATCAAAGGACGTGATTCGGCCATCGCGGGAAGAATGCGGTGTGAATCCAAGGGCAAAGTCCACTAAGATGAGATGGGCATATGCTGTTACTGGAACGACCATAGGGAGCGAACAGTAACATATGGAAAATACAGATGAATTACAATGTAAACCAAAACGTTGACAAAAGATTAAGTTTAACTATATAATATGGTTAAGGAAACAAGGGAAACATATAGGTAAATATAATATATGGAGGTGTTAGTATGGCTACGGTACCTACACAAGTACGAATTGATGAAAATTTAAAAAAACAGGCTACAGAACTTTTTTCACAGTTGGGGATGGATATGTCTAGTGCGATGAATATTTTTTTGAAACAGTGTGTACTGAGAGGTGGACTCCCTTTTAGTGTCGAAGTTCCACAATATAAACCGGAGGTTCTTGATGCAATGGAAGAAGCAAAGAAAATAAGCAAAGATCCCGGCGTGAAGAGATACAGTAGTTTTTCGGCTGCTATGGAGGATATTGATTAATGCCATATGAGTTGGTACTTACGGGGAAATTCAAGAAAAGCTTGAAATTAGCTAAGAAAAGAGGACTTGACATATATCTCTTGGAGGATATCGTTACTATGCTTCAGAACAATATTCCCTTGGAAGAAAAACATAGAGATCATGAATTAAAAGGGAAATATCAAGGATTTAGAGAGTGTCATATTCAGCCGGATTGGCTATTAATATATTTAAAGGAAGATGGTATTCTGACGCTAACCCTAGTTGATACCGGGACGCATGCGGACTTATTTAACATGTGACAACAAAACATTTTTACAGAGGAGAAGAAGTGTCAGCAGATGCAATTGATAGTGAACATTTTGTGGGGTATGAGTTCAAGAAGCATTTGCTGGAAGTGCAGCAGGCGGTTATTTGCTATCTGTTTTGTTGTGAGTAAGTTTCGACCAGCGGTGCGAGATGTAGAAATGCGTAAAAAACCATAAGTTCATTGTGGACTTATGGTTTTTTTGATAATATAGAAGTTGAGAGATTACTACCCAAAAACAATGATGTGGAAATGAGTGAAAGCAGAAAGGCAGGGGACAGCATGCTGGGGGTGCTGTAAAAAGGGGATGCGTCATAAAGGACGCCAAAACTGGGAAGTATAATGGAAAAATTTGGAGTGTGTAATAGGATGACGATTTTGGATATTGAAGAATTTAAAAACAGGAAAGAAGAATTTCCCCGGTTTGAGGAGCTGCTGCATGGTTTGGGGTCCATTCGCTATTGTAAGGCGGAGGTGTATGAGCATTTTCTCGTGGGAACTCTGCGGATTCCACAGAAAAATGAGCAGCGCAGACCGTTGTTTAGCTTTGCCTTTTATATGACAAAGCAGGAGCTTTTTCTGATAGAGGATACCGGAGACATCAGGCGATTCGCAAAAAAAATGGAAAAGAGAATTCAAAGTACCACGACTCCGGATCAATCTCTGCTGTTGATTATGGAACTGATGATTGAAAACGACATTCTATATCTGTCCCATCTGGAAAAGGAAATGGAGGATATGGAAGAGGAGTTGAGTCATGGTATTCCCCATGATTTCTTCCAGAGACTTACCGGATACCGGAGAAAATTGTCAGAACTGAACGCATATTATGAGCAATTGGGCGGAATCGGAGATCTGATGCAAGCCCACCATTCTCTTGTGGCGGAGCAAAACGAAGAGCAATGGGAACGCTTTGACCACCGGACAGAGCGTCTGCAGAATCATGTCCGGTTTTTGCGGGAGAACGTGATACAGCTCAGAGAACTATATCAGTCCAAACAGGATGCGCAGCAAAATAAAATCATGTGTATTCTCACCGTGGTTACCACATTGTTCCTTCCACTTACGTTGTTGACCGGATGGTACGGAATGAATTTTGCCTATATGCCGGAACTGCATTGGAAATATGGATATCTGGCAGTATTTCTTCTGGCTGTTTTGATTGTGACTATGGAAATTGTATACTATAAAAAAAAGAAGATTCTGTAGGAGGCAAACAAATGAACATGCAAAATAAGAAAATGAAAAAAATAGCTTTGGTTTTGCTCTTGGGATTGACCATGGGCTGTATGGGTTGTGGAAAAGGTACGGCTTCCAATCATGGAGTAGATGATAGTTATACGGAGAACCAGCAAGATCCGGAAAACGGAAATGCGGTGGAAGACGATTCTGATTCCATGCAGGATACAGAAATGGAAGCTGATACAGAACCGGAAGAAGCAGATATTCCTGAAGAGGTTGATGAAGATCTGTGGGTGTCACAGACGTTGGCGGAGATGACACTAGAGGAAAAAGTATGTCAAATGTTTATGGTGACCCCGGAGACTCTCACTGGCTACACGACGGTTACGGCAGCAGGAAGCGTGACGCAACAGGCCATGGAACAGTATCCGGTGGGCGGAATGATTTACTTCAGCGGCAATTTGCTGGATGAAGATCAAACCCGGACCATGCTGCAGAATACGGCAGCATATGCCAGAGAAAATCATGATATTCCGATTTTTCTTTCTGTGGACGAGGAGGGAGGAAGGGTTGCTAGAATCGGAAATAATAGTGGCTTTTCCGTGGAAAAAGTCCCGCCCATGCGGGAAATAGGAGATTCAGGGGATCTTGCCCAGGCATACGGAGCTGGGAACACCCTAGGGACGTATTTGTCAGATTTAGGGTTCAATTTGGATTATGCTCCGGATGCAGATGTAGTCACAAATTCTTCCAATACAGTGATAGGAGACCGGTCTTTTGGAACGGATGCGGACTGCGTATCGGATATGATGCTGGAAGTGGCAGCAGGCTTGTCGGATAACGGTGTAATTCCATGTGTAAAACATTTCCCGGGACATGGATGTACGGAAGGCGATACCCATCAGGGGCTGGCTTATACGAATAAGACATTGGAAGAGCTGGAGTCCTGTGAGCTGGTGCCCTTTCAGACGGCAGTTGACAACGATCTTCCCATGATCATGGTATCCCATATTTCTGTGCCATCCATTGTGGGAGATGATACACCGTCCTCTTTGTCACATTATATGGTTACGGAAGTGCTGCGTGAGAAGATGGGATATGATGGAATTGTAATCACGGACGGAATGGGCATGGGAGCAATTGCCGACAATTATGAAAGCGGTGAGGCCGCAGTCCTTGCAGTGCAGGCAGGCTGCGATATGCTTCTTGTGACAAATGATTTTGTAGTAGCTTATGAGGCTGTGTTGGCGGCGGTGTCAGATGGTCGTATCCCGGAGTCGCAGATTGATGCATCCGTTGAGAGAATTCTTAGGGTGAAATGGAGTGTAAGGTAATTGCGGACTTGCAGCTGCCACATTTTTTAACAGGATTACTCTGTTTTTGTTAAACTTTCTTGGTGGATATTCTTTTGCCTTGTGATTACAATGATGTTAAAAATAATTGCAAAGGTGGAACAAATATGAGAAAAACCTATGTTGACAATATCAGATGGATCACAGTTGTTTTAGTAGTAATTTATCACATAATCTACATGTTTAATGGAATTGAGACAGCCGGTGTTCTGGGTCCCTTCCGGGAGGTGCAGTATCAGGATGTTTACCAGTACATCGTCTATCCCTGGTTCATGGTTCTTTTGTTTGTTATTTCGGGAATGAGTGCAAGATACTATTTAAACAATCATACCCATAAGGAGTTTATCCGGACCAGAACCAGAAAACTGTTGGTGCCATCCACCATCGGTGTGTTTGTGTTCCAGTGGATGTTAGGATATTTTAATATGGCAATCTCCGGAGCCCTGGAATCAATGACGGAATATGTGCCGGCTTTGGTAAAATATCTGATTATGAGCGTAAGCGGAACCGGTGTGTTATGGTATATCCAGCTGCTCTGGTTCTTTTCATTGGTGTTAGTGCTGATTCGCAAAATAGAGAAGGACAGATTTTACAAGGTTTGCGCCAAGACCAAGCCCTGGGTTCTAGTGCTTCTGACGGTTGCTGTCTGGGGAGCGGCACAGATTTTAAATACACCCATGATCGTGGTTTATCGATTTGGAATCTATGGATTGGCCTTTTTGATTGGGTATTTTTGCCTTTCCCATGATGAAGTGGTGGAACGGCTCGGCAAGTGGTGGATGACGCTGATGGCAGCGGCAGTGGCACTTTGTGTGGCATTTGTGATCGTTTACTGGCAGCAGCCCTATGCAGAGCATGTGGTTTTAGATACACCATTATGTAATGCTTTCGCTTGGATTACATGTTTGGCAATTCTTGCGTTTATGAGTAAATGGGGAGGATTTTCCAATTCTTTCAGCCAGTTTATGAATCGGAAATCCTGGGGACTGTATGTGTTCCACTATTTACCCCTGGCTGCATGCGCATGGTATTTACATATTTATGCACCGCAAACTCCGGTGCCGGTGGTATATTTACTCGTGACCATAGCAGCGTTTGGCGGAGCATTTCTGTTGAATGAAATGATCAGCCGCATCCCTGTGATCCGGTGGTGTGTGCTGGGAATCAAAAAGGAGAAAAAGTAAATGTTTGCAGACAATCTTGTGGAACTGAGGAGATACCATAAAATATCCCAGGAGGAGCTGGCGGAAAGAATCGGTGTTTCCAGACAGACTTTATCGAAATATGAAACAGGGGAATCTCTGCCGGATATCGAGAAATGTATGGCCCTGGCAGATGTGTTTGGGGTTTCCATGGATGATTTGGTGACTTATAAGAGAAGTGAAAATATGGGGCTGGGCGTTCCTCCCAAGGGAAAGCATATTTTTGGTATGGTAAAGATGGGAGACAAGGGTCAGATTGTGATTCCCGCCAAGGCCAGAAAAATATTTGATTTAAATCCTGGTGACAATCTGATTGTACTGGGAGATGAGGGACAAGGGATTGCCATCATCAAAGAAAAAGGACTACTTAATCTGATTCATTCGGCAAAGCAAAAGGATGAGTGATGTTTCTTGATGGTTGATTTTGTTTCTTGAAATATCGGGAGACTCCCTCGAAAAAAAGAATCATGTTATGTATACTATAACTGTACAGAATCATTTCGATGAATCTGTACAGTTTTTGAGTGAGGAACCAACATGAACGGAGTTCATGTTTTAAAATGGTTCCGACCGACGTGGCAGGTGTGGAGGCGAAGCAGCCACGCATGCCGTTTCATTAGTGAGGAACCAACATGAACGGAGTTCATGTTTTAAAATGGTTCCGACCGACGTGGCAGGTGTGGAGGCGAAGCAGCCACGCGTGCCGTTTCATCTTATATTATAAGGGAGGAAAATTTATGCTGGAAATAAAGAATCTGACAAAGGTGTACAAGGGTGGAAAGAAAGCGGTTTCCAATCTGAATCTTTCTGTAGAATCAGGAGACATCTACGGATTTATCGGACATAACGGAGCCGGAAAAACAACCACCATCAAGTGCATTGTGGGAATCCATGATTTTGATGAGGGGGAGATTTTGGTAAATCATATTTCCGTGAAAGAAAATTCCCTGGAGTGCAAAAAGATCACTGCCTACATACCGGACAATCCGGATTTGTATGAGTATCTCACCGGAATCCAGTATCTGAATTTTATTGCCGATGTTTTTGATGTTTCGGTTAAAGAACGGGAAGAACGGATTCAGAAGGAAGCGGATGCATTTGCCATCACGGCAGCGCTGGGAGATTTGATTTCTTCCTATTCCCATGGAATGAAACAGAAGCTTGCCATTATCGGAGCCCTGATTCACAGACCAAAGCTGTTGATTCTGGATGAGCCCTTCGTGGGGTTGGATCCGGAGGCAAGTCTGGTGTTAAAAAATAAAATGCATGAGCTTTGCAAAGAGGGAAGTGCCATTTTCTTTTCCACACATGTGCTGGATGTGGCAGAGAAGCTTTGTAATAAGGTGGCTATTATTCGTCAGGGAGAGATCATTGCAGCAGGCAGCATGGAGGAAATTACACAGAGCGGTTCACTGGAATCTGTATTTATGGAGGTGACCAGACATGAGTAAGCAGATTATCCGATTATGCAGATTGCAGTTGGCGAACCTGTTCGGAATTAATGAAATCCGTTATACCAGGGACAAAAAGAAACGCATGAGATATATCGGTCTGGGCTGTGTGGGGATTTGGATCATTGCAATGGTGGCCGGGTATGCCGGGGCATTATCCTATGGAATGGTTCGTCTGGGAATGGCAGAGATTGTACCTATGTATTTATATACCATCTCCAGTATCTTGATTTTAGTGTTTAGTTTTTTCAAGGCGGGAAGCACATTGTTTGACATGAAGGGATATGAGATGTTGATTTCTCTTCCGGTCTCACGGGCGGCCATTATAGTGAGCAGGTTTTTGTGTATGTACCTGACCAACCTTATGATGGAACTTTTAATTATGTTACCCGGGGTTCTGGTTTATGCCTATTATGTCAGACCATCCGCATTATTTTATGGGATTTGTCTGTTGGGAAGCTTGTTTTTGCCATTGCTTCCTCTCACCATTTCCTCTGTTTTAGGTGCAATCATTACGGCAATCAGTTCCAGAAGCAGGCATAAAAGTCTGGTGGAGCCCCTTTTGATGATTGGGCTGGTAGTGCTTGTGATGGGTGGAAGCTTGTTCGCCGCTGATCACGAGTCGCAGTTTACTGAGGAAATGATGCGAAATATGGCGCAGCTTATTTCGGAGCAGATGGGGAAGATTTACCCGCCCTCTGTTTGGTTTGCTCATGCGCTTGACGGAAACGGGGAATCTCTGCTGCTGATGATTGCAGTTCCAACTGTGATTTTTACCCTGTTTGTTGCAGTGTTACAAAAATATTTTCAGAGCATTTGTTCGTCTATTCATGCAGTCAATGCAAAAAACAATTATCAGATGACCAGTCTGCAGAGAAGCAGCCATATGAAGGCATTATGGAAAAAAGAACTGAAACGGTATTTCTCTTCCGGCATCTACGTGACAAATACCTTGGTGGGATATGTACTGGCAGTGATTTTTTCTGCGGTGCTTTGCTTTATGGGAGTGGAGAAGTTAGAGGCAGCCATAGGAATTTCCAATATAGGTGCGGTTCTTTTTCGATGTCTGCCCTTTGGACTGACCTGCGTGCTGACCATGACATCCATCACCGCCGTTTCAATTTCCATGGAAGGAAATACTTTCTGGCAGATTCAGACACTTCCGGTAACTGCAAAGGAAGTCTATGACAGCAAGATACTCGTCAATATCAGTGTGGCAGCGCCTTTTTATCTGATCTGCATGGTTTTGCTGAATATGTCCTTAAATCTTACCTGGGCACAGCGCTTTTTCCTGATTGTGATTCCGGTATGCTATATAGTGTTTTCCAGTGTTGTTGGAATCACGATAAATCTTAAAATGCCCATTTTCCAATGGGAAAATGAGGTGCGGGTGGTAAAGCAGAGTGCATCCATGCTGGTAGCCATGCTGATTGGAGTAGTAGGCTCCATTTTGCCGATGTTTGGCATTGCAGTGGCAGGAGAAGTGTGGGGAGGCTGGTTTAGTGCACTGGTCATTGTAATCCTTGTATTGGCAACCGGATTCTTGTATCATAAAAATAACCGAGTGGAGCTGGTTAGAATTAGCGAGGGGTAGTATTATGAGTTCCCTGAGAATTGCAGAAAATATTATGAAGCTTCGGAAACAGATGGGAATTACCCAGGAGGAGCTTGCCAACTTTCTGGGTGTGAAGGCTTCCGCAGATTTGATGTGTGGGCGGCCTCAGGCTGTGATTGATGGAATCGAGGATTTGCTCAATCCCAGTCGGGCGATGAATCAAAGCGAAGGAATCCTGCTGCAGGCGTATCTTATGAATGGAGAGGTAGAGAAGGCAGATACTTTTACTCAGGCAAGCATGTATCTGCATCTATTGCTGTTGGTAGCAGACAGCACGTCTTTTTTGATGCAGCATATGCAGCAGAGGGAGGTCTGTGAAGAAACCATTCAGCGGACGGATGTTCTGATCGAGACCTATCACATGGAAAAGCTGAACCCTAATGTGGTGGCGGGATATGATTATCAGGTGGCTGCCTACAAGAGAAGTAGTTATTGGAAACTGTTCAAAACAGGCCGAATCACTTGCTGATGAGGCCGTAAGAACATGATTCGGGTGCGAGCGCCCCATCGGTGTAGCAGATTCTCATGGGTTTGCGAATCGTATCTGTGAAGGTACTGAACAGATACAGTTATTGTATAAACAGGGAGGCCTCATGTACCTCCCTGTGCTTTTATGACCTTAACTGTTTAATCTTCTCTGAAATCTCTTTCAATTCTTCTTTGCTCAGCTCCGGGAGACGCTCCAGCTTATCCATAAACAGGATAAGTGCCTCGTTCTCCTGGGTTTTGATCTTGATCTGGTGGTAGGTGACCACGGTACTGGTGATGATGGCAATCATGCCGATAGAGTAAACGGACAGCAGGATGCTCAATAAACGCCCCAGTCTGGTTACTGCCACCACTTCGCCAAAGCCGATGGTGGTTACCAGCTCGAAGCAGTACCAGAGAGCGGAACCGTAGCTTTCAAATACTGTTTCATGTCGGTAAATAACAAATGCAAACAGAAAGAACACCAGCAGATAGATTGCCAGAGTTTCAAAAAAATGTGTTTGTTTCAGTACGATGCGGAGTGGTTTACTGCGCTGCTTCTTCATGATTTTTGTTCCCCCTTTTGGCATGAGGTGTCACCGCAGGTGACGGAGTCCTGATGCCGTTTTGATGCCGTTTTCATATTTGACTTGACACTTTCTCCTATCTGGCCGGCCAGTACCGCTGCCAGAAAGATCCATAATCCCATCCGGACAGGGAAGCACAGGAACAACAGGCAGGTAACAGCCAGGGGTTTCTTCATGGATACGCCAAGAGTGGCGGCAGTGGTGATGGCAGCGGCAAAGATTGCATGGGATGCTTCCATGGGAAATACCAGCAAAGAAATCCCGTACCCTAAGCATACCGCAGCAAAAATTACCGGGAAGAAATGTCCACCCTTCAGTCCCATCTGGATGCATAGGTTCGTAAGCAATACTTTCAAAAAAGCAATTCCAATCATAGCCAGTGGTGCATACTTGGCATAGTCCGTAATCAGCACAGCCATCTGGCTTTCCCCCGAGAACTGAACCACCGGAAGTACTGTGACAACGCATCCTAAGATGAATCCCGCCAGAAGCTCACTGAGAATGGGCGGGATAATTCCGGAAAGTTTCTCAAACCACTCTTCCGACTTTTCAAAGAAAAGACCAAGCAGGATGCCGCAGAGGAGATAGACAATCATCATGGCCAAATCCCATTTATTGGGCTGCGCATTCTCAAAGCTTGGAAATCCCTCGGAAACCTTTCCAAACAGATGGTTGAACAAAGTCATTATTCCCAGGGAAGATACAATGGAAACGCCATATACCAGAAGTTTGGAGTTATGGTCAAGTTTCCCTGAATCCGCTTTGGGTGTCTCATCCTCGTTTTCTACAGCGGAGAAGAAACCAAACAGAGGGGAATAAAAGAGTGCGGACAGTGAAACAGCCACGCCTACCTTGGAATAGAGCGCTTCGTTTTCTTTTGCAAACTTCAGGTTTTCATTGACCCAGCATCCCAAGGCTACAATCACGCCCACCATTCCGGCCTCCGGTCCCACGCTGCTTCCGAGAATCAGGGGAAGAATCGCGGCAACCAGCAGAACCACAATCCTGCGGTACGGATAGCTACCCGTTTTCTTTACTGTTCCGATGACGGATGTCATGGACTGGGGATAATCGCCAAAGATTTTTCGAAAAATACCGATGATGGCACCTCCGATGGTACACACTGCAATCGGGTACCAACTGGGAGCGTTAAAGTCCTCCGGTAGTTTGTCCCATAAGAGTTCTGTTCCCAGTTGGATTGCCTTCAGGAAAATCCAGAGGATGGCACCGGAAGAGGCACCCAGGATTCCACAAAATAGTATCAGATTTAATTTGTTTGTTAATTTCGTTTTTTTCATGGGCATAAGTAATCTTATCTATGATTCCTCCAAAACGGAAGTGCAATGTGGACATCTGGTTGCCTCAATATCAATCTCGCTTTTGCAATATGGACACTTTTTGGTCTTAGCGGGAGCTGGTTCTTCCTTCTTTTTGCCAATAGCCATCAGTGCATTGATTCCCTTCATCAGAAGGAAGATAACGAATGCCATAATGACGAAATTGATGACGGCTGTAATAAATGCACCGTAATTGATATAATTATCGCCCAGCAGATGAATCTTTCCCTGCACTTCTGCTCCACCGATACAGCCAATGATTGGATTGATAAAATTCTCTGTCAATGAGGTGACGATACCGGAAAAAGCCCCACCGATCAGAACACCTACAGCCATGTCCATGACATTTCCCTTTAATGCAAAGGCTTTGAATTCTTTTAAAAATTTTTTCATTCCTTAACACTCCTTTTCTTTTGATATATATCAACAATTCTAGCTTGTCTGGGTTGTAAAGTCAACTAAAGCTGGTCAGGGAGAGATAAGGAGACAAAAGGAACACGGAGTTACGAAACATAACTGGACGTAATAGGAATAAAGTGGGATAATACGCTATATATCATATCATGGAGGCTGGCGAAATGCGTGCAGTTCATAAACGTGCCAATTGCATATTGATTACGTTGTTTCTGTTGATTGCGGGAATCTGCAGCGCCTTTTGCCCGGCAGATTCCATTGCTGCGTCCACGGCTTTGGGAGGCCTCTACTCCGAAATCTATGCGGATGGTGGTGCCTTCCATGAAGATGTCTGCACCAATGAGATGATCTCAGTCCGCAGCAACACTGCCTTACAATATGTGCAGCGCCATGTTGCATCGGGAAGAAACCTGCCACTTCTTTTAAGTAGTTATCTCCCGGAAGCAATTCTTGCCCTTTTGGGCATTCTGTATGCAGCAGATGTTTTGTGTGCCCGGAAGCCGGGCGGTCATGCTGTAATCCTTCATTATATCCATGAAAAGGATGGAAAAAAATAGTAGTGATATAATTTATGTTTGATTTTTGGCTGTGGAAACACAGCTTATTTGTGTTACAAAAAACAAATATTCAGGAGGTTGTATCTTTATGGCAGAAAATATTTTGGTTGGTGTATTTGTATTGATCATAGGTTTTGTGATGTTGGTCAAGGGGGCGGACTGGTTCGTGGATGGAGCGGCAGGTGTGGCCCGGAAGCTGGGAATTCCCCAGCTGGTGATAGGGCTGACCATTGTGGCAATGGGCACTTCCCTGCCGGAGGCGGCGGTGAGTATCACGGCTGCGATCAAACAGAATGCAGGTATCGCAGTGGGTAACGTCCTGGGCAGTAACGTACTTAATATTTTGATCATCCTGGGACTGACGGCGTTGATTACGTCGGTTGCAGTACAGAAGACTACCATACGCATTGAGATTCCCTTCATGTTGCTGATCACACTGGTGCTTTTGTGGATGGGAGCAGCAGACGGGAAAATTAGCAGGGTAGAGGGAGCAATCCTCTGGCTGTTTTTTATCCTCTATCTGGGTTACCTGTTCTTTCTTACAAGAAAACAGAAGGAGGAGGAAGTTCAGGGTGTGCAGCCCATGTGGAAATTGCTGCTTTGCATTGTGGGTGGAGCGACGGTTATCGTAGTGGGAAGCAACCTGACGGTGAATAGTGCTACCGCCATTGCCCGGGCGGTGGGTCTGAGCGAGAGGGTAATCGGATTGACGATTGTGGCATTGGGCACTTCTCTGCCGGAGCTTTTTACCTCGGTGACGGCGGCGCAAAAAGGAAATGCGGACATCGCCATCGGAAATATTGTGGGAAGTAATATTTTCAATATTCTCTTTGTTCTGGGTACTTCGGCGTTGATTACGCCCTTGGTATTCGAAGCGTCATTTTGGATTGACGGAATTGCAGCAGTGATTGCCGGCGTGGTTTTGTGGCTGGCTGTAGTTCGACGGAAAAAGCTGATGAGACCCTGGGGCATTGTGATGCTGGTGTTGTATGCCGGATATCTGACCTATATTTTATGCGTGTAGCGTGGGAATAGAAGCTTATTCCCATGAGAATGTTGGGTTACTTTAGGCATATTGCAATGAATGGAATGGCTGCCAGTGACAAGATCCTCCGGTCGCTGAATCTGCCATATCTGTTCTGAACAGGTAGGTTTTTTACCAGAGAGGAGGAGACCGATGAGGAATGTGAGCGTTCTGTACTGGCGATGGATGCGGTGAAGCGGTTATAAAAGTTCCTCTCTTGTAGTTTACGAAAATGAGAATATAATAAAAGGCGGAAAATGACTGAGGGGGAAAGAAACATGAATCCTATAGAAGTAGTAATGAACCCGGTGCGCCAAAGGATTATTCAGTTTTTGATGATATATGGAAAAGGAACAGTAAAAGAGATCAAAAGCAAGCTGATGGATGTGCCAACACCAAGTCTGTATCGCCATGTGAATATTTTAGCGGAGCATTCAGTGATTGTGGTGGCAGAAGTAAATCGGGTGCGGGGCACGGTGGAAAGTGTCTATCGATTGAATGACAACGCCCTGTCCATGGAGGATGATACCGGACTGGCTATTCAGGCAGCTATGATGAGCGTCTGTGCAAACTTCGCCAAGTATTTTGCCGGTGACAATGTCCAGCCGAAAAAAGATATGCTTTTTATGACCGGGTGTACCATGAGTCTGACGGATGAAGAGTACAGACAGTTCTTTATAGAGCTTCATAATGTGGCAAAAAAGTATATGTCTAAAGAACCCGTAGAAGGGAGTCGTACACGACAGGTCAGTTTGATTTCATCGCCTTGTGAGGAATAAGTGTTATTTACCGCTGAGATGTTTTGGATTATCTCGGCGGCTTTTTTTGTGATGGAAATTTACATTATTAAAAATGAGAATACAATGAAAATAAGTGCATATATAGGGGAGCAAAAAGTTACAAAAGGGAGGAATCAGAAAATGGAAGAAAAGTTTTTTAAAGAGAATGATGCGAGAGTAACGAGAACCGCAGTAAGAGTGTTACGGTGGCTAATTATTGTATTTCCGGTGTTGTTTGTGCTCTCAATCGTCGGAATATTTCAATCGGAAATAAAGGATCTGATCTTATTGACATTAGTAGCACTTGTGGTCACTATGGGACCAACCGTTGCCTATAAGCTGAATACACCAGTGAGTGTCATGAAATATGTGACCACACTTGCCCTGGGCAGTCTGTTGGCACTGAATGTTTCCATTGAGGCCGCTAGAGCCGGGGAAATGGGAAGAGGCTTTACTGTGATAGCGGAGGAAGCGGAGAGTCTGGGCCATCTTCAGAGCGAATCCGTATCCAAGGCCAGCATGGTGGCAGCATCTAGTGAGGACACGGTGGAGCATGGAAAACAGGTGCTGCAGATGATTAAACAGATGCAGAAGCTGGTGGAAAGCACTCTGGCACAGGCCAATAAGATCGTGGAGGAATCGGACACACAGAAAACGGTGGCCGGAGAGGTGGAGGAGTCCTTCCATCAGGTGAACCATGTGTCCGGCAGCCTGCTTCAGATTAGTAAAATGTAGTGTCATAGGATAAGTTCAAAATTGGTATTTGTTCAGTATCGTTACAGATACCAAAATTGTTTCCATTTTCGTATCTTTGTAGTAAAATAAGACATTGGGTAAGACCTTTTGGGGGTTAGCAGGTCCGCATAATTGTGGTGAAGACCTGCGATAACATAGGAATATATGAAAAGGTGGAAAAGTTTATGGACTACTATTTTGTAGATTATGAGAATGTGCATAGCGATGGTTTTAGTAATGTGGATTGTCTGAACAAGGATGATGTAATCTGCATCATGTACACGGAGCAGAGTAAAAATTTTACGCTGGATTTATTTGAAAAAGTGAATAGGCTGGGAGTATCCATCGAAGTATATAAGGCAGGAACCGGATCGAAAAACGCCCTTGACTTTCAACTGTCTTCTTATTTAGGATACATTATCGCCAAAAATTCCAAGGAAGAGGTGAAGTTCCACATTATTTCCAAGGATACCGGGTATGATGTGTTGCTTCGTTTCTGGCAGGAAAAAGGAATCTCCGTGGACCGTATGGAGGATTTTTCCGGAAAGAAAGCAGAGCCGGCGGCTCAGAAAAAGCGCACAAAGACCACGGTAAAGAAGGAAAAGAAAACCAAAGATATACTGAGTACCACCAAAAAGGAGATGCTGCAGTGCCTCTCCGAGGAGGAGTATAGTGACCGCATTTTAGAGATCTTTAACAGTTATAAGACTAAGCAGGCCATCAACAATGCACTGGCCAAGGAGTTTAAGGATACTAAAAAAAGCAGTGCTATATATAAAAAGTTGAAACCCCTGATTAAAGAGAAGAAAAAATCGTAATGATAATATGGAAGGAATGTAAGGAATCTGGGTTATGAGCGAAAAAAAACAATGGAAATCAGGGCGAAATGTCGCAAGGGAGAGAAAACAGGAAGGCAGGCATACCAGTCCCCTGGGTGCCTGTGACCTGATGAAAAAGTGCGGCGGCTGCCAGTATCAGGGAATGTCTTACGAAAAGCAGTTGGAGAAAAAGCAGCGTGAGGTAAAGGCGCTTTTGGGAAAATATTGTAAAGTGGAGCCTATCATAGGAATGAAGGCTCCCTTTCATTATCGCAATAAAGTAAATGCCACTTTTGCTTATCAGAAGAACCGGGGAATTATTTCCGGAGTATATCAGCAGGGTACCCATAAGGTGGTTTGCGTGGATGAATGTCAGATTGAGGATCAGTCGGCGGATCAGATTATTTATGACATTCGTGGTCTGCTGCGCTCTTTTAAGATACAGGCCTATGATGAGGACAGCGGATATGGTCTGCTGCGTCATGTGCTGGTGCGCAGGGGATTTTCTACCGGGCAGGTCATGGTGGTTTTGGTGCTGGCTTCCCCCATCCTCCCGTCGAAAAATCAGTTTGTGAAGGTGCTTCGTCAAAAACATCCGGAAATTAGTACGGTGGTGCTGAATGTAAATGACCGTCGCACCAGTATGGTATTAGGAAAACGCAATATTACCCTTTACGGGAAAGGGTATATTGAGGATGTGTTGTGCGGACTGCGTTTCCGTATCTCTCCATCTTCTTTTTATCAAATCAATCCGGTGCAGACGGAGAAGCTATATAGTAAGGCCATGGAGTTTGCCGGGCTCACTGGAAAGGAGCGGGTCATCGATGCCTACTGTGGTATCGGAACCATCGGTATGGTGGCGGCAGCAGGCTGCACGGATAGGGGCTGCTCGGATATAGGCCGTCAGGATGAGGAGCGTCAGCATGTGAAGAAACCATCCTGTGGTGCGGCCGGGGAAGTCATCGGTGTGGAGCTGAACCCCGACGCAGTCCGTGATGCCATTACCAATTCCAAATGTAACGGAATCAAAAACATCACCTTTTACCAGGAAGATGCCGGAGCCTTTATGGTGAAGCTGGCGGAAGCCGGAGAGCATGTGGATGTGGTGTTTATGGATCCGCCCCGGGCAGGAAGTGATGAAGCCTTCCTAGGTGCGCTGGTGAAGTTATCACCCAGCCGGGTGGTTTATATCTCCTGCGATCCCCACACTCAGGCGCGTGATCTTGAGTATCTCACCGGACATGGATATCAGGTGAAACGGTGCCAGCCGGTGGATATGTTTCCGTTTACGGTGCACGTGGAGACGGTAGTTCTTCTTTCCCAACTCCGCCAGAAGGCAGATGATTATATTCATGTAGATGTGGATGTAGCTGAATTAGAGGTAACTTCTGCTGAAACAAAGGCAACCTATGAAAAGATAAAAAAGTATGTTGCAGAACATAATGATGGGGAGTGCAGTATTAAATGAGTGAAGTATGGGATGTATATTCAAAAGATAGAAGACCGACAGGGAAGACTTGTCTTCGAGGAGAACAGGGAGCTCTTGAGGAGGATGAATTCCACATGTGGGTAATGGTTTGGATTAAGAATGCAAATACTGGTAAATATTTGGTATCTCAGCGTTCAGCGGATAAAGATACAGATCCATTAAAATGGGAAACTGTGGCTGGACATGCGATTTCTG
>JALEPL010000040.1 GCA_022766245.1 Lachnospiraceae bacterium | reverse complement strand
TCTTCAGCGAAACAATGCGATTAAATACCAATGCGCCCTCTTTGGAATCCTTCACATCTACGCAGAAAAATCCCTGACGAACAAACTGGAAACTGTCATAGCCTTTTGCATCGGCCAGACTGGGCTCCACGTAACAATCCTTCAATACAGTAAGAGAATTCGGATTCAGATTAAGACTTCCGTCCTCATTGTATACGCCCAGTTCCTCATCTACAATATTTTCATAGAGACGTACCTCTGCCTTTACGGCAGTAGGTACAGCAACCCAGTGAATCGTTCCCTTTACCTTACGTCCATCCGGGCTGTTTCCTCCCCGGGACTCAGGATCATAAGTACAATGAATCTCCGTCACATTTCCATTCTCATCCTTTACAAAGCTCTCACACTTTACAAAATATGCATTCATCAGGCGTACTTCATTGCCCGGAAACATACGGAAATATTTCTTTGGCGGAACCTCCATAAAGTCCTCTCTATCAATATAGAGTTCTCTGGCAAACGGAACCTTACGGCTTCCCAATGTCTCGTTCTCCATATTATTTACCACATCCAGATACTCAATCTGTCCCTCCGGATAATTGTCAATAATCACCTTAACCGGATCCAGCACTGCCATCACGCGGGATTTCTTCAGCTTCAGATCCTCCCGGATACAATACTCCAGCATAGCATAATCCACAGAACTGTTTGCTTTTGCCACGCCACAGAGATCCACGAACATTTTGATGGATTCCGGCGTAAATCCACGGCGGCGGAGTGCTGCGATGGAAACCAGTCTGGGATCATCCCATCCATCCACAATTTTTTCTTCTACCAGCTTTTTGATATAACGCTTACCGGTAACCACATTCGTCAGGTACAGCTTAGCAAACTCAATCTGCTTTGGCGGATTCTCATATTCCAGCTCACGAACCACCCAGTCATAAAGCGGTCTGTGATCTTCAAACTCTAAGGTACAGATAGAGTGGGTAATCCCCTCTATGGCATCCTCAATGGGATGTGCGAAATCATACATGGGATAAATGCACCACTTATCCCCGGTATTTTGATGCGTCATGTGCGCCACACGATAGATCACCGGATCACGCATGTTCATATTCGGTGATGCCATATCAATGCGGGCGCGCAGCACCTTCTCTCCATCCGCATATTTTCCGTTTTTCATCTCCTCAAACAGTGACAGGTTCTCCTCAATAGAACGACTTACGGAAGGATCCTCCTTTCCGGGTTCTGTAAGGGTTCCACGATATTCCCGCATCTGCTCTGCTGTGAGATCTGACACGTATGCTTTCCCCTTCTTAATCAGCTTCACTGCTGCTTCATACATCTGGTCAAAATAATCCGATGCAAAAAATAGACGATCCTGCCAGTCTGCCCCCAGCCACTGAATGTCTTCCTTGATAGACTCCACAAACTCACTTTTTTCCTTGGTGGGATTCGTATCGTCAAAACGCATATTAAAAAGGCCGTTGTATTCCTGTGCCAATCCATAATTTAAAAGAATTGATTTAGCATGTCCGATATGCAGATAACCATTGGGTTCCGGTGGAAATCTGGTGTGAACAGTTGTGCAATGTCCCTCCGCTAAATCCTTTTCGATAATCTGCTCAATAAAATTTTTGGAGACGGTCTCGTTTTCCATGTTGTCTTCCTCCTAATGCCGGTTCATTTACTTTAATCTAAAATATTATACATTTATCCCTACTCTAAATCAACTTCTTTTTATGTGCTGATGGGTAAATAAATGCTCCTGGCAATACTCATAGTTCCCCTCACATTTCGAACAAAACCGGAAGGTAAGACTGGGATCATCCAGCTCCGTTCTGCCACAGACAGCACACTTATGCTTATAAAGTGCTCCGCGATTCTTCGGTTCCTGCATAGCCGACTTAAACTTCTGCTTTCTATGAATCTCCTTTGGCGAAACACGGCGAAAATCTCTGGTGGACAAAAAAAAGATCAGGAAATTCAAAAGTGACATCACAATCGTCATTCTGCCGGTCCATGTTGTCTGGATACACTGATATACCATCAGCACCGCATAGATTGCCGCCATCCATTTCATCTTCACCGGAATAATGAACATCAACAAAATCTGCATATTCGGATACATAACTGCAAAAGCCAGGAATATAGATAAATTAATATAGCTTGTATTAAATCCTGCACTATAAAGCAGCGAATCGATTGCTGCCTTACTGCCTCCATACAGGAGATATTCGCCGGCATATATGAGAAAAGAACCGATGATCGTAAAAATAAGTCCGCCAAAAATATAAACATTAAACCGGAAGGTTCCCCAGGAACGTTCCAAGGCAGAACCTAGCTGATAATATAGCAGAGACATGATCAACAGGGAAAACAGATTCGTACTGTTAGGGACTAAAACCCAGGTCACCAGTCTCCATACCTGACCGTGGAGAATGTGATACGGACTGAGCGTCAGATAAGAAAAGAAGCCCGGATTCACACGAAACAGCAAAAATCCAATACAATACGCAGCAATCATACCGATCATAAGATTCGGAATCGCATAGCGGCCAATTTTACGTTCCAGTTTATTCAAATAATTCATTATAAAACCCATCCTTTTATGATAAAAGCATTAAACGTTACATCTTATCAATTATAGGGACATATCCCGTCCTTTGTCAACGCAGGAACATAACTTTAGAAAAACTTTAGAATTCTATAAAAAAAATAATTTGTATTTTGTCAATTACTGTCGTATAATTACTTTGTTTTGTATTTTGACAGTACACAATAAAATAAGAAGAAACATTTAAAAATAATTAAAGGTGGATTCGTATTATGAGTAATAATATGTTACATAAGTTAGGAGTTGACATTGGCTCCACCACAGTAAAGATTGCAATTTTAGACGAGGATAACCAGCTCCTGTTCTCTGATTATGAACGTCATTTTGCCAATATCCGGGAAACACTGACGGACCTTTTAAAAAAGGCATTTGACAAGCTGGGAGAAATTAAGATTGCACCTATGATCACCGGATCCGGCGGATTGACACTGGCAAAGCATCTGGGCATTCCTTTTGTACAGGAGGTCATTTCCGTGTCCTCTGCTCTGCAGGACTATGCCCCACAGACTGATGTGGCCATTGAGCTGGGTGGCGAAGATGCCAAGATCATTTACTTTGAAGGCGGCAATGTTGAACAGCGTATGAACGGAATCTGTGCCGGCGGTACCGGTTCTTTCATAGACCAGATGGCATCCCTGATTCAGACAGATGCTTCCGGACTAAATGAATATGCAAAAAATTACCAGGCAATTTACCCTATTGCAGCCCGCTGCGGTGTATTTGCAAAAACAGACATTCAGCCTTTGATCAATGAGGGTGCCACCAGGGAAGATCTGTCTGCCTCCATTTTCCAGGCAGTGGTAAACCAGACCATCAGCGGTCTTGCGTGTGGTAAGCCCATCCGCGGACACGTGGCATTTCTGGGTGGTCCGCTCCACTTTTTATCCGAGTTAAAAGCAGCTTTTATCCGCACGCTGAAATTAGATGACGAGCATATCATTGCGCCGGAGAATTCCCATCTGTTTGCAGCAATCGGATCTGCCTTAAACTATAAAGAGGATGTGACTTACAATCTTTCAGAGATTATCGAGAAGCTTTCCTCAGACTTTAAGCTGGAGTTTGAAGTAGCACGTATGGAGCCTCTGTTCGTCTCACAGCGGGACTATAATGAATTCTGCAAGCGT
Source organism: Lachnospiraceae bacterium (assembly GCA_022766245.1). GTDB lineage: Bacteria > Bacillota > Clostridia > Lachnospirales > Lachnospiraceae > Roseburia_C. The sequence continues at coordinate 5,336 of JALEPL010000040.1, read as the reverse complement.
CACAATGGTCATAGCGTAAAAACTGCTGAGCTGAAAAGCTACAGAGGTGACTGTTATCTGGGTATCGACGCCGGCTCCACGACCACAAAGATTGCACTGGTAGGCGAGGATGGCTCCCTGCTTTACTCTTTCTACAGCAATAACAACGGTAATCCGCTTGCCACCGCAATCGGTGCGATTCAGGACATTTATCGTCAGCTGCCGGAGAACGCACATATCGTACACTCCTGCTCCACCGGATACGGCGAGGCTCTGTTAAAGGCAGCTCTTCAGCTGGATGACGGCGAGGTGGAGACTGTGGCGCACTACTATGCAGCCGCATTTTTCAATCCGGATGTGGACTGTATCCTGGACATCGGCGGTCAGGACATGAAGTGTATAAAAATCAAGAATCAGACCGTGGACAGCGTTCAGCTAAATGAGGCCTGCTCCTCCGGTTGTGGCTCCTTTATCGAAACCTTTGCAAAATCTCTGAATTACTCTGTTCAAGATTTTGCAAGAGAGGCACTTTTTGCCAACCATCCCATTGATCTTGGAACCCGCTGTACTGTATTTATGAATTCCAAGGTAAAACAAGCTCAGAAGGAAGGTGCTTCCGTTGCAGATATTTCCGCCGGACTGGCATACTCTGTCATCAAAAATGCTCTTTTCAAAGTCATCAAGCTTTCTGATGCCAAGGATTTGGGCGAGCATGTGGTAGTGCAGGGTGGAACCTTCTACAACGATGCGGTACTTCGTAGCTTTGAAAAAATTTCCGGTTGTCAGGCAATTCGTCCTGATATTGCAGGAATCATGGGTGCCTTCGGTGCTGCGCTGATTGCCAGAGAGCGTCACGCAGCCGACTATCAGACCACAATGCTCTCCATTGAAGAGATTAATGATCTGACCTTTGACACCAAGCTTACCCGCTGTCAGGGCTGTACCAACCACTGTCTTCTGACTATCAACCGTTTTTCCGGCAACCGCTCTTACATTACCGGAAACCGTTGCGAACGTGGTCTGGGCAAAGAGAAAAACAAAGAACAGATTCCAAACCTGTTTGAATATAAGAATCATCGCCTATTCGATTATGAGCCTCTGCCTGTGGAAGAAGCAGTTCGCGGAACAGTTGGTATTCCCAGAGTGCTGAATCTTTATGAAAACTATCCGTTCTGGGCAACCTTCTTTAAGGAGCTGAAATTCCGCGTGGTACTGTCCCCTCAGTCCACCCGAAAGATATATGAAATGGGTATCGAATCCATACCAAGTGAATCCGAGTGTTACCCTGCCAAACTGGCGCATGGACATATCGCATGGCTGATACAGAATAAAGTAGATTTTATTTTCTACCCCTGTATTCCTTATGAGCGAAACGAATTCCCGGACTCTAACAACCACTATAACTGCCCGATTGTAACCTCCTATGCAGAAAATATTAAAAACAACGTAGATGAGATTACCTCCGGACAGATGCGTTTCCTGAATCCATTTTTGGCACTTACTGATTTAGAGACTGCCAGCAGCGAATTAGTAAAAATATGTAAACAGGAATTTGACATCCCTGCAGACGAAGTCAAAGCAGCCGCCAAGGCAGCCTGGGAGGAAATGGCAAGGGAACGGGAGGATATCCGACGCAAGGGCGAGGAAACTCTGCAGTACATGAAGGAAACCGGTCACCGGGGCATTGTGCTGGCAGGCCGCCCCTATCATATTGACCCGGAGATCAACCACGGCATACCGGAGCTGATTAATTCCTACGGATTGGCAGTTCTTACCGAGGATTCTGTATCCCATTTAAAAGAAGTGGAACGTCCTCTGATTGTCAGCGATCAATGGATGTACCACTCCCGTCTTTACGCAGCTGCAAACTTTGTAAAGACACAGGATAATCTGGATCTGATCCAGCTCAATTCCTTTGGATGTGGACTGGATGCGGTCACCACAGACGGTGTCAATGATATTCTGACACAGTCAGGAAAAATCTATACCTGCTTAAAGATCGACGAAGTTAACAACTTAGGTGCAGCCCGCATTCGTATCCGTTCCCTGCTGGCAGCTCTCCGGGTAAAGGAACAGAGACAGGAACAGCGTTCCATCGTTTCTTCCGCCTACCATCGTGTGGTCTTTACAGAAAAAATGAAAGACGAATATACCATCCTCTGCCCGCAGATGTCACCTATTCACTTTGATCTGATTCAGCCTGCTTTCCAGGCTGCCGGATACAATCTCGTGGTGCTGGACAACGACAATCGTTCCTCTGTGGATGTGGGATTAAAATATGTAAATAATGATGCCTGCTATCCTTCCCTGATGGTGGTGGGACAGATTATGAGTGCGGTGCAGTCCGGCAAATACGACCTCAGCAAAACGGCCGTTATCATTACCCAGACAGGAGGCGGCTGCCGGGCTACCAACTACATCGGATTTATCCGTCGAGCTCTGGAAAAAGCCGGCCATCCGGATGTTCCGGTTATTTCTCTTAACCTGAGCAAACTGGAACAGAATCCAGGCTTTAAGTTGTCCCTTCCTCTGATTCAGAAAGGCCTCTATGCGCTGGAATTTGGTGATATCTTTATGCGCTGTGTTTACCACATGCGCCCCTACGAGAAGGTAAAAGGCTCCACTGATGCGCTGCATCAGAAGTGGAAGGAAAAAGTGATTGCATTTGTTTCAAAGAATGGTATTCTTTCTCATGGAACCTTTAAGAAATACTGTCGTCAGATCATCCGGGATTTTGATGACGTTGAGATTGACGAGAATCTAAAGAAGCCGAAAGTAGGTGTGGTGGGTGAGATTCTGGTGAAATTTCTGCCGGCAGCAAACAATTACCTGGTGGAATTGCTGGAATCTGAAGGGGCCGAAGCTGTAGTTCCTGATCTTACTGATTTCCTGCTGTACTGTTTCTATAATAGAAACTTTAATATGGAGCATCTAGGCGGCAGTAAAAAATCTGCCCGAATCAGTAATCTGGGAATTAAATTCTTTGAATGGCTGCGCAGTGCTGCCAGAGATGAATTCAATAAGAGTAAGCATTTCCAGGCACCAGCCCACATCAATGAACTGGCAAAATACGCCGAAGAAATCGTTTCTTTGGGAAATCAAACTGGAGAAGGCTGGTTCCTCACCGGAGAGATGCTGGAGCTGATTCATACCGGCACCAATAACATTGTATGTACACAGCCTTTCGCATGCCTGCCAAATCATATCGTAGGAAAGGGTGTCATTAAAAAGCTGCGTCATCAGTATCCGTTATCCAATATCGTAGCCATTGACTATGATCCCGGTGCCAGCGAGGTTAACCAGCTGAACCGTATCAAGCTGATGCTCTCCACTGCCAATAAAAATCTGGCAAAGGAGTCACAGGCATAAAAGATAGAGAGAGAATAGGTTTTTTCATTGTCCTATCCTCTCTCTTTTTTCGTAAAGATTTTGACTTTGCGTTAAGGTCGACGTCATTAACGTTTCAGTTTCTTAAACACCTCCAACATTGCAATTCCAGCCATTCCCAAAACACCTTCCATGGTCTTCCATGGTGTCTCATCTCCTGTTTTCGGTACGGTTTTTGAAGTGGAAGATTTGGTTGAAGATGACGTGTAGGATGAAGCTGTAATCGTTGCTGTTTTTCCCGGTGCCGTATAAGTGGCCGCCTTCACCTGTGCCTCCGGCAATTTCTCACCAAGGATTAAAATTGCCGGTGCCGCACTGATCTGCGTTTTCTCAGGATTATCACCTTTCACTTCCACATTTACCGGTGTGTTTGTATCTACCTTCACATCAATAATCGGATTCACATTCACATTCACATTGTTATTATTCGTATTACTGTTCGTGTTGTTGTTCGTATTCGTATTATTGACGTTGTTCGTGTTCGTGTTATTGACGTTGTTCGTGTTCGTGTCTTTATTATCGTTACTGTTGTCTACATCTACCTTAATATCCGGTTCTATCTCCACGTTGATGTCCGGCTCTACGTCGATATCAGGTTCTACATCCACATCGATATCAGGATCTACGTCTACGTCGATATCAGGATCTACGTCTACATCGATATCCGGGTCTACATCGATATCCGGATCTACGTCGATATCCGGGTCTACGTCAATATCAGGATCTACGTCTACATCGATATCTGGATCTACATCGATATCCGGGTCTACATCGATATCCGGGTCTACATCGATATCTGGATCTACGTCAATATCCGGGTCTACGTCAATATCCGGGTCTACATCGATATCCGGGTCTACATCGACATCTGGATTGTCCGGATCATCTGGGTCGTCGGTATCATCCGGGTCTTCTGGGTCATCGGTATCATCCGGGTCTTCTGGGTCTTTTGGATCTATGATTGGCTGAGATGGATCCTCTGGAATCGGAGTTCCAATTTCATGAATAATTCCATCCACATGCCAACTGTCAGATTCCAATTTCACCACATACCAGATAATATCGTATTTATCTGACGAATAAGTCTGCCCATTGATTACAAACTCTTCAATGGATGGTCCACTCTGAATATTGTTTTTAATCACATTCAGATAGTCTTTGTCTGTGGTTTTATTGATTAGCCTTTTCTCATAAAGCGTACCACTCATTCCACCCACATAGTGCGAAGAATCGTAATGCGTGGTACCGTCCTCTTCCTGCTCTACATTATCGATTCGTATATAAAATGTTACCCCCAGTTCCTGAGGATCTGTCTCATCTTTTTCATCCGTTTTCTCACCAGAGGCATTCCACTGTGGATCTCTGTCATGTGGTTTTTCTCCAGGCTTTTTACCCTGGTCAGGTCTTTCACATCCATCGAATTCATCTTTTGTCCATCCACCGTTATCTTTAGCAAATACTGTACTGACTGGAGTCGTTATGATAGTTGTTACGGCAATCGCTCCTGCCAGCAAAGTATGCACGATTCGTCTCATGTTTGTCGAATATTTTTTCATTCTCCTCATAATATCCTCTTTCATTTTTCTTGAAATTGTATGTGAATTCACGTTGTACTATTCTCTTCATGCCTGTACTTTTTTATACATATTTCATGAAAGAAATTTTTTCTGAGTTGCATATGCTTTTTTCTCTTTTCTGCTTTCTGGTTATGCTTGGCGGGGCCTGGAAGCTCTTTTTCTGCTCCCAGGCCCCCCTTTTCTCGCTCTCATGCTCCCTGCTTATGCTTGGCGGGGCATGGACGCTCTTTTTCTGCTCCCAGGCCCCCCTTTTTTCTCTCTCCTACTTTCTGGTTATGCTTGGCGGGGCATGGAAGCTCTTTTCCTGCTCCCAGGCCCCCCTTTTTTCTCTTTTCTGCTTCCTTATTATGCGTGGCGGGGCCTGGAAGCTCTTTTTCTGCTCCCAGGCCCCCC
>JALEPL010000031.1 GCA_022766245.1 Lachnospiraceae bacterium | reverse complement strand
GGAGGCAGGTGTTCATTTTGGACATCAGACAAGAAGATGGAACCCGAAAATGGCTCCCTACATCTACACCGAGCGTAATGGCATCTACATCATCGACTTACAGAAGTCTGTAGGAAAGGTAGATGAGGCTTACAACGCAGTGGCAGACATCGCAGCGAACGGTGGTACCATCCTTTTTGTAGGAACAAAGAAGCAGGCGCAGGATGCGATCAAGACTGAGGCAGAGCGCTGCGGAATGTACTATGTAAACGAGAGATGGTTAGGCGGTATGCTGACAAACTTCAAGACCATCCAGAGCCGTATCAAGAGATTAAAAGATATTGAGCGTATGCAGGAAGACGGCACCTTTGATGTGCTTCCCAAGAAGGAAGTGATCGCTCTGAAGAAAGAGTTAGAGAAGCTGCAGAAGAACCTGGGCGGTATCAAGGATATGAAGAAGATCCCCGATGCGATCTTTATCGTAGATCCCAAGAAGGAGCGTATCTGCGTACAGGAGGCTCATACATTAGGTATTCCCCTGATCGGTATCGCTGATACAAACTGTGATCCGGAAGAGTTAGATTATGTGATTCCCGGAAATGACGATGCGATCCGTGCCGTTAAGCTGATCGTTTCCAAGATGGCAGACGCTGTCGTTGAGGCAAATCAGGGCGCAGCAGAGGACGCTGTTTACGAGGGCGAGGATGTCGCAGAGGAAGCAGTAGAGGCATAATTATATACGACAACAGATTTGGAGGAAAAATCGATGGCTATTACAGCAGCAATGGTAAAAGAACTGCGTGAGATGACCGGCGCAGGAATGATGGATTGTAAGAAGGCGTTAAACGAGACCAACGGAAATATGGATGAGGCTGTAGAGTTCTTAAGAAAGAACGGACAGGCTAAGGCTGAGAAGAAGGCAAGCCGTATCGCAGCTGAGGGTCTTTGTACTGTAGCTGTAGACGGTGACAATACCGCAGCAGTTGTAGAGGTTAACTCTGAGACAGACTTCGTTGCAAAGAACGAGACTTTCCAGGCATTCGTAGCATCTGTTGCAAAGCAGGCAGTTGCATCTGATGCAGCAGATATGGATGCTTTCATGGCAGAGCAGTGGGTTGAGGATCCTTCCAAGACCGTAAATGACGCTCTGGTTGAGAAGGTTGCAGTGATCGGAGAGAACTTAAAGATCCGTCGTTTCGAGAAGGTTTCTGAGCCCAACGGATGCGTTGTTACCTATGTACACGGTGGCGGAAGAATCGGTGTTATCGTTGACGCTGAGACCACAGTTGTAAACGATGCAGTAAAAGAGGGCTTAAAGAACATCGCAATGCAGATCGCAGCATTAGCTCCCAAGTATGTATCACGTGAGGAAGTAAGCGCTGATTACATCGCACATGAGAAGGAGATCTTACTGGCTCAGATCATGAACGATCCTAAGGAGTCTCAGAAGCCTGAGAAGGTGATTAACGGTATGATCGAGGGACGTATCAGTAAAGAGTTAAAGGAGATCTGCTTAGTAGATCAGATATACGTTAAGGCTGAGGACGGCAAGCAGTCCGTTGGTAAGTACTTAGAGCAGGTATCCAAAGAAGTTGGCACACCCGTATCCGTAAAGAGATTCGTTCGTTTCGAGACCGGCGAGGGCTTGGAGAAGAAGAACGAGGACTTTGCAGCAGAGGTTGCAGCTCAGATGAATGCATAGTTCTATATATAGTTCTGAATAATAAAAATATGAAAAGCGCTGGGAACATAGGTTTCCGGCGTTTTTTTGAGGAACCCAGTAAATCAGATGTAACTAAAAAAGGTACTGCATAGTTACAAAGAAACTTGGCATAGCAGTTTTTTTAAATAGAAATGGAGCGAAATTTGTGACAAACCATGGGAAAATGCTGGTGGATACGTTGCTGGCGGAGAGTTTTAAAGAACTGGCTGTAACCCAGCCTATAGAGAAAATTACAATTAAGGAGATCACCGACAAAGCGGGAGTGATCCGATCTACATTTTATAATCATTTTCAGGATAAATATGACCTGCTGGAATGGATTGTCTCTAAGGACCTGATGGATCCGGTAAAGCTGTTGATTCAAAACGGCATGTCGGAGCAGGCGGTGGTGATTATTCTCCGAAACATTGAACAGGAAAAGGAATTTTACATGAGAGCCAGTCGTCTGGAGGGACAGAATTCCTTCGAGGAAATTGTAAAGCATTGTATCACGGAGCAGCTGATAGAAATTTTGGAGAACAGTATCATGGCTCCCCACATTCCATCCGGATGGTTGACGAAGGAGCGCATTGCTGCATACCATGCCCAGTCCCTTGCTTTTCTTGTTATCAGCTGGATACAGAGCGGTATGGAAGTATCCCCTCAGGAGATGGGAGCGGTCTATAACTACATGATACATAACTCCATTACAGAGATTATCGGTGATGAGTGAAACAAAGCATCATTGGACTACAAAATAGCAATTTTGTAGTATCATATTTTACGGAAAAATAAAAATGTACAGGAATCAACGACAGGAAAAAAAGATTGAATATTTTAACGATTCAGTCTTTTTTTTATACTCCTTTTATCAAAAAATATATCTTTTAACAGAGAGGAAAGGAATGAGGAAACCATGATTAAATTTGGAAAAGGAGTCGTGAAGTACCGGGTTCAGATCTTTGTGCTCAGCCTGGTATTGCTGATTCCGGCAGCATTTGGTTATTTACACACAAGGGTGAATTACGATATCCTGTCGTATTTGCCCGAGGACTTAGAGTCCATGAAAGGACAGGACATTCTGGTGAACCAGTTTGGAACAGGAGCCTTTTCCATCTGCGTGATTGAAGGGATGGAGAATCAGGATATTGCTTCCCTCCGCAATCAAATGGAACAGGTGGACCATGTAAAGGCTGTGGTCTGGTATGATTCCATCGCGGATTTGTCCATTCCCATGAACATGCTTCCGGAAGACCTATATGAAGTGTTTAACAATGAGGAAACGGACAGCACGTTGATGGCGGTTCTTTTTGATACCTCCATGTCGGCGGATGAGACCATGAATGCTATCGAACAGATCCGGTCACTGACCACCCGGCAATGCTATCTCAGTGGAATGTCTGCAGTGGTAACGGATATCAAGAATCTGTCTGATCAGGAAGTGCCGTTTTATGTGTTGATTGCGGTGGTGTTATCTGTGATTGTGTTATCCCTTACCATGGATTCAGCCATTATTCCGCTGTTTTTCCTGCTGAGCATAGGAATGGCTATTGTGTACAATTTGGGAACCAATGTGTTGAGAGGGGAAATATCGTACATTACACAGGCACTGGCGGCGGTGCTTCAACTGGGAGTCACCATGGATTACTCTATTTTCCTGTGGCACAGTTATGAGGAAAATCAGGAACGGTTCCCGGGAGATAAAGAACGGGCTATGGCACATGCCATATCCAATACCATCACCTCTGTGGTTGGCAGTTCCATTACCACGGTGGCAGGCTTCGTGGCACTTTGCTTTATGAGCTTTACATTGGGACTGGATCTGGGTGTGGTTATGGCAAAGGGGGTTATCTTCGGTGTAATCTGCTGCGTTACCGTTTTGCCGTCCATGATCCTTCTTTTTGACCGGATTGTGGAAAAAACAAGGCATCGGACAGTAATACCGAAAATGGAAAAACTGCCGGGTTGGATCACCAATCATTATTATATCTTTCTGGTGCTGTTTGTGGCGATTTTAGTGCCGGCTGTCTGGGGATACACCCATACAGATGTTTATTATGATCTGGCCGGTACATTGCCGGATTCCCTGGAAAGCATAGCAGCAAATGACAAGCTGGAGGAGGAATTTGACATGGGCGCCACCCATATGATTCTTGTGGATAGCAGCCTGCCGGCCAAAGAGGTTTCTGCCATGATTGATGAAATCCATGAGGTGGACGGCGTGAAAACAGTTCTTGGCCTGGATGGAATTATAGGGCCGGCGATTCCAAGGGAGATGCTTCCGGATTCCGTGACATCGATTCTGGAAAATGAAAATTACAAACTGTTTTTGGTTGCATCCGAGTACAAGGTTGCATCTCAGGAGGTAAACGATCAGTGTGATGCCATCTCCGGGATTATCAAAAACTATGATCCGGACGGCATGCTGATCGGGGAAGCACCCTGTACACAGGATCTGATCACCACTACGGACCGGGATTTTAAGGTGGTCAGCGCAGTGTCCATTGGATTGATCTTTGTGATTATCGCTGTGGTTTTTCAGTCGGTATCACTGCCTGTGATTCTGGTGGCTGCCATCTATTTTGCCATCTTTATCAACATGGGAATTCCGGCTTATACCGGTACCACATTACCATTTATTGCTTCCATTGTCATCGGAACGATCCAGCTAGGTTCCACGGTGGATTACGCCATTCTTATCACCAACAAATATAAGAAGGCAAGATATCAGGGGGCAGAAAAAAAGGAGGCGGTCACCGCAGCGTTGCAAAGTTCCATCCGCTCTGTCATCGTCAGTGCACTGAGCTTTTTTGCAGCAACCTTCGGAGTGGGCATGTATTCGAATATTGATATGATCAGTTCCCTCTGTACGCTGATGGCCAGAGGAGCCATTATCAGTATGCTGGTGGTTATCTTTATACTGCCGTCATTTTTGATGGTGTTCGATGGTCTGATCCGTGTTTCCAGCAGAGGATTCTGTCAGAAAGAAGAGATGATTCCAACAATTTCAGAGCATGCATAAAAATAGAAAATCAGAGAAAAAGGAGGATTCGATTATGAAGTTTGGAGAATTGAAACAGAGGTTTAAAAATAAATACGCAATTCGTGTCATGGCAGGCATCTTAATGGTAACGGTTCTGGGGAGCAGCGCAGGAGTGTGGCATGTATATGCGGCGAAGGATGAGGTCTCCACAGAGGAAACAGCTGTGGAGCATGTGGGAGATGAGGAAGAGGAAAACGAGGACACTTTTTCAAAGATATTTTCGGTGGATCAGAGTCAGGAAGATATCGGAAAAGATGAGACGGTTTACATGCTGGCAGATGCCACCGGAAACGTCACCCAGACCATTGTCAGTGACTGGCTGAAAAACAGTGAAGGAAGTCAACAGCTTGCAGATGCGTCAGATCTTAAAGATATTGAAAATGTGAAGGGAAATGAAACATTTAGCAGAGACGGAGACACCCTGATCTGGGAAGCTGGTGGGGCAGACATTTTTTATCAGGGCACAACCGATAAGGAGAGTCCCATTACGGAAACCATTACTTATTATCTGGATGGGGATGAAATCGCACCGGAGGAACTGGCTGGTCAGAGCGGTCGTGTCACCATTCGTTTTGACTATACCAATCGGGAGAAAGTAACCGAGACTGTAGATGGAAAACAATACGAGGTGTATGTGCCCTTTGCAGTGGTTACGGGAATCGTATTGGAAGACAATTTTACCAATATTGAGGTAACAAACGGGAATGTGTACTCAGATGGAAAAAACAATATTGTGGTGGGCGTGGCCATGCCGGGACTGAAGGAAAGTCTGGAGGTCTCTGAGGAAGATTTTGAGGAGGAAGTGTCCTTCCCGGATTGTGTGGAGATATCCGCTGATGTGACGGACTTTGAACTGGGTATGTCCATGACGATGGCATCATCGAATCTGTTGTCGCAGATTGGAGCAGATGGGACTCTGGATTTGTCAGAGATGTCGGCAACCATCGATGAGATGAGTGATGCATCCGGACAGCTGGTGGACGGAAGCGGTGAATTGTCACAGGGCATTGGAACACTGGGGGACAGTCTTAAGGAGTTTTCCCAAGGGGTCACGAAGGCACAGAGTGGAGTGAAGGCTTATACGGATGGTGCGGAGAAGGTGGCCGACGGGGCCAGCTCCTTAAATCAGGGCATGAAAACTCTTACGGAGGCAACACCTGCATTGACGTCAGGAATTGACCAACTGCTTACGGGCGCTAGGACAGCGGCCGCAGGAGCAGAACAGCTGGACAAGGGCGTGACACAGCTGGTGGATGGAATCGGCAGTTTGAAAAACACGGTGTCTGCGTCCATCACAGATATTGTATCAGGAGCAGAAACCATCTATGCCACAGATGAGGAGGCAACGCAGGCTTTTTCCCAGGCACTTTCTGCTTATACCGCTGCGGCAGCTTCTTATCTGGGCACATTAAACAGTCTGCAGGCACAGGGAGTAACCGGTTTTATTGTGGTGGATGAAGCAAGCAGCGTTTATCGTCTGGATGATGCCACCAATGCCTATCTGGTGCAGACAGCAGGGGTGGACTTTAATGGACTATCCGATGCCTATCGGCTTCAACTTTCCAACATTTCAACTGTGGTGGCAAATGTGGGGGCATCGGGAAAAGCGGGAGCACTGCTGCAGGTACAGAGTGGTCTGGGTGCCTTTGATGATACCGGTCTGGCGGCTTTGAAAACCGGAGCCTCCACACTGAACGCCGGATTGGGCGGCGAGAACGGTATTGTGGCAGGAGTTTCATCTCTGGGCGATGCGGTAAACGGCAATCTTGTATCCGGTATCAATAAATTGTCTGCAGGGGCTCAGTCTCTGGCGGATGGAGCCGAAGCGTTAAAGGAAAACAACGGAAGTTTGAATGAGGGAATGGCTTCCGTAAAAAGTGCCACAGATCTTCTGGTAAATGGTGTTGGACAGCTGGAAGAGGGTTCCCGGGAACTGGCAGATGGAATGGAGGAATTTGATCGGGAAGCGATTCAGAAAATGGCAGATACCTACCATGGGGATGCTGAGGTGCTGATAAACCGTCTGCAAGCATGGAAACAGGCAGGAGAAGAATATCAGACCTTTACCCAGACGGCACAGGGCGTAAAGGGCAGTGTAAAATTTGTATGGGAAACTGCGGCAATCAAGACGGAACCATAGTAAACAATATATCGGAACAAACTAGTGAACGCTTGCTGGCTTAATTGTCGGCAAGCGTTTTTAGGATTTATTCGCAAAAAGTCAGACAATTTAAAAAAACCATACAAAAAGAAAAACAATTATAGAAAGAATTTTTAATGATATTTTTCAAAAGTATGGTACAATAGTATGTAATTCGTAACTATCATGAGGAATAGTTACAAACTATCGTAACTGTTCAGTGACTTCACAGTTACGAGCGCAAATCCATGCTAAATTTGCTTCGCAAATGGATTTGCGCTTGTTAAATGTACATTTTCCTACGGCATCCGCAGTAAATGCGTATGCCTACTGAATAGTTACAAACTATCTAATTATTTTAATGGAGGATACACATGGAGGAAAAGCCTACCAATGGTTTAAGGGAAAAGGCAGAACGCCGCAAGCGTATTGAGCGCATGAAACGCGGCATTGTGCTGACCATCATTTGCTGGATGATCATATCAATGATCCTGTGTGTGGTGCTTCTTTGCCGGGTGATTATACTGCAGAATCAGGTGAATCATTTGAAAGATGTGCTGGCTGTGACGTCGGGGGATGAATCTATGGTTCCGGGGTTGTCACAGGCTATGCCGGATACGCAGCAACTCCTCGATGAATCTCATAGTACAGGCAAAATTGCCAATGCATCGGATAATCTGGCCGGTGAGGAAGATTCTCACAAGGTTTACCTGACCTTTGAGGATGGCCCCAGCAGCAATACAGAGGAGATTCTCGATATTTTGGCTGAGCATGAGGTGAAAGCCACTTTTTTTGTTGTGGGTAAGGAGGATGAGGAGTCCAAGGCACTTTATCAGCGGATGGTGGCAGAAGGACACACATTGGCGATGCATTCTTATTCCCACAAATACAGTACCATTTACAATTCTGTCGAAGATTTTTCAGAGGATTTGTTAAAACTTCAGGATTATCTCTATGACGTGACGGGAGTGCGGTGCAAGTACTATCGTTTTCCCGGAGGCAGTGCAAACCAGGTCAGTAATGTGGAAATGACGGAGTTTATTTCGTACCTGAATCAGCAGGGACTGGTGTATTATGACTGGAATGTATCCAGTGGCGATGCAGCTTCTCAGGCTTACACACCGGAGGAATTAGTTGACAATGTGACTGCAGATGTTGTTAAATATAAAACATCGGTGGTTCAGTTACATGATTCGGATACGAAGACTACCACGGTGGATGCACTGGCGGATATGATTGAAGCTCTTCAGGCAGAGGATGTGGAATTATTACCAATTACAGATGACACCACAGTCATTCAGTATATAGATGCATCAAGTGTACAGTAGATAAAGAAAAACGGCATCAGGTCTCCGTCACCTGCGGTGACACCTCGTGCCAGGAATTGGAGGTATTTCAATGAGTTTTTTTAAGGATTTTAAAGAGGATTTATCCCAGGCAGTGAATGAGTTGCTTCCTGGTGATGAGGGAGCACTTCCGGAGGAAGAGCAGGATGTAGTTGTGAATACATTGGAAGAGGAACTGGATGTGCAGTCAGAATTATCTAAGCTGGACGGACTTTTAGAGAAGGTCAGCCGTGAGGCACAAAAGCCTGAAGAGAAGCCGAAGTCTGAAGAGAAGCCGAAGTCTGAAGAGGAGCCGAAGCCTGTAGAGGAAGCAAAGCCTGTAGAGGAGCCGAAACCTGCAGAGCCGGAAAAGAAGCCGGAACCGGTGGAAGAGCCAAAGAAAGATACAATCGTGTCAGCAATGGAACAGTTGGCGACTGCGGTTCCTGAGACTGAGTCTGTGAGCGAAGAAAAGCAGCCGGCACAACCCGAGACACCGGCGATTGAATTGATTATTAATACCGTGGCAAAGACCACACAGGAGGAAAAGAAAATGAGCGATATAACAGTAGATACCATGGCAAAGACAGAGACCCCGGCACCGGCAGCAGCAATGAGCAGCAAAGCAGTATCGGATGAGGTGACCGTGATTACAGAGAACACATCCATTACCGGTAATATGAATTCTACCGGATCCTTTGATATCAGAGGAACCATTACTGGAAATATCGAGTGCAATGGTAAGCTGCAGGTAACCGGTACATTAAAGGGCAACAGCCAGTCTGCAGAGTTTTTTGCAGATGCAGCAAAGGTTGAGGGAGAGGTTGTCAGCACAGGAACCGTAAAGATTGGCCTTGGTTCAGTGATTATTGGAAATATTACTGCTACATCCGCAGTAATTGCAGGTGCAATCAAGGGTGATATCGATGTACAGGGACCGGTAGTTGTGGATACCTCTGCAGTGGTAATGGGAAATATTAAGTCGCGTTCTGTACAGATTAACAATGGTGCGGTAATCGAGGGCTTCTGTTCTCAGTGCTATGCAGAAATCGATGTGGAAAGTTTATTTGGAGATGCAAAATAATGAAGAGAGTATTTTTAAAATTAAGCGGAGAAGCATTGGCCGGTGATAAAAAGACCGGTTTTGATGAGCCCACTGTCACTGAGGTGGCAAAACAGGTGAAAACCATTGTAGATAGCGGTATTCAGGTGGGAATCGTCATCGGTGGAGGTAATTTCTGGAGAGGTAGAACCAGCGAGACTATCGATCGCACCAAGGCAGATCAGATTGGTATGCTGGCTACGATTATGAACTGTATCTATGTTTCAGAGATTTTCCGTTCTGTGGGTATGAAGACACAGATCCTTACTCCTTTTGAGTGCGGCAGCATGACAAAGCTGTTTTCAAAGGATCGTGCCAACAAGTATTTTGAAAAAGGTATGGTTGTATTTTTTGCAGGTGGAACCGGTCATCCGTATTTTTCTACTGATACTGGAATCGTGCTGCGTGCCATCGAGATGGAGGCGGAAGGCATCTATCTGGCAAAGGCCATTGATGGTGTATATGACAGCGATCCCAAGATAAATCCTGCGGCAAAGAAGTATGATGAGGTTTCTATTCAGACCGTCATTGACCAGAAGCTGGCAGTGGTGGATCTCACCGCATCTATCATGTGCATGGAGAACAAAATGCCCATGTATGTATTTGGATTAAATGAAGAGAACAGTATTGTAAATGCCATAAACGGCAAGTTTAGTGGAACGAAAGTAACAGTATAAAGGAGATAATTAGATATGGATAGCAGATTAGCAGTCTATGAGGAGAAGATGGAGAAGTCTTACGACAGTCTCATTGAGGAGTATGCTACAATTCGAGCAGGACGCGCCAATCCTCACATTTTGGATAAGATCACTGTAGATTATTACGGAGCACCTACACCGCTTCAGCAGGTGGCAAATGTCAATGTACCGGAACCGCGCATGATTCAGATCCAGCCCTGGGAGCCGTCGTTGGTAAAAGAGATCGAGAAGGCAATCCTTGTTTCTGATATTGGATTAAATCCCACCAATGATGGAAAGGTGATTCGTCTGGTATTTCCGGAGCTTACGGAGGAGCGCAGAAAAGAGCTGGCAAAGGATATTAAGAAAAAGGGCGAGAATGCTAAGGTCGCAGTTCGTAATATCCGTCGTGATGCCAATGATGCCTGCAAGAAATTAAACAAGGCAAACGAAGTGTCTGAGGATGAGTTAAAGAATTTAGAGGACGAGACACAGAAGCTCACTGATAAGTATATCGCAAAGATCGATGAGGCAGTAGAGACGAAATCAAAAGAAATTCTTACCGTATAAAAACATGGGTGGGGGCATAGCGGGTGCGCATGTCCCCTGTTTTTTTCGGAATGGTTCAGTACATTCACAGATACGAGTTTAGGAGGAACTATATGAAGATTCCACAGCATATTGCGATTATTTTGGATGGAAATGGACGATGGGCAAATAGTAAGGGCATGCCTCGAAATTACGGACACACAGTGGGCGCTAAGAATGTAGAGACAATCTGCCGGGCAGCGGGAGAGATGGGGATTAAGTATGTAACCATGTATGCGTTCTCCACTGAAAACTGGAATCGGCCGGACAGTGAGGTAGAGGCTTTGATGAAGCTGTTGAGCTCCTATTTGAAAAACTGTGTCAAAACGGCAGAGAAGAATAATATGCGGGTGCGCATTTTAGGGGACATTACCCGCCTGGATCAGGAGTTTCAGAGACAGATTCTGGAATTGGAGGAGGCTTCCGCAGGTTATACCGGACTGAATCTGCAGATTGCCATCAATTATGGAGCCCGGGATGAGATGGTCCGGGCCATGCGTAAAATGTGGGCAGACGGAGTTGTAGGAGAAGAGATTACAGAGGAACGGTTTTCAAATTATCTCGATACTGCCGGCATTCCGGATCCGGATCTGATGATTCGTACCAGCGGCGAGCAGCGTCTGTCCAATTTTCTTATGTGGCAGCACGCCTACAGTGAGTTTTATTTTACGGATGTACCCTGGCCGGACTTTACACCGGAAGAGTTAAAAAAAGCAATAGAGGTATATAGTAAACGGGATAGAAGATTTGGAACCTGCCATGAGGAGGAAGATTAGTATGAAATCATTTTTGGTTCGATTAGGCAGTGGTATCGTGTTGGTGATACTTGCTTTGATTTTTATTATTACCGGAGGAGATTTCCTGCTGGGAGTATGTGGAGTAGTGTCTTTGATTGGATTGTTTGAGTTATATCGTGTGTTTCATATTGAAAAATCACCTGCAGGAATTTTAGGTTATCTGGCGGTGATTGTGTATTACCTGAATGAGAAGTTTTCGTTCATTCCGGAACAGATGATATTTGTGCTGGGACTTTTGGTTCTGTTGATGTTTGTCTATGTATTTACGTACCCGAAATATCATACCGAGCAGCTTTTGGCGGCATTTTTTGGTGTCTTTTATGTGGCGGTGATGCTTTCCTGCATTTACCAGACTCGGATGCTTCCCAACGGAGCCTATATCGTATGGCTGATTTTCCTTTGTTCCTGGGGATGCGACACCTGTGCTTATGCAGTGGGAATTCTCATTGGTAAACATAAGATGACACCGAAGCTTTCTCCGAAGAAGTCCTGGGAAGGCGCTGTGGGAGGTGTGGTAGGAACAATCTTACTGACACTGTTATATTGCTTTATATTTCAGGGACGGATGGGAACAACGAATCGGGATATCGCTTTTTTGACCGGAATTTGTGCAGTGGGCGCAGTGATTTCCATGATTGGAGATCTGACTGCATCCGCCATCAAGAGAAACTATGACATAAAGGATTACGGCAAACTGATTCCCGGTCATGGCGGAATCATGGATCGTTTTGACAGTGTGATTTTTACTGCACCGATTATCTATTATTTGGCATTTTACCTGATTGGGAAATGAGATTAAGGGAAGATAGTGTCAAGTCAAATATGAAAAAGGGAATATTAATAATGAAAAAAATAGCAATTTTAGGATCTACCGGTTCTATCGGAACCCAGACCCTTTCCATCGTAGAGGAACAGAAGGATATTCAGGTGGTGGCTTTGGCAGCTGGACGTAATCTTACATTGTTAGAGCAGCAGATCCGCCGGTTTCACCCGAGACTGGTGGCTGTCTGGGATGAACAGGATGCCAAAAAACTGAAGAATCAGATTCAGGATATGGATGTGACGGTATGCAGTGGAATGGATGGACTTTTACAGGTGGCTACCTGTCCATCCGCAGAAATATTAGTGACTGCCATTGTGGGAATGTTGGGAATCAGGCCTACCATTGCAGCGATTCAGGCAGGAAAGACCATCGCTTTGGCAAATAAAGAGACACTGGTTACAGCTGGACATATCATTATGCCTCTGGCGAGGGACTGCGGTGTGGACATTCTGCCTGTTGACAGTGAGCATAGCGCAATTTTTCAGTCTCTGCAGGGTGCGGCAGGCAATCCTATTCATAAGATTCTGTTGACGGCATCCGGCGGTCCTTTTCGCGGGAAAACAAGAGAAGAACTGGCCGATGTGCAGGTGGAAGATGCATTGAAGCATCCCAACTGGAGTATGGGGCGGAAAATCACCATTGATTCTGCCACTATGGTGAATAAGGGCTTGGAAGTGATCGAGGCAAAGTGGCTGTTTGATGTGACTCCGTCACAGATTCAGGTTGTAGTACAACCTCAGAGTGTCATACACTCTATGGTAGAGTTCGCAGATGGTGGTGTGATTGCACAGCTTGGTACAGCGGATATGCGTCTGCCGATCCAGTATGCATTGTATTATCCCAAACGGCGAAATCTCAGTGGGGAGCGACTGGACTTTGCAAAACTCGGGCATATTGATTTTCAGGCACCGGATATTGAGACTTTCCGAGGACTAAAGCTGGCCTATGATGCCTGTGAAAAGGGAGGAAATCTTCCTACGATTCTAAATGCCGCTAACGAAAAGGCAGTGGCAATGTTTTTAGATCGAAAGATTGGTTTTTTGACCATTACTGAGATGATTGAAAGCTGTATGCAGAATTGTCGGTTTGTGGCTTCGCCCACAGTAGAGCAGATTCTGGATACGGAGCAGGAAGTCTATGAGTATATAGAGAGCAGGTGGTAATTTGAAGATTATAATTGCAATTTTAATGTTTAGTTTCATCATAATCTTTCATGAGCTGGGGCATTTCCTGCTGGCAAAGAAAAATGGAATCCGTGTCAATGAATTTTGTCTGGGTTTGGGACCTACCATTGTAGGATTTACCAAGGGGGAGACCAAGTATTCTTTGAAACTTCTTCCCTTTGGAGGCGCCTGTATGATGGAAGGGGAGGATGAGGAGTCCAGTGATGAGAGGGCTTTTAGCCAGAAATCCGTTTGGGCCAGAATGGCAGTGGTTTTTGCCGGCCCGGCATTTAACTTTATTTTGGCTTTTCTTCTGGCAATCATTGTGATTGCAGCGGCAGGCTTTGACCGGCCGGTGGTGGCAGATGTGATGGAAGGTTATCCGGCTGCAGAGGCAGGACTTCAGGCGGGAGATACCATTACGGAGCTGAATGGAAAGAGTATCCATTTGTATCGGGAGGTAAGCTTTTACACTTATCTGCATGCGGATGAGGAAATCGAGGTGGAGTATCAGCGCGATGGAAAGCAATATAGCTGTACCTTAACACCTCAGTATGATGAGGAAAGTGGACGCTATCTGTTTGGTATTTATGGAAACAGTATGCGGGAGCGGGGAAATGTGCTCCAGATTCTGCAGTACAGTGTATATGAGGTGAAATACTGGATCTGTACTACCCTGGAAAGTTTGAAGATGCTGGTGACCGGACAGGTGAGCTTCAATGAACTTTCCGGACCGGTGGGAATCGTGAAGTCAATTGGTGATACTTATGATGAGGTGAAAACCGGAGGATTTTTACTGATCATATTAAATCTGTTGAATTACTCCATCATGTTGTCAGCAAATCTCGGCGTGATGAATCTTCTGCCGCTTCCGGCACTGGACGGAGGCAGACTGTTTTTCCTGATTGTGGAGGCAATCCGGAGGAAAAGGGTGAATCCGGAGCATGAAGGGATGGTTCATTTTGCAGGACTGGTGCTGTTGCTGCTTTTGATGGTTGTGGTGATGTTCAACGATATTCGGAAACTTTTTATATAATGATTAATGCAGGAGGGTGCTATGGGTAGAGTCGAAGACGATTTTCATGGATTTTTGCATCATAACTGTGAAGGTATTGAACAGTTACGAAAAATGACACGAAAGGTGCAGATCGGGAATCAGGTAATCGGAGGAGGAGGCCCGATTTTGATTCAGTCGATGACAAATACAAAGACGGAGGATGTGGCGGCTACTGTGGCGCAGATTCAGGCGCTTCAGGCGGCTGGCTGTGATATTATCCGCTGTGCGGTTCCTACCATGGAGGCAGCAGAAGCGCTGCAGGAAATAAAAAAGCAGATTTCCATTCCGTTGGTGGCGGACATTCATTTTGATTACCGGCTTGCCATTGCAGCTATGGAACACGGTGCGGATAAGATTCGCATCAATCCCGGTAATATCGGTGACAAAGACCGGGTGAAGGCTGTGGTTGATGTGGCAAAGGAACGAAATATCCCGATTCGGGTGGGCGTAAACAGCGGCTCACTGGAGAAGGAGCTGGTGGAGAAATATCATGGCGTTACCGCTGAGGGAATCGTAGAGAGTGCATTGGACAAGGTTCATCTCATCGAAGACATGGGATATGACAATCTGGTGATCAGTATCAAGTCTTCGGATGTGATGATGTGCGTCAGAGCCCATGAGCTGATTGCAGAGAAAACAGATCATCCCCTTCACGTGGGGATCACCGAGGCCGGAACTATTATCAGCGGAAACATCAAGTCCTCTATTGGGCTGGGCTTGATTTTAAGCCGGGGTATCGGCGATACCATTCGGGTGTCTTTGACCGGAGATCCTTTGGAGGAAATCAAATCTGCCAAGCTGATTTTAAAGACATTGGGACTTCGTACCGGAGGAATCGAGGTGGTTTCCTGTCCTACCTGTGGAAGAACCCGCATCAATCTCATTGAACTGGCGAATCAGGTGGAGAACAAGGTGGCAGATATTCCGCTTAATATTAAGGTGGCAGTGATGGGCTGTGCGGTAAACGGTCCGGGAGAGGCAAAGGAGGCAGATTTGGGCATTGCCGGAGGAAACGGCGAAGGATTGATCTTCAAACATGGCGAGATTTATAAGAAAGTGCCGGAGGAGGAACTGTTAGCCCAGCTGCGCAGTGAGTTATTGAATTGGAGTGAGTGACATGGCAAAACTTTTTTACGAGGTTTTTCCAACGCTAAAGATACAGGGAGATATGGATGCACTGTTGCAGGAAACACAGGTAAACAAAGTGGTGGCAAACAGTGCGAGAACCTCTCTGCGTATCTATTTAGAAAGCAACCGGTTAATACCCAAACCGGAGATTTACAGTATTGAAAATGAAATTAAGGGACAGCTATTTCCGACCAGGGAGATAGCTGTTAAAATCATAGAGAAATTTAATCTGTCCAGTCAGTATACACCGGAAAAGCTGATGAATGTGTATCAGGACAGTATTTTAGAGGAGCTGCGCAATTATAGTGTTCTATTGTACAATCTGTTAAAGAGCAGTCAAATGAAATTTGACCGGGAGGACCACATGGTTTTGACCATGGAACAGACCATTGTGGCGGATCGGCGTGCAAATGAGCTGATTGACATCTTAGAAAAGATTGTCTGTGAGCGATGCGGATTAAAGCTGATGATTGAGCCGGAATATATTGCGCCCCATGAGTCTAAGTATATCAAAAGTGCAGAATCACAGATTGATGCGGAGGTATCCCATATCGTGGCACGCACGAAAGGTGTGCTGGATCAGAGTATGTCTGCAGAACGGGGAGAGTCTGCTCCGGAGAATTCTGTCGATTCAAAAGTGGCAGTGGCGCAGAAAAATGCAGAGGATCAACCGGAAAAAAAGCCGGAGAAAAAGAGCTTCGATGGAAAAAAAGGTACATTTGGAAAGGACAAGGGAAATGGCGGAAGGCGAGAGTTTGTACGTCGTTCCGACAATCCGGATGTTATTTATGGGCGTGATTTTGATGAGGATGCCATCCCGATTGAAAGTATTGTGGGAGAGATGGGAGAGGTAGTAATCCGTTGTCAGGTCATGACTTTGGAAACCCGGGAAATCCGCGGGGAGAAAACCATCATTATGATGGCAGTGACGGACTTTACTGATTCCATTATGCTTAAAATTTTTACAAAAAATGAGTATCTGAAGGAGTTGCTGGATGGCCTGAAAAAGGGCGCCTTCTTAAAGATCAAGGGCGTTACTACGATTGACAAGTTTGACAGTGAACTCACCATCGGTTCTGTGGTGGGAATCAAAAAAATCCCGGATTTCCGGGACAATCAGGAGCGGATGGACAACAGTCCGGACAAGCGTGTAGAGCTGCATTGTCATACCAAAATGAGTGATATGGACGGTGTCACCGATGTAGGGGATTTGATTAAGCGTGCACATGATTGGGGGCACAAGGCTATTGCCATTACCGACCATGGAAATGTGCAGGCATTCCCTATAGCAAATCATGCCCTGCCGGATGATCCGGAATTCAAGGTGATTTACGGTGTGGAAGCTTATCTGGTGGACGATTTGAAGGATATCGTGGAGAATTCGAAGAATCAGAGTCTCATGGACAGCTATGTGGTGTTTGATATTGAGACCACGGGATTTTCACCATTTGTAAATAAAATCATTGAGATTGGAGCGGTGAAGGTGGTAAATGGCTCTATCACCGAGCGGTTTTCGACCTTTGTCAATCCATTGGTGCCGATACCCTTTCACATTGAAAATCTTACCAGCATCAATGATGAGATGGTGATGGATGCGCCCACCATTGAGCAGGTGCTTCCGGAGTTTTTGGCATTTTGCGATGGTGCCGTGATGGTGGCACACAATGCAGATTTTGATATGAGCTTTATCAAGCATGATTGTGAGGAGCTGGGAATCGATCATGATTTTACCATTGCGGATACAGTGGCTTTGGCCCGGATGCTTTTGCCCCAGTTAAACCGATTTAAACTGGATACTGTAGCAAAGGCAGTGAATGTCAGTCTGGAACATCATCATCGCGCAGTGGATGATGCGGCCTGTACGGCGGAGATATTTGTACGGTTTATCGAGATGCTGCATCAGAGAAATATTGAGACTTTAGACCAGATAAATGAGGAAGGCCGCGTCAGCAAGGAAATGGTGAAAAAGCTTCCAACACATCATGCCATTATCCTGGCCACGAATGATATTGGCCGGGTGAATCTTTACCGGTTGATTTCATTGTCCCATATTGATTATTATCACAGCAGACCCAGAATTCCAAAGTCAGAGTATGTAAAGTATCGGGAAGGACTTTTGATCGGTTCTGCCTGTGAGGCAGGAGAACTGTATCAGGCCATTTTGCAGGGAAGACCCCAGGAGGAGATTTTGCGTATTGCGAAGTTTTATGATTATCTGGAGATACAACCTCTGGGCAATAATATGTTCATGCTGCAGGATGAAAAGGCTCCGGTAAACAGTATGGAAGAGCTTCAGGACATCAACAGCCGTATCGTGAAGTTGGGAGAGGAACTGGACAAGCTGGTGGTGGCCACCTGCGATGTGCATTTTATGGATCCTCAGGATGAGATATACCGCAGGATCATTCTGGCGGGAAAGGGATTTAAGGATGCAGACGATCAGGCACCGCTGTACCTGCGAACCACGGAGGAGATGCTGGAGGAATTTGCTTATCTGGGCAGTGAAAAGGCCAGAGAGGTAGTGATTGAGAATACTCAGCGGATTGCAGATATGTGTGAAAAGATATCCCCGGTGCGTCCGGATAAATGTCCTCCTGTCATTGAAAATTCCGATCAGATGCTGCGGGATATCTGCTATAATAAGGCTCATGAGATGTACGGGAATCCATTGCCGTCTATCGTGGAGGAACGGCTGGAGCGAGAATTAAAGTCTATTATCGGAAACGGATATGCGGTGATGTATATCATTGCCCAGAAGCTGGTGTGGAAGTCCAATGAGGACGGGTATCTGGTGGGATCCCGTGGTTCGGTTGGTTCATCCTTTGCGGCGACCATGTCCGGTATCACAGAGGTAAATCCTCTGTCTCCCCATTATTATTGCGCCCACTGTCACTTTGTGGACTTTGATTCTCCGGAGGTAAAGGCCTTTGGTGGTCTGTCCGGCTGTGATATGCCGGACCGGCGCTGTCCGAATTGCGGAAAGCCTCTGGTGAAGGATGGATTTGACATACCCTTTGAGACGTTCCTGGGATTTAAGGGAGATAAGGAACCGGATATTGACCTGAATTTCTCCGGTGAATATCAGAGTAAATCCCACAAATACACGGAGGTTATTTTTGGAGATGGTCAGACCTTCCGTGCAGGAACCATCGGCACTCTGGCAGATAAAACGGCATTTGGTTATGTGAAGAATTATTATGAAGAGCGTGGAGTGCACAAAAGAAATTGTGAGATTGACCGGATTGTACAGGGCTGTGTGGGAATTCACCGAACCACCGGACAGCATCCGGGCGGTATCGTAGTGCTTCCGGTGGGAGAGGAAATCTATTCCTTTACCCCCATTCAAAAGCCAGCCAACGATATGACCACGGACATTATTACCACCCATTTTGAGTATCATTCCATTGACCACAACCTGTTGAAACTGGATATTCTGGGACACGACGATCCTACCATGATTCGAATGCTGGAGGATCTTACCGGTATTGAGGCACAAAAAATTCCGCTGGATGACCAGTCAGTCATGTCTTTATTTAAAAATACGTCGGCGCTGGGAATCGAGCCGGAGGATCTGACCAACTGTACGTTGGGGGCTCTGGGTATTCCGGAGTTTGGAACGGATTTTGCTATGCAGATGTTGATTGATGCGGCGCCTCAGTCCTTTTCTCATCTGATTCGTATTGCAGGTTTATCCCATGGTACGGATGTGTGGTTGGGAAATGCACAGACGCTGATTGAAGAGGGAAAAGCGACCATCGCAACGGCTATCTGTACCCGAGATGACATCATGATTTACCTCATCAGCAAGGGACTGGATTCCGAGGAATCTTTTAAAATCATGGAGGCTGTCCGTAAGGGTGTGGTAGCAAAGGGAAAAAGCGATAAATGGCCGCAATGGAAGCAGGACATGATCGACCATGATGTACCGGACTGGTATATCTGGTCCTGTGAAAAGATTAAGTACATGTTCCCTAAGGCCCATGCAGCGGCTTATGTTATGATGGCCTGGCGTATTGCTTACTGCAAGGTGTTTTATCCACTGGCTTATTATGCGGCATTTTTCTCCATTCGTGCCACAGGCTTTAACTATGAACTGATGTGTCAGGGTCCGGAAAAATTAAATTATTACGTGAAGGAATATTATCGTCGCAGTAAGTCGGATAATAAAGAGGAGAAGCTCAGCAAAAAGGAGGAGGACGTATATCGGGATATGCGTATTGTTCAGGAAATGTACGCCAGAGGCTATGAGTTCCTTCCCATTGACCTGTACAGATCCCAGGCTACCCGTTTTCAGATTATTGATGGAAAACTTCTTCCCGCGTTTTCTACTATTGACGGTATGGGGGAGAAGGCAGCGGAGGCTGTGGTGGAAGCAGCCAAGGATGGAATCTTTTTATCCAGGGATGATTTCAGGGAGCGGACTAAGGTAAGTAAGACCGTGATTGATCTGATGGCAGATTTGGGAATCTTTGGGGATATGCCGGAGTCCAATCAGTTGTCGCTATTTGATTTTTAATATATACCATGAATTTGCGAAACACGTTTGGATGTGGATGCGTTGCCAATAGCTACGACTCTGAGAGAATGATATCCAGAGGCTTGCTATTGACAATGCCTATCACATTCACTCCACAACTCGCACTCCGTGCCCAAATTTCTCCCAACGGGATTTTTACGTTTATTTGATGTTTCTTTGTTTGCATTTTTCCGAGCGATATTTCCAACGCCCTTCGCGGTCATGGTCAGATTGCCTGTGCACCTTAAAGTAAATCATGCAGTCGTTACGCATCCGCCCAATAAGCGAACGGCGGGGAAGCGCACAGGATGTGCGCTGAGGGAAGACCTGCCCTGAGGTGGCGTCTGGCAGAGACGACGGAGCCCTGAGGGCGCAGCCATGGATGGCGGTTCTTCCCGCCCCGCCGTGATGCTCCTCGTAGAGTGGGCGGATGCTTACGAATGCTAGATTTACGATCATGTGTGCACAGGTAACTGCCACGACCCGAAGAGGCGGGAAATAGTCGCACTCACCAAATGCAAAGTCGAAACATCGGACGTAAAAATCCCTACCTTGGGGAAATTTTTAGCCCGGAGGCGAAAAGTTGTGTCATGAATGGAATAGGCGTTGCCAATTAGCAAGCCAGTGGTTACGACTCTCTCAGAGTCGTAGCTAATTGGCAACTGCTAAGAGGAGGATGAGTTTCGCAAATGTCTAAAAATAAAAATAAGAAGAAGGCGAGAAAATATGGGAAATGTATATGAGAAGCTCCAGCGGGCGCTGGCGTCCGTGAGGGAGAGGACGGATTTTGTGCCGAAGGTGGCACTGGTGCTGGGCTCCGGCTTGGGGGACTATGGCGAGGAAATAAAAAAAGAAGCTGTGATCGATTATCATGAGATCGAGGGCTTTCCGGTATCCACCGTGCCCGGTCATAAGGGAAGATATATTTTTGGATATGTGGGGAAAGTGCCGGTGGTGTGCATGCAGGGAAGAGTCCATTACTATGAGGGATATTCCATGCAGGATGTGGTGATGCCTATTCGTCTCATGCGCCTGATGGGGGCAGAGATTCTTTTTCTCACCAATGCAGCCGGGGGAATCAAGCAGGGCATGCATGCCGGAGATTTTATGATGATTACCGGACAGATTGCCAGCATGGTTCCGTCCCCTTTGATTGGACCAAATGTGGATGAACTGGGTCTACGGTTTCCTGATATGAGTGAAGTCTATGATAAAAAGCTGCAGGCGATTATTCGCAAGGCATCTGTGGAGCATGAGATTCCCATTTGGGAAGGAACCTATATGCAGTTGACGGGCCCGAATTTTGAGTCACCCCAGGAAGTGGCTATGTGTCGCACCTTAGGGGCGGACGCGGTGGGAATGAGCACTGCCTGTGAGGCCATCGCAGCGAAACATGCGGGCATGAGAATATGTGGAATATCCTGTATTTCCAACTTGGCCTGCGGCATTTCACCGGAGCCGCTGACTCACGAGGAAGTGCAGCAGACGGCGGATCTGGTGGCACCAAGATTGAAAGAACTGATCACCGCATCCATTTCAGCCATGTAAAGATAGTGTCTAGCCAAATTATGATATACGGCACAAGGTCTCCGTCACCTTCTGTGACACTTCGTGCCAAGATAAGGGAGGTGTTTTATGAATATTCGCTTTTACAATGGAAAAATATTAATGACTCCGACACCCGGAAACTTTTTCATTCAGGAAGGGGAAGTATGGGTTTGCGGAGACCGGATTGTCTATGTGGGGGACGGAACCGATACGGATCAGGTTTTTTCAAACCGAAAGGAAAAGTGGATTATCTGGGATCGGGAAATCGATATAAAGGGAAATCTTCTGATGCCCGGATTCAAAAATGCTCATACTCATACCGCAATGACCTTTCTTCGGTCTCATGCAGATGATATGCCCTTGCAGCAATGGTTGAACCAGCAGGTGTTTCCCTATGAGGCAAAGCTGACAGATGAGGATGCCTATTATCTGGATATACTGGGAATTATGGAGTATCTCACCAGTGGGATTACAGCCAATTTTGATATGTATCCCTTTTCCATGGCTCATGCAAAAGCTTCCGCAGATTGTGGGTTCCGCACTGCCATGGTCAGCGGATTGAACGATTTTGTCAGTTCTATTGAGGAGATGGAAGAGCATTACCATGTCATCAATGAATACAGTCCCCTCACCAGCTATTTTTTGGGATTCCATGCGGAGTATACCACTTCTGAAGATAAACTGCGTCAGGTGGCGGCCCTTTCCCAGAAGCTTCACGCCCCGGTTTATATGCACAATTCCGAGACCAAGTCTGAGGTGGAGGATTGCAGGAAACGATACGGTGTAAGTCCCACACAGCTGATGGAGCAGATGGGGATGTTTGCATATGGCGGTGGCGGATACCATTGTATTTATCTGGATGAGGAGGATATGGATATTTTCAAACACAGGGGGCTTTATGTGGTAACGAATCCTGCTTCCAATCTGAAACTGGCCAGCGGAATGGCGCCAATCTATCGGTTTTTACAGGAAAAAATACCGGTGGCGATTGGCACGGACGGGCCTGCCAGCAACAATTGTCTGGATATGTTTCGGGAAATGTTTTTGGTGACCGGACTGGCAAAGGTAAGGGAGCAGGATGCCGCCTGCGTCCGTGCGGAGGAAGTACTATACATGGCTACTGGCGGAGGCGCCCAGGCCATGGGAATGGTCGATTCAGATTCTATTGCAGTAGGAAAGAAGGCAGATTTGATTTTGATTGATCTTCATCAGCCGAATATGCAGCCGGAAAATCATCTGGTGAAGAATCTGGTGTACAGCGGAAGCAAGCAGAATGTGAAGCTTACCATGGTAGATGGCAGGATTCTTTACGAGGATCAAAAATTCTCCATTGGATTTGAGCCAGAGGAGATTTATGAGAGGACAAACGCAATTGCGAGGAGGATATTCCAATGAAAATAACATTTGTGCATCACAGCTGTTTTGTGGTGGAGATTGAGGATGTGGCTTTAGTTTTCGACTACTTCGATGGAGAACGGGTCAACGGCTTCCATTTTACGGGAAAACTGCCCGAGTTTACACCGGAGCAGAAAATATACTTTTTTGCAAGTCACAGTCATCAGGACCATTTTGATATGGATATCCTGAAACTGGTGGAGCGTTATCCCCAAGTGACCTATATCATTTCCAAAGACTGCAAGATGACAGATCGATTTCTGAAGCGCCACGGCATTCCGGAGGCGGCAAAGAATCGAATCCATTATGTGACGGCGGAGAGTAAATATCAGATTGATGATCTTACGGTGGAGACTCTTCGTTCCACGGATGCCGGTGTCGCCTTTCTGGTTACTGCCTGCGGAAAAAAGATTTACCATGCCGGAGATCTGCATAACTGGAAGTTTGAAGGTGTGGGAGAACTAATCAACGGAAAGATGGAGCGGGAATACAAGCATCAGCTAAAGAAACTGGCAGATCAACATATCAATGTGGCTTTTGTGGTATTAGATCCCCGCATGGGTGCCAATACGTATCTGGGATTCTCCTATTTTATGCGAAATGTAGATGCAGATCTGGTGTTTCCCATGCATATGTGGCAGCAGTTTGATCTGGTGGAGAAATACAAAAAAATGTGTGACAATCGTCTGATGCTGGAGCGGATCATGGATGTAACCCATGAAAACCAGTTGTTTGAGTTTTAAATATTTCCAACAATATTTACATTTGAAAAAATAATCGTTATAATAAATAAGATTGTGGATTTGAATAGCAATCCATGAAAAGGAGGGAAAGCATGGCATTTATAGCAAGCTTTTTACAGTATTTTATTATTTTTGTGATTTTGGTTGCTTTGGCGGTGGGAGCATGTTTCTTGGGAATCGTCTTAAGAAAGCGTAAGGACGCCAAGCGTGCAAATGCATCTGCCAAAGCGCAGAAATAGTGTTACAGTGTAAATTCAGCCAATAGAGTTACATCAAAATCTGGAGGATAATTAGCAATGAAAAAGTACGGAGTGAATGAATTACGAAGAATGTATCTGGGGTTCTTTGAGAGCAAGGATCATCTTGCCATGAAGAGCTTTTCTTTGATACCCCACAATGACAACAGCTTACTGCTGATCAATGCCGGAATGGCCCCGCTGAAGCCATATTTTACCGGACAGGAGATCCCACCGAGAAGACGTGTCACCACCTGTCAGAAATGTATTCGTACCGGTGATATTGAGAATGTAGGAAAGACAGCCAGACATCTGACCTTTTTTGAGATGCTTGGCAACTTCTCTTTCGGGGATTATTTTAAGCATGAGGCTATTGCGTGGAGCTGGGAATTTTTGACCAAAGTTCTGGAGCTTGACCCGGAGCGGTTGTATCCTTCTATCTACGGAGAGGATGAGGAAGCATTTAAAATCTGGAATGAAGAAGTTGGTGTTCCGGCTGACCGTATCACCCGCTTTTACCGTGATCCGGAAACCGGAGAGTGTGATAATTTCTGGGAGCATGGTGCAGGCCCCTGTGGTCCCTGCTCTGAGATTTATTATGATCGTGGAGAAAAGTACGGATGTGGCAAACCGGATTGCAAGGTAGGATGTGACTGTGACCGTTTCATGGAGGTTTGGAACAACGTATTTACGCAGTTTAATGGTGATGGAAAGGGCGGTTATGAGGAGCTGTCCCAGAAGAATATTGATACCGGTATGGGACTGGAGCGTCTGGCAGTGGTGATGCAGGATGTGGATTCTGTATTTGATATTGATACCATGAAAGCAATTCGTGACAAGGTATGTGAGCTTTGTGGAAAGACTTATCAGATCGATGCCATGGATGATGTGTCCATCCGTCTGATTACGGATCATATCCGATCTGCTACCTTTATGGTATCCGATGGTATCATGCCTTCCAATGAGGGACGAGGCTATGTGCTTCGCCGTATCATCCGCCGTGCAGCCCGTCACGGCAGAATGCTGGGCATTGACGGTACATTCCTGGCTCAGCTTTCCATGACTGTCATCAACGAAAGTAAAGACGGATACCCGGAACTGGAGGAGAAGAAAGACTTTATCCTTAAGGTTCTCACCCAGGAGGAGGAGAAGTTTGCAAAGACCATCGATCAGGGCCTGGCTATTTTAGCTGAGATGGAAGAGAAAATGGTACAGGCAGGAAAGAAGGAATTGTCCGGAGAGAATGCATTTAAGCTTTATGATACTTACGGATTTCCTCTGGATTTGACTCAGGAAATTCTGGAGGAGAAAGGATTTTCCATTGATGAGGCGGGGTTTCAGGCGGCCATGGAGGAGCAGCGTACCCAGGCTAGAAGCAGCCGTAAGGTGACAAATTATATGGGCGCAGACGCCACGGTATATGATGAGATTGATCCATCAGTTACCTCAGAGTTTGTGGGATATGACAGCCTTACTGCTACTTCTAAGATTACTGTGCTTACCACAGAAACAGAGATTGTGGAGGCTTTGACGGACGGTGAGATCGGCACCATCATCGTAGAGGAGACACCGTTCTATGCAACCATGGGTGGTCAGCAGGGAGATAAAGGTGTGATCCGTACAGCAAACGGTACTTTCCAGGTGGAGGATACCATTAAGCTGTTAGGTGGTAAGGTTGGTCACATCGGAAAGATGACCAGTGGCATGTTAAAGACCGGAGATGAAGTGGAGCTTTCCGTGGATGCTTCTCTGCGCGGAAAGACCTGTAAGAACCATTCCGCTACCCACTTACTTCAGAAGGCACTTCGTGAGGTGCTTGGTACTCATGTGGAGCAGGCAGGCTCTTATCAGGACAGCGAGAGAACCAGATTTGACTTCTCTCATTTCCAGGCTATGACTTCTGAGGAGCTGCAAAAGGTAGAAGAACTGGTAAATGAAAAGATTGCCGAGTCTATCCCGGTGCAGACGGATGTAATGAGCATGGAAGACGCAAAGAAGACCGGAGCTATGGCTCTGTTCGGTGAGAAGTACGGCGATACGGTACGTGTTGTTTCCATGGGTGATTTCTCAAAGGAGTTCTGTGGCGGTACCCATGTAAAGAACACAGCAGATATTACTGCATTTAAGATCGTGTCTGAGAGTGGTGTGGCTGCAGGCGTGAGACGTATTGAAGCACTGACCGGTGAAAATGTATTTGCATATTACAAGAAGATAGAGGAAGAACTGAACCAGGCTGCGAAGGCTGCAAAGACCACGCCGGCATCTCTTGTGGAGAAGATTGAGCATATGCAGGCTGAGCTCAAGGCTCTTGCCAGCGAGAATGAATCCCTTAAGAGTAAGGCTGCCAAGGAAGCTTTGGGAGATGTGATGGATCAGGTGACTGAGGTGAAGGGCGTGAAGCTTCTGGTCAGCAGTGTATCCGGTGTGGATATGAACGGACTGCGTGATCTGGGTGACCAGCTGAAGGAGAAGCTGGGTGAAGGTGTGGTAGTTCTGGCATCTGACTGCGACGGCAAGGTAAATCTGGTGGCTATGGCCACAGAGGAAGCTATGAAGAAGGGTGCCCATGCAGGAAATCTGATCAAGGGAATTGCTGCCAAGGTAGGCGGAGGCGGTGGTGGACGTCCGAACATGGCTCAGGCCGGAGGAAAGAATCCAGCAGGCATTCCGGATGCATTAAAGGAAGTTGCTTCTGTTCTGGAACAGCAGATTTCCTAAAAATTTTTGAAAAGTGCCAAAAATTTGCAAAAACGGTTGACGTGTAGAAAAATTATGGTATAATTCAATTTAGTGCAAAAAAATTACCCAAACAGTTGAATATGCACAATAGGAGGCTGGAGGGAGGTTAGGTGTGAGACAATGTCAAATGTAATCGTAAAAGAGAACGAAACGTTAGATAGTGCTTTACGCAGATTCAAAAGAAACTGTGCGAAAGCAGGTATCCAGCAGGAGATCCGCAAGAGAGAGCATTACGAGAAACCAAGTGTTAAGCGTAAGAAAAAGTCGGAAGCTGCTAGAAAACGTAAATACAATTAATTAGCACGAATTAATTATGAGGGCTGCCACAGAAATGTGGCAGCTTTTTATTGTAATATAAGATCTTCCGTTTTCTGCAGGTAATCGCCGATATGCTTTTTGCTGGCTTTTTTCGTGAGTGCGATTTTATAAGAAAAATCA
Organism: Lachnospiraceae bacterium; assembly: GCA_022766245.1. Taxonomy (GTDB): domain Bacteria; phylum Bacillota; class Clostridia; order Lachnospirales; family Lachnospiraceae; genus Roseburia_C. Next base: position 94,847 of record JALEPL010000031.1, on the reverse strand, counting down.
TTGACACTTTGAATGGAGATGTTTTCGTTTGTATAGAGTGCACCGGAAATGGAGGCAAGAGGAAATATTTCCGGCTCTCCGTGACGGTTCGAAGAGTAGATTTCCCCGCGTTCATAATCCTTTGGTGTGTACAGTTCCTTCAGGCAAAGGTGAAAACTGTCTATAATTTGCGCAAAGATTTCTTCTAAATTATAAGCTTTTGAGATGATGACGAAATCATCACCACCCACATGGCCGATAAATTCATTATTTTGGCATGCTTCCTCTATACATTTTGCAACAGCCTTTATCATCAAATCGCCATTTTCAAATCCGTAAATATCGTTGTAGGCTTTGAAATTGTCCAAATCCAGATACATGATGGAGAATTTTTCTTTGGTAAACAGATTTTGTGAAATTTGATGGTCGATTTGAATATTGCCCGGAAGGTGCGTGAGAGGATTGGTATCCATTGCTCGTTCCACCTGAATGGTAACGGAGGCCTCCAGAAGATCCTTTACGGTGACGATTCCCAAAATCATCAATGGCTATTTCATAATCCTGTTTTTCGTAATGGGAGATTGATAAAGAGCTTTTTGTTTTCGATGTCATTTTTGACTTCTTTCAGGGCTTTTTTTCGACATATGTATTCCAAATCCCACAGACATTGATATTCCTGTGCATACTGGAACATCTCTTCCACGTTGAAGGCGCAGGGATTCAGGTCAATCCGGGAAAGTGCTTCATAACCTAAAATATCGCCTGTTTTCAGGGATATGATTGGCTGGTAAACGGGATGTATTTTCTTCTCTTCTAATATGTAATCCAATTGCTTTTTTATTGCGGTTTCTGGTTCTGACATAGTTCCTCCTATCATTTTTCATCACCCTTTGTATTCTTGACACGAGGTGTCACCGCAGGTGACGTAATACGATCCAAAAGCTCACTTCGCACTGCTTTGGGGAAGCAATCTTCTGCCGGTTTTCTTATGTAACTTGTAACTGATCTGTTCAGTACCTTCACAGTTACTTTAACTTTACTCTATCTTATTCAAGATAAGAGATTTGTGTAAAAAGTGTTATCAGAATCGTGTAAGTAATGAATAAAATCCATGTATGCAAATCCATTAAAAAACAGTTGTCTTGTAGAAGCATAATTTCATAGACAAGTCATATATTTAGTCGTAGGGAAAATTTCCTTACGACTTTTTGGGTGAGACAAGGAGGCCGATATGCTGGAGCAGATTTTATCGATTTTTCCCACACATATGAGAACGGGACTACGGTCGGGGCTGGCTGAGAGCGGACTGGAGGAACTGCGGGTTCGTGTGGGACAGCCCTTGGTAATCCGTACACAGGTACAGGATTTCTACTGGGAGGAAAACTATGGGGTGTGTACCACGAAAACAGAAGATGCTTATTGTATGACAGAGAAAGATATAGCAGATATGCTGACTTATCTGAGTCGCTATTCCATCTATGCCTATGAGGAGGAGCTGAAGAATGGATTTATCACGCTGGAGGGAGGACATCGGGTAGGAGTGGCAGGTCATGTCATCATGGAAAATGGTCAAGTCCGGAAAATGTCCCGGATCTCTTATTTAAATATTCGGATTGCCCATGAAAAAAAGGAGTGTGCCAAAGAAATCTATCCTTATCTTCTGAATGGAAAGGGCTTGCACCACACATTGCTGATGTCCGCTGCCGGTGTGGGGAAGACCACCTATCTGAGAGATTTGATACGGATGATTTCAAATGGAGAGGGTACGGGGATGTCCCTGCGGGTGGGGGTTGTGGACGAACGGTCTGAGATTGCGGCAAGCTATCTGGGCATTCCCCAGCATGACGTGGGAATACATACGGATGTGATGGATGGATGTAGCAAAGTACAGGGGATGCAAATGCTGCTTCGTTCCATGGCACCACAGGTGATTGCGGTAGATGAGCTGGGGGGAGAGGCAGATTTTCAGGCGGTGGAGCAGGTTTTAAATTGTGGCTGTAGTATTCTGGGCACGATTCATGCAGCAAGCATTCAGGAAATGATGCAGAAACAGCGTTTAAAACAATGGTTGGAGCAGGAAATCTTTGAGCGGTTCGTGGTACTTGGTCTGGGGAAAAATGGTGTGCGCCAGATAAAAATCTATGATGAAAAGCTGGAGTGCCTATGGAAAAGTTCATAGGAGCAGCGATGATTCTGGTGTCAGCACTGGGGTTTGGCAGATGTTGTGTACAGAGTCAGAGGAAGCATTTTAAACAGCTCCTGCAGTGGAAGGAATATATCTGGAGGATACAAAGTGGGATAGAGGGCTGGAACACTACGGTGATTCCACTATTGGAGGAGCTTGGAAACCAGGCCCAGGATCCATTTTCCACTTTTTTTATCCAGCTGGCCGATGCATTGAAAGACTACACCGAATCAGATGTTTTGTCGCAGTGGAGGCGGCTTGCAGAGGAAAAGAGGAAGGAGTTTGACTGGAGCCCCGGCGAGTGGGAGACCTTTTTGGATGGAGGAAAACTGTTTGCCCGGTCAGACAAAGAAATGATTGGAAAGGAAGGGGCACAGCTATCGAAACGGTTGGATTACTATATTGACCAGGCGCAATCAGATGCGGGAAATCAAGAAAGAATAAGCCTTACGCTCAGTGCATCGGTTGGAATTATGCTGATTATACTATTGATCTAGGGTAGTGTTAGGCCAAATATGAAAATCTTGTGCCAAAGAACGGAGGAGCCATGGGAGTAAATTTGATTTTTAAAATTGCAGCGGTTGGTATTTTAGTCACTGTGATTAGTCAGGTGTTAAAGCACAGTGGCAGAGAGGAGCATGCTTTTCTCACCAGTCTGGCGGGACTTCTCATTGTACTGTTCTGGATTGTTCCCTATATTTATGAATTGTTTGAGACCATGAAAGATCTGTTTGCACTTTAACGGAAGTTTTGAAACTGTTCAGAACAGATTTATGCGAAACCACATAAATCCTATGAAAACGCATAGATGAAGTTTTGTAGGGGGAAGTGTCTATGGATATGATAAAAATTGTATTTTTTGCCATTGCGGCGGTGGTTCTGGGCATGCTGGTTCGTTCCGTGAAGCCGGAATTTGGGGTGTTGATTGGCATGACTGCCTGTACCTGTATTTTTCTTCTTTTGATTCATAAAATCGAACTGGTTCTGGAGTACATGAATACCATATGGGATCTGTTGCCGGTGGACAAAACGTCTATGTCCATGCTTCTGAAAATGATTGGAATCAGCTATATCGCTGAATTCTCCGGGGATATTTGCAAGGATGCCGGTTATCAGACTATGGCGGGACAGATTGAACTGTTTGCCAAAGTGTCTATTCTATTGATCAGTATGCCTATTCTCATGAGCTTTTTGGAACTGATTGGAGAGTTTTTATGAAAAAAATCGTATTTTTTCTGGTTTGTGTTTGGTGTTGCTTTGGCGCTCGCCAGTTGGTGTATGCCTCAGAGGAGGATTCTTATGTGCAGGAGATGATGCGGGAACTGGATTTTTCTGATCTGGAGGATTATCTGGGAGAAAATGAAGTAACGGAGGATATCACTTTCTCGGAGCTGGTGCAGGGACTTGTGAAGGGTGAAATATCTCTGGATGGAGAAGAACTGTGGGAGAAAATAGTTTCCGTTTTGTGGGGGGAGTTGTCGAAAAGCAAAAGCCTTCTGCTGCAGGTTTTTCTGCTGGCGGTGTGTTGTTCCTTTCTGCATAATTTTTCCGACATTTTTCGCAATACTTATATTGCAGATATGTGTTTTTTATTTCTCTATATGGAGCTGATTATGATGCTGTTGCGCTCCTTTTCCATCATGCATCAGCTGGTGACAGACACTCTGCGGCAGTTGGTAGATTTTATGAATATGCTGATTCCGATTTTTTGTATGGTGCTGTCCGTGGGAATGGCCAATCTTTCTGCTGCAGGCTTCTATGAACTGGCTTTTCTGGTGATCTATCTGGTGCAGTGGATGATGCTTATGGTGTTGGTTCCGGCGGTGCAGATTTATGTGGTGATGCAGTTTATCAATCATTTTATGCCCGGAGAGAAGCTGCAGCGGATGTGTGAGCTATTGGAAGATGGCGTTCGCTGGTGCTTAAAGTTTATGGTGGCGGTGGTGGTGAGTCTTAACGTGATTCAAAGTATGGTGGCTCCAGCCATTGACCGGCTGAAGGTAAGCTCAGTCAGCAAAACATTGCAGATGATTCCCGGTATTGGAAATGCAACGGGAGCATTGAGCGAGATGCTGCTGGGAGCGGGAATGGTGATGAGAAATAGCGTGGGTGTCGCTGGAATTGTAGTATTGACCATGATACTTTCCGTGCCGGTGATTAAGCTATGTCTGCTGTCTGTGATGTATAAAATTACGGCGGCTGTGACGGAGCCTATATCGGATAAACGGATATCCGGAAGTATCCAGGGGATTTATACCGGCAGCGTGCTGATGCAGAAAATCATTTTTACGGCGGTGACTTTGTTTGTGATTACCCTTGCCATGATTTCGGTATCCAGCAGCTTTATTAATTAATGGATGGGAGGCAGTATGGAAGCGCTAATGAGCTGGATTCGTTCCATTGTGATTTTGTATGTGATGGGCCAGGTAATTGTCTATTTGGCACAAGGAAAAAAATATGAGAAATATATTCGCTTTTATTTGCAGCTGTTATTGGTTCTGATGATTGCCCGTCCGGTATTTTCGCTGTTGGGGGATGAGGAGGAATTCAAAAGTCGGATATCTTATCATCAGCTCTCCCAAGTGCTGCAGGAGCAAAGCAGTCAGTTAGAGCAGCTACAGGTGGGAAGCGATGCCATGTATATCCGTGAGTGCGAGCGTGTTGTGGAGGAAGATGTCTGTCGGTTTATGGAAGAAAACTATCAAAAGTGTGAAGAGTCCGAAGTGACTCTGTCGGATGAATTCCAGATAGAACAGATTAAGGTTTCCGTGGAACAGGGCGCAGATGTCAGGAAAATAGCAGAGGGATTGTGTGAGCATTATGAGCTGTCGCAAAACCAGGTGGAGGTGAAACGTTTGTGAGACCGGAAAAAAATGAGGATGAGAAAAAAACGGCGGGATTGCAGCCGGGGTGGATGGAACGTATGAGGCAAAAAAAGTGGAAAAAAACAGACTTTCTGGTGTTGGCATTGGTGGGGGTACTGATTTTGGTGATTTCCCTGCCAACAGATTCCAAGACGAGGGACAGAGAGTCGCAGGTTAGTCAGGAAGAGGAAGAGATTACAGCAAGAGGAGATGTGGAGAGTAAGCTGGAAAAAATTCTTGGCAAGATCGATGGCGCAGGAAAAGTGGCGGTGATGATTACCTATGAGGATGAAGGAACCAGTGTGGTGGAAAAAGATGAGTCCTCCACAAAAGAGAATAGCACGGAGATATCGGGAGATTCCGTTACCGGAACGAAAAGCCAGGTGCAGAGGCAGGAAGAAACTGTGTTTGACGGAGAGGAGCAGCCATTTGTGGTGCGTGAACTAAAGCCGAGAATTGAAGGAATACTGGTGGTTGCTGAGGGGGGAGATAATACCATGGTGAAGCAGAATATTTCTGAGGCGGTAATGGCATTATTTGATGTAGAGTTACATAAAATTAAAATAGTAAAAATGAAGTAACTGTGAAGTACTGAATAGTTACAGAATGAACTGACTGGAGGCAGAGCATGAAAAAGATATTTAAAAAAAATCAACTGATCATTACGGCACTGGCACTTATGATTGCTGTGGCAGGCTATATCAGTTTTGTGGGTGACCATGGAAAAGATAGTGAGGTGGCACAGCAGGCCAGTGCAGATGCTATGGATGAGGCTTATACCTATGATATTGCGGATGATATGGAAATACAGGAGGAGGATATTTTTACAGACACAGAGGAACATAGCACGGAGGCTGCTCTAGAGACATCAGTGGAGAATCCGGGAGAGGCAGTATTGGCCAGTACTGCAACGGGAACCATGGATTATGCAGCCCAGATGAAGCTGAACCGGGAACAGGTCCGTTCAAAAAACAAAGAAGTATTAAACGAAATTATTTCCAATGAGGCATTGGAGGACAGTCAAAAGCAGGAAGCAGTGGATCAGCTGGTAGAGCTTACGGATATTGCGGAGCGGGAGGCTGCTGCCGAGATGCTTTTAGAGGCGAAGGGATTTACCAGTGTGGTGGTAAGTATAACAGATGATTCTGCGGATGTAGTACTTGATATGGGCGAAGTCACTGATGCAAAGCGAGCTCAAGTGGAGGATATCGTAAAACGAAAGACAAATATCGATGCGGCCAATATCATCATTACTCCCATCGAGAGCGGGGAAGTATATTGAAAACAGGAAAAAAGATGGGTATACTATAAAGTGAATTTGATAAAGGGGACATTCACGCCAAAACGAGGAGGAGATACGGATGAAGCGGATTTTTTTGATTGTGCTGGACAGTGTGGGAATCGGTGAACTGCCGGATGCGGCTGATTATCATGATGAAGGAAGTAACACATTGTTAGCGGCATCGAAAAGCAGTTATTTTTCCATGCCCAATATGAGAAAATTAGGATATTTTAACATCGATGGAGTAAATATCGGAGAGAAGGAAGCTCATCCCACCGGAGCATTTGCCCGATTGGCGGAGGTGTCAAAAGGGAAGGATACTACCATTGGACACTGGGAGATATCAGGTGTGATTTCAAACCACCCGCTGCCCACGTTTCCAAATGGATTCCCGGAGGAGATATTAGAGCCGTTTCGCAAGGCTACCGGCCGGGATGTGCTGTGTAACCGTCCGTATTCCGGCACTGAGGTAATCAAAGATTACGGACCGGAGCATGAAAAGACAGGGGCATTGATTGTATATACTTCGGCAGATTCTGTGTTTCAGATTGCTGCCCATGAGGATGTGGTTCCGGTGGAAACCTTATATGAATACTGTAAGATTGCCAGAAAACTTTTGACAGGGAAGTATGGTGTGGGACGTGTGATTGCCCGTCCCTTTATCGGAAGTGCCTGCAATTATACCCGTACAGCAGGAAGGCATGATTTCTCTTTGGAACCACCGGGAAAGACTTGCCTGGACCTCTTGCAGGAGGCCGGATTTACCGTGCTTTCCGTGGGAAAGATCGTGGATATTTTTGCAGGTCGGGGAATCACAGAGTATGTGCGTACTCAGGGCAATGCAGATGGTATTGACAAAACTTTGGAATATATGAAAAAAGATTTTACTGGATTATGTTTCACAAATTTGGTAGACTATGATATGTTGTACGGGCATCGCAATGATGTGGATGGATATGCCAAGGCATTGAGTTATTTTGATGGGCGTTTGCCGCAGCTTATGGCAGGTCTGGGAGATGAGGATATTCTGATGATTACAGCAGATCATGGATGCGATCCCAGCACACCATCTACGGATCATTCCAGGGAATATGTACCATTGCTGATGTATGGCAAGCCTTTGATGACAGGAAAAAATTATGGGACCCGGTTCAGCTTTGCAGATATTGCAGCTACGATTCTGCGTTATTTTGATGTGCAGCAGTGCTGCGCCGGAGATCCTTTGCTGTTATAATCACGTGATACTTAGGAGGAACTATTTTGGCTGATTTAAGAAAAGAGATTGAGAAACGCAGGACGTTTGCAATTATATCCCACCCGGATGCAGGAAAGACCACATTGACGGAAAAATTCTTATTGTATGGAGGTGCGATCAATCTTGCAGGCTCCGTAAAGGGAAAAGCTACCGCTCGTCATGCAGTGTCAGACTGGATGGAAATCGAGAAGGAGAGAGGTATTTCTGTAACTTCTTCCGTGCTCCAGTTCAATTATGACGGATACTGCATCAATATTCTGGATACACCGGGACATCAGGATTTCTCGGAGGATACTTATCGTACCTTGATGGCGGCGGATTCTGCCGTGATGGTAATTGACGGCTCCAAAGGTGTGGAGGCCCAGACCAGAAAACTGTTTAAGGTTTGTGTGATGCGTCATATTCCGATTTTTACATTTATCAATAAGATGGACCGTGATGCCAACGATACCTTTGAATTGTTGGACGAGATTGAGAAGGAGCTGGGAATTGCTACCTGCCCGGTGAATTGGCCCATTGGATCCGGAAAGAATTTTAAAGGAGTATTTGACCGGAATACGAAAAAGGTCATGCTCTTTTCTGATACCCTGAAGGGAACCAAAGAGGGAGAAGAGAAAGATTTTTCTGTGGATGATCCTGCTCTGATTCAGGAAATCGGTGAGGAATACGTGGAGCAGCTTTTGGGTGAAATTGAACTTCTGGACGGAGCCAGCGCAGAGTTTGATATGGATCTTGTTTCCAAGGGAGAACTTTCACCGGTATTTTTCGGTTCCGCATTGACGAACTTCGGTGTGGAGACTTTTTTAAAGCATTTCCTGCAGATGACCTCATCTCCGTTACCAAGAAACTCAGACAAGGGAGTGATTGATCCTTTTTCCGATGATTTTTCCGCCTTTGTTTTTAAGATTCAGGCAAATATGAACAAAAATCACAGAGACCGTATCGCATTTATGCGTATCTGTTCCGGCCGTTTTGATGCGGGTATGGAGGTGAAGCATATTCAGGGAGGAAAATCCCTCCGATTGTCCCAGCCCCAGCAGCTTATGGCACAGGAACGGAAGATTATTGAGGAGGCTTATGCCGGGGATATTATCGGTGTATTTGATCCTGGTATTTTTTCCATCGGTGATACGCTGACCACATTCAAAGAGAATTTTGCCTTTGAGGGAATTCCGACTTTTGCACCGGAGCATTTTGCCAGAGTGCGCCAGGTGGATACCATGAAGAGGAAGCAGTTTGTAAAGGGCGTGATGCAGATTGCTCAGGAAGGAGCCATTCAGATTTTCCAGGAGTACAAGGGCGGCATGGAGGAAATCATTGTGGGAGTGGTTGGTGTGCTGCAGTTCGATGTTTTGAAGTATCGTTTGGAAAACGAATACAACGTAGAAATCCGTCTGGAAAATCTGCCCTATGAGCATATCCGGTGGATTGAGAACAAGGATGTGGATATGGACAGGCTCACAGGAACCTCCGATATGAAGAAGATTATGGATCTGAAGGGCAATCCATTGCTGCTGTTTGTCAATGCATGGAGTGTAGGCATGACATTAGACCGTAACGAAGGTCTGGTATTGTCTGAGTTCGGAAGAAATTAGATAGAGAAAAGCACCACCATGTTTTGTGTTTGCATGGTTGGTGCTTTTTTTTGATATAAAACTATATCATTTTATTCTGCTGATCCCGAATCTGTTCTAACTGGCCGATGGCACGACCCTGGTTTACAGGAGTGAGTAAACGGAAAATCTCCAACAACATGACTTCCTCCGGTGTGGCAGTTTGTGCGTATGTGCTGCCGTCATCTCGAATCATGGATTCCGGGGCAGGATCTCCGGTGAGAAGATAGTATGGATCCACATCCAGAAATTCACAGATTTTGATAATCTTATCGGAAGCGGGATTTGTCTTTTGCGTTTTCCAGTTACTTATGGCACTGGGGGATATACCGGCATATGTAGACAGTTCTTTCTGTGACAGATTTTTTTCTTCTAAAATAGCTAAAATGCGTTGGCTGATTGTCATTATATTCTCCTTTTGATGTAAAACAAAAATATTTACAAATATTCATAAAAATGAATTGACAAATACATAAATATGAATTACAATATAAATTATGATTTTATGGATTGTATTATACAATATTATGTGGTAATTCACAATGAAAAAGAGCAGATTTTGCATGAGATGAGGTTCTAGGTTTTTTTGCAACTGTTCAGAACAGGCCGAATCACTTGCTGACGAGGCCGTAAGAACATGATTCAGATGTGAGCAAAGTCTACGCTTCGCTTCGGTCGGTGTTGAACAGGTGCCACTGGCACCTAACACCCCATCGGCGGAGCCGATTTTTATGGGGTGCGAAACGTATCTGTGAAGTACTGAACAGATATGTTTAATTTCAAAATCTGGGGGAGATGTGTATGACAAAGAGACGGATGACACCTATAGGAAAAGAGATTAAGCGCAGACTGGTGGAACTGGAAATGAGTCAGGCAGATCTTGCGGAGGAGATTGGAACCAGTCCACAGTACATTAATCATATTATTTTCGGAGAGCGCTCCGGTGAAAAGTATATAGATGACATTTGTCGTGTTCTGAATATCTGAGTAATTTCCATTGTAATTTCAAAAAGTGTATGATATGATAATTACGCCTTTATACTCCTGTTGTGGAGAGTTCTTTTTTTATTTCACATATGATATCTTTTGTTTTATCTTTTGTTTTTCCTAAAATGCAGTTGACAATTAAATACAAGTATATTACTATAATATAAAAAACGAACATAAGTTCGCACTAAAGTATGTGATGGATTCCGCAAAAGCGGAACAGAGTAAGGAGAATAATATGGCAAAAGAGTCTAGAGAAGATAAGTTAAAAGCCCTGGATGCAGCAATTTCCCAGATTGAGAAGCAGTATGGAAAGGGCTCTGTGATGAAGCTGGGAGATGAGTCCAGCCGTATGAATGTAGAGACAGTTCCCACCGGATCTCTGAGTTTGGATATTGCTTTGGGATTGGGCGGACTGCCGAAGGGACGAATTATAGAGATTTATGGACCAGAATCAAGTGGAAAGACTACTGTGGCACTTCATGCTGTGGCAGAGGTGCAGAAGCGCGGTGGAATTGCAGGATTTATAGATGCAGAGCATGCATTGGATCCGGTTTATGCGAAGAATATCGGAGTTGATATTGATAATCTGTACATTTCCCAGCCGGACAACGGAGAGCAGGCGCTGGAAATTACTGAGACCATGGTACGATCCGGAGCAGTAGATATTGTAATCGTAGATTCTGTGGCAGCACTGGTTCCCAAGGCGGAGATTGATGGGGATATGGGAGATTCTCATGTGGGACTTCAGGCTCGATTGATGTCTCAGGCACTGCGTAAGCTGACGGCGGTAATCAGCAAGTCAAATTGTATCGTTATTTTTATCAACCAGCTTCGAGAGAAAGTGGGTGTGATGTTCGGAAATCCCGAAACCACTACGGGAGGTCGTGCATTGAAGTTTTATTCTTCTGTGCGTTTGGACGTAAGAAGAATCGAGTCCCTAAAACAGGGGGGAGAGGTTGTTGGAAACCGAACCAGAATCCGTGTGGTAAAGAATAAGGTTGCACCGCCATTTAAAGAGGCAGAGTTTGATATTATGTTCGGAGAAGGAATTTCCCGAACCGGAGATATTTTGGATCTTGCTGCAGATATGGGAGTGATCAACAAATCCGGTGCATGGTATGCATACAACGGGGAGAAAATAGGGCAAGGGCGCGAGAATGCGAAGGCTTTCCTTAAGGAGAATTCCGCTATTTGTCAGGAGGTGGAGGCGCAGGTGCGTCGCCAGTATGGTCTGGATGGAGCAGAGACGGAAGAGAACGGCTCAAATCCTGTAGAATTGCCTGTGGATGAAGAGTAATATGGGTGTGACAGTTCAATCAATAGAAAAAGTGAAGAATAAAAGGTATAAGGTATGTATGGATAATGGTACATACCTTATCCTTTATACGGGAGAATTGCAAAAATATGGTTTGAAGGAAAATGTTTCGCTGCCAGAGGAACAGTATCGGGAACTGTACTATGAAATATTTGGAAAGCGTGTGAAAAAGAGGGCATTGGCACTTTTGGAAAAAATGGATCGCACGGAAAAAAATCTCCGCGAAAAGCTGAGCCAGAATGGCTATCCGGAGGATTTGATAGAGGACGCTATCCTTTATGTGAAGCGTTATCACTATATCGATGACGAGCGGTATGCCGATCAGTATATTGCCTACCGGCAGAAGCAAAAGAGTGCATTGCAGCTTCGACAGGAATTAATGCGCAAGGGGATAGACCGGGCAGTGATTGAGCGGGCTATGGAACAGGAATATGACTCTGATGACCGGGAAAAAATCCTATTATTTTTGAAAAAGAAGGGCTACGAACCGGAGCAGACAGATCGCAGCAGACAGCAAAAAATATATGCATCACTGATGCGCAGAGGGTTTCGCAGCGAGGATATTTTAAGTTGCATGAAGTGCGGTGACTACTTGACATAACAACAGAAAAAGTATAAAATTTACTTATTGTTAATTATGACAGACGATGAATGTTTAATGTTATATGTACAATGAAAATTTAATAAAGGAGGTGCTCCTGTGCAGGAAGTGATTATTGCTGTGATTGTTACATTTGTTATTACAGCTGTTGTCGTGTGGTTCGTTGCAAATGCCTATCAGAAGAATGTTTCTGCTTCTAAAATTGGCAGCGCAGAGGACAAGGCAAGAGAGATAATAGATGAGGCAGTAAAATCCGCTGAGGCAAAGAAGAGAGAGTCTTTACTGGAAATCAAGGAAGAGTCCATTCGTACGAAGAACGAGTTGGATAAGGAGATTAAGGAAAGACGATCTGAAATCCAGAGAAATGAACGCCGCGTGGAACAGAAAGAAGCCAACTTGGACAAAAAGTTAGAGGCAATCGAGAAACGCGAAGCTGGATTTGCAGCGAAAGAGGAAGAAATCAACAGGCAAAAAGTCGAAATTTCAAAGCTCAATGAAGAGCGTGTACGGGAACTGGAAAGAATCTCAGGACTTACCTCCGAACAAGCAAAAGATTATCTTTTAAAGACTGTGGAAGAAGATGTAAAGCTTGACACCGCTAAAATGATTAAAGAGCTGGAAAGTCAGGCGAAAGAGGAAGCGGCAAAGAAGGCAAAGGATTATGTGGTAACGGCTATTCAGAAATGTGCAGCAGATCAGGTGGCAGAGACCAGCATATCAGTTGTGCAGCTTCCAAACGATGAGATGAAAGGAAGAATTATTGGTCGAGAAGGTCGCAATATTAGAACCTTAGAGACCTTGACTGGTGTGGATTTGATTATTGACGATACACCGGAAGCGGTCATTCTTTCTGGATTTGATCCAATACGTAGAGAAGTCGCTCGTATTGCGCTGGAGAAGCTTATTGTGGACGGACGTATTCATCCGGCCAGAATTGAGGAAATGGTAGAAAAAGCGCAAAAAGAAGTGGATACAATGATTCGTGAAGAAGGTGAAGCAGCAACCTTGGAGGTTGGTGTTCACGGCTTACATCCCGAGCTGGTAAAACTGCTGGGACGTATGAAGTTCAGAAAGAGTTTTGGTCAGAATGCATTGAAACATTCGATCGAGGTCGCTCAGCTGTCAGGATTGTTAGCTGCAGAGATTGGCGAGGATGTAAGACTTGCAAAAAGAGCAGGTCTGTTGCATGACATTGGTAAATCTATCGACCATGAAATCGAGGGATCCCATATTCAGATTGGTGTGGATTTGTGTAGAAAGTACAAAGAGTCACCATTGATTATCAATGCAGTTGAGGCTCATCACGGTGATGTTGAGCCGGATTCATTAATCGCATGCCTGGTACAGGCTGCAGACACGATCAGTGCTGCACGTCCGGGGGCCAGACGCGAAACTATGGAAACATATTCCAACAGATTATCACAGTTAGAAGAAATTACAAACAGCTTTAAAGGAGTCGAAAAATCTTTTGCTATTCAGGCAGGTAGAGAGGTTCGAGTAATGGTAGTTCCAGATCAGGTCAATGATGCAGAGATGGTATTGTTGGCAAGGGATATTTCAAAGCGGATTGAGTCTGAGTTAGAGTATCCCGGACAGATTAAGGTAAATGTGATTCGCGAATCACGTGTTACTGATTACGCTAAGTAAAGTAGAGGGGATACGGAGAGATTCGTATCTCCTTTTTAGTGTTTGCGAAACTTCTTTAGATTGTGATGCGTAGGCAATTGCGACGACTCTGAGAGAATCGTAACCTCTGGCTTGCTAATTGGCAATGCCTATTCCATTTACGACACAACTTTTCGCCTCCGGGTCCCCAATTTCCCCAAGGTAGGGATTTTTACGTCAGATGTTTCGACTTTGCATACATGTCCTAAGGAATCCTCCCAGCTACGCTGGGTCCCTCCTTTGGACAATAGTGAGTGCGATTATTTCCCGCCTCTTCGGGTCATGGCAGTTGCCTTGTGCACGCGGGATCGTAAATCTAGCATTCGTAAGCATCCGACCACTCTTCGAGGTCTTCACGGTGGGGCGGGAAGAACCGCCGTCCATGGCTGCGCCCTCAGGGCTCCGTCGTCTCTGCGAGACGCCACCTCAGGGCAGGTCTTCCCTAAGCGCACATCCTGTGCGCTTCCCCGCCGTTCGTTTATTGGTCGGATGCGTAACGACTGCACGATTTACTTTACGGTGCACAGGCAATCTGACCATGGCCGCGAAGGGCGTTGGAAATATCGGCTCGGAAAAATGCAAACAAAGAAACATCAAATAAACGTAAAAATCCCGTTGGGAGAAATTTGGACACGGAGAGCGAGTTGTGGAGTGAATGAATAGGCATTGCCAATAGCAAGCCACTTAGAATCACTCTCTCAGAATCGTCGCAGTTGCCAACTGCTAAGAGGAGGATAAGTTTTGCAAACACCTATATTGCAATTTGGGAAAGGAGTATCATCGCATGTAAGATGAGGAGGAAAAGGAATATGGAAGAAATTAAACGAATTGGACGTACGCTAAAATATGAGGGAGCTATTGTAGATGTTTATTCGGACAGCATTCAGATGCCGGATGGCAGGGTGGCAGAGTGGGATTATATAGCTCATCGCAAGGGGGCAGCTGCAGTGGTAGCTGTTACACCAGAGGGAAAAATACTGATGGTTCATCAGTATCGGAATGCGCTGGATCGCATGACCATAGAGATTCCAGCAGGAGCAAGGGACAGTGTCACGGAGGATACCATGGTATGTGCCATACGTGAACTGGAGGAAGAGACTGGATATCGAGCCGGTCATATGGAAAAATTGTTGTCTTTAAAAACTACGGTGGCTTTTTGTAATGAATTTATTGATGTATATCTGGCTACTGAATTGACACCCGGAAGACAAAATCTGGACCCGGATGAATACATTGACGTACATGCTTATGATCCGGATGAGCTGTTATCCATGATTTATCAAGGGAAGATCCAGGACAGCAAAACCGTTTCCGGAATTTTGGCATATTGCTATCAGAAGGGGAATAAAATAAGATAACGATAATTCAGACAAGTGGTTTATGGGAAAAAGAATTGTCCGAAATCAGAAGAAGTCTTATTTACCGTTGGAAATTGTTTTTTTTCTGTCGTTTCTGACGGGAATAGTATTGGCAAATATATTGGTAGCAAAGGGTGGAAATCAGTATGATATTGTCAACAGCTATTTTCTCCAACAGCTAAAGCAGACAAAAATTAATAGGGCGGATTATTTGTTTTATGTACTGGAGATACGTTTGCCTGTGATTTTAGGTATATTGATTCTGGGGATGACCTCATTGTATGCTGTGGTACATTACTTTTTTGCTTCATGGGTTGGTCTGTCGTTTGGTTTTTTGATGGTTACCTCCATTATGAATCTGGGATTGGAGAAATTGCCTTTTATATTTATGTCCATGTTTCCCCACGATGTTTTGTATCTTGTCGTATATCTTTCAATTATGAAAATACAATGGGAGTACCACAGGGGTGGAACCAAAAGACGGATATGGGAATGGATTACCTTGTGGGCGATTTTGGCAATGACGTTTCTGATTGGTATTTTGATGGAGGTATACATATCGCCGGAAATCTGTAGAAAACTGTAACTGTTCAGAACAGATTTCTGCGGAAACGCATAAATCGTATGAAAACGTATAGATAGCAAGAACAAGCCCAAGAAAATCAGCGGCGCTGATTTTCTTGGGCTTGTGGTTCGTATCTATACGTTTTTCGTTACTGATTCATGTCGGCAATGGTATAGATTAGGTTTTTGGTGTCTTCCCATCCCAGACAGGGATCGGTAATAGATTTGCCGTACACATGATCACCGATTTTCTGACAGCCCTCTTCGATATAGCTTTCAATCATCACGCCCTTAACCATATCGTGAATGTCTTCGGAGAGCTGGCGGTTGTGCATAACCTCCTTGACGATACGGATCTGCTCCTTGAATTTTTTGTTGGAGTTGGAATGATTGGCATCGATGATGGCGGCAGGATTTTTTAAATCACGCTCGTTGTACATTTCAATCAGACGCATAATATCCTCATAGTGATAGTTCTGGGTGCTGTTACCGTGTTTGCTTACCGCACCACGAAGGACTACGTGAGTCAGATCATTTCCCGGAGTCTCCACTTCGTAGCCGCGATAAACAAAATGATGAGGATGCTGTGCTGCATAAACAGAATTCAGCATAACGGAAAAATCACCGCTGGTAGGATTCTTCATACCGGATGCCACATCAAAACCGCTGACGGTAAGACGGTGCTGCTGGTCCTCTACAGAACGAGCTCCGATTGCAACATAGGAGAGAAGATCCTCAATGTAACTCCAGTTTTCCGGATAAAGCATTTCATCTGCGGAGGAAAGGCCGCTTTCTGCAAATGCGCGAATGTGAAGCTTTCGCATGGCAATCAATCCGGCAACCATATCCGGTGCTTTCTCAGGATCCGGCTGGGTGGCGATTCCTTTGTAGCCCTCTCCGGTAGTACGGGGTTTGTTGGTATAGACGCGGGGGATGAGAATCAGACGATCCTTTACGTCCTCTGCAATTTTTGTGAGTCGGCTCACATAATCACATACAGGGTCTTCGCTGTCAGCAGAGCATGGACCGATGATTACCAGAAAACGGTCATCCTTTCCGGTGAGAACATCCCGGATAGCAGCGTCACGTTCCTTTTTTATCTGGATTAATTTCTCGGGAAGAGGATATTCCTTGATAATATCAGCCGGGCTGGGTAATTGATCTAAAAATTTAAAACTCATTGTACTTCTCCTTTGTTTCATAATGGATAATAAAATTCTTTTCCTAAATATATAGGATTCGTTTTTCTATGTCAATGAGTAAATTTGCTTGATTTTTTTATACATCTGTGCTATTATGTACAAGTTGCAACCGTAGTCTAATGGATAGAACGTCAGACTCCGACTCTGATAATGCGGGTTCGATTCCCGCCGGGTGCATTTTTTTGTCCTCATTTGCGTTAGTTTATTAGGATATGGAATACAGACCAATTGGAGGAAAAAGTGATGAAAACATCTGAAATAAAAGAGAAATTGATTACTTTTTTTAAAAAGTATGGCAGATATATTTTGGCGGCAGTATTGTTTATTGTATTGGTGTTTCTTATGGTGAAATGCAGTGCGAAACCGGATGGCGAGAGTCTGAATGGTACGGAGGAAGAAGCATTTGAGCCTTTTGAAGTGGATCAGGTCAAAGGAATGAAGGAACTGATTACCAATTACTATGATGCGTATGCACAGGGGGATTTGGAGAAGATTCAGACCTATGCGACTCCGGTAACTGCCAATGAACAGAGCTTTATTGCCATGTTTTCTCAGTATGTGGAGAAGTATGAGGATATTACCTGTTATACGAAACCGGGACATGAGGATGGAGCATATTTGGTTTCTGTAAGCCTGAAAATGAAGTTTGAGGGTGTAGATACCCTGGCACCTGGTCTGGAGTTCTTTTATGTGAGAACGAATGAGGAAGGTAATCTGTATATTGATAACCTTTATAGCAGCTATAATCGTTTGAATGCTGAATTAGAGACGGATGCAGCCATACAGGCGCTGATTAATAGCTTCCAGAACAATTCAGAGGTATTAGCTCTGCAGGCTGAAGTTCAGCAGGAATATGAGGATGCAGTAGCATCAGATCCGCTTTTGGCTGAGATGGTAAATACTACAATTTCTGATGCATATAATAGTTGGGCAGCTACATTGCAGCCTGTATCAGATACAGAGATGGCTGATACAGAAACTGCTGATACAGAAACTGCTGATACAGAGAGTGTGGCGGACGATGCCACGGAGGATGAGCAGGGAGAGACTTCGGCTGGTCAGACCGTTTATACAACAGCGACAGTCAATGTCCGGAAGGAAGCAAACACGGATTCTGAATTGTTGGGACAAGTTTATGCAGGAACAGCTCTTACTCGTTATGAAGCAGGGGATGATGGATGGAGCAAGATAGATTATAATGGAACAGAAGCATATATAAAGAGCGAGTTCTTGTCAGAGTCTCAGCCGGAAAACGAAGAGGGAACTGTGGATGCCGGTGGAATCGAAGAGGGCACGAAGGTGTTGTTGTATAATACCGTGAATATCAGGTCTTCTATGAGTGAGACAGCGCCTAAAGTTGGGGTGGCTTATGCGGGAGAATATGTGACTGTGGTTATGAGTTATCAGGAAGGCTGGACGAAGGTTAACTGGAACAACAAAACAGGATATATTAAAACAGAATTGCTAGAGCAGCAGTAGAATAAAGCAGAGAAGGGCGGAGGTCGTTGTGGCCTCCGTTTTTTGACAGGACAAATTATGGATGATATAGGAATCAGAATCAATAAATATTTCAGCGAGGCCGGCGTATGCTCCAGACGGGAAGCGGACCGGATGGTGGAACAGGGGCGGATTACCATTGATGGCAGAATTGCTAAAATGGGTGACCGGATTTTTCCGGGAAATCAGGTGTGTCTGGACAATAAAACGGTGAAAAAACAGAATGACTCTGTATTGATTGCTTTTAATAAACCGGTCGGTGTGGTCTGCACCACAGCCAAACAGGAAAAGAATAATGTGGTGGATTTTATCGGTTATCCCAGCAGGATTTATCCGGTGGGGCGTTTGGATAAGGATTCCCAGGGACTTTTGCTTTTAACAAATCAGGGGGATTTGGTGAATAAAATTATGCGGGCGGGTAACTATCATGAGAAAGAATATGAAGTGACGGTGAACCAGCCTATCACAGAGGAGTTTTTGCGGGGGATGAGAAGTGGGGTTCCGTTGAAGGAACTGGATGTGGTCACAAGACCTTGCAGAATACACAAATTATCCCAACAGAAATTTGTGATTATTTTGACTCAGGGATACAATCGCCAGATTCGGCGTATGTGTGAATATTTCGGGTATCGTGTGGTGACATTAAAAAGAACACGCATTATGAATATCCGGCTGGATGGAATAAAGGAAGGCGCATATCGCCCGGTGACGGACGAAGAATTGCAGCAGCTAAAACAATTATTAGCAGATTCCAGCAGTGAGACGGTAAAGTCGAAAAAGAGAGGTAAATGAGTGTATGGCAGACGCAGTAAAAACGCAGATTGAAAATCTGAAAAAGCAGATTGAATATCACAGCAACCGCTATTACAATATGGATGCTCCGGAGATTACGGACTATGAATATGATATGCTAATGCAGCAGCTGAAGGCACTGGAGAAGGAGCACCCGGAATATGTGACGGAGGATTCTCCTACCCGGAAGGTGGGAGGAACGGCTAAGCGCGAGGCAGGAGTACTGGTCCGGCACAATGTGCCGATGCTCAGCTTAAATGACGTGTTTTCCCGGGAAGAAGTAGAGCAGTTTGTTTACGATATGCAGCATCAGTTGACAAAGCCTGAGTTTGTGGTGGAGTACAAAATTGATGGATTATCTATGGCTTTGCGCTATGAGGAGGGTATGCTGAAACTGGCAGAGACCAGAGGGGATGGTATCAACTTTGGGGAAGATGTGACAGCCAATGCCAAGGTGATCCGAGATGTGAAGCATAAGCTGAAGGAACCGGTGCCTTATCTGGAGGTGCGAGGCGAGGTATATATGACCAATGAGGCATTTGAACAGGTGAATGAGAGACAGGAGCTTTTGGGGAAGAAAAAGTTTGCCAATCCCAGAAACTGTGCAGCGGGTACGCTGCGGCAGTTGGATACGGGGATAACAAAGGAACGGCAGCTTTCCATGTTTGTGTTTAACATTCAGCAGACAAAGGGGATTTCCTTTGAGACTCACACGGAGGGATATGAATTTTTGAAAAAACAGGGCATTCCTGTGATTCAGGATTACCGTGTATGTCATACTGCGGAAGAAGTCTGGGAGGCAATCACTGCCATCGGTGAAAATCGGGGGAATCTGGGATATGATATTGATGGCGCAGTAGTGAAGCTGAACCGTTATGCGGACCGGGAGTTACTGGGAAATACCAGCAAAGTACCGCGTTGGGCTATCGCTTATAAATATCCACCGGAGGAAAAAGAAACCAGGGTACTTGATATTGAACTGTCCGTAGGGCGTACCGGACGGATTACTCCTACGGCGGTATTTGAGCCCATCCGCCTCTGCGGTACCACGGTGTCCAGGGCTACATTACACAACCAGGATTATATTAATGAGCTGGGTGTGGGAATCGGTGATACGATTGTGGTGTATAAATCCGGCGAGATTATTCCGAAGGTAAAGCAGGTCAGGAAAGAACTGCGACCGGAGGGAACTGTCACATTTCGGATTCCTGACCGCTGTCCGGTCTGCGGTGCAAAAACCTGTCGGGAAGAGGATACTGCAGATATTAAGTGCACTTCGCCCAACTGTCCGGCACAGCTGGAACGCCATATCATTAACTTTGTGGGCAGGGATGCCATGGATATCAAAGGCTTTGGAACTGTATATATTGAACAACTGGTGAAATTGGGATATATTAAAGATATTGCGGATATTTTTATTCTGAAAGATCACAGACAACAGTTGATAGAAAATGGCATTATTGGAAAAGAGAAAAACACCGATAAGCTGTTGGATACCATTGAGCGGGCAAAGGAAAATGATGCCTACATGCTGGTAAGTGGACTGGGTATTCCCAATGTTGGAAAAAATGCAGCCAGAACGTTGTTGAAACATTTTGGTTCAGTGGAATCTTTGATGGAGGCGGATGAAGAAAAACTGACCCGGGTTCCGGATATCGGCACTATCAGTGCGAAGGCAATCCGTGATTTCTTTTTCGATAAAAAGAATGTGGAGCTTATTCATAGATTAAAAGCCTATGGTGTGAATCTGCAAAATCTTACAGAGGAAACCAAGGGTGGCAGTCTGGATGGTATGACCTTTGTCATCACCGGAACACTTCCGGGTATGGATCGCAAGGAAGCTGCAGAGCTGATTGAGAAAAATGGCGGGAAGGTCACTGGTTCCGTGTCAAAAAAGACCACATATCTGCTGGCTGGAGATAATGCCGGAAGTAAGCTGACAAAGGCACAGGATCTGGGTATTCCGGTGCTTACGGAAGAGGAATTAAAGCAGATGCTATAAGGGATGAAAAGAGGATTTAGATATGCCAATCAAAACAATGAATGATCTGCCGGCGAGGGAGATCTTAGAGAAAGAAAATATATTTGTAATGGATGGGAATCGGGCAATGCATCAGGATATCAGACCATTGGGAATTGGTATCTTGAATCTGATGCCCTTGAAGGAGGACACGGAGCTGCAGATTTTAAGATCCCTGTCCAATACACCGTTGCAGGTGGATGTGTCCTGGATTACGGTGAGTACCCATGAGTCGAAAAATACATCTAAGAGCCATTTAAATAAGTTTTATCAGTCCTTTGAGGAAATAAAGCATTGCAATCTGGATGGGCTGATCATTACCGGTGCGCCTGTGGAATTGATGGAGTATGAAGATGTGGATTACTGGGACGAATTTTGCCAGATTTTAGAATGGAGCAAGACTCATGTGACCTCCACGCTGTATCTTTGCTGGGGAGCACAGGCCGGCTTGTACTATCATTATGGAATCAAAAAGCATTTGTTGGACAAAAAGATGTTTGGTATCTATGAGCATCGTGTAATGAATCGTAAGGTACCTCTGGTGCGGGGGTTCGACGATCATTTTATGGCACCTCATTCCAGACATACGGAGATATTTCGCGAGGACATTGAGAAAACCGGAAAACTTGCGATCCTGGCAGAGTCTGATGAGGCTGGTGTATTCCTTGCTATTGCGGATGAAGGGAGAAAGATTTTTGTGATGGGACATCCAGAGTATGATCGACTTACCCTTGATAAAGAATATAAGCGTGATCTGGCAAAGGGACTGGATATTGAAATGCCGGTGAATTATTATCCAAACAATGATATCGATGAAAAACCCCTGTTGCAGTGGCGGTCCCATGGTAATATGCTGTATGCCAACTGGCTCAACTATTATGTGTATCAGCAGACTCCTTACGAGTTCATCAACACGGAAGAGATACTTAGTAAATAAAACTGAAAAATATGAGGGGGACTGTGAATATGAAATCAGGGAAAACGTCCATGGAAGGGCAGATGGATATTTTTGAGGCCATGAACCGTGCGGCAGAGGCAGTGGACCGTATGGTGGAACAGGAACATCGGGTGAAGAAAAGTAAAGAATCCGAAGCACAATCAAAAGTTCCCAGACAAAAAGAAGAGGGAAAGCATTTGGAAGGAGATGCACTGCACGCATCCATGCAGCGTACCTTTATCAATACTTCAGATGATGATTTTGCTACCGTGGCATATATTGATTACAATATGGTTTATTGGAAAGACTGGAATGCTCCAGCGTCATTGCGCTGTTTTCAGACAGCCAAGGAATCGGTGGATTTTTACGTTGAAAAGCTAAATGGATTCCAGGACAATACCTTTGCCAGTCCGGCAATGGAGCATGAACCTTTTTCTAATCTGGTACAGATTGCGGATGACCTCTATACAGAGGAAGGATAAAATAAATTGTTTTCAAAAAGATGGTTATCTGCTATAATTAACATATATTGATAAACGGGAGGCATCTTATGGCTGAAAATAGAAAAGTATTTAAAATCAAAGAGGACAATTTGGGACAGGTACACATTGCAGATGAGGTGGTGGCAATTATCGCAGGACTTGCTGCTACCGAGGTGGAGGGGGTAGCCTCCATGGCTGGGAATATTACCAATGAGCTGGTGAGCAGGCTGGGGATGAAGAATCTGTCCAAGGGCGTAAAGGTAGATGTGATTGAGGATATCGTGGATGTAGAAGTATCGTTGAATATTGCATATGGCTATTCGATTCCGGATGTATCTGCTAAGGTACAGGAAAAGGTGAAAAGTGCCATAGAAACCATGACTGGTCTGTCTGTGGCAATGGTAAATGTGCGGATTGCTACGGTTGATATGAGAAATACCAAATAATGCTTTTGTAATAGAATGAAATGTTGTATAATAAAGAATGCCTTTATGGCATTCTTTTTCCATATCATAGGAAAAATTCGCAGAGAGGAAATCACATGAGTAGAAGAGAGATAAGAGAATTGATTTTTAAGATGCTGTTTCGTGTTGAGTTCTATCAGGGACCTGAGTATGAAGAACAGCTTGCACTTTTTCTTTCAGAGCAGGAAGAACAGGGCATGCAGGAAACAGATCGGGCCTATATGAATCATAAATGTCGGGATATTGTTGACAAGTTAGAGCAGATTGATGCCTGGATCAATGAAAAGAGTAAGGGATGGAAGACCAGCCGTATGGGAAAGGTGGAGCTTAGCATTATCCGCCTGGCGGTATATGAGATAAAATTAGAGGAGGATATTCCCACCGGGGTAGCCATTAATGAGGCTGTGGAGCTGGCAAAGAAATTTGGTACAGAGGATGCGCCGGCCTTTGTGAATGGTGTGTTGGCAAAATTGGCATGATAAAAAAAATATATGGAGTTTACCAGATTAATCAGTATATAAAAAATATGTTTGCGCAGGATTTTGTTCTGAATGGCATCTGTATCAAGGGAGAAGTGTCCAACTGCAAATACCATAGTTCGGGACATATCTATTTCCGGCTGAAGGAGCAGGGCAGCGCCATGGATGCTGTCATGTTTGTGCGGGATCGAAAGGGCTTGAATTTCTCTATGAAGGATGGAGACCAGGTTCAGGTGACAGGCTCCATTCAGGTATATGACCGGGATGGGAAATACCAGTTATATGCAAAGGAAATTGAGTTGGCCGGCTCAGGTGATCTGTATCAGCGTTTTGAACAACTGAAGCAGGAGTTGGAAGAGATGGGGATGTTTGCCAAGGAATACAAAAAGCCCATTCCCCGGTATGCTACAAGGGTAGGCGTTGTTACAGCACCCACCGGTGCAGCGATTCAGGATATCCGCAACATTTCCAGTCGGAGGAATCCTTATGTGCAGGTGATTTTATATCCCGCATTGGTTCAGGGAGAGGGTGCGGTGTCCAGTATTGTAAATGGCATTCGCACCTTGGATGCAATGGGACTGGATGTATTGATTGTGGGAAGAGGCGGTGGCTCCATCGAAGATTTGTGGGCCTTCAATGAGGAGGCGGTGGCTCGGGCCATTTTTGAGTGTGATACGCCGGTGATTTCCGCTGTGGGACATGAGACCGATACAACCATTGCAGATTATGTGGCGGATTTGAGAGCTCCCACACCATCAGCGGCAGCGGAGCAGGCGGTGTTTGACTGGGTACAGTTTCAGGAAAGGCTTGAGTCTTATCAACAGCGTTTTTGCCGTGAAATGGATTACTTGATTAAAATAAAAAAAGCAAAATGCGATATGCTATCAGCAAGGCTTACTAAGATGAGTCCCCGAAATCAATTGAATGAAAAGATGCAGTATGCAGGGGAGTTACAGTTTCGTATGGAAAGTGCAATGCAAAAAGTCTTAGAAGACCGCAAGTCGAGATTCCGGCTTTTGGCTCAACGTATGGAAGATATATCGCCATTAAAAAAACTGGGACATGGGTTTGCATATCTGAGTGACGGACAGGGGCAGGCAATTTTAGGAATCAGTCAGGTACAGAAGGATGATCGGATTCAGGCAGTCCTTGAAGATGGAAGCATGACACTATTGGTAGAAGAAATCAAAACGGAGGAACGTTGGCATGGGTGATACCACGGAAAAAAGAGAACAGCTGGAGGATCTGTTTGCAGAGATTGAAGAATTGCTGGAGCATATGCAGGGAGATGTTTCGCTGGATGAGGCATTTGCCGATTATGAAAAGGGTATTCGCAAATTGAAGCTTTGCAACGAACAGATTGAACAGATTGAAAAGAAAATGATGGTGCTTAATGAGCAGGGTGAGATAGAGGAATTTTAGTATGCAGATTCAGCAGCAAATAGAGGAAAAAACCAGAAAGATTGAGGCGATACTGAATCAGTATCTGCCAAAAGAAGAAGGCTATCAGAAACGTATCATGGAGGCCATGAACTACAGCTTTACAGCAGGAGGAAAAAGGCTTCGCCCCATGCTGATGCAGGAGACCTACCGAATGTTTGGCGGCAGTTCCCGGGTGATTGAGCCATTTATGGCGGCCATGGAAATGATTCATACCTATTCGTTGATTCATGATGATCTGCCGGCTATGGACAATGATGAATACCGTAGAGGGAAAAAGACCACCCATGTTGTATATGGGGAGGCTATGGCGATTCTTGCAGGAGATGGGTTGTTGAATTTTGCCTATGAAACGGCACTTTCTGCTTTTTCACTGGAACCTGAAAATCAAAGAATTCCGCAGGCATTGCAGGTTCTTGCAAATAAAGCGGGAATCTATGGAATGGTGGGGGGTCAGACGGTGGATGTAGAGACAGATCAGACCAGGGTGGTCAGCAAAGATCAGATTGATTTTATTTACCGGCTGAAGACAAGCGCACTTTTGGAAGCATCCATGATGATTGGAGGAATTCTGGCCGGAGCCAATGCGAATGAACTGGAACAGCTGGAACGCATTGCAGGAAAGGTGGGGCTTGCCTTTCAGATTCAGGATGATATTTTGGATGTGACCGGATCAGCGGAGGTGCTGGGGAAGCCAGTGGGCAGTGATGACAAGAATCAGAAGGCCACTTATGTATCCTATGAGGGATTGGAAAAGGCAAAAGCGGATGTGAATGCTTATTCCCAGGAAGCCTTGCAGGAATTGAAGCAGTTGTCAGTAAAGAACGATTTTCTGGAAGAATTGGTTCGTTATCTGATTAATCGGGAGAAATAAAGGAGTTATTCTCATGGTACTTGAGAAAATAAATCAGGAGAACGATATAAAAAAACTGGAAGACTCGGAATGGTCTGTTTTGGCAGACGAGATCCGGGAATTTCTGATCGATAAAATATCTGTGAATGGTGGACACCTGGCATCCAATCTTGGTGTGGTGGAGCTTACCATGGCGTTGCACTTATGTCTGGATTTTCCCAAGGATAAGCTAATATGGGATGTTGGACATCAATCCTACACCCATAAGCTTTTGACCGGGCGCAGGGAAGGTTTTGATGGACTTCGCAAATATGGTGGGATGAGTGGATTCCCAAAACGCCACGAGAGTGCATGTGATGTGTTTGAAACAGGACATAGTTCCACCTCCATATCTGCCGGTTTGGGGTATGCCATGGCCAGAGAGGTGACCGGTGATGATTATCGGGTGGTATCTGTGCTGGGAGATGGGGCACTTACCGGCGGTATGGCTTTTGAGGCGTTGAACAATGCCTCAAAGTTGAAATCGAATTTTATCATTGTATTGAATGATAATAATATGTCCATTTCTGAAAATGTGGGTGGTTTGTCCCGCTATCTGACCGGTCTTCGGACGGCAGAATCCTATCAGGATTTAAAAAGTGGAATTACACATTCTTTGAGTAATATTCCGGTATATGGTGATAAAATTGTGGAGCGGATTCGACGCACCAAAAATGGACTCAAGCAGTTGGTTATTCCGGGAATGCTTTTTGAAAATATGGGGATTTTGTATTTGGGGCCGGTGGATGGTCACAATGTACAGGCGATGATTAAAATGTTTAAGGAAGCCTTGAAGGTGGAAGGACCGGTGATTGTGCATGTCAGAACCCAGAAGGGAAAAGGATATGAACCGGCAGAACGTCATCCGGCCAGATTCCATGGAACCAATCCCTTTGAAATAGAGACAGGACTTCCTGCGGTAAGACAGGAAAAGGCCAATTACACGGATATTTTTTCCACTGTGATGCGCAAGCTGGGAGATCGCAATCCTAAGGTTGTGGCCATTACGGCAGCTATGGCGGACAATACGGGACTCAAGCGGTTTCGCAATATGTTCCCGGATCGTTTTTTCGATGTAGGAATCGCAGAGGAGCATGCGGTGACTTTTGCAGCGGGACTATCCGCAGCGGGACTGATCCCTATTGTAGCCATCTATTCTTCTTTTTTACAGCGTGCATATGATCAGATCCTCCACGATGTATGTATTCAGAAACTTCATGTGATTTTTGCTGTGGATCGTGCAGGATTGGTAGGAAGTGACGGGGAAACCCATCAGGGAATCTTTGATTTGTCCTATTTAGGCAGTATTCCCAATATGACTGTTCTGGCTCCCAAAAATAAATGGGAGCTTTCGGATATGATTAAGTTTGCAGTGGATTTTGATGGGCCGATTGCCATCCGTTATCCTAAGGGCGAGGCGTATGATGAACTGAAGGAATATCGGGAGCCTATCAGGCTGGGGCTATGTGAGATAATTGGTGAGGAGCAGGATGTGCTGCTTTTGGCTGTGGGCAGTATGGTGCGGACAGCAGTGGCAGTGAGACAGAAGCTGCATGAGATGGGAATTTCTGCCACCGTTGTCAATGTTCGTTTCGTGAAACCCTTTGATGGGGAGTGGATGATGCAGAACAGTTCGAATTATCGGTTGATTGTGACTCTGGAAGAAAATGTAATTACGGGAGGATATGGACAGCAGGTGCTGTCTTTTGTAAACGAGTTGGCACTAGATGTTCCGGTTATTAATGTTGCCATTCCGGATCAGTTTGTGGAGCAGGGGAGCATCGAACAGTTAAAACAGAAGCTGGGACTGGATGCAGAAAGTATTGTATCTCGTATCCAGGATATATATACGAAGCTGGATTTCTAATCGATAAATCTGAAACTGATGGTACCAGAACAAAATATGGAGAACGATTATGAAAGAACGACTGGATGTGCTGTTAGTACAGCGGGGACTTGCTTCTTCCCGGGAAAAAGCAAAAACCATGATCATGGAAGGAAACGTGTTCGTGGAAGGTCAGCGGGAGGACAAAGCCGGAAGCAGTTTTGACAGCCAGGTAAAAATAGAGGTTAAGGGCAGTACCTTGAAATATGTAAGCCGTGGAGGGCTGAAACTGGAAAAAGCCATGAATCATTTTGATATTTCACTGAAAGATACGGTCTGTATGGATATTGGTGCCTCCACCGGAGGTTTCACCGATTGTATGTTGCAGAACGGAGCCCAAAAAGTGTATGCCGTGGATGTGGGATATGGACAGTTTGCGTGGAAGCTGCGAACAGACCCAAGGGTAGTTTGTATGGAAAAAACGAATATCCGTTACGTGACGCCGGCTGATATCGCAGATGTGTTGGATTTTGCGTCAGTGGATGTTTCCTTTATCTCATTGACCAAGGTTCTGATTCCGGCTAGAGAGCTTCTGCGGGATCAGGGAGAGATGGTTTGCCTGATCAAACCACAGTTTGAGGCTGGCCGGGAGAAGGTCGGGAAAAAAGGTGTGGTTCGCGATCCGTTAGTCCATGAGGAAGTGATAGAACGGGTAATCGGCTTTGCCCGTGATAACGGATTCCGGGTGCTTAATATGGAATACTCCCCCATCAAGGGACCGGAGGGGAATATCGAGTATCTGGTGCATTTGCAAAAGGGAGAACATGGGAAAAAGGAGGAGACAATTGATGTAAAGTCAGTTGTGACACAGGCCCATACATCATTGTCTGAAAAGGCATGAAACATTTTTTTATTATTGCAAATGGCGTGAAAGACGATGCCATGCAATTTACCGAAAAAATGAAAACATATATTGAACAGGCTGGCGGAACCTGCGATTACTTTATTAATCGTATCAATCAGGGGATAAAAAGGGTAGATCCGGACCGGATTGGGCAAAATGTGGAGGCTGTTTTTGTAATCGGCGGCGATGGAACATTAATCCGGGTTGCCAGAGACATTGTAGAGCGTAAGCTTCCGGTGATTGGAGTAAATCTGGGCAAACTGGGATATCTTTGTGAATTGGAAGAAAATACGGTGTATCAAGCCATTGATGCTTTGCTTCGGGATGAATATGTCATTGAGGAGCGGATGATGCTGGGTGGGTATACTGTGGTGAAGGGTGAGCAGAGCATGGAGGAGACGGCACTGAATGATGTGGTAATTCATAGAACGGGTGCGCTGCAAATTCTTCGTATGAAGGTTTATGTCAATGGAGAATTTCTGGCTAGTTATCTGGCAGATGGCATGATTGTTGCCACACCCACAGGCTCTACCGGATATAGTATGTCGGCAGGGGGACCTATTGTGGATCCAAAGGCCAGCCTGCTTTTAATTACGCCCATCAATGCCCATAATCTCAATGCGAAAAGTATTGTGATCGATGCGGATGCGGAGGTTGCTATTGAGATAGAGCCCAGAAGAAGTGAGAAGGACGAACAGGCAGAGGTGAGCTTCGATGGAGATACCGGAGCGGCTCTTCGGGTGGGAGACCGGATTGTAGTGCATCGGGCACAGATGTCTACCCGTATTTTAAAGTTGAATAAGATAGGCTTTTTAGAAATACTCAGAAAGAAAATGCAAAACTACACGTAACAAAAGTGTGAAAGGAGGTAAAACTATAATGAAAACAGGGCGACATGCAAAGATTTTGGAATTGATCCAAAAAAATGAGATAGAGACGCAGGAGGAACTGTCTGCGCGTCTGGAGGAGCAGGGCTACCATGTGACACAGGCCACTGTATCCCGTGATATCCGTGAACTGAAGCTTACCAAGGTAGCTTCGGAAAACGGCCGGCAAAAGTATGTTGCACTGACAGACAAAAGCGGTGAGATGTCAGAAAAGTTTGTGCGCATTTTCCGGGATGGTTTTGTTTCCATGGATATGGCACAGAATATTCTTGTGATAAAGACCGTTTCCGGGATGGCAATGGCGGTGGCGGCTGCGTTGGATGCCATGAAGTTCCACGAGATTGTGGGAAGCATTGCCGGGGATGATACCATTATGTGTGCGGTGCGCAGTGTGGATGAGACTGCTGTATTGATGAAGCGTTTGCGCAGACTTTTAGAGTAACTCCCTTTTCCGAAAAGGGAGTAGAGTGATACAAAGGATAGGATGGAGAGTCAATACATATGATAGGAAGGCGAGGAAATGTTAAGAAATCTACATGTAAAAAATTTAGCACTCATCGATGAGGCAGAGGTGGATTTTAAAGAAGGCTTGAATATTTTAACCGGAGAAACCGGAGCCGGAAAATCCATCATCATCGGATCCATCAATCTTGCACTGGGAGAGAAGATCCCCAAGGAAATGTTGCGGGATCAGGAAGATAATGCGTTTGTAGAGTTGATTTTTGAGGTGACGGATAAAGGCACGGTTGCGGCCTTAGAGGAAATGGATATTTTTCCGGAGGAGGATCAGATTATTCTGAGTCGAAGGATTGCCAACGGTCGTAGCATTGCGAAAATCAACGGAGAAAGTGTTCCGGTATCCAAAGTCCGGGAAGTGTCCTCCCTGTTGATTGATATTCATGGACAGCATGAACATCAGTCTCTTTTAAAAAAACAATATCATCTTCAGATTTTAGATGAGTATGCCAAGGATGCTCTGGGTGATTTAAAGGAGCAACTGGAGAAGGTGTACGGAGAATATCAGGAGATTCTGCGGGAATTAAACAAAAACTCTCTGGACGAGGAAAGCCGGATGCGGGAATTGTCTCTGCTGGAGTATGAAATCCATGAGATTGAAGAGGCAGGGCTTACGGTAGGGGAGGATGAAACGCTGGAAGAGGCCTACAAAAAGCAGGCGAATGGACGCAAAATCCTAGAGGCATTAGGGATGGCGCAGCAGTATCTCAGTCAGCAGAATGCAAGTGCCTCGGAGCTGTTAAGCTGTGCGCTGCGGGAGCTGAACTCCATATCAGGTTATGATGCAGCATTGAGACAGATGGCAGAGGAAGTGTCGGAAATAGATAGTCTTCTGGGTGATTTGAACCGGGAAGTGGCAGATTACCTGGATGGGGAAGAGTTTGATGAAGAAAAATATCGTCAGATGGAACAGCGTTTGGATGAATTGAATCATTTGAAAAGCAAATATGGACACAGTATATCGGATATTTTGAATTCTCTGGAGGATAAAAGTAAGAAAGCGGAACAACTTCGGAATTTTGAAGAATATCAGGCAAAGCTTCAGCAGGAATTGACAGAAAAGCAGACCTGTATGGAATCAATGTGTGAAAAAATCAGTGAAATTCGCCGGAAGTATGCAGGCAAGCTTACCGAGGCTGTGCGGGCGCATCTGATGGATTTGAATTTTCTGGATGTCCGTTTCCAGATGCAGTTTGAAAAGCGTGACAGCATCCGCAGTGATGGATGGGACGATGTGGAGTTTGTGATTGCCATGAATCCGGGAGAAAGATTAAAATCATTGGGAAAAGTTGCCTCCGGAGGTGAACTTTCCCGTATTATGCTGGCGCTAAAAACAGTTCTCGCTGAAAATGACCGAATCGAGACCTTGATTTTTGACGAGATTGATGCAGGAATCAGTGGTAGGACGGCTCAGGCAGTATCGGAAAAGCTTCTTTTGATTTCCGGTGGACATCAGATTATCTGTATTACCCATCTTCCGCAGATTGCAGCCATGGCGGATGCTCATTTTTGTATCGAAAAATCTGCGCAGAATGAGACCACGATTTCCACCATTCGCAGATTAAAGGAGTCTGAGAGTGTGGCAGAACTTGCCAGAATGCTTGGCGGAGTCCGTATTACCGATACGGTGATGCAAAGCGCCAGAGAAATGCGTGAATTGGCACAAAATACTAAGGATAACCGGATTTAATCTATTTAGAAAAACGCATACTAATCCTAAAGAAAAGGAGGATAGGTATGCGTTTTGAATGGTTACGACGAAAGTCTGTAAAATTTTTTCGGCTACAGCTTGTGGTCTGGCTTATGTTTGCATATCAGCTGATGCTTCAAATGATTCCTGATGATTTGTATCTGGAAGATGGTAATTTAACAAACGTAAGATTTTCAGTCCCGGTGCAGCTTGAGTGTGCAGATTCCGGAGACCGGGTGATTGATACAGCATCCATATTACAACAGCAGCAAATCGTCCGTTCTTCCCAGGAACAGGTGAAGCTCACGGCAAAGCTATTTGGATTGGTTCCGGTGAAGTGCCTGACTGCGAATATTGTGGATTCACAGGATTTGTGGGTCAGCGGGGAAAATGTTGGATTTTACGTGGAGACAGAGGGCGTTCTAGTGCTGGGTACAGGGGATGTGGCTGATGCAAACAGCACGAATTATTCGCCATCATTGAATGTGTTAAAATCCGGTGACTATATTTGTGGTGTGGATGATACCGTGATATCAACCAAAGAGGATTTGATTAAGGCGATCAATGATGCACAGGGAAAGTCCGTGGTACTGTCTGTTCGACGAAGGGGAGAACTGTTGCAGCTGTATATCCAGCCTCGTCCGGATGATGAGGGCGTCTATCGGATTGGTGCATGGGTTCGGGATGATCTGGCAGGAATCGGGACATTGACATATATTGACCAGGCAGGACATTTCGGTGCACTGGGACATTGTATTTCTGATGTAGATACAGGAGTCCAGTTGGATGTGGCAAAAGGCAATCTGTACGACAGTACGGTGATTGATATTGTGAAAGGAAGTAAAGGAGAACCGGGGCAGTTATCCGGGGTAATCAATTATCGGGAGGAGGGCAAACTGGGTACCATATGGACGAATTCCAGAGAAGGAGTGTATGGTGCAATCGAGGAAACCAGCAGTTTGTGGAAGCAATGTGTCACATATCCGGTAGGGTATAAACAGGAGATAGAAACTTCGGATGCCCAGATTTTATGTCAGGTGGATGGGGAGATTGCGTGTTACGATATAATCATAACAGAGATTCATTATCAGGAGAATCAGGAGAACAAAAGTATTCTGTTTGAGGTAAAAGATCCGCAGCTGTTGAGTCTTACCGGGGGGATTGTACAGGGAATGAGCGGCAGTCCGATTATTCAAAACGGTAAGGTGGTTGGTGCTGTTACCCACGTGTTCGTAAATGACCCCACAAAGGGATATGGAATCTTTATTGAAGATATGCTGGAGCACACATAAAATCAAGATTAGTGACAACTTTCGACATTTCTCATATTAAAATATTATTAAGATATCAATTAGCTTCACCGAAAGTAGTAGGAGGGTTCTATGGAAAAACTGAATGTAGCAATTGCAGATGATAATGAGATTATGGTAGAACTTTTGGATGAAATTATTGCAGGAGATGAGGAACTTCAGTTGGTAGGTACGGCCAAGGATGGACAGGAAGCCTATGAACTGATACGACAGAAGCAGCCTGATGTGATGCTTTTGGATATTGTAATGCCTAAAATGGATGGGTTATCTCTTCTGGAGCGCATGAGAAACGACAAAACGATAAAGAAATATCCCCGATTTATTATTATCAGTGCCGTGGGTCAGGACCGGATTACAGAGGATGCGTTTAATCTGGGCGTAGATTACTATATTATGAAGCCCTTTGACAGTGATATTGTCATTAATCGTATCAAGAATACCAGAAAGCCGGCACTTAGAGAACAGTCGAACGATAGTAAACATGTCCGAGCCTATGAAAAGCAGCAGACGAATACAGAGGAACTGGATCTGGAGAGTGATGTCACGAATATCATTCATGAGATCGGTGTTCCCGCACATATTAAGGGGTATCAGTATCTGAGAGAGGCGATTATCATGTCTGTCAATGACATTGATATGCTGAATTCCATCACAAAGATTCTTTATCCCACGATAGCCAAGAAATATCAGACCACGCCCAGCAGGGTGGAGCGTGCGATTCGTCACGCAATTGAGGTTGCCTGGAGCAGAGGAAAGATGGACACCATCGACGAATTGTTTGGATATACCATTAACAACGGCAAAGGAAAACCTACTAATTCAGAGTTTATCGCATTAATAGCCGATCGGATTCGACTGGAGTATAAAGTACACGCATAAATCTGTTCTGAACAGATACGTTTTTTCTTTTCTTTAAATCCGGATTGGAGTATAATGAGAAAAGAGAAAACGTGTTGTCGGGGGTGTGCATCATGAAAAAAATACTTTTTGTAGCATCGGAGGCTATTCCATATATTAAGACGGGTGGACTGGCCGATGTTACGGGTTCATTACCCAAATATTTCGCTTCGAATCAATATGATGTTCGTGTGATTATTCCCAAATATGCCTGTATGAATGAGCAGGATAAAAAGAAGTTGCACCATGAGCTGCATTTTTATGTAGATTTGGGATGGCGCAAACAGTATGTGGGGATTTTAAGTGCGAAATCAGATGGTATTACCTATTATTTTGTAGATAATGAGTATTATTTTGCCGGGGATCAGCCGTATCATAATATTTATGAGGATGTGGAGAAGTTTGCATTTTTTTCCAAGGCGGTGTTAGAAGCGCTGCCCAGGCTTTCCTATATGCCTGATATCCTGCATTGTCACGACTGGCAGACAGCATTAGTTCCGGTCTATCTGGAACAGTGCTACAAAGCAGACGCTTTTTATCAGAATATGAAGACAATTCTGACCATACATAATCTACAGTTTCAGGGTCGGTTTCATCTACAGACTGTAAGGGATATTACCGGCTTGCCGGATGCGTTGTTCCGACCGGATAAGCTGGAAGCCTATGGCGAAGCCAATTACCTGAAGGGTGGTATCATCTATGCAGATGCGGTCACTACAGTGAGCCCCACCTATGCAAAGGATATACTGACCACTGAGGGAGGCGAGGGGCTGAATGGTGTGTTGCAGAACCATGAATATAAGCTTCATGGAATCTTAAACGGTATTGATAATCATGTATATGATCCGGTTACGGATCCGGATATTCCGTGTAATTACGGAGAAAATGATCTGGTGGCGGGAAAGGAAGTAAATAAAAAGGCATTACTTCAAAAGATGGGACTGCCGTATGATCCGGAATTCCTGGTGGTGGGAATGGTATCCCGTATCACGGAGCAAAAAGGATATGCATTGATAGATTATATGATGGAGGAGCTTTTGTCTGATGGCCGGATCCAGCTCATTGTATTGGGAACCGGTGAAGAGCGATATCAGAATATGCTAAAGCATTTTGAGTGGCGTTATCCGGATATGCTGAAGGCGAATATTACCTATTCAGAAGAATTGGCACACAGCATTTATGCTGGGGCAGATGCACTGTTGATGCCATCCCAGTTTGAGCCCTGTGGACTAAGCCAGCTTATGAGCATGCGTTATGGAACGGTGCCCATTGTGCGGGAGACCGGAGGTCTGAAAGACACAGTCATCCCTTACAATGCGTGTGATGAAACCGGCACCGGATTTACTTTCCGGGACTATAATGCACATAAAATGAGAGACGCAATTTATGATGCGCATCAGGTCTACAGCGACCATAAGGAAAGCTGGTATGGAATTATGCGTCGGGGTATGGAACAGGATTTCTCATGGGAGAAGTCTGCCAGAGCATACGAGAACCTGTATGATCGTCTTTCGTAATCAGGCCATGCGAAGGGTATCCCGATCCAGAGAATAATAATAAATATGATCCGAGAGGATTTCCTCTTGACTTAATTGAGTCTGGTTGACTTCGCGTACCATTTCGCAGAGTTCATCCGGGCTCATTTGCGTCTCCACAGGAAGCAGTAGTACTTCGTGGATACTGCTGGGTAGAATGTAGAGATCCTGTTGCAGCTGAGTGGCTACTTGTTTCAGACTATCCGGGTACAGTAAGGTACAGGCCCCAAAATATTTTTTCTCATTGGTGAGAACAAAAAGAGGCGGTACATGCTCCGTGTCATTTACTTTACAAAGATCGGGTGGGACAGCCTCTTCTCCCAGTATGTCAATCAGCATACTGGTGAGAGGCTGACAAAGTGGAGGCAGTGCAGTGGGCGTGTTACGTCTCGCATATTGGTAAAGGACTTCTGCAGAGATGTCCCATAGAGAAAGATGATTGTTGCGGATCAGGATTGTAGCATTACCTGTGCTGCGGGACTCTACCATGCAATAAAACACAATAGCCAGATCCATGTAGGAAAAATGGGGAATATCCCTCAAAAGATTCTCATTTTTTTCATAGTTGATTAGCTTGAACATAATATGATTTTGGGCCTGTTCAAAATCTGTAAAAAAGGAAATATCAATGGGTGCATCCGGTTTTGCACTTTGATACAGCGTCATGATACGGTTGATGATTTCTTCGAGGCTGGCACCATTACAATAATCTGCATAATAGTCGTTCAGATAAATCGTAGGGGCCACATTGCAATCGGATTCCATAATAGTTAGTCCATCCAAAAGAACCTGATTATTCTTCTGGACAGACTGTATGTTTACAGTGGTTCCCTCCGGAAATGCATTGCATATATGGTCACGGATATAAGATTTGAAAAGCTGGTACGTCATAGAAAGACCTCCTGATAAATGAAATGATGTAACTGTTCAGCAGGCATACGCATTTACTGCGGATGCCGTGAAAAAATGTATATCTGGCAAGCACAAATCCATTTGTCCAGCATATTTTGCATGGATTTGTGCTCGTAACTATGAAGGAACTGAATAGTTACGAAATGATGTAAATTGGTCTGGAAAAAGTGCACGAAACGTGCATTGTGAGATTTATCAAAAAAGAAAAGCCGATAATCGGATTCGAACCGATGACCCCTTCATTACGAGTGAAGTGCACTACCTGCTGTGCTATATCGGCATGCCTGTCGGACACCTGTATATTATATAGACAAACTTGCTATTTTGCAATTGTTTTTTTTAAAATCCTAAAAAAAGTTGTGCCATGGAAGGATTATTGCTATAATCAGTTTATATCACTCTGCTTTTTTGGAAGAAAGCAACAGAGAAAATAAATTAACTGGAGGATTGTTGTATGGAAATAAAAGAGTTTCGTTCCCGAGGTTCAAACGATAAGAGAAAGAAACAGATTATTCTGGTCAAAAATGACCCGTCAAAGAAGAAAAATTCGGAAAATTTTTCTCAGAAATTCAGAGATTTTTTGGAAAATCGTGCAGTCATCTGTCTATGTGGTTTTTGTTTGCTTGCGGTTTTGACTATGATATTGGGAATCACGGTATTTCATATACCGGTTCTGACTGTGGTATTAGTGCTTTTGATTGAAGCAGGGATGGCTGCATGCCTGCATAATCTTCCTGTCTGGCTTCATGTGGTTGTATTGGTGGCGCAGCTTTTGCTGGGCGGACTGGTCTCTCAGGTTGTGTTTATGATTCTGGCAGTGCTTTGCTATGGACTGGGGATTTTTACATTAAAGTTTGAGGCAGAGAAAAATAAGTAGAACTATGAAGTACTGAATAGTTGCGTAACAAGTACATATATGAGGAGTAATGAAATGGATCCTATACAGTTGG
Source organism: Lachnospiraceae bacterium (assembly GCA_022766245.1). GTDB lineage: Bacteria > Bacillota > Clostridia > Lachnospirales > Lachnospiraceae > Roseburia_C. The sequence continues at coordinate 57,545 of JALEPL010000031.1, read as the reverse complement.
TTGAAATTTTAAAGGGACATAAGACATACATTCAGACACATAATTTTCCAGATCCTGACGCTATTGCCAGTGCATTTGGGTTACAGTATTTTTTAAAGCAGCACGGGATTCCGGCTGATATCTGTTATGATGGACGTATCGAGAAGCTGAGTACCAGAAAAATGTTTGAGGTGTTTGGAATTGATATTCTGTCAAAGGATGAGATTTCGGACATGCGGGAGGAGGACTATATTGTGACGGTGGATTCGCAGAAATACAATGCGAATCTGACGGATTTCATAGGGGATGAGGTGGCTTGTATTGACCATCATCCCACTGTTTTTGCCTGTGAATATGCCTATAAAGACGTGCGTATGGTGGGAGCCTGTGCTACACTTATTGCAGAATATTTTTATACGACAAAAACAGAAATGACGCCGGAGGTTGCAAGCTGTCTTGCATATGGAATTAAGATGGATACGGCGGACTTTGTGCGGGGGGCAACCTCACTGGATGCGGAGATGTTTTCCTTTGTGTTTGAGCAGTGTAATCCGGAATATATTTCCCGGATGTATACCAATGTCATGGAGTTTTCCGATCTAAAAGCTTATGGTGCGGCCATAGACAATATTCATGTATATGGAGAGACCGGATTTGCAGCGATTCCATTTGATTGTCCGGATGCATTGATTGCAGTGATCTCAGATTTTATTCTATCACTGGATGTTGTGGACTTTTCCGTAGTTTATGCGATTCGGTCGGATGGTATTAAGTTTTCGGTGCGCAGTGCCAAAATCAATGTGGATGCGGCAATGGTGGTTTCAAATGCATTGAAGGGATACGGTACCGGTGGAGGACATCCTTTTATGGCAGGTGGATTTATCCCCCGGGAGTGTATGGAAGGTATTCAGACAAAAACAGACTATTTGATTGAGAAATTATTCTTAAATGAAATTTCAAAAGCAGAAGAGAAAATCTGAAAAAGGATTCGTGAGCAAACCCCTTCGGCGTAGGCAATTTTCATGGGGTGGCGAATCGGATCTGTGAAGTACTGAACAGATACGAAGTAAGAAAGAGGACGGTCAGGGTGTTACATAAGATAAAAAAAGGCTTTGCATTTTTGATGACAGTGGCAATCGTGGGACAAATTCCTTTCATGACTATTGCATTTGCAGAACAGAGCACGGAAGCTATAGCCGAACAGAATCCGGATCAGACAGAGCAGACTCCGAATGGGGCCGTGGAATCAGAAGAGTCCCAGAAAACGGAAGGGGAAGAATCTACAGAGAAAAACGATGCAGACAAAGGAGATTCGTCTGAGCAGGAACCGGAGAGTACAGAAAAAGAACCAGGGGACACAGAGGAAGAACCTGTAAGGGAAGTTGTGGTGGTGCTGGATCCGGGTCATGGTGGTGCGGATGGCGGTGCGTGTCGGGATGGTTATGTGGAGCGTGATCTCGCACTCAGTATTGCCTATTATTGTAAAGAGGAACTGGAAAAACATCCCGGTTTTACGGTGTATATGACACGGACCGATAATAGCAGTGATTGCATGGGTCGGGATGATCGGGTGGAATATGCCTGGGAAAAGGACGCAGATCTTTTGGTAAGTTTGCATTTGAATGCCACGGGGTCTTATACCACCACCCAGAGCGGAGCGGAAGTATATTACCCAAATGGTAATTACAATGCGGCTATGAGCAGCTTGGGATATCGTGCGGCAGAGAGTATCCTGACAGAGTTGTGTGGGTTGGGTCTGCCGAATAATGGCTGTAAAACCAGAATGTCCAATGATACTTACTATTTTGATGGTACGGTGGCTGATTATCTGGGAATCAATTATTGGAGTAAGCTTAAGGGAATACCGGGAGTACTGGTTGAGCATGCGTACATCAATAATCCCGGTGACAGAGCGTACTATCTCAGCAGTGAAGAACAACTGAAGGCGCTGGGAGTTGCGGATGCAATTGGAATCGTCAATTATTTCAAACAAAATGAAGATGCGGTCATTACACTTGGCGGAAGCTGGGAATATGACGACAACGGATGGTGGTATAAGAGACCGGATGGAAGCTATCCTTATCATTGCTGGGAGATGATTGATGGTCGTTGGTTTTATTTTGATGAACGGGGATATCAGTGCAGGGGATGGAAAAGGCTGGGCGAAAGATGGTATTATCTGGGGACACATGGAACCATGATGATTGGCTGGCATAAAATAGATGGAGTATGGTACTATTTCTCGCCGGATAGCGGAGATATGGTAGAGGGATGGCTGGATTATAATGGACAGTGGTATTTTCTATATCCGGAAGATGGCAATCTGGCAACCGGATGGTTGTATACCGGTAGTCATTGGTATTATTTGCGGCCGGAAAGTGGTGCTATGATTACCGGATGGTGCAATATCGCTGGTACATGGTACTATTTTGATTCGGATGGCAGAATGCTTACCGGATGGTACGAGGCAGATGGCAAATGGTATTACAGCTACACCAGCGGAGCGATGGCATCCAATACACGAATCGGTCAATCATGGGTTGGTGCAGACGGAGCATGGATTCCATGATAAAAGAAGCAGTGTAACTGTTCAGAACAGGCCGAATCCCTTGCGGATGAGACCGTAAAAATCAGTTATAAGAAAACAGCGGAGGCTGTTCCTTTTCGGAGCGGCCATCCACTGTTTTTTTATACAGGTATCTAGTGGTTTCTCATTTTCACATATTTATTTTCGATGGAACTGGTGAGCTGATAGAGTGTCATGGCAATGATACAGAGAATCAGGATGGACAGAATGACCCAGTCAAGCTTAAACACCTGACTTCCGTATATAATCAGATACCCCAGTCCTTTTTTTGCAGCAATAAATTCTCCGATGATTACCCCCACCAGACAAAGTCCAATGTTTACCTTCATGATGCTGAGAATAACCGGAATATTGCCCGGAATCAGAATTTTGAAAAGGACATCCTTTTTTGTCCCGCCCAGCGTACGGATTAAAAGCAGCTTATCGGCATCCATAGTGAGAAAGGTGGTATAGAGGCTCAGAATGGAACCAAAGATAGCCACAGACATGCCTGTGACAATGATGGTTTTATAGTTGCCGCCCAGCCACACGATTAATAGCGGTGCCAGGGCGGATTTGGGCAGAGAGTTTAATACCACCAGATAGGGATCCAGCGTTTCTGAGATTCCTTTGCTGAGCCAGAGAATCGTTGCGATGAGTATGGTAAAAAGTGTCACCAGAAAAAAGCTGACCAGGGTCTCGAACAATGTAATGCCAATGTGATAAAGTAAAGAGTTATGAAGAAGCATATCATAACAGCAGTGTATCAATCGGGATGGACTGCTGAATATAAAGGGATCCACAATGTGAAAGGCAGCGGTGATTTCCCACTGTGCAAGAAAAATCACCAGTATCAGAATCCGAAAAAAACGGACTTTTCTCTTGTGGCGTTTGAGATCTTTTATATATAAGGCCTGGGCCTGTGACTGCTCAACCATTTCGTTCAAATTCCTTCCATATCATATTGAAATAATGCTTAAATTCGGATGCATTGCGTTTTTCCATGGGAGTGAGTTCTTGTGAAAACTGTATGGGGATAATGCGGCGGATTCGTCCCGGGCGGCTGCTTAGAACGATGATCCGGTCTCCCATGGAAATGGCCTCCGAAAGATCGTGGGTGACTAAAATAGCTGTTTTATGTTCTTTTCGTATGATGTTTCCGATATCGTTGCTGACATTTAGTCTGGTCTGATAGTCCAGGGCAGAAAAAGGTTCGTCTAAGAGTAACAGATCCGGCTTTAGCACCAGGGTACGGATGAGAGCGGCACGTTGACGCATACCGCCGGAAAGTTCGCTGGGATGCTTGTCAGCAAAGGACGAGAGTCCGTAGGTGTCAAGTAATTGCTCCACATAGGAGAGCGTATCTACGGTGAGTTTCTTTTGGATTTCCAGTCCCAGCAGCACGTTTTTTTTGATGGTTCGCCATTCCAATAAATGATCCTTTTGCAGCATATAGCCAATCTGTCGGGTGTCCTCCGGTGCAATGGGATGTTCATGATAGGATATTTCACCATTGCTGGGTGTCAACAGACCGGCAATCAGGGATAGGAGAGTGGATTTTCCACATCCGCTGGGACCAACAATCGCCACAAATTCTCCCGGTGTGACGGAAAAGCTGATGTTGGAGAGAGCTTTTGTTTCTCCAGATACGGTATGATAATAGTAATCTATATTGGATAATTCTAAAATCGATTGCATAAAGTCACCTGGAAACGGAGGGTATAATAAATGATATGAAAAACAGACGGATTCGGTGAAAGTATATTTGATTTATGAAGATAAATTAGGTATAATACCAAGAGATTATTTCCTTTTCTGCTTTTATCAATACGTAATACATAAACGGAAAAGGAAAGAGAGTGCAAGAGGCGCAGGAGATACAAATGGGAACGAATTATCAGCTGGAATTGGACCATACGATTGAAAATCTGCAGAGGGAAGGGCAAGCTCCTACGCTGCTGCTTCACAGCTGTTGTGCGCCCTGCAGCTCTTATGTGATCGAATATCTTTCGCAGTATTTTCGCATCACGGTATTTTATTACAATCCCAATATCTACCCGGACGAGGAATATGTGAAAAGGGTGAAAGAACAGCAGGAGTTTATACGGCGTTTTCCCACCAAATATCCGGTGAAGTTTATAGAGGGAGACTTTGAGAAAGCTGCTTTTTATGAGATGGCGAAGGGATTAGAGCAGGTGAAGGAAGGCGGCGAGCGCTGCTTTGGCTGTTACAGGCTGCGTTTGGAAAAAACGGCTCAGCTGGCAGTGGAGCGAGGGTTTGACTACTTTACCACAACTTTGTCCATCAGTCCGTTAAAAAATGCGGCAAAGCTCAATGAAATCGGAATGAAGTTGTCCGAGGAGTATGGTGTGGCATATCTCCTGTCAGATTTTAAGAAGCGGAATGGATACAAACGTTCTGTGGAAATTTCGAAGGAATATGAAATGTACCGGCAGGATTATTGCGGATGTGTGTTCTCCATGCGGGAGCGGGAGGTACAGAAGAACGAAAGTGAGAAAACGGTATCTGTTTAGTACTTTACAGATACGATTCGCAAACCCATGAGTTACAACAAAACGCATATTTGCGTGAAATCATAAAGAGAGAGAGGAATGAATCATGGCACAGTTATGGGGCGGACGTTTTACCAAGGAAACCGATCAGTTGGTTTACAATTTCAATGCGTCCATATCATTTGACCAGAAATTTTACAAACAGGATATTTTGGGCAGCAAGGCACATGTGACCATGCTTGCAAAACAGGGAATCCTGACAGAGCAGGAGATGAAGGATATTGTGGCTTGTCTGGATGAGATTCAGGCAGAGGTAGAATCCGGCAAACTGGAGATCACAGATAAATACGAGGATATTCACAGCTTCGTGGAGGCAAATCTGATTGACCGTCTGGGAGATACCGGGAAAAAGCTTCACACCGGAAGAAGCCGAAACGATCAGGTGGCACTGGATATGAGACTTTATACCAGACTGGAAGTATTACATACCGATGCCTTGTTAAAGGAGCTTTTGGAAGCACTTCTTCAGATTATGGAAGAAAATACGGAAACGATTATGCCGGGATTTACCCATTTGCAGAAAGCACAGCCCATCACACTGGCTCATCACATGGGGGCTTATTTTGAGATGTTTAAGCGGGACCGTCAGCGTCTGGAGGACATATTCCACCGCATGAACTACTGTCCGTTGGGCTCAGGGGCACTAGCCGGCACCACTTACCCTCTGGACAGGGATTACACGGCAGAACTTTTGGGATTCTATGGTCCTACCTTAAACAGCATGGATGGGGTGTCTGACCGGGACTACCTGATTGAGTTTTTGTCTGCAGCGGCCACCATTATGATGCATCTGAGCCGTTTCAGCGAGGAAGTAATCATCTGGAACTCCAATGAATACCAGTTTGTGGAGATTGATGATGCCTATAGTACTGGCAGCAGTATCATGCCCCAGAAGAAGAATCCGGATATTGCGGAGCTGGTGCGTGGAAAGACCGGTCGTGTTTATGGTGCACTGATGTCTCTGCTTACTACCATGAAAGGAATTCCGCTGGCTTACAATAAGGACATGCAGGAGGATAAGGAGTTTTCCTTTGATGCCATGGATACGGTAAAGGGATGTCTGGCTCTATTCACTGGCATGTTAAGAACTATGAAGTTTAACAAGGATGTTATGAGAAAGAGTGCCAATAACGGATTTACCAATGCTACGGATGCGGCAGATTATCTGGTAAATCACGGAGTGCCTTTTCGGGATGCCCATGGAATTGTTGGGCAGATTGTGTTATATTGCATCGAAAAGAACATCGCTATTGATGATATGTCTTTAGAGGAGTTAAAAGCTATCAGCCCGGTATTTGAGGAGGATATCTACGATGCAATCTCCATGGAGACCTGTGTCAATAAACGACTTACGGTAGGTGCTCCCGGAAAAGAGGCGATGGAGAAGGTGATTGCTCTTCATAAGGAGTATTTATCCAGTGACTGGCAGGATGAGATTGCGATTCCTCAGGAAGAGAAATAGGATTTTACTGCTTAATTAGTACATCTGTATAAGAAAAAGTACAATTTTGTAGTATTTTTTGATAGTTTGAGAGTTGCTTTTTTGTGCAGAATAGTATAGTATATTTGCAAGAAAGACAAGTGTACGTGTGGCGCGAACAAAAAGAGCTCCATGTACAAGAAAAACACAAGGAGATTTAGAGATGAGCGAGAAGTTAAAGGTTGGTATTTTAGGCGGAACAGGTATGGTAGGACAGAGATTTATCTCTCTTCTGGAAAATCATCCATGGTTTGAGGTGACAACGATCGCCGCAAGCCCCAGAAGTGCGGGAAAGACCTACGAGGAAGCAGTAGGCGGACGTTGGAAGATGGATACTCCCATGCCGGAGTCTGTTAAGAATATAGTCGTAAAAAATGTAAATGAAGTAGAGAAGGTTGCTGCTGAGGTGGACTTTGTATTTAGTGCGGTAGATATGACAAAGGACGAGATCAAGGCCATTGAGGAGGCGTATGCGAAGACAGAGACCCCTGTTGTTTCCAATAACAGTGCACACAGATGGACACCGGATGTACCTATGGTAGTGCCGGAGATTAATCCGGAGCATATGAATGTTATCGAGTTCCAGAAGAAGAGACTGGGAACCACCAGAGGATTTGTGGCAGTGAAGCCGAACTGCTCGATCCAGAGTTATGCTCCTGTTTTGACCGCTTGGAAAGAGTTTGAGCCCTATGAGGTGGTTGCTACCACATATCAGGCTATCTCCGGTGCAGGAAAGACCTTTAAGGACTGGCCAGAGATGGAGGGAAACATTATCCCTTACATTGGTGGCGAGGAAGAAAAGTCTGAGAAAGAGCCTCTCCGTATCTGGGGTGAGATTAAGGATGGTGTGATTGTTCCGGCTACATCACCGGTAATTACCTGTCAGTGTATCCGTGTACCGGTATTAAACGGACATACAGCTGCTGTATTTGTGAAGTTTAAGAAGAATCCGACCAAGGAACAGCTAATTGAGAAGTTAGTAAACTTTAAGGGTGTTCCCCAGGAGTTAGAGCTGCCCAGTGCACCGAAGCAGTTTATCCAGTACTTGGAGGAGGACAATAGACCTCAGGTATCCATGGATGTCAACTTTGAGCATGGAATGGGTATCAGCGTGGGACGTCTTCGTGAGGACACGGTTTATGACTGGAAGTTCGTGGGATTATCCCATAATACGGTTCGTGGTGCTGCAGGTGGAGCAGTACTTTGCGCTGAGTTATTGAAGGCTCAGGGCTATATCACAGCAAAATAATAAACACGTATTGTATAGAGAGTTCTGTGAAAGCAGGACTCTTTTTTTTGTGGGAACCGTTCATGTGCGGCTTTGCGAATGACGTGAGTGGAACGGCTGCTTTGTGCCTTGTGGTAAAAATTTAAATATGATATAATATGCGCAAAGGCAAAAGTGAGCATAAAAATTTCTGTGTCATCATGCTTGCATGATTGACGAACGGCGAATACGGATATTAAAAGACTCTACTGAAGCAACATACGGGAGGAATGATATGGCAGCACAGGTGACAGCCCGGGCGGCTGAAGAAAAAACATTGGAAGAATTATATCGCACATCGGGAAATCAGTTGGTTCTGCTGTATGGCAGAGAAAATTGTGGAAAAGATGAGCTGATCCGGAGTTTTTGTTCTGATAAGAGAGTATTTTATTACAGAGCCAGACAGGCATCGGCACAGGAACAGATTCGACAGATGGGAAGAGAAATCGAGCAGCAGTACCAGATCAAGCTGCAGCATTTTAACTACGATGAGTATTTTAACCGAGTCAAGAGCGGCAATGCATCCAAGCTGGTTGTGGTGATTGATGAGTTTCAGTATATTGTAAAAAAGGATATTACTTTTATGAACAGTATTCTGAAGCTAAAGGCAAAGAGACTCTATCCGGGGCCGGTAATGATTATTCTTGCCAGTTCATCAGTGGTTTGGATGGAACATGATTTTCAGGAAACCTATGCGGAATATATCAAAAAGGCAGAAAAGTCCATGAAATTGGATGAAGTATCTTTCCTGGATATTGTCCGCAGATTCCCGGATTATACTGTTTCACAGTCTGTGGAGGTTTATGGTGTTTTGGGAGGTGTGCCTGGTTACCTGAAACGATGGGATGAAAAGAAGACGCTCAAAGAAAATGTCTGTACTCATATTCTATCCCCGGATGGATTCCTTTTTGGAGAGGCAGAAAATTATATCAGCCATGAATTAAGAGAACTGTCTATTTATAATACAATATTGGCATGTATTGCTGCTGGGAACACAAAGTTAAATGAACTTTATAAAAATACCGGTTTTTCCAGAGCAAAAATCAGCGTTTACATAAAAAATCTCATGGCGTTTGATGTGGTGGAAAAAGTGATATCCTTTGACACTGGTGGATGGGAAAATGCGAAAAAAGGCGTATATCAGATATCGAATACGTTTGTTAATTTTTGGTTTCATTTTATATACCCTAATTTATCGAACCTGTATCGCATGGAGCCGGAGAAATTCTATGACATTTATGTGGAACCGGGCTTGAATGAATATTTAAATCGATATTTTGTAAAAGTGTGCAATGAATATCTGATACTTTTGAATCGCATCGGGAAACTGCCTATCGAGATTCATCGCCAGGGTACCTGGGTTGGAAAAAAAGGAACCATCGATATTGTGGCGCAGAATTCTATCCGTCAGAGTGTGGTGGGTGTCTGTAACTGGTCTCAGGAATACATGGATGAAGGAATAGTAGATGAACTGCTGGATAACATGAAACAAGCCAGAATCACAGCGGAGTATATGTATCTGTTTTCGGCGCAGAGTTTTTCGGAGAAATTGATTGCCCGATCCAAAGAAGATACAAGATTGATTCTGGTAGATATGAAGGAATTGTAAGATGGAGAAAGCATTGATTATTACGGAGAAACCCAGTGTAGCACAGGAATTTGCACGGATTCTGGGTGTTTCCGGAAGAAATGACGGATATATCGAGAATCAGGATTATGTGATTACCTGGTGCGTAGGTCATCTGGTGGAAATGGTGTATCCGGAGGAATACGACATTCGCTATAAAAAATGGAAGTTGGAGGATTTGCCTTTTCTTCCGAAGGATTATAAATATGATATAATTCCTGCGGTGAGTAAACAATATGATGTGGTGCATCGCATGCTTCACCGGGAGGATATTGGAAAGGTCTATTGGGCTGGAGATGCAGGAAAAGAAGGACAGACCATAGAGGAAAATATCCGTAGATTCGGCGGTGTGCGGGATGGCATGGAAGAACTGCGTGTGTGGATTGACTCCCAGACAGAGGAAGAAATCCTGCGGGGCATCCGTGAGGCGAAGCCTATGTCGGATTATGACAACCTGGCCAATTCCGGCATCATGCGTACCATAGAAGACTACGCCATGGGAATCAATTTTTCACGGGCTATGTCCGTAAAGTACGGACAGCTTTTGAATGATGCAGCGGGAACCAAATCCTATACGGCCATTGCAGTAGGGCGTGTCATGACCTGCGTACTGGGCATGGTAGTGATTCGGGAGCGCGAAATCCGAAATTTTGTGGAGACTCCCTTTTATCGTGTGGTGGGAGATTTTACAGCTTCCTCCATTCAGGGAGAGTGGAAGGCGGCAGAGGGGTCAAAGTATGTTGCATCCCCCCTTCTGTATAAAGAAAACGGATTTAAGAAAAAGGAAAGTGCGTTACAGTTGATTGAAGAACTGCAGGGACAGCCGGCACGGGTAAAATCTGTGGAGAAAAACATGTCCAACAAACGGGCTCCGCTGTTATTTAATCTGGCTGAGCTTCAGGCTGAGTGTTCCAAGCGGTTTAAGATTAGTCCGGATGAGACTTTACAGGTGGCGCAGGATCTCTACGAGAAGAAGCTTACCACCTATCCCAGAACGGATGCCCGAGTGCTTTCCTCTGCGGTGGCAAAGGAAATCGGTAAAAATGTCAGTGGACTGAAAAAATATGAACCGGTTGCGACCTTTGCGGAGCATATCATGAATGACGGCAGTTACCGAGGCATTGCTCAAACATCCTATACGGATGACTCAAAGATCACGGATCACTATGCTATCATTCCCACGGGGCAACTGACGGAACTGAAATCCTTAAATGAGTTGCAGCGAAAAGTCTTTGATCTCATTGCCCGGAGATTTTTGAGTATCTTTTATCCTCCGGCCAAGTATCAGAACATTAAGCTTACGATCCATGTGGGAAAAGAACCCTTTTACGCCGGGGCAAAGGTTTTAAAGGAAGCAGGATATTTAGAGGTCATGGGAAAAAGTGCGGAGCCGCCAAAGGATGAGACGGAGGGCGACGAGGAGAAGGAAGAAAAGAAAGATCCAAAAGTGCTTTTGGCTCTGGCTGAGACCTTGAAAGCAGGAGATGAGATCCCGGTAAATGGATACGAAATCAAAGAAGGAAAAACATCTCCTCCCAAGCGATATACCTCCGGCTCCATGGTACTTGCTATGGAGAATGCAGGACAGCTCATTGAGGAGGAAGAACTGCGAGAGCAGATTAAGGGCTCCGGTATCGGCACCTCTGCCACCAGAGCAGAGATCATCAAAAAGCTGGTGCGCATTGGATACCTGAACCTGAATAAAAAGACACAGGTGCTCACCCCGGAGACCTTAGGGGAAATGGTGTATGAGGTGGTTGATCTGACCGTTCCCCAGCTTTTGAATCCGAAGATGACCGCATCCTGGGAAAAAGGCCTGGATGGCATTACCAAGGGGACGGTACAGATGGATGATTACCGGGGAAAACTGGAGGAGTTCATTCGAAAAGAAACCGTATCCATGATCGAGCGGGATCTGAAAAATACCATTGCGGAGCGGATTCGCCCTATGGCGGGGAAAAATGCAAAGGACATGAAAGCCAGAGTCAGTATCGGAGTGAAGTGCCCTGTGTGCGGTGGAGATCTGGTGACTACTCCTTTTGGATACGGCTGTGGCAATTATCAGAAGGACGGCAGTGGCTGTAGATTTGTAATCGGAAGCATTGCCGGGCGGGATTTGAGCGACGAGGAAGTAAAGCAGCTCATTGAGACCGGTCGCACACCGGTGTTAAACGGATTTACTTCTAAAAGCAACAAGAAATTCAAGGCGGCACTGGTGATGGAGTGCGATGAGCAAAATCAGGTACATATCAGCTTTGATTTTTCTGACAACGAACCGGACGTGGTGGAGGGAGTACAGTGCCCGCTGTGTGGCGGTGACGTGGTGAAGGTACCTTTTGGATATGCCTGTACGAATCGCAGACAGGAGGATCCGGAAAGCTGTAGCTTCGCCATTGGAAAAATAGCCGGAAAAGATCTGACGGTTACCCATGTAAAAAATCTTCTTACCACAGGAAGTACCGGTACCATCCGGGGCTTTACATCAAAGGCAAAGAAAAAATTTGATGCCTGCCTGGTATTGGCGGAAGATGAGAATGGAAAAAAGAGTATCAAGTTTGACTTTGACCATGTGGAAGCAAAAAAACTCAGGGATGTGGTCTGTCCTCTGTGTGGTGGTGATTTGATACAGACACCATTTGGCTATGGATGTGCCAACTATGACCGTGAGCGGGAGGACAGCTGTAGATTCTCCATTGGAAAAATTGCCGGAGTGAAACTGAAGGACAGCCAGATCAAACAGCTTCTACTTACGAAAAAGACGGACCCCATTGCAGGATTTGTATCCAAAAGCGGGAAAAAATTTGAAGCGCCGCTGAAGCTGACGGAGGATGGCAGGATTCAGTTCGATTTCCCGGAACGGCCAAAACCGGAAGAGACACCATGGAAATGTCCGAAATGCGGGAAAATGCTGATGAAGTCCCAGTGGAAGTATGAGTGTGAGTGTGGGTTTCGGATAGGCCGAGTGGTGGCAAAGCTTGAACTACCCATGGAAGTGGTGGGAGAGCTGCTGGAGAAAAAACAGAGCTCTGAGATGGTAAAGGGATTTACCTCGAAGGCAGGAAAAAGCTTTGATGCTTATCTGAAGCTGACGGAGGACGGCATTCAGTTTGATTTTGACCGAAAGCCTCCGGCAAAGCCAAATCCACAGAACTCACAGACACAGAGCAGTTCGCAGAAGGTTTACGAGGAATCCACCTATGCACCGTTGCCACCGGCTCCCAGAGAGGAGTTTCCCACAGTAAGTGGTGCAGAGGATTCGGAGGCTGCATGGGAGGCCTTGCTCAACGGAGCGGTGGAGGAAGAGGAGACCGACGTCCCGGATGATTTTCACAGACTCTTTGAATGATGAATCGGCGTCAGCATGGCAAAGCGGATTGGAATAATAACGGAATATAAATATATAGAAGGAAGAGGATATAAAATTATGGAACAGTGCAAAATCACAAACATGTACACATTAGCGAAAACAATAGCGGCTCCGCTTTTGGAGCGCCATGAGTATCCCTGGCAGGTGCTGCCGGAGATTGGAGCATTTATTCTGGAATTGGGAAAGACTCTGGATCCGGAAATATTTGAGCAGCGCGGAGAGGATATCTGGGTAGCGAAATCTGCCAATGTGGCTCCTACTGCCTATCTTCACGGTCCACTGATCATTGATGAGGAGGCGGAAATCCGTCACTGCGCATTTATCCGTGGCAATGCCATTGTGGGAAAAGGCTCAGTGGTGGGAAATTCCACAGAACTGAAAAATGTCATCATCTTTAACAGCGTGCAGGTGCCTCATTATAATTATGTGGGGGATTCGGTACTGGGATACAAGTCACACATGGGAGCAGGTTCCATTACATCAAATGTGAAATCCGATAAGACTCTGGTAGTGGTAAAGAGTGCAGAAGAACAAATTGAAACAGGATTGAAGAAGTTTGGTGCTATGCTGGGAGATTATGTAGAAGTGGGATGCAATTCCGTTTTGAATCCGGGAACTGTCATCGGAAGCCATACGAATGTGTATCCTCTGTCCATGGTGCGTGGTGTGGTTCCGGCCAATTCCATCTATAAAAACAAAAATGAAGTTGTGGAGAAAAAATAAAATTTGCTTGCAAATGAATTTGCGTTTCAAACACCTGTCTAAGATATGGCAGGTGTTTTTCCTTGACAAATAAAGTAAGATGAATTATTGTATTAGGTGAATAATACATACCGATATTATTTTATTGCAATAAAATATGTAAATTCATTCGGACACACATTGGTAAAAAGGGAAGTTATATTTCGTATTGTATGTGGAGGAAGATTATGTTAGAAGTACAGGGATTATCGAAAAAATATGGAAAAACACTTGCAGTAGATCAGGTGAGCTTTACGGTAGGGAACGGACAGATTGGAATTTTGCTTGGACCAAACGGAGCCGGAAAATCTACCATTATTAAAAGTATCGCAGGTCTTCTGCGTTACCAGGGCAGCATTGCCATCAATGGAATGCCTGCCCGCTCAAAGGAGGCAAAAAAGGTTTTTGGCTATGTGCCGGAGCTTCCGGCTATGTTTGAAGCATTGACGGTGCGGGAGCATGTGGAGTATATCCGCCGGGCATACAGTAGTCCCGTCACCGATGAGGAGATTCTGACACTGTTTGAGCGATTTGAGCTTGCTGATAAGCAGGATAAACTGGGCAACGAGCTTTCCAAGGGAATGATGCAGAAATTAAGCATCTGCTGCGCTCTGGCCATCAAACCTCAGGTGATTCTTTTTGACGAGCCCATGGTGGGACTGGATCCGGCCGCTATCAAGGAACTGAAGGAAGTGATTCTGGAACTGAGAGACGGCGGAGCGACCATTTTGCTCAGTACGCATATGCTGGAGATGGTGAAAGATCTGTGGAATGTGATGTTTGTGATGGAAAAGGGGCACATCGTGGCATCCTTTGACAAGGCGCAGACTCAGGATAAGGATATCGAAGAACTTTTCTTCGAAGTGACAGGCGGTGAGAGCCATGAGTAAAAGTTTATGGTATATCACCACCAGAAGTTTCATCAATAAAGCAAAACGGGCAGTGAAAAAGCCCGGCAGCTATGTGGGTGGAATCCTGGTATTGTTTTACATATTGCTGGTTGTGTCAGCTCTGGGTGGAATGATCGCAGATTTTGGCATGGCTACGCCGGAGGGACTGGCAGCACTGTTATCCCTGCTGATGTTTTACGTACAGCCCATGACTATTATCCAGTACGCAAAGCGCAAGGGGATCATCTTTAAAAAATCGGATGTGCATTTTGTGTTTGTGGCACCGGAAAATCCTAAGATGGTATTGCTTCGCACAGGTATGAAGAACGTTTTCATGAATTTTATTATGGGGGCAGCCATTATTATCATTGGTGTGTTTGCTTGCAATATTTCTCCGGTGAGATTGGTGGCTTATGGACTTTTTTTGATGGTCATTGAGAATCTGCTGGAGATGGCACTGATGATTGCCTGCTATGGAAATGAAGTCCTGCCGGAGAGATTCTTTGTGGTGTTAAAATGGTTCCTGTATGGGCTGATGCTGGCCTTTGTTGTGGTTGCATTGCTGATGTTCTGGAAAAAGGGACTGTCCTTTGCTGCCCTGAACTCGTACCTGACATCCCCCATAATCCAGCTGATACCCATGTTTGGATGGCAGCTTGCGGTGCTGCAGCTCATTTTTGTGGGGCCTACGGTTTTAAATGTGATTTGTTTCGTGCTGTATCTGGTCATGACCATTACTCTGGTCGTTTATGCCTGGAAGGTAACGTGTACCGGCGAGTATTATGAGGATGCCATGAGCTTTGCGGAAGATTATGCTGAGAAGCTGGAGCGGGCACAGAAGGGGGAAAATGCCCTCAATAAGAAAAAGAAATTGAAACGTAATGTATCTGTCCAGTACAAGGGAAACTATGCAAAGGCTATTTTTTATCGTCAGTTGTTGGAATATAAGAAAAATAAACTGTTTATCTTCAGCTTCCAGACTCTGTTTTTCCTGCTGGTGGGGGCAGTTTTATGTTTTGTGGGCTTCCAGACCATGGATGAACCTGACTTCTGGGGAGCAGGGAAAGTGTTTGTTCTGCCTGGAATCATGGCATACTTTGTTCTTATATTTAGCGGCTATGCCACAAAGTGGGAGAAAGAGCTGGAGAATCCATACACTTTCCTGATCCCGGACAGTGCCTTCCATAAAATGTGGAATGCCACAAAGATGGAGCATATCCGTGCACTGGTGGATGGTTGTTTCATTTCCATACCTGCGGGCATCGGCTTGCAGCTTTCCCCGGTGTGGATCATCCTGAGTGTTTTGCTGTATGTCTGTCTCAATGCCAATAAGCTTTATCTGGGCATGGTGGCGGATGTGCTCATTGGAAGGAATTTAGGCTCCTTCGGGAGAACCATGGTGCGAAGCCTGAGCCAGTGTGTCGGAATCGTAATTGCTATGATTCCCACTATCATTTTAGGTTTGTTGGTTTCTGTCACAGCCGGTTATGCCTGCATGGTGCTGGTGATGGCGTTGCTTACAATGGGTGCAGCTGCACTTTCTTCGATTCTGTTCGACAAAATGGAACGGCTGGATTGATTTGTGCCTGCTAAATATACAAATTTTTACACAAAAAAGGCTAGACGAATGCCGAAAAATGTGCGAAAATGATTGCAGTGTGTTGAATGGAATGCCACCGTTTGACATGGTATATTTTTTCACTGAAAGGAGTCTTAAAATGATCTACACAAAGGAAGTTGAAAACATGTGTCCTGTAGCAAAGGGCGCAAAACATGAGCCTGCACCAATTCCGGAAGAAGGAAAATGGGTTCATTCCAAGAAAATTGAAGATATCTCTGGTTTTACACACGGTGTTGGCTGGTGTGCACCTCAGCAGGGTGCCTGCAAGCTTTCATTAAACGTAAAGAATGGTGTGATCGAGGAAGCATTGGTTGAGACCATCGGATGCTCCGGTATGACACATTCCGCAGCAATGGCAGCTGAGGTATTACAGGGCAAGACAATCTTAGAGGCATTGAATACCGACTTAGTATGTGATGCTATCAATACAGCAATGAGAGAGCTGTTCTTACAGATCGTTTACGGACGTACACAGAGTGCTTTCTCTGATGACGGATTGGCAATCGGTGCTGGTCTTGAGGATTTAGGAAAGGGACTTCGCTCTCAGGTTGGTACTATGTATGCAACCAAGGAGAAGGGTGTTCGTTACTTAGAGATGGCTGAGGGTTATGTTACCGGTATCGCATTGGATGCTGACAACGAAGTAATCGGCTATCAGTTCGTATCTCTCGGAAAGATGACTGACTTTATCAAAAAAGGTGATGATCCGAACACAGCTTGGGAGAAGGCTAAGGGACAGTATGGCCGCGTAGACGACGCTGTTAAGATTATCGACCCGAGACAGGAATAGGAAAGGAGAGACACGAAAATGGCATTATTTGAATCATATGAAAGAAGAATTGACCAGATCAACGCTGTATTAAACAGCTATGGCATCAGCTCCATCGAAGAAGCTGAGAAAATCACCAAGGATGCTGGCCTTGACGTATACAATCAGGTAAAGAAGATCCAGCCCATCTGTTTTGAAAATGCATGCTGGGCATACACCGTAGGTGCAGCAATCGCAATTAAGAAGGGCTGCAGAAAAGCTTCTGACGCAGCAGCAGCCATCGGTGAGGGCCTTCAGGCATTCTGTATTCCCGGTTCCGTTGCTGACCACCGTAAGGTAGGTTTAGGACATGGTAACCTGGGCAAGATGCTGTTAGAGGAGGAGACCGAGTGCTTCTGTTTCTTAGCAGGACATGAGTCTTTCGCAGCAGCTGAGGGTGCAATCGGTATCGCTGAGAAGGCAAACAAAGTTCGTCAGAAACCTCTGCGCGTTATCTTAAACGGTTTAGGAAAAGACGCAGCTCAGATTATTTCCCGTATCAACGGATTTACCTTTGTTGAGACAAAGTACGATTACAAAGAAGCTAAGTTAAACATCGTATATGAGAAGCCTTATTCTAACGGTGTTCGTGCAACTGTAAAGTGTTACGGTGCAGACGACGTTCAGGAAGGTGTTGCAATCATGCATCATGAGAATGTTGGTGTATCCATCACCGGTAACTCCACCAACCCCACACGTTTCCAGCATCCGGTTGCAGGTACTTACAAGAAAGAGTGCATCGAGCAGGGTAAGAAATACTTCTCCGTAGCTTCCGGCGGTGGTACCGGACGTACCCTTCACCCGGATAACATGGCTGCAGGTCCTGCTTCTTACGGTATGACCGATACATTGGGACGTATGCATTCTGACGCTCAGTTCGCAGGATCTTCTTCCGTACCGGCTCACGTAGAGATGATGGGTCTCATCGGAATGGGTAACAACCCGATGGTAGGTGCTACTGTGGCTGTTGCAGTTTCCGTGGAAGAAGCAGCAAATGCCGGCAAGTTCTAAGAAATCCAGTAAATAAGCGGTTCTACGTTTTGAAAAGTATGGTAAATATACTAGGTAGCGCACACATAGTACACACGTAGCGCACAGATGTAGCACACAAAAATGAAAGCCCGGAGGTTCATTTCTCCGGGCTTATTTCATATTTGTAACTATTCAGTACCTTCATAGTTACGAGCACAAATCCATGCAAAATTTGCTTCGCAAATGGATTTGTGCTTGCTAAATATACTTTTTTTCACAGCATCCGCAGTAAATGCGTATGCCTGCTGAACAAATACGGAATCGATACATAATAAAGAGTTCACCCTAAATGGAGCAACATATTCATTGGACACGGAGAAATAAGCATAATTTTGTTGCAAAATCTGGAATAGCATTATAAAATATAGTCGGTTCATAACTGTGAAGGTACATCAGTTACAACAATTTAATAGGATTCATAAAGGTGAATGGATTGGAAGGAGTGCAAACGTTATGAGGTTTTTTGTATGTGAACATTGTGGTAATCAGATTGAGATGATTAAGGATAATGGGGTTCCGGTAATGTGCTGCGGACAGAAGATGACAGAGCTTATTCCAGGAACATCTGATGGAGCAGCTGAGAAGCATGTTCCTGTATTTACAGTAGATGGAAATAAGGTTCTTGTTTCAATTGGTTCTGTAGAGCATCCGATGGTAGAAGCACACTTTATTGAGTGGATTGCAGTTGAGACCGTGAAAGGGACACAGAGGAAATATCTTAAGCCAGAAGAAAAGCCTGTTGCAGAATTTGAGTTAACGGCTGATGATTCCGTAGTTGCAGTATATGCTTATTGCAATCTTCATGGACTTTGGAAGGCTGAATAGCTACGTGATATAGAATGGTGTGCGCCAGCTTGTGGTTATGGTCATATGCTGGCGCATTTTTCATTTTAAGGCGTTGGAGAGTCATTTCTTAATAATAAAAAAAGAGGATGAAACAAGATGGAGTATGTGAAATTACAAATAGGTTGTCTGGTGATTGTACTATACCTGATTGTTACATATGTTAGGGAAACGTATTATAGGAATATACCCTGCAACAGATTTTTTGATGCCCTTATGGTTGTGGTATCATGGGAAGTGGTTTTTGATGGTCTGACCGCATGGACGGTGAACCATCTGGATATCGTTCCGGTGATGTTTAACAGGTTTGCACATCTTATTTTTTTAGTACTTGTAGACCTTATTATCATTGTTACGGCAATGTATATGTTTGAACAGACGGTGGGCTTTGGAAAAAAGAATAAGAAAAGAAAGCTTTTGTTTGTAACTCCGGGGGCATTGTCCATCGTTTTGATTGTTGCAGGAATGAGCAACTTGGAATATGTACATGGAGTATATACCAATTATTCCATGGGCTGGCCTGTGTATGTGTGTTATGGTTCGGTGGTTATTCATTATGGATTTGTTCTAGTTTTATTATTGATTAGGCATCGTTACCTTCCAAGCGAAAAGAAGGTGGGTATTTTTTCGTTTATTGGACTTTCTGGAGTGTTTATTACATTGCAGATTATTTTTCCGGAGATTCTGATGACATCACTTTTAGCAACGACCTTGTTGTTAGGGATTTACATGTTTTTTGAGAATCCTTATATCAGGAAACTAACCATTTATAATTCGAAAATGGTGGAAGGTTTTGCATCCATGATTGAAAGCCGGGATGACAATACCGGAGGACATGTGAAAAGAACCCAGGCCTATGTGAATCTTATGCTTCATCATATGAGACATGACAGGAAATATCGCGATGTGATTAATAAAGATTATTTGGTAAATGTCAGTAATGCAGCACCCCTTCATGACATTGGAAAGATTGCTACACCGGATGTGATATTGCAGAAACCGGGAAAACTGACAGATGAAGAATATTCGATGATGAAACAGCATGCTGCCTGTGGTGGTGATATGTTACGCACGATATTTAAGGACCTGGATGATCCGGAATTCCTGCAAATTGCCTATGAAGTGGCAAGACATCACCATGAAAAATACAATGGAAAAGGATATCCCGATGGACTTTCCGGCAACGAAATTCCACTTCACGCTCGGATCATGGCAATTGCAGATGTGTTTGATGCGGTGTCGCAGAAACGCTGTTACCGGGACGCTATGTCATTGGATGCATCCTTTGAGATTATCGAAAAGGGCTCCGGAACGGATTTTGATCCGGTGCTTACAAAAATCTTTCTGGATGCCCGGGAAGAAGTGGAAGCATTGGTGAAAGACCTGTAATGTTGCAAAGTAATGTATGGCGTATTATCTAAATAAGGAGGAAATGGATGATGTGACGGAGATTGACGTATCGGCTCTCACATATTCGAATGGATATATCACAAGTGTAAAAGGTGTGGAATATTTCACCAATTTAACGAAACTAAACTGTGGTTATAATCAGATTACCAGTTTGGACGTGAGTAAAAATACGAAGCTGACGATTCTTGACTGTTATGCAAATGAGTTAACGGAACTGAACGTGAGCAAAAACACAGAACTGACCAATCTGGACTGTTATGCAAATTAGATAACGACGTTGGATGTGAGCCAAAATACGAAGCTGACATATCTGTCCTGCTGGGAGAATAAGCTGAAAAGTTTGGATGTGAGCAAAAATACCCAGCTGAAATGGCTGGTACACCGCAGAGGATGGCACAAAGTATTATTACAGGAACAACAGTCCTCTTACCAGTCAGTGGTTAGAGGAACAGGGCAACTGGTACTATCTGAACGATAAGGGAGCAATAGTAATCGGTTGGCAGTCTGTGGATGGCGTATGGTACTACTTCGATGCATCTGGCTGGATGTCTACAGGCTGGACCTTTGACGGAAGTGATTGGTACTACATGAATGAGGATGGAATCATGAAGACCGGTTGGCTGCAGGAGGGAAATATCTGGTATTATCTGAAACCATCAGGAGCAATGGCAGTCGGTTGGGTAAGTGATGGAAACGCATGGTATTTCATGAATGAGTCCGGCGCCATGCAGATCGGCTGGTTACAGCAGGGCGAGGATTGGTATTACCTGTATGATTCCGGTGTGATGGCACATGATACCGTCATTGACGGATGTAACCTGAATTCCAATGGAGCATGGGTAAGGTAGGTTATGGAAAGTAAACAATAGATATCCATGGAAAAGTAAATGCTCAATAGGGAGTGGTTCTCTATTGAGCACTTATATCCTATGAAGTACGGAATAGTCAGCTATTAATTTTAGTAGAAATAGGAATTGCGTGTTTATGATAGTTCTTCCTATCTGGGAAGCGACTAGTCAATCCTATCATTCTGGAATCGTGACAAATGCTCGAAAGGAAGAATCTGTCTTCCACGAAACAGACCACAGCCGTCATTGATGAGAGAATTGTCCACGGCAGTAAACATGTTTACGTCCAGTTTGGACAGATCCAGCTGCTGCAGCATAAGCCCCCGCTGGTACGCCTCATCGAAATAGATGCACTCGCCCTGGGGAATGGCAGAGCGGCGGATTCGTGCACTTTCCTGCTGTTTTTCATAGCCCAGATGATTGGCGGGACCGATTTCCGCATAATCATCCATATCCTTGGTGCGAAGCTGTACTTCGATGTAGCATCGCGCCAGATTATCGTACAGGGTAATATGCAGAGATTGGTAGCCGTTGGCACTGGCATCAGTGATGTAATCCCGGTAATAGGGAGCTACATCCTCATGTAAAAGGGGGGATTTGTGCTGTTCTGTAAGATTAGAAATCTCTGCGGTAAAGCCACGTTCCTCCAGAAAAGAGGGCAGACTGTTTGCAATCTGATAGAGATACACCAGCTCCTGAGTGCGCCGGTCCTGATCCGGCTTCAAATGGCACTTGGGCAGGGAGATGACAATTCGATAGGCAATCAGATCACGGAAACAGTTCAAACGGTTCTTAAGTTCCGTCAGAGTGGGAAAATTTCCCTGCTCCGTATAATAGTCATAGATATATTCGACGATATATCCGTTGAATTTTTCTTCCGCACGAATCAGGGACTTGATGCGCCCCTTAAAGGTAAAGGCCAGAAACGGATACTCGTTGGCCATATATTTATAAAATTCCCGAATCCTTTGGGACTGGGAAGTCAGGAAATCGTTGTGCTGCAGCAGCTCAGAAATCTGAAGCAGAAAATTGCAGTGCATCAGATCAATCTGGTTGTTGGTCACCTTCACGTGCTGATGCAGATCTTCTTCATATCTGTGTAAAATCTTTAGTACGGTGTCTCCGTTGTATAAATAATCATTTAAAGTAATCATTGATAATTCCCCATATTTTGTATGATGTTTTGGAAATCATGTTCTTACGGCCTCATCAGCAAGTGATTCGGCCTGTTCGGAACAGTTACCTACATCTTATTATTATATCGGAAATATTGGAAAAACTCAATGTGCGAACTGATAATTCATGGATCATGGAACAAGTTTCAGGGTATATCCTTCTGTTTGGGAAATGAATAAGAGAAGAAAAAATCCACTCATGCCCCGTGCGAGGGTCATCGATGCTTTTTTCGGTTTCCTCTTGCGAAAAACAGCTGGTAGAAGTATGATTAGTGAGTATGATAAATGCTCAGACCCAGGGCAACAAATATTTTCCAATGGTTCTGAACAGATGCGTCATTTACCAGTATATTATAAAAAGGAGAAGGGTATGGAACGAAAGATTTTATTTCCGCAGATTAGCGGAATTATGCATGGGGGAGATTACAACCCGGAGCAGTGGCTGGATCGGCCGGACATTTTAGAAGAGGATGTCCGCCTGATGAAAGAGGCTGGCATGACCAGCGCCACATTGGGTGTGTTTTCCTGGAGTGCTTATGAGCCGAAGGAAGGGGAGTTTCATTTTGAATGGTTAAAGGAGATTATGGATCGCCTTTATGAGAATGGCATACATACTGTTTTAGCGACACCGTCCGGTGCCAGACCGGCATGGCTGGATCAAAAATACCCGGAGGCTATGAGGGTGGATAGTTACGGTGTCCGTTACCATCACGGGGTACGTCACAATCACTGCATGAGCGCACCTGTTTATCGGGAAAAAGTATCGATCATTTTAAATAAGCTCATTGATGCCGTGGGGGATCATCCAGGTCTGGTGATGTGGCACATTTCCAACGAGTTTGGGGGGGAGTGTTTCTGTCCGCACTGTGTAAAACGTTTTCAGAATTACCTGGCGGAGAAGTTTGATCATGACATAGACAAGCTGAACCATGCATGGTGGACGGCGTTCTGGAGTCATACCTACAATGACTTCTCCCAGATTGAGCCGCCCTACAGCAACGGAGAATGCAGCAATATGGGGCTTACGTTGGAGTGGAAACGCTTTACCACCTGGAGTATGACTGATTACATGAAATCAGAAATCGATATTCTTAAGCAGCGGTCTCCACAGATTCCGGTGACCACCAACTACATGAAGCTGTATCCGGGACTGGATTACCGGGTGATGAGCAAGGAACTGGATGTGGTTTCCTGGGATTCCTATCCCGCTTTTCACAACGATTGGGAGACCTTTGCGGATACCATGGGGGAAAATGCTTTTGATCATGCAGTGATGCGTTCCATGAAGAAGGACAAGCCGTTTATGCTGATGGAGAGTGCTCCGGGTCTGGTAAACTGGCATGATTGCAATAAAATGAAACGTCCGGGTGTGCATCGGCTGGCATCTTTGCAGGCGGTGGCCCTTGGGTCTGATACGGTGCAGTATTTTCAGTGGCGGAAGGGCCGTGGTTCCTTTGAACAGTATCATGGTGCCGTGCTGGATCATCTGGGACGGTCTGATACCCGCATTTTCCGAGAGGTGGCAGAAGTGGGTGCAGATTTAGCCAAATTGTCCGATCTCAGGGGTACCTTGGTAAAATCCAAAGTGGCACTTTTGTTTGACTGGGACAATATGTGGTCCATCGATGCCATGAGAGGATTGTCCCAGGAGACGAAAAAATACCCGGAGACCTGTATCAAATTTTATAAATATCTGATGCATTTCGGCGTGGATGTGGATGTGATTCCTTCGGATGATCCGCTGGATGGTTATGATGTGGTGGTGGCTCCTATGCTGTATATGTTAAGAACCGGCGTGGCAGATTCCTTAAAGGCATTTGTGAAACGTGGAGGACAGCTTTTGGCAACCTACGTCACCGGATACGTGGATGAAAATCAGTTAAATTTCCTGGGTGGTTTTCCGGGAGATGGACTGACGGAGCTGTTCGGTGTGATCAGCGAGGAAATCGATAGTTTGTATCCTACGGACTGCAACGAAGTGTGCTTTACCGACGGCAGCAAGGGGCAGGTGCGGGATTATGCGGAAATGCTTCGTCTTCTGGATGCAAAGACGTTGGCAACCTATGAACAGGATTACTATGGAGGCATGCCTGCAGTGACGGTGAAGGATACCGGCTCCGGCAGTGCCTACTATGTGGCAGCACGGCTGGATGATGAGACCATGATCCGTCTTCTGGGACAGCTCTTGGAAAAGGCACAGATTCCCACCTATCATCTTCCGGAGGGCGTGGAGCATCACACCAGAGAAGCGGATGGACAGATGTTTGATTTCTATCTGAACTGCTCCCAGCAGCCGGTGGAAATCGAGGCAGTATCTGGCACAGAACTGTTGACCGGAGAGGCTGTTTCCGGCGCATATCACCTAAAGCCCTATGGTGTGTGTATCATTGCCCGGAAATGATTTAAGTTACTGAACAGTAAGAGAATCCATGATAAAGGAGAGAAATATGCAGGATTACAAGATTAATACAAAATGTGTACAGGCCGGTTATACACCGGGAAACGGGGAACCCAGACAGATTCCGATTATTCAGTCTACTACATTTAAGTATGACACCAGCGAGGATATGGGAAAGCTCTTTGACTTAGAGGCAGAGGGCTATTTCTACACCAGACTGCAGAATCCCACCAACGATTATGTGGCGGCAAAGATTGCAGCATTGGAGGGTGGAACGGCAGCAATGCTTACTTCCTCCGGACAGGCAGCAAATTTCTTCGCTCTGTTTAATATCTGTGAGTGCGGCAGTCATATTGTGGCTTCTTCCTCTATTTACGGCGGAACCTTCAATCTGATTTCCGTAACCATGGCAAAGATGGGCATTGAGGTGACCTTTGTGTCCCCGGATTGCAGTGAAGATGAGCTGAACGCTGCATTTCAGGAGAATACCAGAGCTGTGTTTGGTGAGACCATTGCGAACCCGGCTTTGACTGTTTTGGATATCGAGAAATTTGCCAAGGCAGCACATGCACATGGAGTTCCACTTATCGTGGACAATACCTTCCCTACTCCGGTGAATTGCCGTCCCATTGAGTGGGGAGCGGATATCGTGACCCATTCCACCACAAAATACATGGATGGACATGGAGCAGCAGTGGGTGGAGCCATCGTAGATGGTGGAAAGTTTGACTGGATGGCTCATGCAAAGAAGTATCCGGGACTTTGCACGCCGGACGAGTCTTATCATGGCGTTACTTATGCAGATAAATTCGGCAAGGAAGGTGCTTTTATTACAAAGTGTACCGCTCAGCTGATGCGTGACTTCGGATGTATCCAGTCTCCTCAGAATGCATTTATCTTAAATCTTGGACTGGAGTCCCTGCATGTGCGCATGCCCCGTCACGTGGAGAATGGCCAGGCGGTAGCAGAGTTTTTAGAGGCTCAGCCAAAGGTCACCAAGGTTAATTATCCGGGGCTTAAGAGTGACCCTTATTATCAGATCGCACAAAAGTATCTGCCCAATGGCGGATGTGGTGTGGTTTCCTTTGAACTGGAAGGTGGAAGGGAAGCAGCGGAGAAGTTCATGAAGCAGTTGAAACTGGCTGCTATTGAGACCCATGTGGCAGATGCCAGAACCTGTTGTTTGAACCCGGCTACCTCTACCCATCGTCAGATGAACGAAAAACAACTGGAGGAGGCTGGTGTACCGGCTGGGCTGATTCGTATTTCCTGCGGTTTGGAGGATAAAGAAGATCTAATCGCAGATCTGGCTCAGGCTTTGGAAGCAGTCTGATTTGGATTAAGCTTTTGTTATTTTGGCAAGCGCAAATCCATTTGCGAAGCAAGTTTAGCATGGATTTGCGCTCGTAACTGGAAGGCACTGAACAGTTACGAATTGGAAAAATTTACTTGACGGAGAGAAGATTGTGTGCAACACTTGTTGATGTCTGTGCTGATTTCGTGCACATTACAAAATCAAAAGAAGAGAGGAAAAGAAGTATGAAAAAGGTTTTTAGTATTTTACTGGGAATGACATTAATGTTCAGTTTGGTTGGTTGCGGTGCAATAGGCAGCTCCGCAGACAACAAAAGCGGGGTTTATGCTGAGGATGGATATGGAGAGGGTGAGCTTGGTGATGTGATGCACACCTATTTCTTTGACTATGTTGTGAACAGCGCATATATCTGTTCAGAGTATGAGGGCTATGAGCCGACAGAGGGCTACAAGCTGCTGGTGGCTGATGTGACGGTAAAGAATACCAGTGGTGATACCATTGAGATGTATGATACTGATTTTCAGGTACAGTGGGGTGGCGAAGGTGATGATGATTTTGATTTGCCGATTACCTATTACGAGGACGCAGTAAGTGATGCGCAGTTGCCTGAGATTTACGAATTAAAGCACAAGGAGTCCAGAACCGGTCTTTTGGTATTTGAAGTACCGGAAGACAGCGGAGATGAGTACTCTATTTCTTATCTGGAGGAGTTTGATGATGACACAGAGGGAGATACCTTCTTCGTGTACTTCGATGCAACCGAGCAGTAACAATTATGGCGGGAAGGGGTATACTTAAAATGTATAGCCCTTCTTTGTGTATGAAAACTACCTGTTTGGCAAGTTGGCAAAATCACTAATTATTGGTATCATAAAACAGATAATGCGCAAAACGGGAGCATGGGTTTGAGCTATTAGTCGGAGGAGAAAATACATTGAAAGATAAAAAAGGATATGTGGTGGCAATCATCACAGTGTTAGCTGTGATGGTCAATCTATTTGGTAGAATCCTGGCTACGAAACTCAGCCTTCCTGTTTGGCTTGACAGTTTTGGTACCTTACTCATGGCCTATGCATCTGGACCGGTCTGCGGTGGGATCGTGGGTATGACCAGCAACGTTATCTATGGAATATTTGTCGAACAGCAAACCATTTATTGCGTTGTGGGGGCATTGATTGGTGTGGTAACCGGTGTTGCCGCTAAGAAAAAAGTATTTGAGACTTTATTTCAGGTAATGACACTTGGTATGGGATTATCCCTGCTGTGTACCATTGCGGCGATTCCAATCAATCTTTTCCTGTATGACGGGGAGATTGGTAATCTTTGGGGAGATCAGATGATACATATGTGTGTGAATGGGGGGATACCTAGTAGAATAGCCTGCATAATTGGGCAGTTTTATATTGAGTTTTTGGATAAGCTTGTATGCGCTTATGGAATATATGTGATTATAAAAGGATATCGCTATTTCACGAAAAAAAATAAAAGTGCAAAACATAAAAAAAGAATGATGAAACATCATGTGGCACTTATGCTGGCGATAGCCGTTGGTTTTGGAACCTGTCTTTACTCTGCGCCGGTATATGCGCAGAAAAGCAACGAAAAGAGTATGGCTGAGGACTATAATACATACACCCAGACCACCTATGGCAGTGAAGAGGGACTTTTGGCAGGGGAGGCCAATGACATTGTGCAGACGAAGGATGGACGGATCTGGATTGGTACCTACGCCGGATTATATAGTTATGATGGAATTAAGTTTAAACACTACAATGATATTGATTCCATTAAAAATGTGAATGCCCTGTATGTAGATGAGGAAGGACGATTGTGGATCGGGACCAATGACACTGGTTTTACCATAATGATTGGCAGTCATGTGATGAATGTGGTGGATGAAGAGGATGGATTGCCCTCCAATGTGGTTCGAAGTGTGGTGTGTGACAGCAATGGAAATTACTATATCGGTAGCGCAGACGGATTAGCTCTTGTAACCTTGAGTGGTGGAGTTAAAGTTCAAAAGGTATTTGAGCAGATCAAAAATGTGACCTGTTTGACTGCAGATGGAAATGGAAATGTAGTTGCGATAACAGACAATGGAGAACCATATTTTATTCATAATGGGAGCATTTCTGATAATCCCATTCAGAATATAAGCGACCATCGTGTAAGGTCTGCTTTTTTTACACAAAACGGAACATTGTATTTAGGAACGGATCAAAATCTTGTACTCACCTTTTCCGTGGAGGGGGCGGTGAAAAGAGGAGAGGATATATGTTGTGAAGGATTACAGAATATAAACTCCTTTTATGAAACGGAAGAAGGGGAAATATTCGTTTGTTCGGATATCGGAGCCGGTTACCTGAAATCAGATGGAGAATTTTGTCAGATTAATATGAATCATTTTACCAGCTCCATCGATCATATGATTGTGGATTATCAGGGGAATCTCTGGTTTGCCTCTTCGCGACTGGGATTATTGAAATTATGTAAATCTGCTTTTGCCGAAGTGTTTCCTGAGGTTCAGCTTGAAGAACATGTGGTGAATACTGTAACCAGATGGAATGGGTTATTGTTTTGTGGCACAGATGATGGACTGATTATGATTGACGAGGATCAGAAGCAAACCGTTACTAATGAGATTTCCGATTGTCTGGATACCATCCGGATTCGTCACATTACACCTGATTCCAAAGGAAATCTCTGGATTGCCACGGCAGGTGCGGGTGTATTTAAAATCAGCATTGCCGGAGATATTTATGAAATCATAAATATTTCTGAAACAGATGGCATGCCCGGAAAACGTTTTCGTAATATCATGGAAGCGCAGGACGGAAGCATAGTCGTAGCAGGAGATGAAGGAATCGCATTTATCAGGGACAATCGTGTGGAGCAGACTCTGACCGGAGCTGACGGTCTGATGAACATTAAGTCGCTCTGCTTGTTGGAGCATGATGGCAGTATTTATGCAGGGTCAGATGGCGGAGGTATTGCTATCATAAAAGATGGAATGGTGAGAAAGGTCATAGACAGGGAAGATGGTCTCTCTTCCGGTGTGATTATGCGAATGGTTTATGATGAGATCACCAATGGAATATTTGTGGTGACAAGCAATGGGTTATGTTATCTGGCAGATGATGGTACGGTAAGTGCGCTGAATAAGTTCCCCTACAGCAATAATTATGATATTGTCTGTGGCAGCGATGGCGCAGTGTGGATTTTAGGCAGTGCTGGAATCTATGTGGCAAATGTAGAGGAACTGATTGAGAATCAGGAAGGGGATTATGAACTGTTAAATGCCAGGAGAGGATTGCTCTCGTCCCTAACCGCCAACTCGTGGAATTATCTGGAAAATGGCGATTTGTATCTTTGCTGTGATAGAGGTGTTGTGAAGGTGAATATGGATGCGTACGATATATCTGCAAAGTCTTACCGAATGATTTTGAATTACGCAAAGGTGGATGGAGTGGCGTGTGAAATCAAACGTACGGAACCGTTAATTCTCGGTTCGGATGTGCAGATGGTGGAATTTGAACCGGAGATTTTGAACTATTCGCTGAATGATCCCTACATCAGTTTTACGTTGGAGGGCGATAAATCCGGTACACATACCATGCCTTTAAGTGCACTGGACACGATCTCCTACTCTAATTTGGAACCGGGAAATTATACTTTGAAAATATCTGTTCTGGACGGTAGGGGTGGTAATGTGCTGGAAACCAGCAGCTACACCATTGTCAAGGAAATTGAAATGTATCAGAGATGGTGGTTTAAAGTGTATGTTATCGTGATTGCGGCACTGGTGATTGTTTGGATTACATGGTTTGTTACCCGCTCACAGGTTCAGAAGACGGTATTAAAGCAAAAACTGGAATTAGAGTATGCGAAGAAACAGCTCGAGATGGGAAATGAGACCATCCTTTCTATCGCAAGAACGGTGGATGCCAAGGATACTAACACCAGTGAGCATTCATTCCGTGTCTCTCAATATTCGGTGGCTATTGCAAAGCGATACGGATTTGATGAGAAGCAATGTGAAAATCTTCGTCAGATGGCATTGCTTCATGACATTGGAAAAATCGGAATACCAGATGCTATATTGAATAAGCCGGCAAAATTAACGGATGAAGAATATGAAATCATGAAAAGTCATGTGGTGCGTGGCGGCGAGATCTTAAAGGATTTCAGCTTGATTGAAAATGTGAATGTTGGTGCTTTATATCATCATGAACGATATGATGGAAAGGGATATTGCGCAGGATTGAAGGGGGAGGAAATCCCCATAGAAGCACGAATCATTGGCATTGCAGATGCATTTGATGCCATGACGGCAAATCGTGTTTATCGAAAACAATTAGATCTGGACTATGTGATAGAAGAGCTAAAGCGCTGCAGTGGAACCCAGTTTGATCCGAACCTTACAAAGATACTGCTTTCGCTCATTGACGATAGAGAGTTCGATGTAGAGACCTTGTATGCAAAATCAAAGGAGGAGAAGTAGCGTTGAAAGAAATGAAAAAAGTTTATTTTGTGTGCGTTGTTACCTCTCTGGTATTGGTTTTGGGGGCAGTATTTCTTAATTCCACACTGAAAACAGAAGAGAGGCACATTAAGGTGGGATTTATCTTTGTTGGTGATGAGATGACTCCCTACACGGACAATTTTATTAAGGCGGCGGAGCATGTCAGTGAAATGTACGGCGATCAGGTGGAGTGTGTGGTCAAATATAATGTTATAGAGGAAAATGTGGAGCAGCCGTTATTGGAATTGGTGGATGAGAAATGTGATTATATCATTGCGCCAAGCTATGGGTATGGACCCATTGTAAAGGAGGTTGCTGCTCAGAATCCAGATATCCAGTTCTGTGTTCCCACCGGGGACAATGCGAATATGGATTTGGTACTTGACAACTATCATAATTGCATGGGAACGATTTATCAGGGACGGTATATCTGCGGTGTGATTGCAGGCATGAAGATGCAGGAGATGATTGACGAGGGCGTGATTGCACCTGAACAGGCGAAAGTCGGGTATGTGGCTGCGTTTCCTTATGCGGAGGTGATTTCCGGATATACGGCATTTTTTCTGGGGGTTAGATCGGTGGTGCCTGAGGCGACCATGCTGGTAAAGTACACGGATACCTGGTCCAGCTATACGCTGGAAAAAAAAGTGGCGCAGGAACTGATTGATGAGGGATGCGTTATGATTTCCCAGCACTCGGATACCACCGGACCTGCTGTGGCATGTGAAAATGCAGATGGTGAGATCCCTGTGTATCATGTGGGCTACAATCAGAGTATGCTGAATGTGGCACCCACCAGATCACTGGTTAGCTGTTCGGTGGACTATTCCTATTATTTTGAGCAGTCTGTAGGGGCTGTATTGGAGGGGAAAACCATTGAAGAACAGGTGGATGCTTCTACCTTTGGTCAGGATACTTTTGCTGGTATCGACAAGGGATGGGTTCGAATTCTGGATATCAATGAGGCAGTTGTGGCAAAGGGAACCACACAGAAAGTGGAGGAAATTGTCACCGGTTTTGAGCATAGGGAGGTTCATGTTTTCTATGGAGATTATACCGGAACGAATCCCTTTGATGAGACCGACCGGATTGATTTGAGTACTGAGTATGTGGAAAATGAGAAGTCTTCGTCGCCAACGTTTCATTATATTCTGGATGACGTGATTCAGGTGCTGCCGTAAAATCATGAATCCTCATAACGATTCACATTGTTTCTGAATAGGGATTGTGGTAAAATGTTTAGCAGAGAAGATAGTATCAGGAGGGTGAGTTACATATGGAGAATCGTATTTTTAGCAACACACATGTACTATCATGGCTGCAGTATTTTTCGGAGAATACAGAGCTTGATTTAGAACATGTAAAGATTTTGGACATTACCCGCAAGAATAAGAATCTCATTCCTGCGGTGGAAGCCCACCACAGTGTTCTGGTGTTCACTGAGGCGGGACATGCAGATATTTTCTATCGGATGTACAATGCCGGATTGGGAGACTGTACAGTAGTATACAACGAAGGCAGTGAGCCTGCAGGACCCATAAAGCAGAGCAAGGTGGCTGACATGATTGATCGGGGCATCAATGCCTCGGCAGGTATGCTGATTTTAAATGAGCATGCCCGAAGTACCTTAAAGTTTGGAATGGACAACCGTGCTTTTGCCTATGGCTCGGTTCGTTATGTGGGCTCTGAAATTCGTTCGATTATCCTGTCAAAGATGCAGATTAATGAAGGAAAGAATATTTGTGTTATCTCCGGAGAATCCATTGCCGTAGAGGCAGCGATTTCCGATGGTGAGGGAACCGTAATCGCCGTAGAGTATAATTCCTCTGATCGTGAGACGTTAGAGGATAATGTGGGGCAGTTCGGACTGAATAATGTGGAAATTATTGATCATGTGGATGCCGAGACCATGAAGGGACTTCCGGTTCCGGATGTAACCATGTTGGTGGCATCAGCCAGCATGGAGCAGGAGATGAAATGTCTGCTTTCTTTGAACCCGAACATGGATTTTGTCATCTATACGCTGGATTTTGTGGTGGCAGCTTCTATGCCGGCGCTGTGTAAGAGTCTGGGAATCAAGGATCCGGAGATTATCCAGGTTTCTGTTTCCAAACTGACCAGTAAAAATACATTCAATAATCAGCCAGCACCATGGCTGATTACCTGTCAAGCCGGAGAATAATGAAGAAATTATTAAGATTAAAAAATGTGCTTGACTTTTTCTCGGGTATATAGTATAAAATAATTGTATTTGCTGCAAGGCAAATATAATTTTTCATAACTCATGCCTCGTGGCTCTTAGGAGTCACGAGGTACTCCCCGAATATTTACCGGAACGGTTTGTTCCGGTTTTTTTGTTTTGCATAAAAAACATGTGGAAAAATATGTCTTAATATATATGATAGAGGGCTAAAAACGCCCTGTTTCAACGCCCTGTTTCGGCGTTTTTATCCAGTGATCATGGGGAGCGCATCCCTTGACAAGAATAGTAAATGATGATATCCTCTATAAGATATTTTGTCAGATTTATTCAAATGAAAAGGGATAGATATGATTGATAAAAAAATAGAGATGCATGACTGCATTGACCGGAAAAAGAAAAAAAGGGCAAAGCGTCAGAAAAGAGAACAGAGTGAACGGGAAAAGCGTGATAGAAAGAAACATCAGTCAGGCGCGAAACCGGACGAGAATTCATTAAAAAAACAGAAAAAGAGCAAGTCGAATGTAAAGATAAAACGATATCGGAAAGAGCATTCTGCTGGGAAAAGCAGATTTGCTCAGTCTGTGCTGATAGTTCTGGTTGCCGCTGTGATGTATCTGGTTATCCGACCAGGCGTCGTGGATGAGATTACAATTGAGGCGGGAGCAAACTTTCCGGCACTGTCAGAGTTTTTGACACATGGGTATGTGGAGGCCGATTTCTCAGAGCCCTGGGAGGATGAACTGAATCTGAACACGGTGGCTGATTATGAGATTGGAATCACCATTTCCGGGAAAGAATATACATCCTTGCTTCATGTGACGGATACAATCGCACCTGTTGTGGAGGCAAAGGAAGCACAGACCTTCAAGGACGAGGTATTGGAGCCGGATGATTTTATTGAGACAGTCGAAGATGTGACAGCAACGATGGCAGAGTTCGTGGAAACGCCGGATTTTTCAGCTGCCGGAAAGCAGGCGGTTTCATTGTATGTGACAGATGAGGGTGGAAATACGGTTAAGGTCTGTACGGTGATGGATGTGTTGGAAGACACGGAACCTCCGGTTATAGAGGGAGTAAAGGAATTGTCTGTTGCTGTGGGTGGCAGCATATCCTATAAGAAGAATGTAACGGTAACGGATGACTATGATGAGAATGTGCAGCTTACAATCGATAGCAGTGAAGTGGATCTGAACAAGGTGGGAGATTATAATGTTACATATATTGCCAAGGATGCAGCGGGAAATGTGACGGAAGAATCCACCAAGGTTCATGTGAAACCTGCAGGGGTGGAAACTGCCACGGAGGAAATTGTTAATGCGAAGGCTGATGAGGTACTGGCACAGATTACAACTCCGGAAATGAGCCAGTATGATAAAGCAAAAGCGATATTTAACTGGGTAAACAGTCATGTGGGTTGGTCGGATGGGACACCCAAAACAAACTGGGTACAGGGAGCTTATCGTGGACTGTTTTACCAGAAGGGTGATTGTTTTGTGTATGCATCCACATCAAAGTGCTTATTGACCAGAGCAGGAATTAATAATATGGATATTGGTTTTTCTAATCCACGGCGAACCCATTATTGGAATCTGATTGATTTGGGAGAGGGCTGGTATCACTTCGATTGCACCAGAAGAGTAGATGGAAAGACATTCTTCTATTGTTCGGATGAAGAGATTATGGCATATTCCAATACACATAACGGAAGCCATGCCTATGATCCGTCCGCATATCCTACGATACAATAAAGTCTGTTTGGTTTGATTATAGGAAGGTGTTTAGAATGCATACATTGGGTGTGATTGGCGGCCTGGGGCCTATGGCAACGGCTTTTTTCATGCAGATGGTGATTGAAATGACAAAGGCGGATACGGACCAGGAACATATTGAGATGATGATACATAATTGTCCGTCTATCCCCGATAGAACCAGTTATATTGTGGGGCATAGCAGCGAGAATCCAAAAGTTCCCATGGTGGAAGTGGGAAAACATCTGGTGGATTATGGTGCAGAAGTAATTGCCATTCCCTGTATTACTGCCAGTTATTTTTATGATGAGTTGTCTAGGGAGATTCCGGCACCCATCATCAATATCATTGAAGAGACCACGAATTATTTAGAAATACAAAATGTTAAAAGAGTGGGACTTATGGCCACAGATGGAACCGTACAGAGCGGTTTGTTTCAAAAGTCGCTGCAGGCTAGAAATATCGAAGTGATTCTGCCGGAAGAACATGGGCAGAAAGATGTGATGCATCTGATTTATCAGAATGTGAAGGCCACAAAACCTGCTGAAATGGACCGGTTTCAACGGGTGTCGGAGGAATTGCGGCAAAAGGGGGCTCAGGTAATTGTTTTGGGCTGTACCGAGCTTTCCATGATAAGAAGAGATGAACAAATCGGGGCAGGATATCTGGATGCAATGCAGGTTTTGGCAAAATGTTCCGTGGAGTTATGCGGTACGTTGAAAGAGGAGTATCATCAACTGATCACGAGGTAAGAAACTAATACAGAAAGCTGGAGATTAACATGGAAAATAATGTTTTGTCCTATTTGGATGCGATTGTGAAAAGGGTGCCGGATAAAGTGGCATATGCCAACGAAAAGGAAGGCTATACTTTTGCGCAGGTTTATGAGCAGAGTCATTCCATTGGTACGTATATTCATGAGAAGGGGCTATACAGAAAACCGGTGGTGGTTTTTATGGAGAAACATCCCAAAACTATCATTGCGTTTTTAGGTGTTATTACGTCAGGATGCTTTTATGTGCCCATTGATGAGGAAATGCCTCAGAGCAGAATTGATTTGATTCTGGAGAATTGTAAGGCAGAACTGATTATATGTGACGAAAATACAAAGAAAAAAGCAGAGACCTTCCATTATCAGGGTGAGATTTGCCTGTATGATGAAATTATCAAAACACCGGAGGATGCAAAGGCATTGGACGTAATCAGAAAAAATGCTCTGGATATAGATCCGATATACATTGTATTCACTTCTGGTTCTACCGGAGTACCCAAGGGGGTTGTAGCCTGTCATCGGTCAGTCATTGACTATATTGAGCAGTTGTCCGAGGTTCTGCAGTTTAATGAGGATACTGTATTTGCAAATCAGACCCCGTTGTATTTTGATGCGTGCTTAAAGGAAATCTATCCGACTCTGAAGTTTGGCGCTACCACCTATATTGTGCCAAAGAGTTTATTTATGTTCCCGGCTAAGCTGGTAGAGTTTTTAAATGAACATAAGGTAAATACCATATGCTGGGTTGTGTCAGCATTGACCATGATATCGGCCTTTGGAACCTTCCAGATGGTCAAACCGGAATATCTGAAGACCATTGCGTTTGGAAGTGAAGTATTTCCGATTAAGCAGTACCGAATCTGGAGAGAGGCATTGCCGGAGGCATCCTTTGTGAATCTGTACGGTCCTACCGAGGGTACCGGTATGTGCTGTTATTACCGCTTGGAACGGGAATTGCAGGAGAATGAGCCGATTCCCATCGGAAGACCATTTCAAAATACAGAGATTCTGCTATTGGATGAGGAGAATAAGCTGGCAAATGAGGGAGAAATCTGTATCCGTGGAACCGCAGTTACTCTGGGATATTACAACAACCCACAGAAAACATCCGAGGCTTTTGTACAGAATCCTTTAAATACGGCATATCCGGAAATTATTTACCGGACAGGTGATATTGGAAAGTATAATGAGTATGGTGAGCTTGTGTTTGTGTCCAGAAAGGATTACCAGATTAAGCACATGGGACATCGAATTGAGCTTGGTGAGATAGAGGCTAATGTGAATACAATTGAGGAAATTAAGCTTTGTTGCTGTGTTTATGATGGAGAAAAGGGCAAGATTGTATTGTACTATGTAGGTAATATTACATCTAGGGAATTGGTTACGAAGCTGAAAAGCATGCTTCCTCGTTACATGATACCGAATCATGTGGAACAGTTAGAAGAAATGCCATTCACCGCGAATGGAAAAATCAATCGCGTTTTATTAAAAAATATGTACAAGGGAGAGAAAAAAAATGGAAGAAATTAGAAGCACATTATTAGAGATTTTAGAGGGATTACATCCGGATGAGGACTTTGAGAACTGTACCGAACTGGTTGACGGCAAGGTGCTGGATTCTTTTGACATTGTCACACTGATATCAGACATTAACGATGAGTTTGATGTGGTGATTTCAGCGGACAAGATTGTTCCGGAAAACTTTAATTCGCTGGATGCACTGTGCGAGTTAATCAGCAGTCTGATGGACGAGGACTAATTGTTGACGGTATCGGGAAGAAAGGTAGGAAAAGATGAAGTACAGAGGAGTAAAAAATACGCTTGCATGTGTATGTGTATTAGGTATGTGTATGCTGGCTGGTTGTGGGTCTGATGGTGCTACCCAGGCAGACAGCAATGTCACGGATAGCAGTGTGGAGACTTCTACAGAGAATACAGCAGCAGATGACGCAGTGGCAGATGATGCAGAGGCAGATGCAGAGATCGCTTCAGGCTTTGTGTTTGAAAGCAATGGTGTTGAAATTGCTGTAGACATGGATATGAGTAGTATCGTGGATGCATTAGGAGAGCCGGACAGCTATTTTGAGCAGCCCAGCTGTGCCGCACAGGGAATTGCTAAGATTTATACCTATTCCGGTTTCCAGATTGAGACTTATCCGGATGGAGAACAGGATTTGATTGCATCCATTATTTTAAAGGATGACAGTGTGTCAACTCCTGAGGGAATCGATTTGTCCATGACAAAGGATGATATTATTGCCGCTTACGGCTCTGATTATCAGGAAACAGATAAAAGCATTACCTATGAAAATAATGGTACAAAACTGTGTTTCATTCTGAATGGTGAGGATATCGCATCTATTGAGTACGATTCCCCTGTTTTGAATTAATTTAGATGAAATTAAGGAATTAGAGTATGCTCTTTACATCATATGAGTTCTTAGGCTTTATTTTAATCTTATTTGTAGTTTATTATCTTATTCCCAAGAAATGTCAGTGGCCACTTTTATTAGTGGCCAGCTATGTTTTTTATTTTATAGCCGGACCGGAATATTTAATCTATATTCTGGTGACTACGCTGACTACTTATCTGACGGCACGTAAGATAGAATCGAATGCAAATAATCAAAGCAAATACATAAAAGAACATAAGGCGGAGTTATCAAAAGAAGAAAAAAAGAATTATAAGGATAAGCAGAAAAAGATCCGTATGAGATGGGTCGCAGCCTGCATTATTTTGAATATCGGCATCCTTGCGGTGGTGAAGTATTCTAATTTTATGATTGACAACGTAAATGGTGTGCTGTCCATGTTCCATCAGACCAGACAGCTTTCTTACCTTACGCTGGCATTGCCGCTGGGAATCTCTTTTTATACGTTTCAGGCGGTGGGATATCTCATCGATGTATATCGTGGGGCATATCCGGCCGAGAAAAATGTATTCAAATTTGCTTTGTTTGTGTCGTTTTTCCCGCAGCTGATCCAGGGACCAATCAGCCGTTTTTCGGATTTGAGCAAGACACTCTATGAGGAGCATGCTTTTGACAGCAAAAAAGTCTGCTATGGTCTGCAGCGAATTCTCTGGGGTTATTTCAAAAAGATGGTAATTGCAGATCGGATTCTTGTGGCTGTGAATACGATAATCAAGGATACAGCGACATATAATGGTGCGTACATATTTGTGGGTATGTTGTTCTATACTTTGGAACTGTACGCAGATTTTACCGGAGGAATCGATATTACCATTGGTATTGCCGAGACTATGGGAATTACAGTGCAGGAGAACTTTAACCGGCCATATTTCTCAAAATCATTGAAAGAATACTGGCGTCGTTGGCATATTACCATGTGTAGTTGGTTTAGAGATTATCTCTTTTATCCGGTATCTACCTGTAAGGCGATGCAGAAATTTTCTAAGTTTTCTGCAAAACATTTTGGCAAGGTGGTGGGACGGCGTCTTCCGTTGTACCTGTCTTCTTTCGTGGTTTGGTTTGCAACAGGAATCTGGCATGGTGCCAATTGGAATTTTATTGTATGGGGATTGCTGAACTGGGCAGTATTGATGATTTCGGAGGAACTGGAACCTCTTTATGCAAAGTTTCACAATCGTTTCCCGGTTGAAGAAAAAAACTGGTACAAAGTGTTTCAGATTGGACGTACCTTTTTGCTGGTGTGTGTGCTGAATATTTTTGACTGTTATTCTGCTCTGTCAACTACCTTTGGCATGCTGGCGTCCATGTTTACTGTTGGGAAC
This sequence comes from Lachnospiraceae bacterium, assembly GCA_022766245.1. Lineage (GTDB taxonomy): Bacteria > Bacillota > Clostridia > Lachnospirales > Lachnospiraceae > Roseburia_C. The sequence continues at coordinate 18,606 of JALEPL010000031.1, read as the reverse complement.
TGGCATATCCTGTGGGATGGTTCCTTGATGAATCTGGGACTTACAGCCTTGGATTATGTGATTTTAGCAATGGGAGTGATGGTACTTCTCGGAGTTAGTCTGCTCCAGCGTCGGGGAAGTGTCAGAGACAGAATTGCTGCGCAGGCATATCCGGTGCGGGTTTGCATATGGTATGGTTTGTTTTTAGTGATACTTTTGATGGGAGCCTATGGTATCGGATATGATGCCAGTCAGTTCATTTATAATCAGTTTTAGATTATGGGTTAAGGGAACAGGTGGATATGAAAGGAAAGTTAAAAAAACGAGCATGTATAAAATTTATTCTGTCCGCATTGGTGGTGGTGACAAGTCTATTTCTTTTACAGAGACTGCTTGTTCCCAAGTATGTAGATGGAGTGGTAGAAGGTGCTTTCATCGAAGAGTACTACCAGCAGGAGAAGGATTTTGATGTGATCTTTGTAGGTGACTGTGAGGTTTACGAGAATTTCTCGCCCATCGTATTGTGGGAAGATTACGGAATCAACAGCTATATCAGAGGAAGTGCGGAGCAGTATATCTGGCAGTCTTATTATATGCTGGAGGACACACTTCGATATGAGACGCCGGATGTGGTAATTTTTAATGTACAGTCTCTGCAATTTAATGAGTCCCAGAGTGAGGCCTATAACCGTATGACATTGGAGGGGATGAAGTGGTCGCCTTCCAAAATAAAAGCGATTCAGGCATCCATGAAAGAAGAAGAGCATTTCCTCGATTATGTATTTCCTATTTTGCGATATCATACCAGATGGAGTGATCTTTCTGCAACGGATGTAACCTACATGTTCCGAAAAAAACAGGTGACCCATAACGGGTACTATATGCGTGTGGATGTGAAACCTGCAGAAAATGTGCCGGATGGAAAGGTCCTGGCAGATTACAGTTTTGGTGACAATGCATGGAAATATCTTGATATGATGACAGCGCTTTGTGAAGAGAATGGAATCAGACTTATTTTGATTAAGGCACCCAGTCTTTATCCGTATTGGTATGATGAATATGAGGCTCAGGTAGAAGACTATGCGGCAGCTCATAATTTGGAGTATATTAATTTCCTGGAGCTCACAGATGAGATTGGAATTGATTATAGTACGGATACATATGATGCCGGACTTCACATGAACCTTTCGGGAGCAGAAAAGCTTTCCGGTTATCTGGGCAAATACTTATCAGAGGATGTGGGATTGCCGGATCGGCGGAATGAGGAGCATTTGTGTGAAATCTGGAAGGAAAAGATCGCAGCATACGAGGCGGAAAAGCAGGCTCAGTATGAATATTACGGGATAGAAGAGGAGAACTAAAATGTGTGGAATCTGTGGAATTTATAGTTTGAATAAGAAAACACAGCCAGAGAAGGACATTGTGGAACGGATGCTTCGTGCCATCCGCCATCGTGGGCCGGATGGAAGTCAGACTTTGGAATTAAAGCAGATTACCTTAGGCTTTAATCGCCTCAGCTTTCTGGATTTGGATGGAGGTATGCAGCCTATTCAAAACGAGGACAAGACGATATCCATGATATGTAATGGAGAAATCTTTAACTTTCAGGAGCTTCGGGATGATTTGATTGCGAAGGGACATGTGTTCCGCACGAAAACCGATGTGGAGGTTATTCTTCATCTGTATGAAGAGGAGGGAATGGATTTCCCGAAGATGCTGAATGGTCAGTTTGCCATTGCCTTGTATGATGAGAAAATCAATCAGTTACTTTTGGTGAGAGATCATGTGGGGATTTGTCCATTGTTTTACAGCCAGATTAATGATAAACTGGTGTTTGCATCCGAGATTAAGGCAATCCTGGAGTATCCCGGTGCCAGCAGAAAACTGAATCTGAAGGCTGTGGATCAGCTGATGAATTTCCCCGGTGTGGTTTCTCCCAATACTTTTTTCGATGGAATTTACTCTCTGGAATGTGGCCATATGATTCAGGCAGTGGCAGGACAGGAAATAAGAAATATAGAATACTGGGATGTTATTTACAGTGCTGAGGAAGAGGATAAGGGCGAGGAGTACTATGCAGAGAAGCTTCGGGAATTATTGAAGAATGCCATTTCCAGAAGACTGATTGCAGATGTGCCCATCGGATTTTATATTTCCGGTGGCTTGGACAGTTCGGTTGTGGCTTGTTACATTGGAAAATATCTGCTAAACAGTTATTATTCTTTTTCGGCAGAGATAGATTCCGGTGATCTGAATGAGCAGCAATTCCAGAAGATTATTTGTGAATATGTGAATTCTACTCATTACAGTACCAGAGTGACAGAAAAAGAAATCTGGAAGAATATACCGAATGTAATCTATCATGCAGAGTCTGCAGTCAAGGAAAGCTATGACGTTGCAGCGTATCTTTTGTCTGAGCTGGTGAGCACATCACCGGCAAAGGCAGTTCTGACCGGTCAGGGATCCGATGAATTCTTTTACGGATATGCCGGCTACATGGTGGATCTGTTTCGAAATATGCAGAAGAATCAGATGTCTGCAGAAGAGTGCGAAGTGAATGAACGATTATGGGGAGATCCCTATTTCCGTTATGAGCGGAACCACCCTGAAATCAGAAAGATACATACCCAGATATACAGTGACAATGTGCGGGGGGAGATTGATCAGTTCTCAGCGTTTGCCACAAGCCCCATTAATCTGGAACGGGTAAAAGGCTTAAGCACCTTTAAGAGACGATCCTATATTGATTACAAGCTTCGTTTGTCTGATCATTTGCTGGGAGAGCATGGCGATCGAATGTTTTTCTCACATTCTGTAGAGGGAAGACATCCGTTCCTGGATACCGAATTGATTTCCTTTGTGCTGACCATACCGGACAAATACAAGCTTAAAGGAACCAATGAGAAATATATCATTAAAAAAGCTACAGAAGGAATCGTTCCTCAGGAAATCTTAAAACGAAAAAAATTCCCGTTTCAGGCACCTGGAATGTCTGCTATGGTAAAACAGAGCGGTGGAGAGGAATTCCTGAGTGATTCATTGATAAAAAAATACGGTGTATTTGATGTAGATTACGTGAATAAGATGAAAAAAATATATAGTCAGAGTGATTTCAAACTGATGGGTGCTTATGAAATTGATTATCTTATGATTGTTATGACAGTAACTATGTTGTGCGAACAGTATTCGCTTTCCATTTAGTATTGCTGGGATACAATGGAATATTCTTTGTAAGGGAAGAGTGGCTGCTATGAAAAAAATTAAGAAAAAGTATCTGGTAACTGGAGTTATCCTTTGCGGCCTGGCGCTGGGATCCTGTATGGGGATTTCTGCACGTGCGGAGGAATCACAAGATGCGCTGATACCGGAACGTGTGTTTATTGGTGAAATCCCCGTGGGTGGTATGACACAGGAAGAAGCGTCCCAGGCAGTGGAAGAGTATTTTGATGAGATAGGAAATGAAAAGATCACGTTTAAGGCAGGGAGCAAGGAAGTAAGTGCTAAAGCCGGTGAACTGGGAGTTTTCTGGCAAAATCCTGAAGTGTTAAAAGAAGCTGCTTATATCGGCAAAAAGGGAAATCTACTGAGTCGGTATATGGCCATGAAGGATTTAGAGCGGGAAGATAAAGTGTTTCCTCTGGAATACGGAATCGATAAGGCTGAGGTTGTTAAGTTTATTGAAAACAGCGAAGATATTCTGAATTCTGAAGTTCAGGATGCCCAGCTGAAGCGGGAAGATGGAGCATTTATTACCATACCGGAGAGTGAAGGAATCTATGTAGATGTGGAGAGCTCCATTGCCGGAGTAGAATCTTTCTTTGCATCTGAGTGGGACGGAAAAAGCGCTGTCGTGGAGCTTGTGGCCGATGTGGTAGAACCGGAACATACAGAAGAAGAATTGTCCAAAGTAAAAGATGTATTAGGCAGCTTCCGTACTTCTTATGCGAACTCCAATGCCGGAAGAAAGCAGAATGTACAGAATGGAACATCTAAGATAAATGGGGCGTTGTTATATCCGGGAGATGAGTTCTCCGTGTATGAAGTGGCCAGTCCTTTTGTCCGGGAAAATGGGTATGAAGTGGGAGGCGCTTACGAGAATGGAAAAGTGGTTGAATCTATAGGAGGCGGAATCTGTCAGGTTTCCACTACTTTGTATAATGCGGTAATCCGGGCAGAACTGGAAGTTATAGAGCGCTACCCGCATTCCATGACGGTCAGCTATGTAAAACCATCGGAGGATGCTGCCATCGCAGGAACCTACAAGGACTTTAAGTTTAAGAATAATCTGGATTCACCAGTCTATATTGAGGGGTATACTTCCGGAGGTTATGTGTATTTTAATGTCTACGGAGAGGAGACCAGAGACAGCAACCGAAAAGTGGAATTTGTAAGTGAGGTACTTGCAACCACAACTCCCGGTGTGGTATATCAAGCTGCGCCGGATCAGCCGATCGGATATACTACTGTGGATCAGTCGGAACATGTAGGATATAAAGCACGTCTCCGCAAAATCGTTACAGTGAATGGGGAAGTGGAGAGCAATGAGGTGTTTAATACCAGCAGTTACCGGGCATCAGATAAAGTGATTCTGGTTGGTACTGCTTCTGCTGATCCGAATGCATCTGCTGCGGTAAATGCAGCAATTGCTACGCAGGATGAGGCTACGGTAAATGCGGCAATCGCTGCATGGAATGACGCTGCTTTGGCAGCGTCTGCGGAAACTCCGGCTCAGGAAGCGCCAACTCCGGAGACTCAGACACAGGAATCCCCGGCGACCCAGCCGGAAACAACACCGGAAGCTGCACAATAAATGGTGTAAAAAGGAAGTGTAAAGTCAGATATGAAAACTGAAGCGGCACCAGGTTTTGTCCCCAAAGCAGCGCGAAGCGACCTTTGGGGGCGTATCCGTCACCTGCGGTGACACCTCGTGCCAATAAATGGGGGAATAAGATGAACAAAGTGAAAGCATGGAAATGTTTGCTGCTTCTGATGGTATATCTGATGCAGACAAATGTGATGCAGGTTCGGGCAGAAGATGTCTGGCCCACCGGGCCGGCCATCGATGGTCCCTCAGCCATTGTGATGGAGGCTTCCACTGGAACTGTACTGTACGAGAAAAACGCACATGAGGAACTCTATCCCGCCAGTATTACCAAGATTATGACGGCACTGCTGGCTATAGAGAACTGTGATATGGATGAAGAGGTGGTTTTTTCTGCCAATGCGGTCTATGGTGTAGATGGGGCTCATATCGCCAGAGATCTGGATGAGGTTATGACTATGGAGCAGTGCCTGTACGCACTGATGCTGGTATCTGCAAATGAGTGTGCGTATGCGATTGCAGAACATGTGGGTGGGGATTATGATACCTTTATCCAGATGATGAATGACAGGGCAAAAGAACTGGGATGCGAGAATACTCATTTTACAAATCCCCATGGTCTGCCGGATGAGAATCATTATACCAGCGCCTATGATATGGCACTCATTTCCAGAGAAGCGTTGAAATATGATACCTTTCGAACGATTATAGGTACGCAGAAATACACGATTCCACCCACCAATAAGCATGAAGAGGAAACTTTTCTGAGGAATCATCATCAGATGTTCAGTTCATACAAGGGGACAGAGTATTTGTACGAGGGATGTATCGGGGGCAAGACAGGGTATACCGATGTTGCAAAAAATACCCTGGTGACATATGCATCGCGGGATGGGATGGATTTAATTTGCGTTGTGTTGAATGAAAAGACAACGATGCAGTATAAGGACACAACAGTGCTGTTTGATGCCGCTTTTGAAAATTTTCAGTTGTGGAATGTTTCTGAGAATGAGGCGTATTATACAGAACAAAAGCTGCAGGAACTATATGCGTCCGGAACAGAGGATACCGTGGTGCTGGATCAAACGGGATGCATTGTATTGCCGAAGACGGCATCATTTGCCGATGCAACCGCAGCGCTGAAAGAACAAAGTGGAGAGAATGACGAGATTGCTTTTCTGGGGTATACCTATGCGTCGCATGAAATTGGCGGGGCAGATGTTACAATTGTCAGGGCAGAAGAATCATCTGAAGTCATGGAGGAAGTGGAAAGTCCCAAACAGTCGGGAAAAAAGACAGGAGTTTTTGTCAGAATAATGGGCATTATATTGCTGGCTCTTGTTGTTGTGTCAGGTGCAGCCTACGGTGGCTGGAGGTTTCTTCAGTGGTATCGTGCGAACCAGAGAAAGCACATTTCTCACAGTGAGATGCGAAAAAGAAAATACCATAGGATTCAGACGCAGAAGAAGAAACGCAGGAAAAGAAGAAAGTAAAATGGATGTATTGACAAATGACTTTGTTATGCTAGAATGAATGTTAGCGTGAATGAGTAAAGGAAGGTTTTCGAATGAGAAGACAGGTGTTATCTATTTTAGTGGAGAATACATCGGGTGTGCTGAGTCGTGTTGCCGGTTTGTTCAGCCGCAGAGGTTACAATATCGACAGTCTTACGGCTGGTGTTACCGCAGATCCGAGATTTACCAGAATGACCATTGTTACCAACGGAGATGACTTGATGTTGGAACAGATCAGTAATCAGCTGTCAAAGCTGGAGGATGTTCGGGATATTAAGTTTTTAGAACCGAATAATTCAGTTACCAGAGAGTTGATTCTGGTGAAGATAAGAGCAAAGGATACACAACGTCAGGCGATTTTGAGTGTTACCGAGATATATCGAGGCAGAATAGTGGACGTGACTGAGGATTCCATGGTTGTGGAGCTCACCGGTCATCAGGAGAAGCTGGATGCGTTCATGAATCTGTTGCAGGGTTATGAGATCTTAGAACTCGCCAGAACGGGTATCACCGGTTTGACCCGTGGGTCATCGGATGTTACATATTTAGATTAATATTATAGGAGGCTATTAAAATGGCAGCAAAAATTTATTATCAGGAAGATTGCAACCTTTCCATGCTGGATGGTAAGACAATCGCAGTGATTGGTTATGGTAGTCAGGGACATGCACATGCGTTAAATGCAAAGGAGTCCGGATGCAACGTTATCATCGGTCTTTATGAGGGAAGCAAGTCCTGGGATAAGGCAGTAAAGCAGGGTTTTGAAGTTTACACTGCAGCTGAAGCAGCTAAGAAGGCTGATATCATCATGATTCTGATCAATGATGAGAAGCAGGCAGATATGTATAAGAAGGATATTGAGCCGAATCTGGAGCCCGGCAACATGTTAATGTTTGCACATGGCTTTAACATTCACTTCGGATGTATCGTTCCTCCCAAGGATGTAGACGTAACCATGATTGCTCCTAAGGGACCTGGACATACCGTTCGTTCTGAGTATCAGGCAGGAAAGGGTGTTCCTTGTCTGGTAGCAGTTGAGCAGGATGCTACAGGAAAGGCATTAGACATTGCATTAGCTTACGCATTGGCAATCGGTGGAGCAAGAGCCGGTGTATTAGAGACTACATTCAGAACTGAGACAGAGACAGACCTCTTTGGTGAGCAGGCTGTACTTTGCGGTGGTGTGTGTGCATTGATGCAGGCTGGTTTCGAGACTTTGTGTGAGGCAGGTTACGATCCGAGAAATGCATATTTTGAGTGTATCCATGAGATGAAGCTGATTGTAGATTTGATTTACCAGTCAGGCTTTGCAGGAATGAGATACTCCATCTCCAACACTGCTGAGTATGGTGATTATATTACCGGACCTAAGATTATCACAGAGGAGACCAAGAAGACCATGAAGAAGATTCTTTCTGATATTCAGGATGGAAGCTTCGCTAAGGAGTTCTTATTAGATATGTCACCTGCTGGACGTCAGGTTCATTTCAAGGCTATGAGAAAGCTTGCTTCTGAGCATCCTTCAGAGAAGGTTGGAGAGGAAATCCGTAAGCTTTACAGCTGGAATAACGAGGAAGATAAGTTTATTAACAACTAATCTAAATGATAAAAATGGCAGCATGATTCTTTTTCGAATCTGCTGCCATTTTTTAGTGCACTGTCCATTCTTCTTTTTGGAAGAACTGAATAAAAAGCTCCAGGGATTTGGATAGATGGGCGGCTTCCTTATAGCAAAATCCGATTTCGCGTTTATGAATAGGAAATCCTAAGGGAATCTCGATGAATTCTTTCTGGTCTAATTCTTCTTTGACAAATTGACGGATTACACATGCAACGCCAAGATTTAGTTTTGCAAAATCAATGAGCAGATCCATGGAGGATACTTCGATGAAATCTTGAGTCTGAATCTGGTTTTCCCGCAGATAGTCATCGATGTATTGACGTGTCATGTTCTTTTTATCTAAAAGCATGAGTGTTGACTGGCTGAGAATCTGGTCTTCTGGAACACCGCGGGTTTTTAACAGATTCAGATAATCGGTAGTGGCAACAAAAATATCCTCTACTTCACCTACAAAATGAAAACGCAGCAATTTGCCGTGATCCGGCTTCGCAATGAGCCCGATATCGATTTTGTCCTCCTCCAGCATAGCCAGAGATTCGTTGGTGGACTGGCAGAGAATAGAGATGTTGATATGCGGATATTGCTTGGTGAATGCTTTGATATAGGGTAAGAGCATGTATTTACACAAAGTGGAGCTTACCCCAATCTTCAAATGTCCGATGCCAAGATTCAGTGCATTTTTCAGTCTGTCTTCTCCTGTGTTTAAGGCCTCAAAGGCAGTACTTACATAGGAAAAGAGCATTTCACCTTCCTGAGTGAGACTGACGCCTCTGGAATTTCGGTTAAAAAGTTTGCATCCCAGACTTTCTTCCAGTTTTTGAATGGATTTGCTGATGGCAGGCTGGCTGATGTACAGTTCTCTGGCAGCATTGGATATGTTGCCTTGTACTGCAACTGTGTAAAAAATACGATAGGCAGATAAACTTTGCAATGCAATCGCTCCTTTTATAACTTAAATTCATATCTAACATATTTGATATGTATTTGTATTATATCACGATGTATGGTATATTACTATCAGTAGATAAAACTGTTATAAAACTGCGATTCACGCGCTATGAAACACTACCACTATACCAAGAAATGGAGGAAAAAAGAATGGGAATGACGATGACTCAGAAAATCCTGGCAGCACATGCGGGGTTGGATCGTGTCTCTGCCGGTCAGTTGATTGAAGCTGACTTGGATTTGGTGTTGGGCAATGATATCACATCACCAGTGGCAATCCACGAGATTGAGAAAATGAAAGTGGATGGTGTCTTTGACAAAGACAAGATTGCACTGGTTATGGATCATTTTGCACCAAATAAGGATATCAAATCAGCACAGCACTGTAAGTGTGTACGGGAGTTTGCCTGCAGACATGATATTACGAATTATTACGATGTGGGAGAGATGGGAATTGAGCATGCATTACTGCCTGAGAAAGGCTTGACTGTTGCAGGAGATGTGATCATTGGAGCGGATTCCCATACTTGTACCTATGGAGCTCTGGGAGCTTTTTCTACTGGTGTAGGAAGCACGGATATGGCTGCAGGTATGGCTACCGGTAAGGCATGGTTTAAGGTTCCTTCCGCCATTCGATTCCAGCTCACAGGAAAGCCTGCGAAATGGATTAGCGGTAAGGATATTATCCTTCACATCATCGGTATGATCGGTGTGGATGGAGCGCTTTATAAATCCATGGAGTTTGTGGGAGACGGTATTCAGTATCTTTCCATGGATGACCGTTTTACCATCGCGAATATGGCGATTGAAGCTGGTGGTAAGAATGGTATCTTTCCGGTGGATGAGAAAACCATTCAGTATATGGAGGAGCATTCCAAACGCCCTTATAAAGTATATGAGGCGGATGATGATGCGGAGTATGACGAGACTTACACCATTGATCTGAGTACACTTCGTCCTACTGTAGCATTTCCTCATCTGCCGGAGAATACAAAGACCATTGATGAGGTGGGGGATATTGCGATCGATCAGGTCGTAATTGGTTCCTGCACCAACGGAAGACTGGAGGATCTTAAGATTGCCGCTTCTATTTTGGCCGGAAAGAAAGTGAAAAAGGGACTTCGTGTCATCGTAATCCCCGCTACCCAGCAGATTTATCTGGATGCCATGGAAGCCGGTTATATCCGCACATTTATTGAGGCAGGCGCCATTGTCAGCACACCTACCTGTGGACCTTGTCTGGGTGGTTATATGGGCATTTTGGCAGAGAATGAGAGATGTGTGTCTACCACCAATCGCAACTTTGTAGGCCGCATGGGACATGTGGATTCAGAAATATATCTTGCCAGCCCGGCCGTGGCAGCGGCAAGTGCACTTACAGGTAAGATTTCAGCGCCGGAGGAGGAATAAACATGAAAGCAGCATGTGGAAAAGCATTTAAATTTGGTGACAATGTAGATACGGACGTAATCATTCCTGCAAGATATTTGAATTCTTCAGATCCGAAGGAACTGGCTACGCATTGTATGGAGGATATTGACAAAGAGTTTGTTCACAAGGTGAGCCAGGGAGATTTGATCGTAGCAAATAAGAATTTTGGCTGCGGATCATCTAGAGAGCATGCGCCCATCGCCATTAAGGCGGCAGGTGTAAGCTGTGTGATTGCAGAGACCTTTGCGCGTATTTTCTACCGTAATGCCATCAATATCGGATTACCTATCATTGAGTGCAGGGAGGCTTCTGCAGAAATTGCGGAAGGCGACGAAGTGGAAGTGAATTTTGATACCGGTGTTATTACAGATAAGACAACCGGAAAAACTTATCAGGGACAGGCATTTCCGCCCTTTATGCAGAAAATTATTGACTGCGAAGGCTTAGTAAACTATATTAACCAGAAATAGAAGAATGCTGGAGATAATCCAGATATTTTGCAGAGATTTTTGTCTTGACATATAAATCAGCATATTCTTTTGCACTATATTCGGTTACATAATTCTGCATAAAATTTTTGTGAATCCCATGGGCAAGAGCCAAATCAACAGCTTTGTTGTAGGCCACTGCTGCATGGGGTTCTGTTTTGTATGTCCCGATTTTATAATTACCGTTGATGTGGATGAATACACGGTACTTGATTCCACTGGCAGTGCTGATGGCAGTGACACCATTGTATTTTGAGATGATCTCGATATTGGAATACCGTAAATCCATGGAATCGCCGTTGACAAAACGATAATCCCGGTTGAGAACTCCATAGGGTTTGATGCCATAGCGGGAGAACAATGAGACCTGCATCCCGTAATCATTTGTGTACAGATGTCCTTGTCTGCGCAGAATACGATGGCTGGAATAGAAGAAGAGGTCGTCAATATCAAACTTCAGTTCCTCGCTGGGTGACAGGTAATAGGAAAAATAGCTGGCGTGCAGGTAAATGGGTGTCTTAATATAGATGTGGTTATCCCGAAAATTATAGAGACTCACCAGCTTATCATAGGACAACGACGGATATTGGGAAAATGTCGTGATTGAAAACGGAGTGGAACTTTGGAGAATATGACTTGCATCCAGATATGCCTGATGTGCGTCATTTTCTGTCGGAAAACTACCCAGACTGATATGCTTGTTTTGATAGGTAATATTGGAACGATAGTAGATTTTCCCATTCTTTTTTTGTGCTAGATAAACACCCGGTAGCATGGCATTCTCCTTTGGCTTTTGTTAGATTTTCAAGTAAGGGCTGTGTGAACAGTAACCTTTCAATCTTTCCATAGGATAAAGTATATCATAAAAGCATTGACAGTGGGAAGAAGTTTCTTATATAATAAAACTCGGTTGGTTCTACACAGTAGAATGAATATGATGAAATAAGCAAAAGAGGGATAAGAGCATGGAAGTATTATATACCAGTACGAGAAATGATGATGAGAAAGTGACTGCATCAAAGGCTATTTTACAGGGGCTGGCAAATGATGGTGGTTTATTTATGCCCGATACCATTCCAGCATTAGATATTGACTTGGATCAGCTTGCTAAGATGTCATATCAGGAGACTGCATATGAGGTGATGAGGCTTTTTCTGACAGATTTTACTGAGGAAGAGTTGAAGTACTGTATCAACAGTGCTTATGACAGCAAGTTTGATACACCGGAAATTGCTCCTTTAGTTGATGCAGATGGTGCATATTATCTGGAATTGTTCCATGGCTCCACCATTGCATTTAAAGATATGGCGTTGTCCATTCTGCCGTATTTGATGACAACAGCGGCTAAAAAGAATCATGTAAAAAATGAAATTGTGATTTTGACAGCTACTTCCGGAGATACCGGAAAGGCTGCTCTGGCTGGATTTGCAAATGTTCCGGGCACCAGGATTATCGTATTTTATCCGAAGAATGGAGTAAGTCCCATTCAGGAGAAACAGATGGTGACCCAGAAGGGGGATAATACCTTTGTAGTGGGAATCCATGGTAATTTTGATCAGGCGCAGACCGGTGTAAAGCAGATGTTCGCTGACAAAGAGCTTGCACAGGTAATGGATGCCGCAGGATATCAGTTTTCATCTGCTAATTCCATTAATATTGGTCGTCTGGTTCCCCAGATTGTTTACTATGTATATGCGTATGCAAAGCTATATGAGAATGGTGCCATCGCAAAGGGTGAGAAAATCAATGTGGTAGTTCCCACCGGAAATTTTGGTAATATTCTGGCAGCCTATATTGCAAAAAATATGGGAATGCCCATCGACAAACTGATTTGTGCGTCTAATGAGAACAAGGTGTTGTTTGATTTCTTTACTACCGGAACTTATGATAAGAACCGTGAGTTTGTTCTTACTTCATCTCCTTCCATGGATATTCTGATTTCCAGCAATCTGGAGCGTCTGATTTACCGCATTGCCGGCAATGATGCAAAGAAGAATGCGGAGTTCATGAAGGCATTGAATACGGACGGAAAATATGAGATTACAGAGGATATGAAGGCGCAGCTTGCTGACTTCTATGGCAATTATACCAATGAGCAGGAGACAGCACAGGTGATTCATGATCTCTATGATGAGACTGGCTATGTGATCGATACGCACACCGCTGTGGCTGCAGGCGTTTACAAGAAGTATGTGGCAGCAACCGGCGATGAGAAGAAGACTGTGATTGCATCCACGGCAAGCCCGTTCAAGTTTACGAGAAGTGTTATGAATGCAATCGATGAAAAATATGATAGTATGACAGATTTTGAACTGGTGGATGAGCTGAGTAGAATCGCAAATGTAACGGTTCCGCAGGCAATCGAGGATATTCGGAGTGCAGAGGTTCTTCATAAGACAGTTTGTGAAGTGGATGAGATGCCAAAAGTAGTGAAAGAATTCTTGAAGATTCAGTAAACAACTGATGGATTAAATTTTAGAAAAGCGATAGCAAGGGAGGATAGTGCGAGAAAGCTGTCCTCTTTTTCGTTGCAAAAAAACAGGCAGGTGTTTACACCTGCCTGAAAAATTTGTATGTAAAATTCGTAACTATTCAGTACCTTCATGGTTACCAGCAAAATCCATGCAAAATTTGCATTGCAAATGGATTTCTTAATTCCTAAAATACCAAGAGGAAATTCACGGTTCCGAATGGGAAAATAACCGGGAATACATAAGTCTTGGAATCGTGCTTTAAGGTCGTCTCCTCGTGAACCATTGGCGGGCAAAGGTTTAGTTCCAAAGAAAATTCGTTGGACATGTTAACATTGAAAAGACCATTATGCAGATTCAAAAAGTCTTCAATAGATGCCTTTACATACTCGTCAAATTCGGTGAATTCCTCTTTGGCATACCGGGAGGCAAATCCTAATGCGGTAGTTTTGCTCATATCAATTCCTGAATCAATGGTCAAAGGACCATTAATCTCCTGAGTAACACAATAGTTTGTCATATATTCTGATTTTAAAACAGGATTTAATGGTGTGAAATCCTTTCCGATAAAACGAACAATATCATTAAATAACAAACTTAAATAGGAGATGGCTTTTTCTGAGATAGTAGTGGACTCAAAATCGCAGAACTTGTTAATCAGTTTTTCCACCATATCCTTCTGCTCATGGGTGGTATCCAAATCATAAATCTCATTGCTGGACTGGTACTCCTGAAGCAAATCCTCAAACTGTGCATTGGACAAAAGACCATCCTCGATTAAAATCTGACCTAATAAAAGATAATCCGGTTTCTGTGAGGAGAGTAACTGATCCACCTGCTCGCTGGTAAGATAACCACCCTCAATTGCTAATTCGCCAAAACGCTTGTCCTGATGAGTCTGCATGATTACGATGGCATCTACCTCAGCTGATGTGAGAAGTCCGGCATGAATAGCCAGTGTACCCAACTTTAGATAAGTGGTGGACTGCTTATGTAGTGCGTTTACCAAATCCTCAGCAGTAATAGCACCTTTGCTTAACAAAAAGTTGCCAAAAAATTGTGTATACATAAATTATTTTCCTCCACTTAGATTTCAAAATTAATTGCTATAATGGAATGCAGCTGATCGGCATTTAAAGGCTTCTGGATGAAATCTTTTGCACCGGATTCAATTGCTTTTTTTAGCTGTGCCTGTGTTCCTACAGAGGATACAATCACTATATTCGCAGAACGATCCTCCGCAATAATTCCCTCTACAGCACCGATGCCGTCCAAAACAGGCATAACAATATCAAGAAAGGTTAAATCCGGTTTCTCAGCTTTAAACTTTTCTATGGCATCCTGTCCATTGGTAGCTTCTACAAAGGTAGGAGATCCCCACTGCGCAATGGTATCTTTCAACTGTTTTCTAGCTAAGATGGAATCGTCACTGATTAAAATTTTTGCGTCATCAAGTTTCATAATTATACGTCCTCCATATTTCGCATGAAATAATATACTAATATAGTACACTAATTGCACATAAGTTGCAATGGAAAAATAAAAAAAATTGTCATTTTTAACAACAAGTTGACAAAAAACTGAAAACAAAGTATTGTATTTGCTAAATATGATTTAACATATATAAAAAGGAGTTTACCATGGATAATTTTAATACCACATTGTTGGTAGCGGCGGTGGTAATTGTTTTGGGAATCTGTTGTCTTATTTCTGCAATCCGCATGAAAAAAACAGGGAAAATCAGTTCTTTGATTGCAACGGAAGAAGAACTGAAAAAATGTAAGAGAAAAAATGATTTGATTGATGAACTTTATATGCCTTTTTGTGGCATGGGACTAATCTGTATCTTTTTTGGAATGTTTTCTATAGTGGATCAGTGTATTCTGGAGTTCCCGGTGGTGTTTAAACTTTTTACCACTCTCATTTTTATTTGCAGCTGTGCCACGATGGTGAGTCGGCAGCGAAAGGCCAGAGAGAAGTATTTGAAATTCTAAATATGAAGATACTGAACAGTTACTGGTTATCGTAATTGTTCAGTATCTTCACAGATACGATTCGCAAACCCATGAATATCGGCTATGCCGAAGGGTTTTTCTCACACCCGAATCATATTCTTACGGCCTAACCAACAAGCGATTGGATCCGTTATGAATAGTTCTCATTATATTTTGACATACATATTATACTCTACCCATTTTATACGGAAAAATCAAGCATTTCTGCCAAAAAATGCGTGGTTTTTTGTGCTTTTTTCAAAAAAGTATACCTGTTTTAACCGTCTTTGCAAAAGGGAAAACAGATTTTTCATTTTCTTCTTTTTCAAATTAATCCAGATTACTTTTATCAAAATGATCCTTCATTTTTTATTTTTCATTTGTGCAGATCTGTGTTAGAATGCAAACATAAAGACTGTAAATTGTTACAAATGCACTGCAGCATGTTATGTATCTGTCGGCATATTTTGTTTCCAGTGACGATTTGCCGGATATCTACAGCTGCACTTCACAAAATCACAAATCTTGGGAGGATATTTTTATGTATGATGTGCTTGCCTTAGGTGAACTGCTGATTGACTTTACCCCGCACGGTACCTCAGAAAGCGGTGCTAATCTGTTTGAACAAAATCCCGGAGGCGCCCCCGCCAATGTACTGACCGCCATGACTCGTCTTGGCTGCCAAACCGGTTTTATCGGCAAAGTCGGTGACGATATGCACGGTCATCTGTTAAAGGATACTCTGGATGACTGCGGCATCGATACCCGGGGTCTTGTGGTAGATCCCGCGGTATTTACCACACTTGCTTTCGTTGCTCTGAAAAATGGGGAGAGAAGCTTCTCCTTCGCCAGAAAACCCGGTGCCGACACCCAGCTTCGCCCGGAAGAATTGTTAAAGGAACAGCTGACGGATACCCGGATCTTCCATTTCGGATCCCTGTCCCTGACAGATCATCCCGCCAGAGAAGCAACCATGGAAGCTCTGAAGATTGCCAAAGAAGCCGGCGCGCTGATCTCCTATGATCCCAACTACCGTGCTCCACTGTGGCCTGATGTTGAGACCGCTGTAGCAGAGATGAGAAAACCCATTCCCTATGTGGATATTATGAAGATTTCCGATGAAGAGACCGCTCTTCTCACCGGAAAAGAGTATCCTGAAGAAGCCGCCGATATCCTTCTCGCACAGGGTGTATCCTGCGTAGTTGTCACTCTCGGCTCCGAAGGTGCCCTGATGAAAACTGCCGATTTCTGCGTCCGGGAAAAGACCCGTAAGCGCACCGTTGTTGACACTACTGGTGCCGGTGACTCCTTCTGGGGCGGTATTCTGACTTGTCTTGTAGATGAGAAAGCGGATCCTGCCGCATTGACAGAAGATCAGGGCAGCCGCTTCCTTCGCTTCGCAAACAGCGTAGCCGGCCTCTGTGTGGAAAAACGCGGAGCCATCCCCGCCATGCCCGACCGGGATGCTGTAGAAGCCGATATGAAGCTCAATGGCTGATTTTTTCTGAGAGAATTGATAAAAGGTTATCTGCATAGACTATTTTACTTTGTTTAACAACAATGATAAACGCTGATATGTTCATGGAATATCATAAACATATCAGCGTTTTTACTGTCTTTTTCCGTTCTGGCTTTCAGAAGTTTTTCTGCCGCCGTCCGACACATTATTTATTTTCCTTCAAGATCCACTTTCGATTCCACGGCATAAACAGATTGATAAACGGTCCTAATCCAAAAGCACAGATAATCGTACCCATCCCAAGATTACTGCCGCTCCAGTCAATCAATCCTCCAAATACAGCTATCACGATCATCAGAACACAAGCCCCATCCGTAATTACACGATTTACAAAATACGGTGTAGGCAGATGCTCCGTCATTCCCAGTGCCAGAAAATCATACGGTGCCACACCAAGATCTGCCGTCTGATACATCGCCAGTCCGAAGGAAATGATCAGCAGCGACACCAGCATGATCAGCAATTTAAATAACAGCATCCGCCCTTCCATGGAACCAAACAGTGTCCTGAGGGCAAAGCTGACAAATTGTACGATATACCCCAGGAAACACATGTTGATGATCGTACCAAAGCCCAGATATTTGCGGCCGAAAAGAAGCTGAATAATTAAAAGTACCAGATTTAGCATGAGCTGATAGTTTCCCAGACCAATGCCCAGACCTCCGCTGATGGCCAGTGTTGATGCTGTATAGGGGTCATTGCCCATCATCGAAAATCTGAGAATTGCCACACCTGTTCCTGTGATCACATTTCCCAGAAGTACTGCCAGTGCCGTACGGGCATTCAAATTTCCCGTAAAATGTTTAAAAAACGTATTCAATTTTACTTCCTTTCCCCCGCAAATGACGCTGCTTTAATCACAATCTTTTCTGTCATCGTTCGGAATCTGCCGGTATAGTATTCTCACATACCATCAGATAACATAGTTCTGCGACAGTTCTTCCTGCCATTGAACCAGATCCGCCAGTGTATACTTGTCCAATACCCCGCGAATGGCTTCGTCCAGTTCCTTCCAGATACGTAGTGTAACACATCCCGCCTGTCTTGGGCAATGGTTTTCTTCATCTTCCAGGCAGCTTACCGTGCCATATCTCCCTCGATCAGCCGGATAATATCTCCCACACAGTACTCCTCAGGTTTTCTTGTGAGACGATAACCTCCCTGAGGCCCACGGATACTGCGTACGTACCGAGCCTTAACCAGAACAGATACAATCTGTTCCAGATATTTTGCAGAAATATCCTGTCTTATTGCCACATCCTTGATACGCACCGGATCCCCATCCTGATTTACTGCCAGTTCAATCATTAGTCTCAGTGCATAACGCCCTCTTGTCGATATCTTCATTGCTGTCCTCCCAAGCCTTTGCGTTTTTTAATTCACTATATTCCTACTATATTTGTATGATTATTCTTACCTGCATTATATGCGCTTCCGGCATTCTTGTCAATCACCTTCCGATACATTTCTATGGTCTTCCTTAGTCCCGCCTCATACCGCCCTTTTACTTATCTCTGACTTATTCAGCTTTCCTTTGCTTTTCGCTTTCTGTTTTGCTATCATAAGAAGAGCATTCACAACTGTATGCAAGGAGAAACACATGTCCTTTCAGATGATCTTTTTAAAACAATCCGATTTTCCTTCCAAAGGCGAAAAAGAACTTTGGCTTCTGTTATCTGCCGAAGAGCAAGCTGCCCTGGAAAAAATACACGATGTCTCAAGACGCCAGCTTAAACTTCATACTCACGCCAGACTGCGACAGGAAGCCGCACGCCTATTGCGTGTTCATCCAAAGGATCTTCTCTTTGACATAGGGGAA
>JALEPL010000027.1 GCA_022766245.1 Lachnospiraceae bacterium | reverse complement strand
TCACCCAGATTCACTGCTTTCAGCATGCATTCCTTATATGTATCCGTTGTAATCAAACACCATACTGCTGCCTCTATGGAATCAATCACATATCCGGTAGTTCGGATCTCATTTTCCGGCACATTCTGAAACTCAGATAAGCGAAACAGTCTTCCAAGATAAGCCATCTCCGTCAGATTACGGATGTCTCTTCCATAATATTTGGCTCCATCTATTATCTCCTGCGATTTGTTCTTTCCCTAAAAACAAATCAATTGCATTGATATGATGAACACCCTCCTGCTGATCACGATATTTGTCTAATGATATAATGTATCTTGGATACCCATCCTTTATACTTCTAAATGGTCTATATTCTCGCTCCTTAATTCTCTCAGTAGCTATGAAATCTTCTCCTTGTAAAGTATATGCGACCTGGATATAAGCGTAATTTTGATTTTTGTCACGTACAATAAAATCACATTCCAGAATTGTATCATTAAACAGCGATTCAGGGTACTATTTTTTATTTTTTTCATTTTTTAGTCCCCTGAATCGTCAAGTAAAATTAAACGAATTAACTGTAAAAAACATTGGTAACTGATATAATGCCCGAAAATACTGTTCGTAATTCTTACAACGTCGTGTTCACCACCAGCGACACCAGCGTCAAACTCACCGGCGTCATCAGTGTAGTGAGCAGGATTCCCTGAGTCAGCACTTTGGTCTCCTCTCCCACCTGCTTCGCCAGCATCAGCGGCATATTGGCTGCGGGCATAGCAATGAGAAGCACGAATGCCTGTATCATGGTTTCATCCATCCCGAAAACCTTCAGCAGATAGCCCAGTCCCATGGGAAGAACCAGCATTTTGATTCCGGCAAACAGATACATTCGCCAGTCAGACAATAGCGTTTTGACGGAAGCCACTGCAAAGGAGCAGCCCAGCAGCGCCATGGAAAGAAATGTGGTGGCGTTTCCGATATAAAGGATGGTCTGGGATAAAATACCCGGCAGGGAAATATCGAACCAGAATATAAGAATGGTCAGCAGACTGCACACGATACCGGGACTGATTTTAAAGTGAAAATCACCTTTTGATCCCATGACTAGCACGCCATGGGTATAAAAAACCACGCTGAATAAAATGTTTAATATGATGACATAAATCATGGCTTCCGGTGGCAGCACCGCTTTTGCCACAGGAATCCCGATGAAGCCGATGTTTCCGTACACCAGCATCATGTTATAGAACTTCTGATTTTCCCGTGGAATGCTGCAGAGCTTTGGTACTACGAATCCGCAGACCAGCAAAAACGCATACACGAAAATGGCGATGACAAATCCCATGGCAATGTCATGATGGCTGGCAGAAACCCCTGCTTCCAGCCCACAGGACAGGCACAGCAGGGGATTACAGACATCCACCACGATAGCAGACAGCTTTTCCGTCATCTTATCATCGATATATTTTTTCCGATATATTCCCATGCCGAGGCAGACCAATGCCACAATAACAATCATCTGCTGTAAAACAATTTGTACACTCATTTTTCACCTGTCTATATTGTAATCCATAATTGACTTCAATAAATATTTGCTCATGTTTTCCAGCGGAATGGCCAGCTCATCATCCAGATTCCGATCGGTCAGCAGCGCAATGGCAAATAAATTCGCTTCCTGCTCCACTGTGGTCGTGACGTTTTTGCTCGTAATGGCAAAATGATTGACACAATTTTCATGGAGGAGCGCATGTCCCAATTCATGTGCACATAACACTTTCTGAGAAAACTCTGAATATGTATCATTAATAGAAATAATGGTGGGATATCCTTCAAACTTGATGGTCTGCGCCGTGAAATCGTCCCTGCAGTTTTCCCTGTGAAGGACTACAATTCCTAAGCGCTCTGCAATTTTATATGGATCGTTGGTTTGCCAGGTATCTCTGATATCCCTTGCTAATGCAATGATATCTTTTGCGTTCATACGCACTATCTCCCTGAATCTGTATTTTTATATTTGTAGCTCACCAGCTTCAACTGCTGTAGTATTTCGTTGGCAAAATCCACGATGGTTTCGTCACTCATCTGATCCGGATCATATCCGCCATAGGCCGCCAGCGTCGGTGTCTTCAAGATAAACTCCATCGCATCCTGGGCATTGCGAAACTCCGCCGGGAGCTCTGTTTCATCTGTAGTTACCGTGCTGTTTCCCATCAATTCCGCCGGCGTTACATGCAAAAGAACACACATCTGATCGAAGATCTTTACCGGTATTTTCTCAATGGTAGAATCCTCATATCGGTAAACTGTGGTCTTAGAAACGCCCAGCTCCTTCGCCAAATAATCTACAGAAATCTGTTTTTCTTTCCTTATTTTTTTGATTCTTTCACCAATTGTCATGATAAAGGTCCTTTCTTTTTACTAATTGTTATTATAAATCGTCAAATGCAAAAATGCAACTTTCTCTTGACAAAAAGTTGCGGAAACGTTATTTTGGTTATGTGAGTTGCATAAATGCAACGCAAACAATACATAATTGATGCATTTGTAACTGAACAGATACCCGCATTTTATAAAAATCAGGAGGGATGATTATGTTAGAGATCACATACAGTAATTCTGTAGAGGAACCAAAGATTACCGTAATCGGTGTGGGCGGCGGTGGAAATAATGCCCTGGATCGAATGATTGAATCCAACATTTCAGGCGCCAGCTACGTAGCGGTGAATACAGATCTTCAGGTATTGAATGCGTGTCAGGCTCCGCAGAAGATTCAGATCGGCCAAAAGATCACAAAAGGTTACGGTGCCGGAGCTGATCCGGAAATCGGGGAAACGGCCGCCCAGGAGGACGAGGAAGAACTCAAATTAGCGCTAGCCAATTCAGATATGTGTATTATCACTTGCGGCATGGGCGGGGGAACCGGTACCGGAGCCGCACCTGTCATCGCAAAATACTGCAAGGACTCCGGCATCCTGACTCTCGGTGTTGTGACCACACCCTTTTCTTTTGAAAACACCCCGCGTATTGTAGCTGCACAGAGCGGGATCGAAAAATTAAAAGCAAACGTGGATACTTTACTTGTGATTCCAAATGATAAACTGATTGGCCTTTCGGAGAAGCCGCTTTTACTGGATGATGCCTTTCAGATGGCAGATTCCGTCCTAAAATACACGATAGAAGGTATCACCAACATCGTGCGAAACCGGGGCGTGGTTAATCTGGACTTTAACGATCTGCGGACCACACTGACCCGAAAAGGAATCGGTCATCTGGGCATTGGAACCGTAGATGCCGACTGCTCTGTCATGGAGGCGGTGAAACAGGCTGTGAATTCTCCTTTGCTGGACACCTCTATTGAAGGGGCGGAGAATCTCTTGATCAATACCAGCGGAAGAGTAAACATCAATGCGCTGCAGGAGGCCATGGAGTATGTCCGGGATCTGGCCGGCAAACAGGTAAATATTATCTGGGGAACCGTCACACAGAAAGACTATGACGAAGATAAAATCATCGTGACATTGATTGCCACCGGTATGTCTGAGACAAAACCCGCTCCCAAAGTTGTCCCGAAACCCGCCACACCTGAAATAAAGCTTCAGGATTTTAAGCGCCCTATGCCCAGACAGGAAAAAGAAATCGTCATCCCTCCCTTCCTGCAGGAAGCCGGAATGAACCGGGATAGAAGGAAGTAAAAAAATACCGCTTACCCTGTCATCCAAGGTAAGCGGTATACTAAAACATGCTGATAAAATACCAGTATGCCCATCAACTGCATCTAGATTTAACGAATCTTCTCTTTTACGTATGATACCACATCACTGTTAACTTCCATAATCCTAGGCTCTGCCTCCATCTCTTCAATAGTCCACCATCTATATCGTATTCCGTCTATTTCAAATTCATCTTGCTTCATATTTTCAGGAAATTGTGCAATGATTCCTTGGTATAAGCTATGTTGATAAACTTTGTTTATCTTATCTTTTTCAGAAAACTTTGGTTGTATTCTGTCGGATATATACTGTACTTTAATATATTTAGGATTGATTTTAAGCTTATGGGATAATCTTTGTATCATATTTTCTTCATTTTGAACTTCGGATGTATGAAAGCTGAAAAAGAACCAACATTTCCACGCATCGTCATAATAGAGCAAAAATCTATTCGCAAACTCATTATAGTAATCCTTAATCCCAATCACAGAAAACTTATGAAGAACCTCATCCAGATTTTCGATGTCTTGGTACAGGAGCTCATGATTATATCTATGACAAAAGCTCTTTACCATCCGATACAACCCATATATCAAAATGACAACAGCAAACACCCACGCTAATGTTTCAATAATCTTTTCATCTATACCGAATACGGATTTAAAATCACTGCACATCAGGGAAACAACATAGACGATGGCCGCAATAAGAATATCTATGCCATCTACCGGATGCCTTATATAATCTCTTTTTTTCTCAAGCAACAATCTGAGCTTAATTTTATCTATCAACATTTTCATAAATGGTTCCCTTTCGCTTTGATACTACCCGACACCGAAACACATCCTCATTATACATATTTACCGATCACAAATCAACTGCCCTATCATAATCACGCATTCTTCTGTTCCTCTAGCAGATCCCTAACCAGACAATGTATAAATTCCTTACATTTTCCACATCCGGTTCCAAATTTCAGAAGCTTTTCCACTTCCTCGTAAGATGTTGCCCCACCTTTGATGGCATCTTCAATCATCCCATAAGTTACATTTTTACAATGACATGCTGTCTTCTCTCTCTTCATCTCTTACCTCACACACCAGAATATTTCGCTGTTTTCATTTCTTCCTCATATGCACCAGAAAACGGGCAATCCCGTGTTGGAACTGCCCATTCAAAGTATTCTTCGTTTTCTATATTTTATTATTGTATGATCCACCACAAAAATCAAGAAATATTTCCTATTATTTTCTCCGCATAACCTACATACAATTCCGCCACAATCAAAATTGCATCCTCATCCAGATCAAACTGTTCATGGTGAAGCGGGTAGGACGTCTTCTCTCCGCCTGAGGAACCCACAAACACAAACTGGCCTTTCACTTTCCTCAGATACTCCGCAAAATCATCCCCCAGCATACGCTTGGGTGCATCTGTCAGCACATGCTCCTGTCCCAGCAGTTCCGCGCCCAGTTCTGCAACCTCAGCCGCAGCGTCCCGGTCATTGATAAGCGGACTGGTGTAATCTTTCCACACGAACTCTACGGATGCTCCATACATTTCTGCGGTTGCCTTCGCAATCTCGCGCACCCTTTGATTTAAAAATGCCCGGGTTTTATCATTAAACGCCTGCGTTGTTCCTTCCAGCACCGCTTCGTTTGCCACGATATTATAGTTGTTTCCTGCAGACATTTTTCCAATCCCTACCACACCGTCTTCCAGCGGATCTAATCCTCTGGCAATGATGGACTGGATGGATACCACGATCTGGCTTGCGATGTACAGAGCGTCCACTCCCAGATGTGGTGTGGACACATGGGCACTTTTCCCAAGCACCATGATTTTAAAATAATCCACGCTGGCATTGCTCTCTCCCGCTCTCACGGAAATAGTGCCCACCGGAAGCTCCGGCTGCATGTGAATTCCCAGTATGCGAAAAGCATTGTCCAGACAGCCAGCCTGGATAAACTGCTTGGCACCACCGCCGATTTCCTCCGCCTGCTGGAACAGAAAGGTTACCGTACCATTCAGTGTGTCTTCCCGGGACTTTAGAATTTTCGCTGCCCCAAGCAATGCTGCGGTATGGGCATCATGGCCACAGGCGTGCATCACTCCCGGATTTTCACTTACATATTCCGTATGATTTTTTTCTGCAATGGGCAATGCATCCATGTCTGCGCGCAATACCACTTTTTTTGCCGTTGCTTCCTCTGTAATATGGCTTAATGTAGCCACCACACCGGTTTCTCCCACGCGCTCATGGGGAATTTCCATTGCATCCAGCTCCTGCTCAATTCTCTCCGCAGTGTGATATTCCTGCAGACTGACTTCCGGATGCCGGTGAAAATAACGTCTTAATGAAATAAGATATTCCCTCTGCTGTTCTACTGCATCTAACATACTAATCCTCGCAAACTCTTATTTTGTCATCTTCTTTCGGATATCAGAGAGGCGGTTCAACGCTTCGTTTAAGGTTTCATCCTTCTTTGCAAAATGTACACGAATCAGGTGATTGACTTCTTCCTTGAAAAAGCTGGAGCCTGGAACTGCGCCCACTCCTACTTTTCTCGCCAAATCCTCACAGAATTCCAAATCACTTTTGTACCCGAATTCACGGATATCCACCAACACATAATAGGCACCCTGGGGCTCCGTAAACTGCAGACCGATATCTTTGAGTCCAGCAAGAAACAGATTTTTCATATGCGTGTAATGAGCCTGCAACTCTTCATAGTAGCTGTCGGGGAAATTCAATCCTACCACAGCCGCTTCCATCAGCGGCGCTGCTGCTCCCACAGTGAGGAAATCGTGTACCTTCTTCACCCGTTCAATGATTTCCGGCGATGCAATCACATATCCCAAACGCCATCCGGTGATAGAATAGGTCTTAGACAGGGAACTGCATTCTATGGTGCGCTCCCGCATTCCCGGAAGGGTTGCCAGATATGTATGTTTGTGGGGTGCATAGATAATATGCTCATACACTTCGTCGGTTATTACATAGGCATCGTATTTTATCGCCAGAGACGCAATCAGCTCCAACTCTTCTTTCGTAAATACTTTTCCACAGGGATTGGAAGGATTACAAAGAATCATTGCCTTTGCGCCCTGACGGAAAGCATCTTCCAAAACCTCCGGATCAAAATGAAATTCCGGTGGATTCAGCGGCACGTAGATGGGCTCTGCCCCGGATAGAATGGTATCTGCCCCGTAATTCTCATAAAACGGAGAGAAGATTACCACCTTGTCTCCGGGATTCGTAACCGACATCATGGCTGCCATCATAGCCTCCGTGCTTCCGCATGTAATCACAACCTCTGTATTTGGGTCGATGGAAAGTCCGGAAAAATGCTCCTGCTTTCTGGCCAGCGCCTCCCTAAAATTCTGTGCGCCCCAGGTAACCGCATACTGGTGTGGTCCTTCCTTTGCCACCTCCGACAGCCTGTCTGTAATCTCCTTTGGCGGTTCAAAATCCGGGAATCCCTGTGAGAGATTCACGGCATCATATTCATCTGAAATACGGGTCATTCGACGGATGACAGAATCCGTAAATCCTGCAGTGCGGTCACTTAATGTTCTCATTTTTCTTGTTCCTTTCCTGTTTTCTACAAATTGTAAGAAATATGACTGTTTAAAATTTGTTTCGGATCAAAGCCTTGCTTTACGGCACGCATCAGTTCCAGATTAGTTTCCTCTGTCTCTGTCAAGAAAAACTCCTTCTTTGACAATCCGATTCCGTGCTCCTCTACATACTGCTGGAAATCCTCCAGCACGACTCCGGGTTCCACCGTTGCCGTCATGGTCTCCGCATCTAACTCTAATTAGGATTACTTACTTAACAAGTCCTGATCCCAACCTTCTGCGATGAAGTATCCACCATAGGTTTCATCAAAGACCTTCTGGGTCTCATCGGACTGGAATGCCTCTACCACCTTTTTGTACAGTTCTACCTTATCCGGATCCTCTAAGTCTGCACTTCTTGCTACGATAATGTTCCAGTACTCTTCCTCACTTACGCTGGTGTCCTTAAAGATTGCTTCGTCTACCTTTAAACCGAAGTCCAATGCATAGTTTCCGTTTACAACTGCTGCGGTCACATCATCCAGAACAGAAGGAATGGTATTTGCCTGCAGTTCCTGGATGGTGATGTCTACATTGTAGTTCTCAATGTCGTTGACA
Source organism: Lachnospiraceae bacterium (assembly GCA_022766245.1). Taxonomy (GTDB): domain Bacteria; phylum Bacillota; class Clostridia; order Lachnospirales; family Lachnospiraceae; genus Roseburia_C. The sequence continues at coordinate 6,647 of JALEPL010000027.1, read as the reverse complement.
GTGGGATTGAATCCTGCATCTGCCTTTAACGTGATCAGACCAGCTTCTGCCAATACCTTTAACGCACGACCGCCGTTGGTTACATCATTGGGGATTGCCACAGTATCGCCATCCTTAATCTCATCGATGGATGTCACTTTATTGGAGTATACATTTAACGGAATGATAAAGGTATATCCGATGGTCTCTACTTCATAGCCATTGGCATCCAGATCTGACTTTAAGAAAATCTGATGCTGGAATGCATTCAGGTCAATCTCACCACTGTTCAATGCGTTATTCGGTGTATTGTAATCGGAAAACTGAACCAGTTCAAGGTCAATTCCCTCATCCTTTAATGCCTCCTGTGCCGGAGCCCAAAGGTCTTCATAAACTGCTCCTACCACGCCTAGCTTCAGAGTGGTCAGTTCACCGGAACCGGCGTCCTCTGTCTTGTCGCCTGCTGCCTCATTTGTTGTATCGTTTCCTGCTGCTGCGCTGTCCTCTGTCTTACTTCCGCATCCTGCCAATGCGGTTACTGTCAATGCTCCTACTAAAAATAAACTTGCGATTTTCTTCTTCATAATTTTTTCTCCTCTTCTTCCTTAATTTGATTTGCTAATTTATAAACTCAATGCCAGCTTATAATTTTCTGACATGGTCTCACATGATTGGTTGAACTGCTCCTGCTCCTTTGGAGTCAAATGCAGCTCAATGATTTCTTCCACTCCGTTATTTCCGAGGATTGCCGGCACACTGGCATATACATCATGCTGTCCGTATTCCCCATTTAGTAAAACGGATACGGGAAGGACTCTTTTTTCATCACCCAGAATCGCCCGGGATACTTCTGCAATGGCTGCTCCGATGCCGAATTCCGTGGAGCCTTTTCCCTCTAAGATGTGCCATCCGCCCGCTTTCCCTTCTGCGGCCAGCGCATCCAGATCCAACTGTCCATAGGTGTCCGGCTTCTCCTGCATCAGCTCCAGAAGCGGTTTTCCTGCGATGGTGACATTGGACCAGGGAACCATCTGACTCTCTCCGTGCTCACCCAATGCGTAACCGTAAATGGATTTCTGGTCGATACCCAGTGCTTCTGCCACTGCCCTTCTCAGTCTGGCTGAATCAAGGGTGGTGCTGGTGGAAAGTATCTTTTTCGGTGGATATTGCAGCTCATGCTGCACATAATGAGCAATCACATCTGCCGGATTTGAAATACTTAAAATGATTCCATGAAATCCGGAACCTTTGATTCCTGCGATTACATCTTTTAGCACCTCGACGGTCTGCGCCAGGGTATCCATTCGAGTCTGCCCCTTATTCATATCCGGCAGCGGTCCTGCTGCAATGATAAGTAAATCCGCATCTTTTGCATCTTCGTAACCGCCTGCCCTGACGATCACATGTCTTCTCAGATAAGCCGTGGCATCGAAAATATCCAGTGCCTGCGCTTTTGCCTTTTTCTCATCGGTATCAATGTAAACGATCTCATCCACCACTCCCTGAGATGCCAGCGCATATCCTGCATGGGATCCCACATGTCCGGCTCCGATGATAATCGCCTTTCTTTTCTCTAAACTCATGCCCGAACCTCCTAATGTGTATTCTTTCTTGCAACCAGATTTCCAATCAGCTGAACGATACTGACCAGCGCAACCAGTACCACCACAGTGGCAATGGTAACATCCGTTTCATTCCTGTCATGTCCGTAGCGGATTGCGAAATCTCCCAGTCCTCCGGCTCCTACTGCACCGGCCATTGCGGTAAGTCCCACAAGGCTGATGATGGTGATAGAAACTGCTCTTGCAATCTGTGGTATGCTCTCCCGGAAGTATACGTGGAAAATTATTTCCAGTTTACTGTTTCCCATGGATTCCGCCGCCTCAATCAGTCCCGGTGAAATCTCTGACAATGCACTCTCCATCTGTCTGGAGAAAAATGGAACCGTTCCAAAGATCAAGGGAACAATGGCTCCGTCCACACCGATGGCGGTTCCCATGATGCTTCTTGACAGCGGCATTACCATTGTCAGAAGGATGATAAATGGAATGGCACGGAATATATTGATCACCTTATCCACAATCTGGAAAACCACCTGATTCTGTAGGATGCCTCCCTTTCTGGTAACCACAAGAAGGATTCCAAAAAAGGTTCCCAGTATCATGGAGATAATTCCCGACCGAATCACCATCTCAAAGGTCTGCAATATACTTTCATAGAAAGCCGGCAACTTTTCCACTAAGTTTGGGAAATATGTACTAAACAGTTCTTGCATCTAAAATCACCTCCACACCAACACTCTTATCTCTCAAATAATTCAATGCGCTTTCAATATCCTCCGCCTTTCCACTCAGAATGGAAACCAGTCCGCCGATTGGTTCTGTACCAATCAGTTCCACATTTCCAAAGATAATATTTACATTTATATGAAATTGTCTGGATATCGTGGAAACCAGCGGTTCGGAAGCACTTCTCACCAGATACTTGAATTTCACAATACACTCACCGGGCTTGATATTGGTAATCTCCGCCTTTTCCTCCATAAGCTGATAGATTTTGGAAAGATTAGATGTGGTATCCACAAACTTCTGTGTGATCTTCTGCTGTGAGGAAGAAAAAATGGTAAATACATCTCCCTCTTCCACCACCTTTCCATCTTCCATAACTACGACTCTGTCACAGATTTCTTTGATCACATCCATCTCATGTGTAATCAGCACCACGGTGATTCCCAGCTTCTTATTTAATTCCTTTAACAGCTTTAGGATGGCATGTGTAGTCTGGGGATCCAGTGCACTGGTTGCCTCGTCACAGAGTAGAATCTTTGGATCATTGGCCAGCGCTCTTGCGATTGCCACACGCTGCTTTTATCCTCCACTGAGCTGGGATGGAAAGCTGTCTGCTTTATCCAGAATCCCTACCAGTTCCAAAAGCTCTTCCACTTTCTTTTTCTTCTCCGCCCGGCTCAGTCCGCTGTGTCGCAGCGGGTAGGCCACATTTTGGTAAATGGTACGGGAAGCAAAGAGGTTAAACTGCTGAAAGATCATTCCAATCTTTTTTCGCTCTTTTCGAAGCTCCGAAGATTTCAAAGCAGTGAGCTCCACATCATCCAGAAAGACCTGCCCGGAAGTGGGACGCTCCAACAGATTGATACATCGTACCAGTGTACTCTTTCCGGCACCGCTATATCCGATAATTCCAAAAACTTCTCCGTCTTTGATCTCGAGGTTCACATCCTTTGCAGCTTCCACGACCTTCCCTTCTGATATAAATGTTTTATTAATATTCTTTAAAGTAATCACATGTATACCTCGCTTTCATTTCCTAGCTGTTTGGTATGGTAAGAAAATATCACAATCTTATTTTTTTGTATAAGTCGAAAAACCTATAGCTGGTTATAATCTTTTCTTATAGCGTGCAAAAATATTCCATTTTTTAGAAAGTTTATACAAAACAACTTGATAAATGAGCCTATTTCTTGTTATAATTAGACTATCGATTTGTTTCGAAAGGAGAAGGAAAATGAGACTTGTAACGAGATCTGATTTTGATGGACTTGCCTGTGGTGCACTGTTAAAAGAGGCTGGCATTATTGATAGTTGGAAGTTTGCACATCCCAAGGATCTACAGGATGGGCTTATTGAGGTGAACGAGAATGACTGCCTGGCAAACGTTCCTTTTGTGGAGGGGTGTGGATTATGGTTCGACCATCACTCCAGTGAACATGAACGATTACAGTTAGAAGGCAAGTATAAAGGTGAGAGTCGGTTGACACCTTCCTGTGCACGAATTATCTATGATTATTATGGAGGAAAAGAACGCTTTCCACAGTTTGATGAAATGATGGAGGCCGTAGACAAGGTAGATTCCGGCAACCTTACTATTGAAGAGGTACAGCACCCTACAGGATGGATTCTCATCGGATTTCTCATGGATCCCCGTACCGGATTGGGACGCTGGCGCAATTTCACCATTTCCAATTATCAGCTGATGGAGAAGCTAATCGATGCCTGCCGGACCATGAGTACCGCAGAAATCCTGGCGCTTCCGGACGTACAGGAACGTGTGGAGACCTATTTTGAACAGACAGAGAAATTTGTGGAAATGGTCAAGGCACATACCGTTGTGGACGGAAATCTACTGATCTCCGACCTGCGTGGTGTAGATCCGATTTACTCCGGAAACCGCTTTATGATTTACAGTATGTATCCGGAGCAGAATATCTCTGCATGGATTGTCAGCGGCCGCGGTGGTGTTGGCTGTTCTGCAGCAGTTGGCTACAGTGTTTTGAACCGCACCGCCACACTGGATGTAGGAAGTCTGATGCTTAAGTACAACGGCGGTGGACACAAAAAGGTTGGTACCTGCCAGTTCAACGACGAGAATATGGATACAGAGCTTCCGAAGCTTCTAAAAGAATTATCCGAAATGGCAAACGCATAAGTGAATTACATATTCGCCCCGGTCATAAAACTACCGGGGCGATATTTTTAGACTATAATATAGGTAATAACACCTCGGAGGTATCCTATGTCCACATCCATATCTAGAATAAACACCCCGATTATCCTGGAAATCCTTAAAAAGCATAGCAGCCTGGATGACCTGGCAGAACTATGCTACGATTACGATTCCTTCGTCCGGTTGCTGGGCGGCCATGTACACATTATGCTGAACCGCAATATCCCTGGGGAATCTGACTTTATCCTCTACGATCCGGATCAGGATGAAACCGAGGAGTTCCTTTCCGGGAAAACCCGCTACTATTGCTTTGACCCTATTATGACCACAGAGGAAATCAATATCCTGGCCACCTCCGGCTCTGGTTCTTCCAAAAGCAGCCTCATTCCCCGAACCGTGGAAAAGGACCTGGAGCATGTGAAAAACGCAAAGCTTCTGGCACTGATTCCCGGAATTTACGAGCAGGAAGAACTCTCCTCTCAGATCTACCATTACCGCATTGACCGCATGATTGAGATTCAGGATGTGGAAGATGTGCCTCTTGCCAATCTTCTGGTGGACACTTTTGGCCTGGAATAGTAAGCCTCCTGCTTCCTCACTTATCTTCTCCACAAAACGGATTGCGTTGGTAATCATTTGACTATTCTCCAGACAAAAAACATATTCCTTGCTGTCTGCACCATTTAATATCTGAAAAATATCCCGGGCAGTCAGACAGCTTCCCCGCAAATTATAGTACTGATAAAACTGACTGGCCACATGCTCACTCTTAATAAACTGATGTACCAATCGGTATGATACGGGATACCGCTTTACCTCATATCCATACAGACAATCCGAAAGGTTCTCCCAGCCTCTGGCCGTGACAATCTGCTGTTCCTTCGTTCCCTGCGTACACAGATAAGCCATATCTCCATGGGACTTTAGAAATTCCCGGATGGCCGGATGCAGATTTTTCTCCTCTGCGATTTCCTTCTTTGCTTCCTCAATGGTATAACTGTAATCGATCATATTTTTTCCTCCCTATTTTCCAAAAGCTTTCTTAGTTCTCGGCCATTACCGAAATCTTCCTCCTCCATCATGGGACGAAGGTATGCCAGCACTGCCTCCTCTACTGCTTTTTTCTGATCTTCCGCAATCACTACATATCGATCTTCCACCATTTTAAACAGAATCCTTAAATCTAACCTGTTGTGCAGTGTCTATGATATTCATACCCATCGTGCATTCCTCCTGACTGTTTCTTTGTTTCCGTCGCTGAACACATTATTGCACAGGGGGTTATTCATTTTTGACGAATATGAACCCAATTTTATTTCATATTTTATTTCAATAAGAAAAATATATCTAAAAAAAATAATGCCTGCACAAAAGAAGTGCAGGCATAGTCTTAATTGCTATCAGTATGGCAATTACAGTTTTCCTTTGCCTTTTTGCATCCATTTGTCTGGCAGCACCCGGCAGCCGGACATCCGATACATTTTGTACCTTTCTTCTTTTCCTTCCATATGTAAAGAACCGCTGCACCTACTAAAACCAGCAGAATTCCAATGACAATCAAATTCTCCATTGCAGCTCCTTTCTGACTGTGTCTACAAGACAATCAATCTTATACTGCCTTTTTTAATTCATACTCTGACACAAACTGCTTATTTGTTCTATAAATCAATCCCACTACAACAGCCACCATAACAAGCACAGCAATAAGTCCGGGAACAAATCCATTTCCAAGCTTACCTGTCGTAATCAGTGTGCCTATCTGATATACCAGAAAAGCTATCGTGTAACCTGTTCCTAACTGAAGGGCAATGCCTCCCCATAACCACTTTTTACTCTGCATTTCTGAGTTCATGGCGCCAAGTGCTGCAAAACAAGGTGGTGTATATAAGTTAAACATCAGGTAAGCAAGAGCCGCAACTTTTGTAATTGCCATTGCGGATGCAACCACATTACCATCACCAACAAGTGCAAGCTCTTCTGTATCAATAAAAGCACTTAATCCATAGCAAACCGCAAGTGTACCTACTACATTTTCTTTCGCAATAAAACCGGTTACTGCCGCTGCTGCCAGCTGCCATGCTGCTATACCAACGACCGGAACTAAGATGACTGCAATCGGAGAAGCGATTGATGCAAGAATGGAGGTATTTTCCATCCCTTCCTCAACCACCTGCAGATGCCAGTCAAAGGACTGCATAATCTGCACA
>JALEPL010000017.1 GCA_022766245.1 Lachnospiraceae bacterium | reverse complement strand
GCATTGGCACGCTATGAATCTTCGGATGATGAAAAAAACACTGGATTTACTTCGATGGATAATAGAGGTTCTATTGCGGATGGTAAGATGGATTATCAGAGGATAATTAGTGAGAGAAAAAATGAAATCTATGAGAAGCTGAAAAATGGCGATACAGAGGAGTCTTTTCAGATTGGTGGAAATTCATTCACAGAAAAAGAATGGGATAAGCTTCTTTCAGAAGTGGATGATATTACGGAAGAAATGCGAGAGGCAATGCGTGAAGAACATCAGAAGCGTTTTGCAGAAACTGTGGAAGAAAAAAAAGTAAATCAGAAGGAGAACATAGATAGCACAGATGTTATATCGAAGATTGTTGAGTCTGGAAGTACAGAATTAAAAGCATCTGATTTCAAGGAATTTGAAACTGCAAATTATAAAATAGTGCCATGCAATGATGGAGTATATAGTTGTTTCAATATTTATAAGAATGGTGAAAAAGCGGGTGCCTATTTTTACTCTGATATGTACATAAGAAGAGATTCTGTTACAGGAACAGAAGTATTGCTATCTGAACATGGAACAGGAGCAGGAATGTATAATGTAATTCCTATGGATGAGGAATTGAAGCAGGCTCTAAAAGGTGCTATGGGTGTTGATGAATTATCTGTAGAGGAACTAACTGGATATTCTATAAAAACACATCAAGGAACTGGTATTCAATATGTTGTAAAAAATGGAGCAGAAGGCAGAGGTGGAATGCCATTGCTTTGTACACAAAGAGATATTGAAAAATATAATGAATTGACACAGACATATATGGATAAATATCCTAATTTGGTAACAAGTCAAGGTATGGCAGAAATGTATGCATCCTTTGAGATTTGTGGTTGTATGCATCGTACAGAAACAGGTATTATGAAAGTTTTCTGTGACAGTATTTCCTATAATGATAATAATGATTATAAGAAAAATTGGGCTGCAAAGTTTGATGATGCAACATGGGATTTACTGTATGAATGGTTAGAGGAACATCAAAACAGAGTGAATGATTTTGATAAATTCCAATCCTGGGCAGATATTTTAGATGAAATCGGTGGTACATGTGAAAGAATCTGGTCAGATGAAGAGTTATTACAAGGATATTTGAATAACTAGATAAAGTGAAAATTTCAGGCTGAACCGCCTTTTGTATTACTCTCCCGTGAGCAGATTTCATCTACCCATGGGAGTACTTTTATGCCTTAATGGTAACTGCCCTTACAACTGCCATGATACAAAAGGTTCAGTCCGACAGAAAAGCAAATCCACCAGCTCATCAAATTGATATCCAGCGGAATATACTTCCCGGCAAATAATGCAAAAGTTACGCTGACAATACATAAGGCAACCGACATCGCTTTTCTTAAACGTGACTGGATTTTGTTACCGATTACGGACTGCTTGGCTTTATGACCGCCCTTCCTACCACGCCGGACTTCATAACTTACCATGCAGTATATTTGCCGAAAAATCATTTTATCAAGGCAGAAAGCATGACCACGGAAAAATATCTTTCTACTTCTCATAAACAGGCAGTTGAGAAAGCATATCAGGAATATGATATTTTCAACAAGACACAACCGATCGAGTCTGATTTTGATAGGATGGTCAGAGGGTTGTCAAAGGCTGGAAAATAAACCGTAAAGGGAAGTATTATTATGCATGAATTTGTGTCCGAAAAGCAAGTTATAATTCTCTTTTGGGAATTGTGTTTCTGATAAGAAATGGTACAAAACAGTTCTGATGTTCTTTCGGATTTCTCCTATTAGTGAGACAATTAATATTTTTACACAAACCAGCTTATTCGTAGTAGAATAAAACCACAGATAAGCTGGTTGTTTGTTTTAAAAGGAGAATCTTATGAAAACAAAACAACCGGAACTAAACAAAATTATTGCACTCTACGAGAAAAGTGGTTAAATCATACACTTGAACAATACATAAAAATTCGCTACAATATAAAGAATTCATGTCTTGTTCTATCAGACCCGGATTGAGTGTTAGTAAGCGGGCATGGGCAGGGCAGTAGGAAATGATCTCACAGCAACAGGAGGAGAACCGTCATGAGCATGGCAGACCAGATTTTTATTGATATGTGCAAGGACATCCTGGAAAACGGAGTCAGCACGGAAGGAGAAAAGGTCCGTCCCCACTGGGAGGATGGCAGCAGTGCCTACACCATAAAAAGGTTCGGTGTGGTAAATCGATATGATCTGTCGAAGGAATTTCCGGCCATCACCCTTCGGAAAACTGCTATCAAGAGCTGTACGGACGAGATGTTGTGGATCTGGCAGAAAAAGTCCAACAATGTGCATGATCTCCACAGTCATATCTGGGATGAGTGGGCAGACGAGACAGGCTCCATCGGAAAGGCCTACGGCTACCAGATGGGCGTGAAGCATAGATATAAAGAAGGCATGTTTGATCAGGTGGATCGTGTCATCTATGACCTGAAAAACAATCCTTTCAGCCGCCGGATCATGACCAATATTTATGTGCATCAGGATCTGTCTGAGATGAATCTTTATCCCTGTGCCTACAGCATGACTTTTAATGTGACCCAGAAAAAGGGCGACGAGAAGCTGACCTTGAACGCTATTCTAAATCAGCGTTCCCAGGATATCCTTACTGCAAACAATTGGAATGTGTGTCAGTATGCAGTGCTGGTGCATATGCTGGCTCAGGTCTGCGATATGCAGGTGGGAGAACTGGTGCATGTGATCGCAGATGCCCACATCTATGACCGCCACATTCCCATTGTGGAGGAACTGATTCAGCGTCCCACCTACGATGCACCTACATTCTGGCTGAATCCGGATGTGAAGGATTTTTATGAATTTACCCGGGAAGATGTGCGGCTGGACAATTACGTCACCGGGCCACAGGTAACCAACATTCCGGTGGCGGTATAAAGTTGGAGAAAAAGAAGTATCTGTAAAGTACGGAACAGATAAAATGGGAGGAGAATCATGAATCTGATTGCAGCGGTGGATGCCAACTGGGGCATCGGCTATAAAAATAAATTGTTAGTCAGCATCCCTGACGATATGAAGTTTTTCCGGGAGACCACCACAGGAAAAGTCGTGGTGATGGGAAGAAAGACTTTGGAAAGCTTTCCAAACGGGAAGCCGTTAAAGAACCGGGTCAATATTGTGTTGACAAAGGATCCGCGGTATCAGGTGGAGGGAGCCATCGTAGTCCATGATATGGATGAGCTTCATGCAGAACTGGCGAAGTATCCCAGTGAGGACATTTACGTCATCGGTGGTGAGAGTATTTACCGGCAGCTTGTGGATGAGTGTGATGTAGCCCATATCACCAAAATCGATTTTTCTTATGAGGCGGATGCATACTTTCCTAATCTGGATGAAAAAGAAGAATGGGTCATCACGGAGGACAGCGACGAGCAGACCTATTTTGACCTGGAATACTATTTCTTAAAATATGAAAGAATGAGATAACTATGAAGCAATGAGCAATTTTTTGTTTAGTTTAAATGTCACCCTGCCGATTTTTTTGGTGATGGTTCTCGGCTATGTACTGAAACAGACAGGCATGCTGAATGATAATTTTGTCACGGTGGCAAATAAATTTAATTTCAAAGTGACGCTGCCCTTTATGCTGTTCCGGGACATATCCTCTGTGGATATCCGGCAGGTGTTTGACGGAAAGTACGTGCTGTTTTGTGCCCTGGCCAGCACAGCCTGCTTCTGGCTGATCTGGGGAATGACGAAGCTGTTTGTGAAGGAACAGTCCTTACGGGGAGCTTTCGTGCAGGGCTCCTTCCGCAGCAGTGCAGCAGTGATGGGGCTGGCATTCATCCAGAATATTTATGGAGAATCCGCCATGGGTCCGCTGATGATTATCGGCGCTGTACCGCTGTACAATATTTTTTCCGTCATTGTGCTGACCTTTGAGGCAGAGACAGAGGAAGGGGCGGCAGGAAAACGGGATATGAGCAAGATACGGGAAGCCTGTGTCAATATCCTGAAGAATCCCATCATCATTGCGATTGCATTGGGACTGGTTACTGCACTGATTGGCATAGATTTTCCTACCGTAATCGATTCCACCATCAATAACGTGGCAAAAATGGCCACCCCCCTGGCCCTGGTGGCGTTAGGCGCCGGGTTCGAGGGAAGAAAAGCAATGGCAAAGATGGGGCCTACCCTGTGGGCGGCTTTGATCAAGCTGGTACTTCAGCCGGTGCTGCTTTTGCCTCTGGCGGCATGGATGGGATTTACCGGAGAGAAAATGATTGGCATTCTCATTATGCTGGCATCCCCCACTACCCCAAGCTGTTATATTATGGCAAAAAATATGAGAAATGACGGAGTTTTGACCGCAAGTATCGTGGTAACCACCACACTTTTGGGCGCATTTACCCTGACTGCATGGATTTTCATCCTGAGGAGTCTGGGATTAGTATAGAAGACGATACATTGAATTTAGGAGGATTACATGGATATTTCAGGAAGAAAGTTATTTGTAAAGGCTTTAAAGGAGGAGGGGGTAGATACCATCTTCTGTTATCCCGGTGGTATGGTAATCGATCTCTTTGATGAATTATATAAGCAGGACAGCATCAAGATGGTGCTTCCCCGTCATGAGCAGGGGCTGATTCACGAGGCCGAGGGATATGCCAAGGCTACCGGAAAGGTGGGCGTGTGCCTGGTGACCAGCGGCCCCGGTGCCACCAATATTATCACAGGACTGGCGGATGCTCATTATGACAGTATTCCCCTGGTGTGTATCACCGGACAGGTGCCTTTGGGGCTGATCGGAAATGATGCCTTTCAGGAAGTTGACATTGTGGGCATGACCAGAAGTGTCACCAAATATGGTGTCACAGTGAGAGACCGGAAGGATTTGGGAAAAATATTAAAGATGGCATTTCACATTGCATCCACAGGAAAGCCGGGACCGGTGGTGGTGGATATTCCAAAGGATATTCAGACCATGCAGGGATCTTCCGAGTATCCGGAGTCCGTACAGATTCGCGGATATAAGCCGGTGGAGGGCGTTCATGTAGGTCAGTTGAAGAAAGCTTATAAGCTGTTAAAGACAGCGAAACGTCCGCTGATTTTGGCCGGTGGTGGGGTGAACATTGCCAAGGCATCCGATGAGCTGGAGAAGCTTGCTTCTAAGATGCATGTGCCGGTGGTTACCACGGTGATGGGAAAAGGATCCATTTCTACTGACCACCCGTATTACATTGGAAACAGTGGACTTCACGGACGGTATGCAGCGAACATTGCAGTCAGCGAGTGTGACGTGCTGTTTTCCATCGGAACCCGTTTCAATGACCGGATTACCGGAGATTTGAATGAGTTTGCTCCGAAGGCGCAGATTGTACATATCGATGTGGAGACAGCATCGATTTCCAGAAATGTAGTGGTAGATGTGCCGGTGGTGGCTGATGCCAAGACTGCATTGGAGAAGCTGTTAGAGTGGGCAGAACCCATGGATACCGAAGAGTGGATGAATCAGATTGCCACATGGAATGTGGAGCATCCCCTGGAGATGCGTCGGGATCGCGGTCTGTCGCCTCAGATGATTATGGAAAGCATTAATAACCAGTTTGAAAAGCCTATTATTGTAACCGATGTGGGACAGCATCAGATGTGGGCTACTCAGTATATTGATATGGATAAATCTGATATATTCATTACTTCCGGTGGATTGGGAACAATGGGATTCGGTTTCCCGGCAGCAGTTGGTGCAAAAATCGGCCGACCGGACAAAACAGTGGTATGTATCACCGGGGATGGTGGGTTCCAGATGAATATGCAGGAGATGGCCACAGCCATCTGTCAGGATGCGCCGGTAATCGTATGTCTGTTGAATAACTACTATCTGGGCATGGTGCGCCAGATGCAGCAGCTGTTTTACGGAAAGCGTTACTCCGCCACCTGTCTGCGGAAGCGGATTACCTGTCCGGAAGGCTGTAAGGGACCGGGTCCTCAGTGTCCGCCTTATGAACCTGATTTTGTAAAATGGGCACAAAGCTATGGAGTGAATGGCGTGCGTGTGGGCACCTTGGAGGAGCTTCAGAATGCATTCGAAGAGGCGAAGAAGAGTACTACCAGCACTGTCATCGAGTGTCTGATTGCTACGGAAGAACTGGTTCTGCCTATGGTAAAGGGCGGCAATCCCATGAGCCAGATGATTTTGAATTAGGAGGAGGGAAAAGCCATGAAAAATAGATGGATTGCATTATATGTAGAAAATCAGGTAGGTGTTTTGGCAAAGGTTTCCGGGCTTTTTTCCGCAAAATCCTATAATCTGCAGAGCCTTACGGTGGGTACCACAGAGGATGAGACAGTCTCCCGTATGACCATCTGTGTTACCAGTGATGATGTGACCTTTGAGCAGATCAAAAAGCAGTTGAACACCATGATAGAGGTAATCAAAGTGATTGACCTTACCAATGTTCCGATTCACATGAAGGAGATTCTTTTTGCCAAGGTGGGACATTTAAGCTTTGAAGAGAAACAGGAAATTTTCCAGATTGCGGAAGTGTTTTCGGTACAAGTGGCAGATGTGGGAAAGGACAGTGCGTTGTTAGAGTGTAAGCTGACCGAGCGACGCAACAACGAGCTCATTGCTCTGCTGAAATCAAAATTCAAGTCCGTGGAGGTTGTCCGGGGCGGTGCCGTGGCCATCGAGTCCATCAGCACCTCCTGCCGATAAGATGTGAATTATAAACGTCGATTTAAAATAGAAATAATTTTTTCGAACAGTGCAGGGGTTCCTTTGAGCTCCTGCACTTTTTGACGGTTTTTTTCATTAAAGCCCACTAAAATATCGTGGTTGGCCTCGGACAGATAGTCGATAATACCATCGATGTCAGACTTCTGGTTTTTCGGGCAGCGGATATACAGATGCTTTCCGGCAATGATGCACAATGTATAGGAAATGCTGAAGTGATACCAGAACAGCTTATGCAGGGTGGAATGCTTGTAAATCCACATAATCTTGTCGATGGGCACAAATGCAATACCGCTGGTGGAAATCTCGATAAAATAGTGCTCCGTGATAAACATGTCCTCTGTGAGCAGCTGGGGCAGGGTGGCCAGTTCTTCCTCTGCCTCCTCCAACATCTGTTTCGGAGAGCCGAAACGGGATAGATGACGGCAGGGCGGTGCCATCCAGGGGAACAGGATGTATATAACACATAAAACAATATTCACCAGAGCATAGAGTCCGCTGGCAATATACAGGATCATGAGGAACATACTGGCACGATAGCGGAATCCGGGTTCGCTGAGATAGTAGCCGGAGGTCTGGTCTAATATGCCGGAATCGGTCCAGTGCAGATCCTTCGCCAATGCAGACAGAAGCTCACGGTAGGCATCTGTTTTCCCATAGACTCTTGCATGAATCGTTACCTGGTCGATGGTGGGAAGACCTTCCTCGCAGGTACTGGGAGCCAGTAAAACGATGTTGCACTTGCCATCCTGTATCTTATAATAATAGTAGCCGTTGGTGCTGCCCAGAATTTTCTGGGTGTGACCGGTGAATTTCAAATCAGTCAACGTAATTTTCACATAATGCTGATCCTGCTGATATAGCTGATCATAGGGTGTGTTCTCCGAAACAGAGTCCGGGGAAACAATGCTGGACAGTGGAAATATGATCCATATCGCCAGCAGCAGGACAAGATAAATGATGGGTGAGTAAAGTTTCCGACGATAAAGTTTTTTTATATTTTTGGATATATAGTGTTCAAAATTCGTTTCCATGAAATCTCCTTTACTATATGTCTAGTATAATAATTTGAGGGATAATAATCAACCTTGCTTTTTGTAAGGTAAGTTGATAAGATAAGTCCGGTGTCGCTGTTTCGGGACATAGTCGAGAACAGCAGATATACGGGAAAAATGGCTTGAGGTGATGATATGGATGCATATACAAGTTTTGCGCAGGTGTATGATTTGTTCATGGATAATGTGCCCTATGAAAAATGGGCTGGTCAAATCCGGAATATTTTGGAAAAGGAGAATATCCGGGATGGTTTGATTCTGGATTTGGGATGCGGTACAGGAAAACTTACCCGTCTTTTGGCAGAAGCCGGCTATGATATGATTGGTGTGGACAATGCGGAGGACATGCTGATGATTGCCCGGGAGGAAACCGCGGAGCAGTCAGGAATCCTTTATTTACTGCAGGATATGAGGGATTTTGAACTGTACGGAACGGTTCGGGCAGTGGTCAGTGTATGTGACTGCATGAATTACATCTTGCAGGAAGAAGAGGTTTTGCAAGTATTACGTCTTGTAAATAACTATCTGGATCCCGGTGGGCTGTTCTTTTTTGATATGAATACCCGGTATAAATATGAGGAGCTCCTGGCAGAGAATACCTTTTGTGAAAATCGGGAAGAGGGTAGCTTTATCTGGGAAAATTATTATGATCCCGAATCAGGGGAAAATGAGTACGACCTGACTCTTTTTATCCGGCAGGAAGAAGGGTTGTACGAAAAATATGAAGAAACCCATGTACAGCGGGCCTACGATCTGGAAACAGTGAAGGCACTGTTAGAACAGGCTGGTATGATTTTTGTGGCAGCCATGGACGAGGAAGGCGGACCGGTGACGGAGCGCACAGAACGGATGCAGATTATCGCCAGGGAATGTGGGAAAGAGTAAGGGAAATTGTGGGAATTACATGTATTTGTGACTCTTTTGTGTCCATTGGGATATTATAATGTGCATAACTGGAAGATTATGCCCTGTGGCAGCCCGCAATTTTGAGGAGCCAATACGTGAAGATAAAAAAAGATATTCATATTTCAAATAAAAAAACGAGCCCCGGCACAAAAAGAGAAGGAATCATAACGGTATGGTATGTGATTGCTTTCTGTTTTGTGCTGGGGATTTTGGTGTATCTGGGTATAGCTGATAACCGGCAGACCACCTCCGTCCGAAAGAATGAGGGATATGAATGTGTAACCGGTTACCAGATGGAGACGGTAACAGATGCCAGCACACCTGCCGGCGTTCGTGAGATCTATTTCTGGACAACATCCCAGATTGAACCGGAGGATGAATGTTTGGCGTTTTATCTGGTGCACCAGTGCGCCCGGGTATATGTGGATGGAGTGGAAATCTATTCCCTGACGGCTGAGGATTCTCTGCTGTTTGGGAAAACACCGGGCAATAACTGGGTGATGGTTCCCCTGTATCCGGAGGATGAAGGGAAGGAAATCCGGGTGGTTATCACACCGGTGTATGAAAGTATCATCGGGAGAAAAGTGGAGCTGCTTCTGGGGTCGGAGCTGAGTATTTATACCGGCCAGATGAGGAAAGCCATGCCTCAGATTATCATCGGCTGTCTGGCCGTGCTGGTGGGGGTTGTCTTTATGCTGATGTTTTTTGCCGGAATAAAGGGAAAGAAATACAGCAGCGACCTGATGGCTCTGGGATCCTTTTCTGTGATGCTGGGCTTGTGGCGGCTGACAGATACCCGTTTTACGCCATTTATCATACCGGATAAGCCGGTATTTCTATTCTACGTGTCCCTGTCCATGTTAATGGTTGGATGCGTTCCCTTGTTAAGATTTTTCAAATATCGTTTTGATAAAAAAACATATCTTCTGTTTGACTGTGGCTGCATACTTTCCGTGGCGGTATGTTTTCTGCAGGTGATTTTGCAGATTTTTAGCATTCGTGATCTGCGGGAAACTCTGTGGATGAGTCATGCTATTTTGATTTTGTGTGTATTACTGTGTGGCACAACGTTGCTTCTCGAATGGATTACAGTTGGGTGGAGGAAAATCGGCAGGCTGGGAAAAGGAGCCTGTCTTTTGTGTGCTGTGGGTGTGACCTGTGATGTGGCAGCATATTATATCAAGGGGAATTCCTCCGGACTGCTGTTTACATTGATATCCTTTCTGCTTTTTATCATTATCAGCGGAGCTGTGACTATTTACAGCTATGTGGAGCAGGAGAAGCGAATGAAGGAACAGGAGGCGGAGCTTGCATCCAGCAGGATTTCCGTGATGCTGAGCCAGATTCAGCCTCATTTTCTGTATAATTCCCTGAATACCATTTATTATCTGTGTGATAAGGACCCGGAAATGGCAAAAAAAGCAATCAGTGATTTTTCCGATTATCTCAGGGGAAATGTGGATTCTCTGAAACGAAACACTCCGGTGAATTTTGAGAAGGAACTGGAACATGTGAAAATATACCTTTCTCTGGAAAAAATGCGATTTGATGACGAATTGAATATCGTCTATGACATAGAAACCACAGGATTTTCCATACCTGCGCTGACGGTACAGCCCATTGTGGAGAATGCTGTGAAGCATGGACTGAATAAGGCGGAAAAGGGCGGGACTCTCACCATTTCATCCAGAGAATACGAGAACCGGTATGAAGTGGTGATTACCGATGATGGCGTGGGATTTGATGTAACGAAAAAGAAAGAGGACGGAAAAACCCATGTGGGAATTGAGAATGTGGGAAAGCGTCTTTGGGAGATGAGCCGAGGCACCATGGATATCTTCAGTGAAAAAGGCAATGGAACCAGGGTGGTAATCAGGCTTCCCAAACAGGAACACACAAAAGAGGTGACAGAAGGATGACAATCATTGCTGTGGATGATGAAAAAATTGCATTAGAGGGTTTGGTAAATACCATTAGGCAGGTTTCGCCGGAAGCAGATGTGTATGGGTTCCGGAAGGCAAAGGATGCATTGGATTTTGTGGGAAGTCACCCTTGTGATGTGGCATTTCTGGATATTGAGATGCGTGCTATGAATGGAATGGAACTGGCAAGACTGCTGAAACTGAAGTATCCACAGGTGAATATCGTATTTGCCACCGGTTATGATGAATACATGAGTCAGGCATTTTTGCTGCGTGCCAGCGGTTATGTGACCAAGCCGGTGACCAGAGAGAAGGTAAAGCAGGAACTGGAAAATTTGAGGAATCCCGTTCCCATTTGCCAGGAAAAAAAGCTTCGGGTACAGACCTTTGGCAATTTTGAAGTGTTTTACGGAGGGGAACCGGTTCGCTTTTTCTACAGCAAAACCAAAGAAATGATGGCATATCTGATAGACCGGAACGGGGCTTTGTGTACCAATGGAGAACTGATGGCAGTTCTGTGGGAAGATGAAGCAAAAACAGGAGGACATACCTCTTATCTGAAAAATATTCGCAAGGATCTGATTAATACATTGGCAAAATATGGAGTGGAAGATGCCGTGATTCGGCAGAGGGGCATGATTGGAATTTCCCCTCAAAAAATTTCATGCGATTATTTTGACTGGATTGCAGGGAGACCTTCCGGGCTCAATGCCTACCGGGGAGAGTATATGAACCAGTATCCATGGAGCGAGTTTACCCATGGTGTGCTGGAGAAGACCGGGGAGCATTAGAGAGGAAGGGGAAAAGATATGGCCGACGGAAGAAAAAAGAGGAAAAAAAGAATCGATAAAAGAAAACGACAGAAAGCGATACAAGTTGTCAAAATATGCGGACTTCTGCTGGGGCTCAGTCTGGCTGTGAGGGCGAGTATCGGGGGCGTGTATGCGGAAGATGCCGGTGGTGAGAATAATACCGGAAACCTGCAGAATGGTAGCTTTGAAAAGGGACAGACATGGGACGGAAATTATAAATCTCCGGATCAAGGTAATGTTCCAGCCTGGAATACCACAGCAACGGATGGAAAGATTGAACTCTTCCGAAGTAATACACAGTATATCACTGGTGTGACATTAAAACCTTCCGATGGAACATATGCTGCAGAATTAAATGCGGAGCAAGAAAGTACCCTATACCAGAATGTTTCCACCAAGCCATCCAGCATTTATAAATGGGGGCTGGACCATGGCGCCCGCAATGCCACAGATACCATGGCACTGGTGATTGGACCAAAGCAGAGCGTCAATCCATCAAAACCAAATGCTAGTGGAAGAGACCAGCTGATGCAGATGGTGGACTGGCTGATTGCCCAGGAAAAGACTTCCATAAAAGATAGCGCTCATACAGGGCGGGGGGAGCAACTGGTGGTTTACAGTAAAAAGTTTGGAAGTGCAGGTACCTTTGCGGATAACGCAGGAAATAATGCGTTCAGCCTGACACCCAGTTCTGTGTATACCGAAGAATGGCATATCTGGATTATAGCAGATAACAGTTCAACCACCGGGGAAAATTACTGGGGGCATTATGGTGCCAATGATCCAGCGGAAAACAGCGGGACGGAAGTGGATTTAAATAAATATTATTACTATACTGTGCCGTCGGGGCAGACTGAGACCTTGTTTGGATTTGTTTCCGTTGGGTGTAGGAACTCAAATGGAACAGTCGATACGCGAAAGTCCTTCGGAAACTTTCTGGATAACATTAATTTCCAGATTTATCACCCCCTGTCAGGAAGCACCACTCTGCACGGAAGTGCTGTGGTGGCAGAAAGCGATGGTACAGTGGGGGGAGAAGGTGGAACCGGCTACGGAACCGGACATGAGATTACCGTAGATCAAAAGCTGGTTACCTATGTGACGGATGGGGATACTTTGGAGGTCAAGGCAGTGATAAAAGCAGCGGATGCTGCTGCCGGATGTGAATTCGTGGGCCTATATTATACTACGCAGGATACCAATGGAGATCCCGAGGCTGTGTTTTTGAAAAAAGATGAGTGGACGAGAACTGCGGAGGGGGACGTGATCTACAGCTACAGGCTGACGAACATGAACACCGCAGCGGATCTGCACTTTGTCTTTATTAAAAGTCCCACTGTGACTTATGATTCCAATGGCGGGAAACCATATACGGTCTCAAGAATCTACAATACCTCAGAAAAGGAGAATGTTTACAGCTTTAAACCCCATGTGGATGAAGTAAAAGGAACATATACTTTTATTGCCCCCTATGTATCCCAGGCCGCAGAAGGTCCTTCGGGTGCGCCGGCGGGAAGCTGGAGATTCATGGGCTGGCTGCTGACCGGAGATGAGGCAGTGATTCCGGCGGATACGCCTCAGACCAATGCAGATCAGCTGGGCACTATGTTGCTTCCTGCAGTCCATACCATAGCCTGTGATTATACGGTGAGAGAATCGGAGGGTACAGGGGCAACGGATCAATATTTCAAAATCTGGGAGGGAACGCCATCCCTGACATCCACCGCTGTTCCTAATTCTTCCGTGAAATGGACAGTAACTGGAACGGAGACGGAATCCTATGGAAATATCCAAAAGGGTCTCACCATGGTGGCCCAGTGGCGTTGGCGTCAGGCATTTGTTCCCCAGTTGAACAGTGGTTCGGACGTCATAAATTCGCAGGATGGTGGAACCATTGCTATTACCAGTGTGTCAGGTGAGACAAATCCTAATTATGAACCCAACTATTCTTATACTGATGCTCGTGGTTCGGTTATTGGAAAGGCATACTTTGCGGAGACCAATGAAATAGTGACGGCCACTGCAACGGCCAAGCCAGGTTTTACATTCCTGGGCTGGTATGATGAAGCCGGGCATCAGGTCACCGCACAGGCGACACTGGGCTACATAGAGACAAAAGAAAGTGTCAACACCTACTATGCAAGATTTGCCGGGAACGTAACCCAGACCTATGTCCGACAGCTCAAGAATGATACTACGGGTGTATGGGAAGAACTCGCTAATGATAATATTGCCAATGATAATATAGCCATTCTGGATCATTATTCCTATTCGGATGTGGTGGGAACCACGGCAAGTGCCACGGCCACAGCAAAATACGGCTATAAGTTCGAGGGCTGGTATGACACATCCGGGAATGCGGTTGCTGAGTCCATGCTAAGCAGTGATAAAAAGACCATTAGTTACACCACCACCGGGAATGCCACCTACTATGCCAGATTTACCAGAATCCGTGTAACCCAGACATATAGATGTCAGTTAAAAACAGAGAATACATGGACAATAATCTCAAACAATGACATAGGTACCCTCAGTCCATACAGCTATTCCTGCTATCTGGGGCAAACGGCAAGCTCCGAGGTAACAGCAGTGGGAGAGGATTACCAATTCGAGGGATGGTATGACTCATCTGGGAATAAAGTATCTTCCAGTATGTTGAGTAACAACGGAAAGACGCTTCGCTACGCAACCACCGGGAATGCCACCTACTATGCCAGATTCTCCGGCAAGATGACCCAGACCTATGTCCGGCAGTTACAGAACGAGGATGGGGTTGGCTGGACCAATCTCACAGATACTGGGGATGAAACGGTAGCAGCCCTTAGCCGTTATTCCTGTAGCGATTTCCTGAGAAAGCCGGCAGGTGCCACGGCAGAAGCCAAATACGGCTATGAGTTCTTGGGCTGGTTTGATGAGGACGGAAATCCGGTTGATCCGTCTCTGCTAAGCAATGAAGGGAAAACGCTCAGCTATACCATCACCGGGGAAGCCACCTACTATGCCCGATTCGCCAGAATCGAGGTGACGCAGACCTATATTCGCCAGTTACAGGACGAGGATGGGGTTGGCTGGACGGACCTGACAGATACCACGGATATAACCGTGGCCACTCTGGACCAGTATTCTTATATCTGTTACTTGGGAGAAACGGCAAGTGCCACTGCAGAAGCCCAATACGGCTACAAGTTCGAGGGGTGGTATGACACATCCGGGCATGCGGTTGATGCGTCTCTACTAAGCAGTGATAAAAAGACCATCAGCTACATCACCACCGGGAATGCCACCTACTATGCCAGATTCTCTAGAATTAAGGTAACTCAGACCTATATCCGTCAGTTAAAAACAGTGGATGGCTGGACCAATCTCACAGATACCACGGATGAAACCGTGGCCACCCTGGATCCGTATACGTATACCTGTTACCTGGGAGAAGCGGCAGGTGCCACGGCAGAAGCTCAATACGGCTACAAGTTCGAGGGCTGGTATGACACATCCGGGAATGCGGTTGCTGAGTCCATGCTAAGCAGTGATAAAAAGACCATTAGTTACACCACCACCGGGAATGCCACCTACTATGCCAGATTTTCAAGAATTGTGGTGAACCAGAACTATATCCGTCAGATTAAAAACGGGGAAACATGGGAAGATACCACAGATTATCATATCGCCACCCTGGATCATTATGCCTATAATTGTTATCTGGGAGTAGCATTAATCAATACGGCCACTGCTAAAATCGGCTACAAGTTCGAGGGTTGGTATGACGCAGAGGGTAATCCAGTGGCTTCCGGAATGTTGACGAACAATGGAACGACTCTCAGTTATACTGCCACCGGGAATGCCACCTATTATGCCAGATTCTCAAGAATCCAGGTAAACCAGACATATATCCGTCAGTTAAAGGACGGGGATGGATGGACTGATATTACCGATGATGAGGTGGCCATCCTGAATCGTTACACGTACACCTGCTACATGGGAGAAACGGCAAGTGCCACTGCAGAAGCCAAATCCGGCTATAAGTTCGAGGGCTGGTACGACACATCCGGGCATGCGGTTGCTGAGTCCATGCTAAGCAGTGATAAAAAGACTATTACCTATCCCACTACGGAGAATGCAACCTATTATGCCAGATTCTCTCGAAACGTCATCCAGTCATACACAGAGAACCTGACTCAGGAAGACGGGACACTGGAATTATCCCTGGATGATCTGCCGGAGGATGTGGAAGAACAGGATATTATCTGGAACACCAGCAATCCTGATATTGTCACCGTGGATGAAGACGGAAACGTGGTTGTGGTGGGAAACGGAACCTGTACTATTACCGCAAAAACAGCGGATGGATGTTTTACTTTCGTCTGGACCATCACGGTAAATATTCCTTCCAGTGAGAATTCCGAGGAAAATAATACGGAAACCGGCACGGAGGCTAATACAGAAACCGATACGGAGGCTAATACAGAAACCGACACGGAGATCGATACAGAAACTGATACGGAGACTAATACTGAAACTGATACGGAGACCGACACAGAAAGCGAAACGGAAAATAATACGGAGACTACATCAGAACCAGACACAGAGACCAATACGGAACACAATCAGATCAACAATGCAGAAAACACTGTGGATAAGACAGATACCAATGTCAATGATGCAAATGCGTCCTATTCGCCAAAAACCGGTGACCGCAGTCATCTGGCTCTTTGGATTACGTTGTTGCTTTTGTCCCTGACAGCCCTGATAGGTGTGGTTGTGAGAAGAAAGAACAATCGATAAAATCTATCTAAAGATGCATTGAATTTGGAAGGACGATAAGAAGGAGCTGCGCACGAATTAGTGCGCAGCTCCTTCTACTATTATTATGATGTTACACTCTTGACATCCCCTAGTATTTATTATATTCTCTATCTGTAAATTTTTTTATCTTCTTTTTTTATATACTTGTTTCCTGAATCAGTCTTGGTGTGTATGCACCGTATCAGACACAATTCCCATTTTTATGTAACAAAAGTTTTATACACACATAAGAAAGAAGGTTTTACTATCGAAAAAATCATCAAACAAATCTATGACAGGATATTTAAGCGCATCTTTTCCCTGTCAAATGTAGCTATCATTAATCTCATCAATGGTCTGTTTCACACGGACTTCCCTCTTGACAGTACTGTCTCTTATCCCAACAAGGAATTTGTCAACCAAACCCTGAAGGACTGTTTGGCCGACGTGATCGTCATTATCAATGGTACCCACACCTTTCATCTGGAAGCGCAGATGACCAAGGATGAGCGGATTGTGTTACGGGTCTTTGAGTATGAATTTTTTTATGCCATATCCCAATGGGATGAAACAAACACATTGGAGTTCCCCGAGCCCATGGTGATTTACCTGGACAACCAGCCCGGTATCCCGAAAGAAAGCATCCTACATATATTCTTCGGCAGTCAAGGCTCCTTTGACTACAAGGTGCAGAATTATATGTATCTGGAGCATGATGTAGCAGAACTAAACCGTCGAAAAATGATAATTTTGATTCCTTTTCAGTTGTTGAAGCTACGGAGCCTGATTCATCAACTCCTCCCATCCGGAAAGAATAAAAAGATATCTCTTAGTTCGGAGGATATTGCCAAAATCAATCGGTTGCAGGGACAACTTAGAAATGATATAATCGGAAGTATCGAAGCAAACGTTCAGTTCGGCAACATTACCATGGATGATGCAAAGCAATTACTGGAGTTGACCGAACTTATCTATGCACATATTTGTGCTGACTTAGAAAAGGCAGGAGGTTGTGAAGAAATGAAACCTTTACTGGATGGGGCCATCGAACTTCCCAATGACAAATACCGGTTCCGTATTGACGAGCTGGAGAAACAACTTGCGGAATATGCGGATGAAAACGCAAGGTATGCGGATCAGAACGCAAAATATGCGGATGAAATCACAAAGTATGCTGACGAAATCACAAAGTATGTTGATGAAAACGCAAAGCTAAGAGAACGCATTAAAGAATTAGAATCACAAAAATAGCGAATTTCAAAGAGAATGTATCTAATTGCATAAATATTATTAGTAGCAGGCAAAGGTGTTATTCACTTTCGCCTGCTATTTTATTTTAGGAAATGCTAATTTCCATTCACAACAGATGAGAAGGACATTGATAGTGGTCTTTTCCGCTTTTTAGTTCCTGTACGGATATGAGATACAAATGACTAAAAACTATTTTAATCATTTCATATAAATAGAATATGCATTGAGGCAAAAACATCTTTATATGCAATCGCTGTCTATTCCACAATGACAAATACTGGTCCCGTATGGATGTGCAGGGGAAACCTTTGTAACTCTTTTGTGTCCATGTGTGTGATAAAATACGCTCGAACAAGGTATATCCAAATTTAAAATGAAGAAGTGGCTTTTATCATATAAGTCATTTAACCATGTGGGAAGATAAATCTGTGAAATTCCATGGAACACGAAAGGAGTTTGACTATGAGCAGACGAAGTACAAGAAAAGAACGGTTTGAGAGCATTTATCAGGCCATGGAGCCGGTCCGTACCGCAAAAAAGAATACGATTCATGCGCTGGCAGGAATAGGACGCAGACATAAAATACTGCGTTATCCCATGCTGGTGTTTTTGTTTGTGTTTCTGTTTTTATATAATCTGTTTCTCTATGCTTTTATGGGATTAAAGATGGAGAAGAAGCTGGCACGGGCTTGTGCTATGGCAATGACGGCAATTTTGATTTTTACCAGTGTGGATATCACGGTGTTTGCCCTATCCGATGATTTTGGGGAGATGCAGATGGAGGAAAGCCAGGGAATGATAGGGGAGGCCATATCGGTTGTTCTGGAAGAGCCGATGATGGAGGAAGAGACACTGATGTCGGCGGAACCTTTGATAGAGGAGACACTGACGGCGGCGGAACCGGAGGAAGAATTGCCTGTGGTAAATGAAGAGGTGGTATTATACAGCGACTCCAACCCGGTTGCATTTTTAAATTCCGGTTACCCTTATGGAAAAAACATGAACAGCAGCACCATTACTCTGGTAATGGAGGTGGATGGAACAGCCACATCCTATCAGTGGCAGAGCGCAGACAGTCGGACAGGAGACTATAGCAATATTAGCGGTGCCACCGTCGCAGCCTATACCTTTACCCCAACCAGCGGGAAATGGTATCGCTGCGTGGTGGACGGAACCGCTAGTGAAGCGGTGATGGCTGTTTATCCGGATCAGGATGGACGGAAATGGACAAAGCCTTATACCAGTTGGTATCTTGGCAACGGAACCATGGCATATATGGCCAATGGAACCATATTTGATGCAGTGGGACTGTATACAAAGAACAGCACGGACTATATGCTGTGTACCAGCTATGGGAGAAAGTGGGATCTATTCAGCAGCACGGAAGCATCTCCTGCTGCCGGTACGACTATATCCGCTTCACTGGATGCCTTGAGAGTCTCCTTTAGTGCTAAGGATGAGTATGCCTTGATTTTTGAGGCGGATCTGGCTGCCGGGCAGCAGGCATTCTCCTTTGGCTGTGACACTCAGCTGGGGGATAGCAGTACCAGTGGCAATTATTCCGATTGGGCGGCTTTGAATGCCCTGATTAAGAATGGGGCGATGCAGCAGGTGGCCATGATCGGGGCAGCCACAGTGGAAGGGGCGGCAGATGACGATCCCGCCTTTGTGATTGCACCCATTACTCCGGCCAGCAGATTCTGGATTGGTGGATATTCGTCAAGGAAGACCTATGCTTATAATACCAGTGGTGGCTCTGCAACAGAAGTAATTGATGGACAGAATGTGGTGACATTGTTGGAGAATTTGGATTCCGGTATGACCATGTCCTGGATGAATATTCCCAGTGGCGACTCGGTCAAGTTCCAGTTTAGTGTGGGTGACGTTGCACACACCGGTGCCATTAATGGCAAGGTGGATTATGAAAAAGAAAAACTGACGGGATTGGATCCCAATACACAATATGAGATTACGGCCGGTGATGATACACACACCGTGATTTCAGATGAAAAGGGTGAGATTCCACTTTCTGGTCAGGACATCTCGGGCAACCCCTATGACCTTACCGGAAAGAACATTAAAATCGCAAAAAAGGATAGTTCGGATACACCGGCTGAAATAGAAATTGCCGGTCGCCCCGATACACCTCAGAACCCTTCTGATTTGACGAATGAGGGGGACAGGACACCCACGGTAGATTCTCATATTGAGATTGTGGAGCTTACTCCCACGTCCATCACCATTTCTCCCAAAGTGGGGCAGCAGTACGCCTATTCTGTGGATCAGGGGCAGAGCTGGATTGAACTTACTGACCTGGATGAAAATGGACACTATTTGATAAGCGGATTGCCCGAAGGGGCTATGGTGCGGACTCGAACCCGTGTGGCAGCAACCAGTGATGCACCGGCCTCTCAGTGGTCCGAAGCCACCGTAATCACGCTGAAACGTACGGTTTCTGTTTCTGCCGCCGGATGGCATGGTACCTATAATGGGGAGGAACATAGTATCAACGTTACGGTATCTGCTCCTACGGAGGGGGCAACGATTACTTACAGTAGTATGGCAGACGACAGCTACAGTGAAGAGAATCCTGCGTATTCTGCAGCAGGCGAATATACGGTGTACTATCGTGTTACGGCGGAGGGTTACTACCCTGCTTATGGCTCAGCAACTGTATCTATCGATAAAAAGGGAATTGCCGTTTCAGGTATTGAAATGAATGATGACAGCGAACTTGAAAAAGTGGAGTTTTCGGGTTTGATAACAGGGGATGAACTGTTGAAAGATACAGATTATTCAGCTTCTGATCTGCACCTGAGCAGCAATACCACAGGTTCCGTCGCTACAGTCTCTGTGTCATTGCAGGATAGTCAGCTGGCAAAAAACTATAGACTGACCAACGGGGATGCGCGGGGAGTGTTTACGCTCCATCATACCCATACCTGGGAGTACAAGCTAGATGAAAACGAACCAAACGAGATTACGGCATATTGTAAACAGTCCATCAATTCCGTATTTTGTCCATATTATGGGGAGGAAAATGCAGTAATGCTGGCTCTGACGGCCTCCGGTGTGACATATTCCGGTGAACCATATTCGGGAGTAGCAGTTATAGACGGTATTTCCTCCGTTACCGGCGCATCGGTAAGCGATATTGATTACTACGAATCAACCGGCCAGGGAAGTACCACCATATCCGGGGAGGCCATGCTGTCGGCACCGGTGAATGCCGGAAATTATGTGGCGGTGTGTACCGTAACTCCTGTAGGTTCTACCGAAAGTGCAGCAGAGGCAAAGGCGGCATTTGCCATTTCTCCTGCGGTGATTTCAGAAGAGGATGTATCTCTTGCAGAGGATACTTTTGTATATGATGGCACAGCAAAGAGTCCCGATGTTATAGTTACCGTGGGTGAAACCACATTGGTGAAGGGCAGAGATTATACGTTGACAGGAGATGTGAGCGCAGTAGACGTAGGTGATTCTTATCAAGTTATCATCAATGGAAAGGGAAATTACACGGGAGCTGTGAGGAAAACCTGGAAAATGATTGATACCACTGCACCTACCGGAACGATTCAGATTTCGGAAAACCGCTGGAATACTTTGTTGGGTGGTGTAACCTTTGATATTTTCTACAAGAAAACCCAGACCGTAACCATAACGGCAGAGGATGAGGGAAGCGGTCTGGAGCAGGTCAGCTATTATGTGTCAAATACGGGATTGTCAGCAGAACAGGTGGAAGCTTTGAAGGACAGTGTATGGACGCAGGGCACTACGTTTCGCATCAATCCGGATCGTCAATATGTGGTTTATGCAAAGCTTATGGACAAGTCTGGCAATGTGACCTATATTTCTTCCGACGGAGTGGTGCTGGATGCAACCGCCCCGGTGATTTTGGGAGTGACGGACGGAAAGACATATTGTGAAACACAGACTATCACCATTTCAGACGACCATTTGGATAAGGTGCTTGTAAATGGTGTCCAGATTAGTCTTACAGAAGGTAGTTATATGCTTGTCGCAGATGGAACATCTTATGTGATTAAAGCAGAGGACCGGGCTGGCAATGAAACAATCTATACGGTTACAGTGAATCCGACACATACTTTTGGAGAGTGGACAACTGTAGTGGAGCCTACCTGTACGGAAAAAGGAGTAGAAAAGAGAACGTGTATCTATTGCGGAGCGGAAGATTTCAGAGATATTGACGCATTGGGTCATACGGTTGGAACGGATGAGGCAGTAGATGCTACCTGTACTACCAATGGAACTACACAGGGAAGTCATTGTGAAGTATGCAGGGAAGTGTTTGTGGCTCAAAAAGAGGTTCCGGCTTTGGGACACGACTGGTCCGGTGAGTGGACAGTAACAAAAGAAGCAACTGCCACCACAGAGGGAAAAGAAGAGGCCACCTGTACCAGAGGCTGTGGTCAGAAAAAGGTGCGGACCATTCCGGTTGTTGGAACTACAGATGACTTGCCGGAGAATATAGCAGGAAGTCTGGAAAAGGATGTGGAGGTAGCTAAGGATGCTCCCATTGAAGATGCCACATTGAATAACAAAAAATCAGATCTTTTGGATGCACCGGCCGTATTTACCCAAGAGGAAAAGCAATCCATTCAGAGTGGTAGCGATGCAAGGGTATGGCTGGAGGTGTCCAAGACAAATGAGAATATTATTCCTGCTGTGGAGCAGAGTAAAGTGAAGGAAGAGGCAGAAAAGATTATGGGTGAAAATCCCACACTGACCTACTTCGATGCGGATCTGTTCAAGCAGGTGGATGGCGGGGAGAAGACCCGACTTCATGAACCGGGAATTTCGGTTCGGGTGACAATTCAGATTCCGAAGAATCTTTTAGTTCAGGATAAAACCATTATTCGCGGGTACAAGGTGATTCGACTGCACACAGATGTGGCAACCGGTGAGAGTTTGATTGATGTACTGGATGGAACATTTGACGAGACCACTGGTGAGTTCTCCTTTGAGACAGATAAATTTTCCACCTTTGTTATCGCCTACAGCGATACACAACTGGTAACCGGCGTGACTCTTGACAAGAGCGAGGAATCCATTAACCAGAAGGATGGAAGCCTGCAGCTTACCGCTACCGTTGCACCGGCAAACGCATCAAATAAGGATGTGACCTGGACCACAAGTGATGCAAATGTAGCCACCGTGGATGCCAATGGTAAGGTGACAGCAGTGGCAAACGGCACCTGTACCATCACCGTAACCACTGCGGACGGCGGCTTTACCGCAATCTGTACTGTGAAGGTGGATATCCCGGCGGATAACAATGACAATGCAGCAACTGTCACAGCAGCACCCGAGACCGGTGATGACAGTAATCTGGCACTGTACTTTCTGCTACTGCTTCTTTCCATGACAGCTATGACAGGAGTTGGTATGAGAAGAAAGAACAGTCGTTAAGAACTTGATATGTCAAGTAAGCAATTTCTTATTGCGAGTGAATCGTTTGGAACGTGAACGATGCAAAGTTAGGGAGCAAATCGAAGAAGTAGCATAATAGAGAGGGAATCGTAAGGTTCCCTCTTTTTCAGTTTGCGGATCGTATCTGTGGAGGTACTGAACAGATAAAAAATAACTCCCTTTTCGGGAACACTTTTCCGAAAAGGGAGAAAATAATTTATGTATGCTGTCAAAACCCGTATTGTGTGTTATACTTCTGTTAGACTTTTATAGGCATCAGGGCGTATCCGTCACCTGCGGTGACACCTCGTGCCAAGGGAGGAAATAAAAATGTCAGATTACATGGTGAGAGCCACAGCGGCATCCGGTCAGATCCGTGCCTTTGCTGTGACTTCAAAGGAAATGGTAGAGACTGCCAGAGAGCATCATAACAGCAGCCCCATTGCTACGGCTGCGCTGGGCAGACTGATGAGTGCAGCTGTGATGATGGGCAGCATGATGAAGGGAGAAAAGGATCTTCTGACCCTGCAGATTCAGGGCTCCGGTCCCATGAAGGGTCTCACGGTGACAGCAGACAGCAGAGGAAATGTGAAGGGATATCCCGAGGTGGCGGATGTGGTGCTGCCGCCGAATGCAGCCGGAAAGCTGGATGTGGGTGGCGCACTGGGCGTGGGTATCCTGTCTGTAATTAAGGATTTGGGATTAAAAGATCCCTATATTGGACAGACTGAATTAAAAACCGGTGAGATTGCAGAGGATTTGACATACTATTTTGCAGTGTCTGAGCAGGTGCCATCCTCTGTGGGACTGGGCGTTTTGATGAATAAGGAAAATACCGTGCGCCAGGCAGGAGGATTTATCCTGCAGCTCATGCCTTTTACGGAGGATGAAGTCATCGAGAAACTGGAGAAAAAGATTACAGAGATTTCCTCGGTGACCACTATGCTGGAGCAGGGAATGACGCCGGAAGATATTTTGCAGGAAATATTGGGTGACCTTGATTTGGAGTTTACCGATCGGATACCGGTGGCATTTCGGTGTGACTGTTCCAAGGAGCGGATTTCCCGGGCATTGGCTACGCTGAGTAAAGCCGATATGGACAGCATCATCGCAGATGAGGAGCCCATTGAGATTAAGTGCCATTTTTGTAATAAGGCCTATACATTCGATATCGAGGAATTAAAGGAGATCAGAGGGTGAAGCAGGGATTTGTGAAGGTGGCAGCAGTAACGCCGAAAGTGGTGGTGGCTGACCCAAAGGAAAATGTCCGCCGTATGGTGGAAAAACTGCATGAAGCAGAGGAAAATGGTGCAAAAATTAGTGTATTTCCGGAGTTGTGTATTACAGGCTATACCTGCGAGGATCTGTTTTGGCAGGAGCTGCTGCTTCGGGAAGCAAAAAAGCAGCTCTTTGTGTTTGCCAGAGAGACGGAACAGATAGATGCTCTGGTGTTTGCAGGTCTGCCATTGATGGTGCAGGGCAAGCTTTACAATGTGGCAGCGGTCATCAGCCGTGGACAGATTTTGGGACTTGTGCCAAAAACACACATTCCCAATTACAATGAGTTCTATGAGGTGCGTCATTTTGCCCGGGGAATGGAGCAGCCGGTGCAGGTGGAGCTGAAGCCGGGACAGACGGTACCTATTGGCAGCCATCTGTTGTTTACATGCAAGAGTATGCCGGAACTGGTGGTGGCAGCAGAGATTTGTGAGGATCTGTGGGTGCCTAATCCACCCAGTATCAGCCATGCCCAGGCGGGAGCAAATGTGATCGTAAATCTTTCCGCCAGCGATGAGACCACCGGAAAGGAAGCTTACCGCAGGGAACTGGTGAGGGGGCAGTCTGCACGTCTTTTGGCCGGATACATCTATGCCAGCGCCGGAGACGGGGAATCCACTCAGGATATTGTATTCTCCGGGCATAATCTCGTCGCAGAAAATGGTGGGATTCTGGCAGAAGCGAAGCGTTTTGCCAATGAGAGCATCTATACGGAACTGGACGTGAAGCGTCTGGAAGCAGATCGTAGAAGAATGAGTACCTTTGAAATCAATGAGAGCGATTATCAGAAGATTGATTTTGAACTGAATCTGACCGATACCAATTTGACCAGATACGTGGATCCTACACCATTCGTGCCAAGTAGTAAGGCGGATCGGGATCGGCGTTGTGAGGAGATTTTGTCGATTCAGTCCATGGGGCTGAAAAAAAGATTGGAGCACACCCACTGTGAGAGTGCCGTCATCGGTATTTCAGGAGGGCTGGACTCCACCCTGGCACTTCTGGTGACTGTCCGTGCCTTTGATGCCATCGGCCTTTCCAGAGACAAGATTCTGGCGGTGACCATGCCGGGATTTGGAACCACAGACCGCACCTATGAGAATGCCCTCGCTATGGTTCGTTGCCTGGGTGCAACCTTAAAGGAAGTAGATATCAAGGAATCTGTACGACTTCATTTTCGGGATATCGGGCAGGATGAGTCCGTGCATGATATTACCTATGAGAATGGACAAGCCAGAGAGCGGACGCAGATTCTTATGGATCTGGCAAATAAGAGCGGCGGTATGGTCATCGGCACCGGGGATATGTCGGAGCTGGCTTTGGGATGGGCTACCTACAATGGAGATCACATGTCCATGTACGGTGTGAACAGTTCTGTGCCAAAGACACTGGTGCGTCATCTGGTGCGTTATTATGCTGATACCTGTGGGGAAAAGCAGTTGGAAAAAGTTCTGCTGGATGTTTTGGATACGCCGGTAAGTCCGGAACTGCTGCCACCGGAAAATGGTAAGATTGCCCAGAAAACAGAGCATATTGTGGGACCTTACGAGCTGCATGATTTCTTCCTATATTATGTGTTGCGTTTTGGATATTCCCCGGCAAAGATTTTCCGTTTGGCCTGCATCGCCTTTGCGGGAATCTATGAGGAAGACACCATGAAGCAGTGGCTCACTACTTTTTTCCGGAGATTTTTCGCCCAGCAGTTCAAGCGTTCCTGTCTGCCGGATGGACCGAAGGTGGGAAGTGTGGCGATTTCGCCCAGAGGAGATCTGCGGATGCCAAGCGATGCCGTGGCACGAATCTGGATGGATGAACTGGAGATACTTTAAATACAAAAACGGCAGCCATTGTCATGTAATCATGACGCGACTGCCGTGATTTATTTCATTTGATGATATCAGATATTGTGCCAGCTTTTTTCCGGAGCCTTCTGGTGTTCCAATACCACGGAACGTCCATACACGAAGGTGTACATCACGGCTGCCATGACGAAGGCAGTGATGACATCAAATACGGAATGCTGCTTTAAGAACATGGTGGACAGGATGATACTGGTCATCAGTACAAAGGAACCAATCCGTACCGCTTTGTTCTGCTTAAATTCATCACTGTGCATGATGGCGAAATGTACACCCAGTGAATTATACACATGAATACTGGGGAACAGGTTCGTGGCGGTATCCGTAGAGTAAAGCCATCCCACCATGTGGGTGAAGATATTGTCCCGTTCAAAATAATGGGGACGTAAGTAATGCCCATTGGGGTATATCGTGGAGATGACAAGAAATACAGTCATGCCCACGAACAGGAATGCACACAGCTTGTAATAGTCCTGTTTGTTTTTAAAGAAGAAATGGAGCACCGCACCGGCCACATAGGCAAACCAAAGAAGATAAGGAATGATAAAAAACTCGATAAAAGGTATCTTATCATCGATGGACATGTGAATCACATTAAAATGTGTAGTGACATGTTTTTCCAAGTAGGCAAACCAAGGAAAGTAGATTAGTACATACAACAGAACCCAAGCGTGTTTGTATTTTTCTATGAAATTTTTTGTCTGCTGTAGCAGCTTCTGCTTATTATTCATATCAAATCCCCTTCATAGTAGACTTTTGCCGTTTCCATGTGCGATTATAGCATAGCAATTTTTAAAGAACAATGGAGTTAAAAGTAATTTTAGCATTTTTATTAAATTCTTAAGATTTTTGTATCTGTTCAGTATACATATGAAAAAGTTGACAAAGCATAAAACATTCCGTAGGATGAAACTATCATTGGATGAGAAAGGAAGTAGAATGAAAATATCGGGCAGTCAGAGAGGAAAAAAAATCGGGATTGCAGCAGGAATTGGTACTTTGGTCATTTTTATCCTGTATATTGGATTTGGCATATATTTTCAGGGACATTTCTTCTTTCGAACAACGATTAATGGTGTTGGGGTGTCTGCTGCATCTGTGCAGCGAGCACAGAATAATTTGCGGGAGCAGGTGGAGAATTATCGGCTGATTTTAAAGGAACGCGGTAAAGTGACAGAGGAAGTCACCGGACAGAGTATCGATATGGAACCGGCATTTGACAATCAGTTGGAGAATCTGGTGAAGGCGCAAAATGGTTTTGCCTGGCCGTATTATCTGTTTTCGCCTAAGGATTATAAGATGGGTACAGTGGTGGAGTTTGATGAGGATAAGCTGGACGCTGTGCTGGAAGAACTTTCCTGCATGGATAGAAATGACTGGGTTCCTTCGGAAAATGCCAAAATACTGAATTACGAAGATGGTGAATATCAGGTGCAGAAGGCGGTTTATGGAACCGTTATCAATGAGGGGAATTTTTTGCGCAGAGTCCGGGAGGCAGTAAGCACACTGGAGGAAAGTCTGGATTTAAGCAAAACGGGGTGTTATCTGAATCCGGTGGTAACAGAGAAGGATGCAGTCTTTGAGGAGGCACTGGAGACGATGAACCAGTACGTCGCTACAGAGATTACCTATACAGGTCTGGAGGAGCATATTGTTCTGGATTCCGACCGGATCGCACAATGGCTGTCTGTGGATGAGAATTATCAGGTGAGTGTGGATGGGGGAAGTCTGTCTGCTTTTGTGAAGGAACTGGCAGAATCATATAATACCATCTACACGAACCGGGAGTTTACGACTTCTTATGGAGAGACAATCACAGTCTGTGGGGGAAGCTATGGATGGCAGGTGGATAAGGAAGCGGAGAAGGAGATGATTCTGGCCGATCTGGATGCAGGAAATCCGGTGAAGCGGGAACCGGTCTATGTGCAGACGGCGAATTCACATGGGGACAATGATTACGGAAGTACCTATGTGGAAATCAACATCACTGCGCAACACCTATTTTTCTATAAGGATGGAAAACTGATTGTGGAAAGCGATTTTGTGTCAGGGAATCCTTCCAAGGGCAATGCTACTCCCACCGGCACCTACAGGGTGACCTACAAGGCAAAGGATGCTACTTTGCGTGGGGATAATTACACTTCAAAGGTAAACTACTGGATTCCTTTTAACAATAATGTGGGCATGCATGATGCAAGCTGGAGAACGACATTTGGCGGTACAATCTATAAGCGTTCCGGCTCTCATGGCTGTGTCAATCTGCCTGAAAGTGCAGCACAGAAAATATATGAGAATGTCGAGGCGGGATATCCTGTGGTAGTATATGAACTGGAGGGAACAGAGTCGGCTTTGGGGCTGGACCAGGATGCGGCAGCAGAAGTGGATGATGCCATCAAGCGAATCGGAACTGTTACACTGGACAAGGAGTCTCTCATTGAGGATATCCGTAAGCAGTATGATGCATTGTCAGATACTGCGAAACCCTATGTGACCGGATTGTCAGTGCTGCATGACGCAGAAAAAGAATTGGAACAGTTGAAGGAGGAACAGGATGGATAAAAATATAACGATTACAGATGTGGCAGAGGCGTTAGGAGTATCGAAGACTACGGTTTCCCGGGCTATTTCCGGAAAAGGGCGCATCGGAGAGGCAACAAGAAAACGGGTGATGGATTATATAGAGGAACATGATTATAAGCCAAATGTGATTGCACAAGGGTTGGCAAAGTCCCGCACATTCAATCTTGCTGTGGTCATGCCTACCGATTACTGCCTGGTGGATTTTCCCTTTTTTCAGAACTGTCTGGTGGGAATGCACGAGATGTCTTCTGCCCTGGAATATGATCTTCTTTTGACCGTTTGTGATAATGTGGACATGAGTCATCTGGAGCGGATTGTTTCTAACCGAAAGGTGGACGGAATCGTATTGATGCGTACACTGGTGGAGGATAAGGTAGTCCGGCTTCTCTCCGGCAGAGGGATTCCCTTTGTGGCAGTGGGAAGTACCCATTACAAAAAAGTAATCCAGATCGATCAGAATCACCGTGAAGCATGCAAAGAAATGACATCCATTCTGTTGATGAAGAAGATGAAACGGATTGCGCTGGTGGGAGGAAGTGAGAACTATGTGGTGACCCAGAGTCGTTTGAAGGGCTATCTGGATGCACATGCCGAGCTGGGAATTCCGGTTCAAAATGAACTTGTATTCTTAAATCAGGACACGCCTATGATGGTGGAAAATGCAGTGGATTTGATTTTACAGAGAAATGTGGATTGCATTGCCTGCATGGACGATGGAATCTGCGTCAATGTATTAAATAAACTGAAGAAGGAGCATATATGTATTCCGGAGGATATGAAGGTGGCATCCTATTTTAACAGCACTGTGTTGGAAAACCATATTCCCAGCATCACTTCTCTGGATTTTGATGTGAAGGAGGAAGGACGGGTAGCCATCCGTACTCTGATCGATATGATTGAGGGTATGGAGGTGGAGAGCAGGGTGCTGCCCGGCTATGATGTGGTCTTAAAGGATTCTACGAAATAAGATCCCCCTGCATGGAGGTATTCATATGCTGTGCCAGAGATTCCCGGTCTATATCCGGGAAGGTGGAAAGCAGCATCCATAATTTCATATACATGGCAATGGGAGAAGCCTGGGGCAGAGTGATAATATGGAGTTCGTTCCAGGCTTTTACACTGTCATAGTCCGCCTCGATGTTGGCTCCGGTGAGAAAAACGGGAATCTGCAGCTTCCATGCCTGTGTAAAAAAATCTTTCATCCCGGGAGTTGCGCTGCACAGCGTTCCGGAGTGGTAGGTGTCCAAAAGAATGGCAGCAGGATAAGGCTCGGTCAGCATGGGATAAGCGGAGCCCGGGTAGGGCCACAGCCGAAGAATATGGGAACCGGCCTGTGGGGGAAGGCATAGCGCACAGAATTTCCCGTTACCGGGCTGAACGTTCGGATTGGGCTGAAAATGACCATTGGATTCCATCCTGCCATAATATTGGTCCAGAATGCTTACCAGATCATCCTGGTAGGGAAGATGAGGCAAAATCCTTGTTCCCCGATGAATGATGATATTTCCATCTGCATTTCGATAGGGGACAAAGACACCATTTCCAGCGGAAGAGGCGATGAAATCAACTGCTGCAGCGAAATTTGCCATTCCATTTGCCCGAGGATCATCCAGTACATAATTGCTGCATACCAAAAGAATCGGCAATGGGATGTTTCCCAGCGCATAACTGAGCATGGCGGCAGAATACTGGATGGTGTCACTGCCGTGGGTGATGATGATGCCATCGTATTCCCGGGAGGAATTTTCCAGCACGAAGGCACCCAGCTGATGCAGGGATTCACCGGTCATATCCTCACTGAGCAGAGTGAATGGATTTTGGCAGGTGAATGTCACGCTGCGGTGGGCATTTTCCTGATATTTTTCTATCAATACGTGGTTCATCTGACTGTCTGTAGAAATCCACTGGTTCTGTTTCGTACTTCCGATGGTTCCTCCAGTAAAGATCACTAATATTTTTAACATATTATCTCCCTCATTTTTTGATAAATACGTATCTGTTCAGTACATTTACAGTTACAAAAAGTTTACCATTTTATCATATAAATTACTACAAAATCTATCCAAAAAGGTATTTTCCAAAAGTTGAAAACATGATAACATGTAAATAATTGTAATTATCGTATAATCAAATTTCCATCAGGAAAGGAGCATTGTCGTGAACGATATGCAACAGAAGATAAAAGTGTCAATGGGACAGAGGATTATTTTGTTTGTTTTATGTGTTGTATTGAATCTGATAGGAAAATATGTGGCGGCGGAATTTGGTCTGCCTATCTGGCTGGATATGCAGGGTACATGCGTGGCGTCATATTTTTTGGGTCTGCCCGGAGCTATCCTGGTGGGTGCGATGAACAATGTGATTTTTGCCCTGTATGACAGAATGACATTGGTTTATATCATTACCAGTGTAGTTTCGGCTGTTTTGTTGTGGATTTTGTGCAGGAGAGGATATCTGGAGAAGATACGTGCGGCAGTTTTTTCCAGCTTCTGGCTGGGGATCTGCAGCGTGGTGGTCTCCACACCGCTCAATATTCTGCTGTATGATGGCTACTCCGGCAATCGCTGGGGGGATGCACTGGTGGATATGCTGGACTGGTATGGAATCCGGAGGGGAACTGCGGCGCTGGCCGGTGAGTTTGTGGTGGAAATCCTGGATAAGCAGATCTGTATGATACTGGCATTTTTCCTAATCCGGGGAATCAAACGGGCAATTTCAGAAAGTAGAAAAACAAAAAAGGGAAAAAAGGCTGGGACTGATGGTGTGATGGCAGGGTGTCTGTTGGTGATTCTGGTCACCTCACTGTTATGCCCGGCAGAACAGATATGTGCAGCCATCAATCAGGACAATGAGAGACAGTATCGGGCACAGATTTATAATAATCAGAATGGTATGATGTCATCGGAAGCCAATGCCATTGCAGAGACGGAGGATGGCTATATTTGGATTGGAAGCTATGCGGGACTGACCCGCTATGATGGTGTGACGTTTACCTTTATGAAGGACAGTGGAATCGCCAGTGTTACCGCCATGCTGTGTGACTCTATGGGAAGACTGTGGATTGGCACCAATGACGATGGAATTGCCCGGTATGAGAATGGGGAGTTTTCCTATTTTGACACTTCAAATGGACTGTCATCCGATTCAATCCGTTGTTTCTATGAGGGCGAGGATGGATATATGTACGTGGGCACCACGGACAAGATTTGCCGGATGGATAGCATGGATCAGATTGAAATCGTCAATGTGGAACGGGAATACGTGTTGTCCATGGCGGGAGATGGAAAATCTCTGGTCTGTATAGACAATAACGGGGAGCTGTTTGTAATTGAGAATGGTGAGATCTGTGCGAGTATCGGAGGCAGTAATGCGGATGTCTTTTATAACTGCGTCGCATCTACCAGTGTGGGGTTGGCTGTGGGCACTTCCGGAGAAGATCTCTACATACTGGACGTGAATAAGAGCGGAATCAGCCTGAAAAACCACTTTGCAGCTCCGGTACAGAATATACGGAAAATTGAGGAAAACGAAGAAGGTCAGATCTGGATCTGTGGGGAAAACGGATTTGGATATCTGACCCAGGATGGAACCTATCATGCGCAGGAACTGGAGAATTTTCATGCTTCTTTTGAGGACATCCACGAGGACTATCAGGGAAATATGTGGGTGGCTTCTTCCAGATACGGTGTTTTGCGGTTGTCCCAGTCCCCCTTTTTTAATCTGTTTACCTATGCAGGAGTGGAGGGGGAAGTCACCAATGCTGTGGTTCTGTATGGCGACAGCCTCTACTGCGGAACAGACAGTGGTCTGGTCATCCTGGATGCCCAGGGAAATGCACGGGAGAATGAATT
This sequence comes from Lachnospiraceae bacterium, assembly GCA_022766245.1. GTDB lineage: Bacteria > Bacillota > Clostridia > Lachnospirales > Lachnospiraceae > Roseburia_C. The sequence goes on along the minus strand of JALEPL010000017.1, from coordinate 20,642 downwards.
GACAGAGATGCTGGATGGAGATCGGATCCGCTCCCTGTTTGTGGATAGTCAGAACCGATTGTGGATCTGTACCTATGGTGATAACGGACTGGTGTGCGCGGATGGTGAGAAAGCACTGCGTACCTATACCTGTGGACAGGAGCCACTGGTGACCAGTGACCGCACCCGATGTATGACGGAACTATCGAATGGAAGTCTGGCAGTGGGAACGGCGGACGGAATCTACTTCATCGAAGATGAGATGGTGGTGGGGAATCTGACGAAGCAGGATGGTCTGGTCAATTCACAGATTCTCTCCCTGGTGGAGGAGGATGGTGTACTCTATGCAGGAAGTGATGGTGCAGGTATCTTTCTTATTTCGGATGGGAAAATCACGGGGAATCTCACCTCGGAGGATGGGCTGTCCTCCAACGTGATCCTCAGACTGGTTCCCTGTGAATGGGGCATGCTGGTGGTTACCGGAAATTCCCTGTGCCTGATGGATGAAAAAATCACTGTTTTGGAACATTTTCCTTACTATAACAACTATGATATTGTGATCGATCAGGATCAGGCCTATGTGTTATCTTCTGCCGGAATCTATGTAGTGGATGTGGAGGAACTGTGCTCCAACGAGGATATGTATACGACGCTGTATAATGCACAGAGTGGTCTTGGTTCCGGAATCACTGCTAATTCGTGGAATTTCGTATCGGAAGATGGTGCACTGTATTTTTGCTGCAACGATGGCGTGATGCAGTTTTCGCAGAATAAATGGATGAAAACCATGAAATACCATTATGGAATTGAGGAGGTTATCTGCGACGGACAGACAGTGTCAGAACAGGATGGCGTTTATCAGATTCCTGCGGAAACAAGGCGGATTGTGGTGCAGCCGTCCGTTAAGAACTATACATTGTCAGATGTGAAAGTGAAGTTCTTTTTGGATGGAAATGAGGAGGAGACAGAGGCAGTTTCCTTCAATTCTCTGAATCCCATACAATTAAATAATGTTTCGGCCGGAACCTACCTGATCCGGTTACAGATTTATGATAGCTCCGGAAGAAATCTTCTGGAGGAACAGATGTATAAACTGGTGAAAGAGCCGCAGATGTGGGAACAGAACTGGTATAGTTTTTATTTGATACTGGTGCTTTTTGAGACGGGAGGCTTTATTATCTGGTCCATCGTCATAATTGTGGAACATTTCCGGGAGAAAAAGAAACTGGAAGATTTTGCAGAGATGCTGAAGGAAAAAGTAGCGGAGCAGACCGAAGTTCTGAGGAACCAACAGAAGATCAAGGAGGAGCTTTTGACAAAGACGGTGAATGCACTCAGTGAGACGGTGGATGCAAAGGATCGTTATACCTGTGGACATTCCAAGCGTGTGGCCATGTATTCCAAGATGATAGCACAGCGCATGGGAAAAGAGGAGTGGGAACAGGAAGAAATCTACAGTGCCGGACTGTTGCATGACGTGGGAAAAATCCGTATCCCGGAGGAGATTATCAATAAACCGGGAAAGCCCACCGACGAAGAATATGAAATGATCAAGCTTCATCCGGTTACCGGCTACCATATTTTGAGAACTATCTCTGAGGATCATCTCTTTGCAGATGCAGCCCGTTTCCACCATGAGAGATATGATGGAAAAGGATATCCCAATGGTCTATCCGGTGAGAATATTCCGGAAATCGCCCGTATCGTCGGGGTGGCGGATGCCTACGATGCCATGGCAAGCAACCGGAGCTATCGTGACGCACTGCCACAGGAAGTGGTGCGTAAGGAGATTGAAAAGGGCAGGGGAACCCAGTTTGACCCGAAGATTGCGGATATTATGCTGCAGATGATAGAGGAGGATAAAGAATATCTTATGAAACAGGCAGATTCTATGATCAAACATATCCTGACAGTGGATGATGAACCCATGAACTTAAAACTGGTGGAATTTGCCTTGAAGGATGAGTCGCACTATCAGTTACATAGAGCAGGAAGCGGCCAGGAAGCACTGGAGATTCTGGAACGGGAAAGCATGGATCTGGTGCTTTTGGATGTGCGTATGCCAGGCATGGATGGATATGAGACATTGGTACATATCCGGGAAAAGAGCGACGTACCGGTGGTGTTTATGACAGCAGATAAGAATGCACTGGAGCTGGAACGAGGCAGAGCACTGGGGGTGGAGGAGTTTGTGACAAAGCCATTTATGCCCGCAGTGTTAAAAGAGATTCTTCATGCCATTCTTTCAGAATAGAGCGGTGAAGCAGATGTCACAGAGAATGAGAGGCTATGATACACATTTTTTTTGATTAACTCCTATGCGGGAAAGAGAACCTTTGCAGATGGACTTAGAAAAAAGTTAAAAGAAATACCAGACCTGCACTATTTCGTATTTAACACCCGCCGTGCCGGGGAGGAGGGCGAACTGGTTCGGCAGATTCGGGAAATTTTTGAGGACGAGAAGCTTCGTTTTTACTGCTGCGGCGGTTCCGGAACCATGCGAAATATGCTTAATGGATTTGACAGTTTCGAGGATGTGGAGATTGCGTTTTTTCCCTGCGGACTGACCAACGATTTCATCAAGGTATTTCGCAGAACTTTTTTGGGGCAATGGTCATGTGCTGGGCGGCAATATGTACTTTTTTGACCATTCGGAGGCGACGGATGGAAAGGCAGGATTTCGTTTGATTAAACAGCGGCCAAGTCTTACCTGTATCCCGGTTATGATTGCTCTGATAAAAAAGAATTACAAATATCTGGAAAAGGTATCTGAGGTGGAAAAAACAAGTTTTATCAAAATTCGCAGGGAAGATGGCGGGGAAGTTCTGATTAATCAGGATGGAGAACTGATCAGAGGAGTTCGGGAGTGGACTGCCCTTTCGCAGTTATAGGATTTATGATTATCTGATGATTTTTATGCCGCTTTTTCTGACTGTGGTAGTTCTTTTGGGTTATCCGGGGATGGGCAATGCCCCGGCAACCGTGGAACTGGTTGAACAGGAACAGAGCATTGATGACATGTCTAAGGTGGTATATGAAAAGTGTATGGAGGCCCGTAAGGCAAATAAGAGTAAGTCTGAGTTCCTCTCCCAGATGTCCCATGAAATTCGCACACCCATCAATGCCATTATCGGAATGAACGAGATGATTCTCCGTGAATCCGAGGATGAACAGATTTTAGAATATGCGGTGAATGCCTCTAATTCCGCCCGCGCACTGCTTGCCATTGTAAACGATATTCTGGATATCTCAAAGATTGAGGCAGGTAAGATGGAGCTGGTAGCAGAGGAATATGAAATCACTTCTCTGATTGTGGACAGCTACAATATGATATTGTCGCGCGCGCAGGAAAAGGGGCTGCGGCTTACGGTACAGTGTGAGGAGACGCTGCCCACCCGGCTGGTGGGAGATATGGTGCGGGTTCGCCAGATCTTAATCAACCTTTTGACCAATGCAGTGAAGTATACAGATCGTGGGGAAGTGATGATTCGCCTGAGCGGTGTATGTACGGGAGAAAACCACCGGTTGTGTCTGCAGGTGGAGGATACGGGCATCGGAATGACTCAGGAGAATGTAGAGCATCTGTTTCGGAAATTTGAGCGGTTTGATTTGGGACGGAATCGTAGTATCGAGGGAACCGGCCTGGGACTGGCCATCACCAAAAAACTGGTGGATATGATGCAGGGCTCTATAGACGTCAAGAGCTGTTATGGAAAGGGAACTGTTTTTACGGTGGAGCTGCCACAGGAGATTTCCGATGATACGCCCATTGGTACATTTAATATTCACCAGAAGCAGCAGAGTAAACGTAAGGAGCACAGCAGAAGGCAGTTTGTGGCTGAGCAGGCGCATATTCTGGTGGTGGATGACGTGGAAATGAATCTGAAAGTATTTCAGAATCTGTTAAAGTATAATAAGGTCCAGGTGGATCTGGCTTCCGGGGGAAGACAGTGTCTGAATCTGGTGCGGGAAAAACATTATGATTTGATTTTTATGGATCACATGATGCCGGATCTGGATGGCATTGAGACCTATCATTTCATGTGTCGTATGACGGATAATCTCAATCTGCATACACCGGTGGTAATGTTGACGGCCAATGCCTTGAGCGGTATGCGGGAAATGTATTTAAAAGAGGGCTTTTGCGATTATCTGTCGAAGCCAATTGACCATGTACAACTGGAAAATATGCTGCTTCGGTATCTGCCGGAGAATTTGATTCAATATACGGATGAGGAAGGGGAAAAGGTGACGGAAGTGGTGCAGAATGAAATGCAGGGAAAAGAGGACATTGCAAAAGGGGGAGGACTAGAGGCCCTCACACAGTGGGAACCGGGACTGGATGTGGAGAAGGCACTGGGATTCTGTGGTGGAAGTGAAGAATTTTATCTGGAATTGTTGCGCGATTTCGCAAATGATAATAAACTGCAGAAGCTAATAGAGCTTTATGAAAAAAAGGACTGGAAGAACTATACTGTCGTGATTCACGCTTTGAAAGGAGTATCCCGCACACTGGGATTTTCAGAGCTGGGAGATATGGCGGAGATGCTGCAGAAGGCAGCAGAAGTAGAGAATGAGAGCATTCTGCAGGAAAATCATTCGCAGATGCTGGAAAAATACCGGCATGTGTTGGAGGGAATCGAGAGATTGTAAATTACGGAGTCCAAAAGAAAAAGATTATTTAGGCATATGACGAAAGGCTGTTGCTTTAGCGACTGATCAAGAATCTGAGTCGTTGAGGTGGCAGTTTTTTGCGTATGTTGAAGAGATTTTCTTCCAGTTAATATGTTGAAAGTGCAGGTTTTATCGAATATAATATAAATAGTGTTTTCGCTCTTTTGATTAAAAAGAGGATTACACATTTTTGAATGAGAAATTGTTCTGATAATATAAAATTATGGGAAGGAGTTTGAAAAATGGGGAATTTTACTTTTTTGAAAAATTATTGGGAAGATCTTGGAAATACGGGAGAATTGGCGGAGAATTATGTGTATTCTGATCCAAATACATCCATGATTAAGCAGGGTATGTTTGCTGAAAGATTGGTTAAATACATGCTTGCATATGATGGGATTGAAGAGCCGGATTATGATAATACACATGCAAATCGAATAAAACTCCTGAAGAAGCAGGATCTTTTGCCAAGAGATATAGATGATACACTTTATGTAATTCGAAAGATGAGGAATGACGCAACACATAACGGCGATGATGATTTGAAAAGAGCGAAAGATAATTTGCGGTTGACGTTTAATCTTGGTGTATGGTTTATGCAGACATACGGGGATTATACTTATGAACCGGCACAATATATTGAGCCTGTTGATATGATGGTCAGAGCTGATATTCTCGCGAAAGAGAATAGTGAACTTGAAGCGAAATATGCTGCACTAGAGGCAGAAATCGAAACAATCAGAAGAAACGGCAAGGCAGATTCAAAGAGAAGAGCGACGGCATATCAAAAAGCTGTGAGTGTACATCTTTCGGAAGCACAAACAAGAGAACTGATTGATGAGCAACTCCGACGTGCGGGATGGGATGCAGACACTGAGAATATTCGCTATTCAAAGGGGAGTAGACCGGAGAAAAATACTTATAAAGCAATTGCTGAATGGCCTACTGATAGTAGCCTTGGTAATAAAGGATATGCTGATTATGCGTTATTTATCGGGGAGACACTTGTGGCAATTGTGGAAGCCAAGAAGATGGATACGGATGTGTTTGGCGCATTAAATGTTCAGGCAAAAGACTATGCCAAAAATATTAGGGTGCAGGATCAGAAGTACGTATTGAAAAAATTTGGGGATTATTATGTCCCGTTCGTATATGCTACGAATGGTCGCCCTTATCTTGAACAATATAAAGAAAAATCGGGAATATGGGGACTGGATACAAGAGAGCCATTTAACATTCCAACTGCGGTAGATGCATGGCCAAGACCGGAGGAAATGATTCTTGATTTACAAAAGGATGTTGATGAGGCAAATAAGAAGCTTATAGCTACTGGATATGAAGAACTTGAAAGCTCGGGTGGCCTTAACCTGAGATACTATCAGATTGAAGCTATTAAAGCAGCGGAAAATGCAATCATCAATGAGCATAAGAAAACTGTATTACTTGCAATGGCTACCGGTACTGGGAAAACACGAACAGTTCTTGGAATGGTGTATAGGTTCCTAACAGCCAAGAGATTTAAACGAATACTTTACTTGGTTGATAGAAATGCCCTTGGTGAGCAGACAATGGACACTTTCAGGGAAGTCAAGCTGAAGGATTTGCTAACTTTAAATCAGATATATGATGTAAAGGAATTGAAGGACAAGGAATTTGATAAGGATACCAAGGTTCACATTTGTACGGTACAAAGTCTTGTCAAGCGGGTGCTATATGATGATTCGGACTATAGGCTTGGATCAACGGATTATGACTTGATAATAGTAGATGAAGCGCATCGTGGGTACATCTTGGATAAGGATATGGCAGAAGAGGAAATGCTATATCGAGACCAGGATGATTATAGAAGTAAATATCGCTCTGTAATTGATTACTTCGATGCAATAAAGATTGCACTTACAGCGACACCGGCATTACAGACAACAGAGATTTTTGGAAGTCCTGTCTATACCTATGATTATAGGACTGCTGTTATTGACGGATATCTTGTGGATCATGATGCACCACATATTATCAAAACAAAATTGAGTGAGGAGGGAATTACTTTCGAAGCCGGGTCCACAGTTCCAATTTATGATCCAGTGACAAAGCAAATTTTGAATTCGGAAAAGTTGGATGATGACTTGAAATTTGAAGTAGATAAGTTTAATAAGCAAGTCGTTACTGAGAATTTCAATAGAACGGTTCTTACGGAGATTGCCAAAGACATAGACCCTAATGAGAGAGGAAAGACTCTTGTGTTTGCGGTTGATGATTCTCATGCAGATATGGTTACAAGAATACTTCAAGAGATTTATTCTGAGCAAGGGATAAGTTCAGAAGCTATAATGAAAATTACAGGTTCTATAGAAAATGGGAATCAGAAAAGAATCAATGAAGTAATTAGAAAGTTTAAAAACGACACATATCCGAATATCGTTGTAACAGTCGATCTTCTTACAACAGGAATTGATGTGGAAGAAATCGAGAATCTTGTTTTCCTGAGACGAATTAAATCGCGTATTTTGTTTGAGCAGATGCTTGGACGGGCAACACGACTCTGTGATGATATTGGAAAATCGCATTTTGAGATATATGATGCGGTAGGTGTATATAATGCACTGGAACCGGTTACAAATATGAAACCGATTGTTGTGAATACGAAGACCACCTTTGAAGATCTGGTAGATGGTTTCGATGCGTTAGAAACACAAGCTCAAAAGAAAAACCAGATAGACATGATCATTGCCAAAATCAGGCGAAATCTGACGGGGATGAGTCGAGATTATAAGGATCAGTTTGCCCAAATTACAAAATTTACGCCTGAACAATTTGTGAAAGAAATTAGGAACTTAGATACAGATAAGGCAGAGGAACTGATTAAGACCAATAGATCTGCATTTCAGTATATCAAACGTTTGCCGAGAGAACATGGAAAAGCAATTAGCAGTGAAAAGGATGAGCTTAGGGCACATGAACGGGGATATGGGGATGCCACTAGACCGGAAGACTATCTGAAGGAGTTTCGCAATTTCATAGACACACATCTTAATGAAATTGCTGCGCTAAGAATAGTCGCAACAAGACCACAGGATTTGACAAGGCAGTCTTTGAAGGAACTCAAGCTAATATTGGATCGCAATAATTTTAGTGAAACTATGCTTAAAACGGCATGGAAAGATATGACAAACGAAGATATTGCTGCAGATATAATCAGTTTTATCAGACAACGGAGTATTGGCGACGTACTTATTAGTAAGGATGACAGAATTCACAATGCTGTGGCAAAGGTAAAGAAGGCACATCCGGAGTTGACGAAAGTGCAGATTGGCTGGCTTGATCGTATTGAATCTCAATTACTGAAAGAAACGATATTGAATCGAGAAACTTTTGAATCGGCAGCTTTTGTAAACAAAGGTGGATACAATGTTGTAAATAAAGCTTTTGGAAATAAGTTGGATGAATTTATTGCAGAGATTAACGATGCAATGTACGAGGCAATATAAGACGTTAGGAGAAATAGCAAATGACAAACAATGAAATAGTGGCTAAACTATGGAATCTTTGTAATGTACTTCGGGATGACGGAATTACATATCAAGATTATGTTACTGAGCTTACCTATATACTTTTTCTGAAAATGGCAAAGGAAACAGGTGCAGAAAAAAATATTCCGGAAGAATATAGATGGGATCAGCTTTGCAGTAAGGATGGGATCGAATTAAAAAGATTTTATGCGACGCTGTTACAGGAATTGGGAGAAAACGGAAAAGGCAAGATTCAACATATTTATTCCGGGGCAAGTAGTAAAATTGATGAACCGGCAAATCTAAAAAAAATCATTACAAGCATTGATGACCTTGATTGGTACAGCGCCAAGGAAGAAGGACTTGGAAATCTTTATGAAGGTTTGCTAGAGAAAAATGCAAATGAGAAAAAATCCGGTGCGGGTCAGTATTTTACACCACGTGTGCTTATTGATATTATGACGGAACTGATTGCGCCACAGCCTGGAGAGAAGTGCAATGATCCTGCATGCGGTACTTATGGATTTATGATCGCTGCTGACAGATATGTGAAGAACCATACAAATGATTTGTTCGATCTGTCAGAAGAAGAACAGCGCTTTCAAAAATATGAGGCGTTTACAGGGGCTGAGCTTGTTCATGAAACGCATAGACTTGCACTTATGAACGCTATGCTTCATGACATTGAGGGTGAAATATATCTGTGTGATACCTTGTCTAATCAAGGAAAGGTGTTAAAAAACTATGATGTTGTACTTACCAATCCGCCATTTGGAACAAAGAAAGGGGGAGAGCGTGCCAGCAGAGATGATTTAACTTATATGACCAGTAATAAACAGCTTAATTTTCTTCAGCATATTTATCGTTCCCTTAATACAAATGGAAAAGCAAGAGCAGCCGTAGTGCTTCCTGACAATGTTTTATTTGCAGACAATGATGGTGAGAAAATCCGTAAAGATTTGATGGAAAAATGTAATCTTCATACGATTATTCGGCTTCCTACAGGAATTTTCTATGCGCAGGGTGTTAAGACAAATGTTCTTTTCTTTGACAGAGGAACTAAGGATGAAGGAAATACGAAAGATGTGTGGATTTATGATCTTCGTACCAATATGCCATCTTTCGGTAAGACCAATCCTCTTACAAGAAGCTATTTTGATGAATTTGTGGAATGCTATTGCGCAGGTCATATGGAGGATCGTAAGGAAACGTGGTCTGAGGAGAACCCAGAGGGCCGTTGGAGAAAATTCAGCTATGAAAAAGATATTCTTACACGGGATAAAACCAGCTTGGATATTACGTGGATTCGTTCCGGTGATGCCGTAGATGACAGAACGCTTGCTGAGCTGCTTGCAGAAATTGAAGAAAAGGCATCAAACATTAATCATGCTGTTGAGGCACTCAAGAGTTTAATTGGGGACATAGAAGAGTAGATTTGCAAGGAGTAAATAATTATGGGGGATATGATGTTACAGGAAAAATTGATAGAAAAATCTAAAGAAGCGTTTGTCATGGCAATAGAGATTTACAACAAACCCACAATTAAGTATAGAGTTGAGGGATTTAGCTTTTTTATATGCAATGCATGGGAGCTGATGTTGAAAGCTCATATGATAAACAAATATGGAAATGAGAGTATTTACTATAAAGATAATCTGGATAGGACGATTACGTTAGAAAATTGCCTGCAAAAGATTTTTACAAATGAAAAATCTCCGTTGAGAAAAAATCTTTCAAAAATTATTGAATTAAGGAATACCAGTACTCATTTTGTGACAGAAGAATACGAAATGATTTATATACCGCTTTTTCAAGCATGTGTTCTGAATTATGTTGAAAAGATGCAGGAATTTCATGGTGTTGATATGACTGAAGTTGTTCCACAGAATTTTCTTACATTGGCTGTAAGTATGAAAGCTCTTGATGAAAATACAATTCGCGCAAAATATCCCGAGGAGATTGCAAATAAAATTATTGCAACCAATGAACAATTAGAGCCAATGATAGCGGAAAATAACCAATCATTTGCGATTAAAATTGAACATTTACATTTTATAACCAAGGATAAAAATCAGGCAACTTCATTTGTCTATATAGATAAGAACGCTGAAACGGGTGTGAAAATAATTAAAGAAATGAAAGATCCAAACAATACGCATAAGTATACAATGAAGACTGCAATCAAAGAAATTTCACGTAGATTGCAATCTGTTGGGATTTCATTTGACATGAATCGGTATATTTTTGATTTGTTTAATAAAGTATATGGTATAAAAGAGAACGAAAAATACTGTTACATTCATAAACAGTATGACCAGCCCTCGTACACATATTCTATGCAGGCGATAGAATTGATTGTGGGAGAGATTCAAAAAGATCCGAACCATATTGTGGAAAGGCTAAAAAATGCAAAAAAATAAGCTGACCCCAGGGGCAAAGGAATTCTTGGTATACACCTACTCCCATCCGGGAACCCAGCCTTATCCATCACGAGTTAGCTTATTCACAGTATAGCATATGCAGATAAAAAGTCAATAATACCGACAGATTTTATGGTAGATTGTAAAAATACAATTGGATAGAAATATCGGAAGGAACTGATATAGTATGGATACAAAAGCATTACGTCAGAAAATATTAGACTTGGCAATAAGAGGGAAGCTTGTTCCCCAGGATCCAAATGATGAGCCAGCGTCTGTGCTGCTTGAAAAAATCCGAGCAGAAAAGCAGCAGATGGTTAAGGAGGGAAAACTCAAGGCCAAGGATATAAAAAATGATACTATCATTTTTAAGGGTGAGGATAATTTACATTATGAGAAGTTCCAGGACGGAACCGTGAAATGCATTGAGGATGAGATACCGTTTGAGGTGCCGGAAGGGTGGGAATGGTGTAGAATCAGAAACCTTGCTTCTGTAAAAGGAGGTAAACGTCTCCCGAAAGGTATGTCATTTTCAGATACAATTACAGAACATGCATATATTCGTGTTACAGATATGAAAAATCGATCAATCAACACAACTGGTTTAAAATATATTTCAGATGAAGTTTTTGAAGCTATAAAAGCATATACTATTTCTAAAAATGACTTGTATGTAACTATTGCCGGAACAATTGGTGTGGTCGGAGAGGTACCTGACGAATTAGACGGAATGAATTTAACTGAAAATGCTGTAAAAGTATGTGATATTTCAATCAACAAGACATACTTATGCTATGTGATGTTGAGCAGATTTGTTCAAGAACAGTTTCAAGATAAAACTCATCAAGTTGCAATGCCAAAGTTAGCTCTTGAAAGGATTCTTAGTACGCTAATACCCATTGCTCCAATAAGAGAACAAGTGAAGCTTGCGCAAGCAATCGAGAATGATATAAAACTTGTAGATATAATTGATATTAACAATGGAGAACTTGAAGTTGCACTTTCCAATACCAAATCCAAAATCCTCGACCTTGCCATCCGTGGTAAACTTGTTCCACAAGACCCGAATGATGAACCAGCTTCAGTCCTCTTGGAACGCATTCGTGCAGAAAAAGAAGAACTGATAAAACAAGGTAAAATTAAGCGAGACAAGAAGGAATCTATTATCTTCAAAGGTGATGATAACTCTTATTATGAAACCTTTAACGGAAAAACAATTTGTATAGATGACGAGCTTCCCTTTGAGTTGCCAGAAGGATGGGAATGGAGCAGACTTGGTTCATTGGCTCTATATAAAAAAGGGCCTTTTGGTAGTAGCCTAACAAAAGCAATGTTTGTTCCGAATTCTCCATCAGCTGTAAAAATATATGAGCAGAAAAATGCTATAAATAAAGATGCAACACTGGGTGGCTACTATATATCAGAAGAAAAATATGAATCTCTTAGGGGATTTGAAGTTTTCCCAAATGATATAATTGTTAGCTGTGCTGGGACTATTGGAGAATCATATGTTATGCCCTCAAATATAAGAAAAGGTATCATTAATCAAGCTCTTATGAAAATTTCACTATTTGATTTGAACATATTAGACTTTTATCTACTTTATTTTGATTTCAAGTTAAAAGAATCGGCACAAGAGCATAGTCATGGAATTGCTTTGAAGAACATACCTCCATTTGATGTAATAAAACATTATTTAATACCTATTCCTCCTCTTAATGAACAACAGAGAATTATTGAGCAAATCAAGAAACTAGTTAACAAATTAGAAATAATATCAAATGCATTATCATAATGGACAGCCACCCTCAAAAGAAGGTGGCTGAACTATTACCATGTAACAATTTTATCAATCAAGGACTGCTGCTCCGTGGCAGTCCTTCTAAGATATATTCTTGTTGTTTCTATGCTTTCATGCCCCATCAAATCAGCAAGCAATGCTATATCATTATATTTTTCCAAGAAATTTTTTGCATACAGATGCCTGAATGAGTGAGGATATATTATTTTGGAATCCAGACCGTATTTATCTGCATAATTCTTCAATTGCTGAGATATTCCACGCGCAGTAATACGCTCTCCAAAACGATTCAAAAACAGGTAGCCCGTTGTACGTTGTTCCTCAGATAGCCATTTTTGAGTTTCCTCTCGGAGTTTCTTGGGAATATATAACCGCCGGAGTTTGCCACCCTTACTATACAAGTCAAAATAACCAAGGTTGACATGTTCTATTTTTATGCGAATAAGTTCGCTTACACGTGCGCCGGTAGCGCCCAAATACCATACAGCAAAGTACCACTGCATGTTGCCGTCTTTTTTTAGTTGCTTCTTTAAAAATGTGTAGTCAGCGTTACTTATCACATTTTCAAGAAAAGTCTTTTGCTGGATTTTCACCGCACTTAACCGTAACTTTTCCTTTCCGATAAATTCCAAATACTTGTTGATTGCTTGGATTCTAAGGTTGACTGTTTTAGGTTTAAAAAATTCCATTAAATAGCCTTTGTATGCATGGAGATTTTCCGTATTAAAATCCTTATAATTAGTTACGTAATAATCCACCGTCCATAAATACACAGAAATCGTGTTCTGTGATAGATTTTGTTTGTTTAAATACTCTTCAAATGATTGTTCCATCTTGTACCTCCAATTGATGTTAGCGAAATTCTTTGTCAATTGGAATTATAATATGGTAAAAATACTGCTTTCTCTTATTATGAGAAGATTGGTGATACAATCGAAAACATCGACTCAATTATTCCTTTTGAGATGCCTGATGATTGGGAAATTATTCGTTTTAAGGATATATGGGAATTGGTTTCAGGAAGAGATTTATCACTTTCAGAATACAATGACAAAAATATAGGAATCCCCTACATCACAGGTGCAAGCAATTTTAACAACGGAAGTATTGAATTAGTTCGATGGACACCAAATCCACAGGTAATTACGCATTATGGAGATTTGCTCATAACATGTAAAGGTACAATAGGCGAAATGGCATTTAATGATTTTGGGGATGCACATATTGCTCGGCAAATTATGGCAATACGTAACACTTTTAATCTTAATTCAGAATTCCTTTCGTACTGTATCTGCTTTTACATAAATTCTATAAAAGCATCCGCAAAAGGGATAATCCCTGGTATTTCGAGAGAAGACATATTGAATCTCATTCTTCCAATACCATCAATAGATTATCAAGAAAGAGTAGTTGCATATATCAAAAAGACAAACTTATTCTTATCTTCGCTAGAAAAAAGCCTCAGTTGAGGCTTTTTTCTAATTGAGAAAGTTGAGATATAACTTCTTCTATTGCTTTTATGATTGATATTTGTGAATTATATGGCGGTAATGGAATTATCAAATCTTTTACAACATCTGTTGTTACCGCAATAAATGTTGTTCCCGTTGCTTTTTCGACTAATCTGCCTTTAAGGGCTTGTAACCAATAAAACAAGAAAATTTCAGAAATCTCTTTATATGGTTTCAAGGAAGCCAAACCACGACCAATACAAATATTTCTATCTGTAATATTCACTTCACCTACTGGTGCTCTAACACATAATAATACAGAATTTGGTGAAGCAATTTTGGTGATAGATTTAGTATATTGACCACTACAAGATATTGTTCTATCACTAAAGTATATTTTACCCTGATGAAATTCTGTGTATTGTTCGTCATCACAAATATCTGTACTGTTTGGAGAAGAACCCATTATAATTTCGGATATATGCGAAAGTCTGCACCAAGTCCAATTTTCAGGTATATCAAATGGTATTTCATTGTCAATACAACTCACTTCACCACCTATCTTCTCATAATAAGAGTTATCAGCACCTCGGAAGATGATTGATTCCTTTTTATCACGCTTGATTTTTCCCTGTTTTATCAGTTCTTCTTTTTCTGCACGAATGCGTTCTAAGAGGACTGAAGCTGGTTCATCATTCGGGTCTTGTGGTACAAGTTTACCACGGATAGCAAGGTCGAGGATTTTTGATTTGGTTATTTTTATAAGATTGCTTAAATCATATTTCTCAATCGAAATCAACTCACAATATTGTAAATATCTATTGCTCAGTAATGATATTTTTTTTTGTTCATTTAAAGGCGGTAGCGCAATTAATAAATCTGTTACCATTCCTAATTTCAAATATCTGGTCTGAGAACCAATACTCAGTGATTGAAGCGTTGGTAAATAATAGTGAATATGATTATACAAATAATCCATATCAATTTCTAAACATGTAGAGATTACATATACTCGTTGGTAAGCATTAAACTTTCCTGAATATCTATGCATTTTAAAATCGCCTGTTGCATTATTTCCACCTAGAAGTATTGCATCACAATCAAACGCATATGAATCCGTTTTAAAAACATCTTCTCCGCATGTAAAAAAAGGATAATCTCCATCGGTAGTTTGGGTGTTAGCATCAAGCCTTCCTGTAACGATATTAGAAATCGTACCTAATCGTACCCATTCCCACCCTTCCGGCACCTCAAACGGTATCTCATCCTCAATGCATTTCACGGTTCCATCCTGGAACTTCTCATAATGTAAATTATTGAAAGAAAACTGTTTTTGCTTAGCCGACGAGTTTCGTCAGTATGCCGGAAAATGGAAATAATCCCCTATTCCCCTTGACGAAAACCTCAAATATCATTATGCTATGTAGAGAGATTTTTAAATAACATGTAATATCTACTTCATATAGAGGAATTATGAGTACAGAAAATAAAAAATCAAAACCATTTAAGCTTAGAAAATTAACGCAGGTGCAGTTCATCGCCTGCGGCTTTCTATTGATGATTCTTTTTGGTGCATTGCTGTTGATGCTGCCCATATCCAGTCGGGATGGACAGTGGACAGGCTTTTTGGATGCATTGTTTACAGCCACCAGTGCTTCCTGTGTGACAGGATTGGTGGTTTTTGATACGTTTACCCATTGGAGTATGCTGGGACAGTGGATTTTGCTGATTCTGATTCAGGTGGGAGGACTGGGATTTATCACCATCGGTGTTGCGTTTGCAGTTCTTTTCCGCAGAAGAATCGGTCTGCGCCAGAGATACCTGTTAAAGGAAAGTATCAATGCCATGGAGATTGGTGGAATTATCAAGCTATGGCGCAATATCGTGATAGGAACGGCACTTTTTGAAGGAATTGGGGCATTGCTTTTGGCTTTCCGATTTGTACCACAGTTTGGATGGATCCGAGGCATCTATTACAGTCTGTTCCATTCGGTATCGGCTTTCTGTAATGCAGGCTTTGACCTAATGGGAATCAACGAATCATATTCCTCCTTTACCGGATACGTGGATGATCCATTGGTAAATGGGGTATTTTGTTTTCTGATTATTGTAGGTGGTCTGGGATTTGCAGTCTGGCGTGACTTGTGGATGCATCGTTTTCACTGGAAGCGTTACGCACTGCACACGAAAATTGTACTCACCATGACGGGAATTCTAGTGGTAGGAGGAGCTATCCTGCTTTATCTGGTGGAGCGGAATAATACTCTGGCAGGTGCGGATGCGGCCACTTGTTTCTGGGCGTCTCTGTTTGGCTCCGTTACGACCCGAACGGCCGGATTTAATACAGTGGACACTGGTGCACTGACCCCGGCGGGAAAACTGCTTACCATTATACTGATGTTTATCGGAGGCAGCCCGGGATCCACCGCCGGCGGTGTAAAGACTACCACCATATTTGTTATGATTCTTTTTATTGTGGATAATCTTCGGAATAATTCCGGATGTAATGTATTTCACCGGCGTATTTCGGATGAAGTGATAAAAAAGGCCAGTATGGTGTTCGGGTTGAATCTGGCCCTGGTACTGGCCAGCAGTGCAATCATTCTTGCCACCAGCAATCTGGCCATGGAGGATGTTCTGTTTGAGACCGTCTCCGCGGTAAGTACGGTGGGAATGAGTACTGGAATCACCAGAGATTTGAATTCCATTGGAAAGATTGCAATCATTCTGCTGATGTATTGCGGAAGAATCGGAAGTATGACATTTGCGCTGTCCTTTATGCAGCGGTCTACGGCACAGCTTTGCAGGTTGCCGGAGGAAAAAATAACGATTGGATAATTTAAGGAGAAGTCATGAAGTCAATATTAATCATTGGAATGGGAAAATTTGGACATCATCTGTGTCAGAGCCTTCTGGCACTGGACAACGATGTCATGATTGTGGATCGTGATGAGGAGCGGGTCAGCGATATGATCTATCAGGTTACTAATGTTCAGATTGGTGACTGTACCAATCCTCAGGTGGTAAAGAGCATCGGTGTAGGAAATTTTGATATCGTATTTGTGTGTATCGGAACCAACTTCCAGAGTAGTTTGGAGATTACTAGTCTGGTGAAGGAAATGGGGGCAAAATGTGTCATCAGTAAAGCAAATCGTGACGTGCATGCAAAGTTTTTGCTGCGTAACGGTGCCGATGAGGTGATCTACCCGGATCGGGATATTGCTGTGAAGCTGGCAAAACGCTGCAGCGCAAACCATGTCTTTGAGTATATCGATCTGGCAGAGGATTACTCGATTATCGAGATTCAGCCCTTAAAGAGCTGGGTGGGGCATTCCATCAAGGAACTGAATTTCCGTCAGACTTACAATATCAGCATTATTGGAATCAAGAAGGATAATCACAAAGTGATCATGCCGCCGCCGGAATATGTATTCAGTGAGGAAGAACATTTGATGGTAATGGGAACCAAAGACGATCTGGGTGCAGTACTTAAAAAGTTGTAACTATTCAGTTCCTTCATAGTTACGAGCACAAATCCATGTAAAATTTGCTTTGCAAATGGATTTGTACTTGCTAAATATACGTTTTTTTACGGCATCCGCAGTAAATGCGTATGCCTACCAAACAGCTACAAAAGCAGTGTCATCATGCTTGCATGAATGACACTGCTTTTTTGGGCTCTGAACTGTTACGAACATGCGAAATATGCAAAAATGTTGCATGGAATATGTCTTTGTTGCCAACTGAGAACAATCAATTGCATTCTCTGGGAAAGTAGTTATAATGGAATCATAAGGTACAGACACGCGGCAAAAATAATAGGACTTCATGGAGAAATGAAGCCTGGCGCGGAAAGAGAAAGAATAAAAATATGGAGGGAAAACAATGATTTGGGAAGAGGTTTTAGCAAAGTTCAAGGAGTTATTCGGAGATGAGGGAGACATTCGGGTTTATTTCGCACCGGGGCGTGTGAACATGATTGGTGAGCACACCGATTACAATGGAGGTCATGTATTCCCCTGTGCACTGACCATCGGAACCTACGGAGTGGCCAGAAAGAGAGCAGACAAAAAGCTGCGTTTCTATTCTTTGAACTTCGAGCAGCTGGGTGTGCTGGAGTCATCTATTGAGGGCTTGAAGCCGGAGAAAGAGGCTGATTGGACGAACTATCCTAAGGGAATTATCTGGGCGTTCGGAGAGAAGGGAATGCAGGTAGATTGCGGAATGGATCTGGTATTGTTTGGAAATATTCCCAACGGTTCCGGTCTCTCTTCCTCTGCATCTGTAGAGGTACTCACCGGATACATCTTAAAGGATATGTTCGGATTTGATGTGACCAATCAGGATCTGGCATTGATCGGACAGTTTTCCGAGAACAAATTCAATGGTGTGAACTGCGGAATCATGGACCAGTTTGCCATTGCCATGGGCAAGGCCGGTCATGCAATCTTTTTGGATACAGCAACACTCCAGTATGAGTATGCACCCATTAAGCTGGAAAATGCAAAGATTGTCATCTCATGCAGCAATAAGAAGCGCGGTCTGGGAGACTCTAAGTACAACGAGAGAAGAGCAGAGTGTGAAAGTGCATTGGCACAGATCGGGGAAGTCATCGGCATCAACAGCTTAGGAGACCTCACCGAGGAGCAGTTCGAGCAGTATAAGTCCTCCATCAAGGATGATGTATGCCAGAAGCGGGCAAAGCATGCCGTATATGAGAATCAGAGAACCATCAAGGCTGTGGCAGCATTGCAGAACAACGATTTGGAGACCTTTGGCAAGCTGATGAATGAGTCACATGTGTCTCTGCGGGATGATTACGAAGTGACCGGCGTGGAGCTGGATACTCTGGTAGAGGAAGCATGGAAGGTGGATGGTGTGATCGGTTCCCGTATGACCGGAGCCGGTTTCGGCGGATGTACCGTCAGCATCGTAAAGGATGATGCAGTGGATCGTTTTATTGAGCAGGTAGGCGCAGCTTACGAGAAGAAGATCGGCTATGCAGCAGATTTCTATGTAGTAGAAATCGGGGATGGTCCCAGCAGACTGGCTTAGTGAAGAGCGTTTTTTCAACAGATTAAGAATAGGGAAAAGGAGCAGATAAAATGATTCAGGAGAATATTTTAGCACTTACCGAATACGGACTTGTCACCGGACTGATTCAGCCGGAAGATCAGGTATATACCATGAACCGCCTGTTAGAGTTGTTTGAGGTGGATGATATTGAGGATGCTGTGTTTGAGGAATATGCCAAACGTCCTGCCATGACTCAGGAGAGTGCCGAGGCTGCACTGGAGGGGATTTTGGAGGATATGATGACCTATGCTTATGAGCAGGGCATCATGCAGGAGAAGAGCATCGTTTACAAGGATCTGTTTGACACCAAGATTATGGGCTGTCTGGTGGCACGTCCCAGCGAGATCCGCAGCAAGTTCCAGAGTCTGTATGCACAGTCTCCTCAGGCTGCAACCGATTATTATTACAAATTAAGCTGTGACAGCAATTACATCCGCAGACAGCGTATCAAAAAGGATCAGAAGTGGACTGCAGAGACTGAGTACGGCACACTGGATATTACCATCAATCTGTCAAAGCCGGAGAAGGATCCCAAGGCTATCGCAGCAGCAAAAAATGCAAAGCAGAGCGCTTATCCTAAATGCCAGCTCTGCAAGGAGAATGAGGGCTATGCCGGCCGCGTGAATCATCCGGCCCGCCAGAATCACCGCATCATGCCGGTTACCATCAACAACAGTGACTGGTTTTTGCAGTATTCCCCTTATGTGTATTACAACGAGCACTGCATCGTGTTCAATGCACAGCACACACCCATGAAGATTGAGCGCGCCACCTTTGGCAAGTTGCTTGATTTTGTAAAACAGTTCCCCCATTATTTCGTGGGCTCTAATGCAGATCTGCCTATTGTGGGAGGTTCTATTTTAAGCCACGATCACTTCCAGGGCGGTCATTATACCTTCGCCATGGCAAAGGCACCGGTGGAGCGTGAGATTACATTCACAGGTTTCGAGGATGTGCAGGCAGGAATCGTAAAGTGGCCCATGTCTGTAATCAGACTTTCATCACCGGATACCGACCGACTCATTGAACTGGCGGACAAGATTCTCCTGACTTGGAGAGGATATACTGACGAGGATGCATTTATTTTTGCAGAAACAGAGGGAGAGCCCCACAACACCATCACCCCCATTGCCAGAAAACGTGGCGACAATTATGAGCTGGATCTGGTGCTGCGCAACAACATCACCACAGAGGAGCATCCTTTGGGTGTGTATCATCCCCATGCAAAGCTTCATCACATCAAAAAGGAAAATATCGGTCTCATCGAGGTGATGGGACTGGCAGTTCTTCCGGCCCGGTTAAAGGACGAGATGGCAGCCTTAGAGCACGCCATTGTAAAGGGTGAAGATCTTCGTGCAGATGAGATGCTGGAGAAGCATGCAGACTGGGTGGATGAATTCAAGGGAAAATATGATCACATGGATGAAAGTAATATACATGAGATCATCCAGAAGGAAATCGGTCTGGTATTTGGCCAGGTATTAGAGGACGCCGGTGTGTACAAGTGCACCGAAGCAGGCCGTGAGGCATTCCTGCGCTTTGTGGAGCAGGTGAACGCCTAGGCCTATTAACCAGCTGCCAAGTGTTACGACTCTGAGAGAGTCGTAACCACTGGCTTGCTAATTGGCAAACGCCTATTCCATTCACGACACAACATTTCGTATACGTGCTTAAAATTTCCCCAAGGTAGGGATTTTTACGTCAGATGTTTCGACTTTGCATTTGGTGAGTGCGA
>JALEPL010000004.1 GCA_022766245.1 Lachnospiraceae bacterium | reverse complement strand
TTCCTACGTGCTGGGTGGACAGGGCATGAAGATTGCGTACAATGATGAGGAAATCGAGGAGTTTATCGGAATCATAAACCGTATCGCTCAGGATCATCCGATTTTGGTAGATAAGTACCTGATGGGAAAAGAGATCGAGGTGGACGCAGTCTGCGATGGCACCGATATCCTGATTCCCGGTATCATGGAGCATATCGAGCGTACCGGTGTCCATTCCGGAGACAGTATTTCCGTGTATCCGGCGCCTACCATCAGCGAGCAGGTGAAGGAGATGCTGGTGGAGTATACCAAGCGCCTGGCACAGGCTTTGCACGTGGTGGGATTGATCAATATCCAGTTTATCGTAATGGATGAGCAGGTATATGTCATCGAGGTGAATCCCCGTTCCTCCAGAACGGTTCCTTATATCAGCAAAGTAACCGGAATCCCCATTGTGGATCTGGCTACCAAGGTAATCATTGGAAATACCTTAAAGGGCATGGGCTACACCCCGGGTCTGGCTCCTACCGCAGATTACATCGCCATCAAGATGCCGGTATTTTCCTTTGAGAAGCTGCGTGGGGCAGAGATTAGCCTTGGACCGGAAATGAAGTCCACCGGTGAGTGTCTGGGTATTGCAAAGACCTTCGATGAGGCGCTTTATAAGGCATTTCTGGGAGCAGGTGTAGAATTGCCCAAATATAAGCAGATGATCATGACTGTAAAGGATGCGGATAAGCCGGAATCCGTGGAAGTGGCAAAACGTTTCGCAGCATTGGGATACAAGATTTATGCTACCAGAAGCACTGCGAAATATCTGCAGGAGCATGGGGTAGATGCACTTCGAGTGAATAAGATTTCCCAGGAGTCACCCAACGTGATGGATCTGATTTTAGGACACAAGATTGATTTGGTCATCGATACGCCTACTCAGGGAAATGGAGACAAGAGCCGTGATGGATTCCTGATCCGGAGAAATGCCATCGAGACCGGTGTGTACTGTATCACAGCCATGGACACCGCCAACGCACTGGCAACCAGCCTGGAGAATGCACAGTCCGAGCTGACGTTAGTGGATATCGCGACTGTGAAAAATATATAATTTAAAGTCCCGTGGATTTTTCAAAAAATCCACGGGACTTTTTCTTGCAAATATCGACTATCTATGATAAGATGGTTTTATCTTGGAAGAGCCAGAAATGGCGACTCTTTTATTTTTTTGCAAGAGATTGTTAAAAAATTAACAGAGCACAACGAAATCATTTTAGAAGGAGAAGAGAAAATGGCAAAGAAAGTAGTATTAGCAGGTGCATGTCGTACAGCAATCGGCAAGATGGGCGGAGCATTAAGCAACACTCCCGCAGCTGATCTTGGTGCAATCGTTATCAAGGAAGCTTTAAACAGAGCAGGCGTGAAGCCGGAACAGGTTGACGAGGTTATGATGGGTTGCGTTATTCAGGCAGCTCAGGGACAGAACGTAGCACGTCAGGCTTCCATCAAGGCTGGTTTACCCATTGAGGTACCTGCATTCACTTTGAATGTAGTTTGTGGTTCCGGATTAAAGTGTGTAAACGAGGCTGCACAGATGATTATGGCCGGACAGGCTGATATCGTAGTTGCAGGTGGTATGGAGAACATGTCCATGGCTCCTTATGCAATGACAAAGGCTCGTTTCGGATATCGTATGAACAATGCAACTATCATTGATACCATGGTAAACGATGCTTTGACTGACGCATTCAATCACTATCACATGATGATCACCGCTGAGAATGTATGTGATGAGTACGGCATCACCCGTGAGGAATTAGACGAGTTCTCTGCAAACAGCCAGCAGAAGTGCGAGAAGGCTATCGCAGAGGGCAAGTTCAAGGACGAGATCGTTCCGGTTCCTGTAAAGGTTAAGAAAGAGACTGTTATGTTCGATACAGATGAGGGCCCTCGTGCCGGCACTACTGCTGAGTCATTAGGCAAGTTAAAGTGCTGCTCAGGCAAGGAAGGCGGACTGATCACAGCTGGTAATGCATCCGGAATCAATGACGGTGCAGCTGCAATCGTGGTTATGAGCGAAGAGAAGGCTAAGGAATTGGGCGTTACTCCTATGGCTACATGGGTAGCAGGAGCACTTGGCGGAGTTAGACCTGAGATCATGGGTGTTGGTCCGGTAGCTTCTACTAAGAAGGTATTTGAGAGAACCGGTCTTACCATTGATGACATTGACCTCATCGAGGCAAACGAGGCATTCGCAGCACAGTCTATCGCAGTAGCAAGAGACTTAAACTTCGATATGTCCAAGGTAAACGTAAATGGTGGTGCAATCGCACTTGGCCACCCGGTTGGAGCATCCGGATGCCGTATCTTAGTTACATTGCTGCATGAGATGCAGAAGAGCAACGCAAAGAGAGGTCTGGCTACCCTGTGTATCGGTGGTGGAATGGGCTGCTCTACAATCGTTGAGAGAGACTAATTTTTCTTCTAATTCAATCATACATATCCGGAGAGCTCTGCTTTCCGGATATTAAGTTATAAAAAAACAAGGAGGACTATCATGAAGGTAGGTATTATTGGAGCAGGAACCATGGGTTCCGGAATCGCACAGGCATTTGCACAGACAGAGGGATATGAGGTTTACTTATGCGATATCAACGAAGAGTTCGCTGCAAATGGTAAGAACAAGATTGCAAAGGGCTTTGAGAAGAGAATCGCAAAGGGAAAGATGGCACAGGAAGATGCTGACAAGATCCTTGCTAAGATTACAACAGGTGTAAAGACCATCTGTACGGATTGTGATTTAGTAGTAGAGGCAGCTCTTGAGGTTATGGATATCAAGAAGCAGACATTCAAGGAGTTACAGGAGATCGTTCCTGCCACCTGTATGTTTGCTACCAATACTTCTTCTCTTTCTATCACAGAGATCGGCGCAGGCCTTGACAGACCGGTAATCGGAATGCACTTCTTCAATCCGGCACCTGTTATGAAGCTCATCGAGGTTATCCAGGGCGAGAATACACCGGATGAGATGAGGGACAAGATTGTTGCTATCTCTACAGAGATCGGCAAGACACCGGTAGAGGTTAAGGAAGCTCCCGGATTCGTAGTAAACAGAATCTTAATCCCTATGATTAACGAGGCAATCGGCATCTACGCTGAGGGCGTTGCATCTGTAGAGGGTATCGATACCGCTATGAAGTTAGGTGCAAATCATCCGATGGGACCTTTGGCATTAGGCGATTTAGTAGGTCTGGATATCGTTCTTGCAATCATGAACGTATTATACGAGGAGACCGGAGATCCGAAGTATCGTCCTCACATCCTGCTTAAGAAGATGGTTCGCGCAGGTAAGCTTGGAATGAAGACCGGTAAGGGATTCTACGACTATAGTAAATAATAAAATTATATAATAAGGAGTGTAAATCATGGATTTTTCTTTAGATAAAAAACATGAAATGGCGAGAAATCTCTTCAGAGAATTCGCAGAAAATGAGGTTAAGCCCCTTGCTCAGGAAGTGGACGAGACTGAAGTATTCCCTCAGGGAACTGTTGATAAGATGGCAAAGTATGGATTTATGGGTATTCCGGTACCGAAGGAGTACGGCGGACAGGGCTGCGATCCTTTGACATACGCTATGTGTGTAGAGGAGTTGTCTAAGGTTTGTGGTACCACAGGTGTTATCGTATCTGCTCATACCTCTCTTTGCATCGATCCGATTATGACTTATGGTACAGAGGAGCAGAAGCAGAAGTATGTAGTTCCCCTTGCAAAGGGAGAGAAGCTTGGTGCATTTGGTTTAACAGAGCCCGGTGCAGGTACTGATGCACAGGGATGCCAGACCAAGGCTGTATTAGACGGAGATGAGTGGGTATTAAACGGATCTAAGTGCTTTATCACAAATGGTAAGGTAGCAGACGTATATATCGTAATCGCAGTCACCAGCATCACCGAGGACAAGCGCGGTAGAAAGAAGAAGAACTTCTCCGCATTTATCGTAGAGAAGGGCGCTCCCGGATTCTCATTTGGAACCAAGGAGAAGAAGATGGGTATCCGTGGATCATCTACATACGAGTTGATCTTTGAGGATTGCAGAATTCCTAAGGAGAACCTGTTAGGACCGGAAGGAAAGGGATTCCCGATCGCAATGCATACCTTAGATGGTGGACGTATCGGTATCGCTGCTCAGGCACTTGGTATTGCAGAGGGCGCTTTAGAGCGTTGTATCGCATACACCAAGGAGAGAAAGCAGTTCGGCCGTACCATCGCTCAGCAGCAGAATACACAGTTCAAGCTGGCTGATATGGCTGCAAGAGTTGAAGCTGCTCAGTTACTGGTTTACAAGGCTGCTATGGCAAAGGCTACCCAGAAGGTTTACTCCGTAGAGGCTGCAAAGGCTAAGTTATTTGCTGCAGAGACCGCTATGGCTGTAACTACAGAGGTTGTTCAGCTGTTCGGTGGATACGGATACATCAGAGAGTACGATGTAGAGCGTATGATGCGTGATGCTAAGATCACTGAGATTTACGAGGGAACTTCAGAGGTTCAGCGTATGGTTATCTCAGGCGCTTTGTTAAAATAAGATTAAGTAAATAAGGAGTGAAAAACCGTGAAAATAATTGTATGTGTAAAACAGGTACCCGATACAAAGGGTGGAGTTAAGTTCAATCCGGACGGAACTCTGGACCGTGCAGCAATGCTTACCATCATGAACCCGGATGATAAAGCCGGTCTGGAAGCTGCACTGAGATTAAAAGATGAGTACGGCGCTGAGGTAACAGTTCTTACCATGGGACTTCCCAAGGCAGATGAGGTTCTGCGTGAGGCTTTGGCAATGGGTGCTGACAAGGGAATCCTTGTAACAGACCGTGTATTAGGAGGAGCTGATACCTGGGCTACTTCTACCACCATCGCAGGTGCTATCAGAAATCTGGAGTATGATCTGATCATCACAGGTCGTCAGGCTATCGACGGAGATACTGCTCAGGTAGGTCCGCAGATCGCTGAGCATTTACAGCTTCCTGTTATCTCCTATGCACAGGATATCAAGGTTGAGGGAGACAGCGTGATCGTACAGCGTCAGTATGAGGATGGCTATCATGTAGTAAAGGCTAAGATGCCTTGTCTGATTACAGCATTGTCTGAGTTAAACGAGCCCCGTTACATGACACCGGGCGGAATCTTCGATGCATTTGACAAGGAAGTTACCGTTTGGGGCAGAGCTAATCTGGTAGACGTAGATGATTCTAACTTAGGACTGAAGGGTTCACCTACCAAGATCGCAAAGGCTTCTGACAAGGTTCGTAAGGGTGCAGGCGAGAAAGTCGTTCTGGATACCGACGAGGCTGTTGCATACTTAATGGGCAAATTCAAAGAGAAACATATCATCTAATAAATATAAGGAAAAGTGGTGAATAAAATGGGTTTAGAAGAGTATAAAGGAGTATTCGTCTTTGCACAGCAGGTAGACGGTGTATTAAATGGCGTAGCATTCGAGCTGTTGGGCAAAGGAAAAGAATTAGCAGAGAAGTTAGGCACAGAAGTAACCGCAGTTCTGGTTGGTTCTGACGTAAAGGGCTTAGCAGATGAGCTGGCTGTATACGGAGCAGACAAGGTTATCCTTGTAGATGATCCGGAGTTAAAGAACTACAGAACAGAGCCTTATGCACATGCATTGGCATCTGTTATCAATGAGTTCAAGCCTGAGATCATGCTGGTTGGTGCAACTGCCATCGGTCGTGACTTAGGTCCTACCGTTTCCGCAAGAGTTCAGACTGGTCTGACCGCTGACTGTACCGTACTTGAGATTGGTGATTTCCCGATCAATCCGATTCCGAATCAGGAGCAGAAGCACAATCAGTTGCTGATGACCCGTCCTGCATTTGGTGGAAACACCATCGCAACCATCGCATGTCCGGACAACCGTCCTCAGATGGCTACCGTACGTCCCGGTGTTATGCAGAAGATTGCTCCTATCAAGGATGCAAAGGCAAATATCGTAGAGTTCAATCCTGGTTTTACACCCAACAATCGTTATGTAGAAATCGTTGACATTGTAAAGGCTGTTAAGAATACCGCAAACATCATGGACGCAAAGATCTTAGTATCCGGTGGACGTGGAGTTGGCTCAAAGGAGAACTTCCAGTTACTGGAGGATCTGGCAGAAGTATTAGGCGGAACCGTTAGCTGCTCCCGTGCAGTAGTAGAGAATGGCTGGTTACCGGTAGACCTTCAGGTAGGACAGACCGGAAAGACCGTTCGTCCACAGATCTACTTCGCAATCGGTATTTCCGGAGCCATCCAGCATGTTGCAGGTATGGAGGATTCTGACCTCATCATCGCCATCAACAAGGATGAGGATGCACCGATTTTCGATGTAGCTGATTACGGCTTGGTAGGCGACTTAAACAAGATTGTTCCTGCCCTGACCAAGGCTTTAAAAGAGGCTATGGCTGAGAACTAATTTCAATCGAATTTCTTAGACATCACAAGCGCCCCCTGCGTTACTTCTATATAATAAGAAGCAACGCAGGGGCGCTTTTTATATATTTTTGAAACGATTCTCTGTGAATAATATCCATTGGCTTGCTTTTAGGCGTGTCACTATCATCATTCCACAACTCGTCATCCATACAAAAATTTCTCCCAACGGGCTTTTTACGTTTATTTGATGTTTCTTTGTTTGCATTTTTCCGCACCGATATTTCCAATGCCCTTCGTGGCCATGGTCAGATTGCCTGTGCACCGTAAAGTAAATCGTGCAATCGTTACGCATCCGCCCAATAAGCGAACGGCGGGGAAGCGCACAGGATGTGCGCTGAGGGAAGATTTAAGCCAAGGATGGCGGTTCTTCCCGCCCCGCCGTGATGCACCTCGAAGAGTGGCTAGTATATTGTAGAATTTAGACTACGAACCGGCACGAGGATTCTGTCACCTCCGGTGACACCTCGTGCCAAAAGGCGGATGCTTACGAATGCTAGATTTACGATTCCGAGTGCACAGGCAACTGCCATGACCCGAAGAGGCGGGAAATAATCGCACTCACTATTGTCCAAAGGAGGGACCCAGCGTAGCTGGGAGGATTCCTTAGGACATGTATGCAAAGTCGAAACATCGGACGTAAAAAGCCCTACCTTGGGGAAATTTTAAGTATGGAGACGAAATGTTGTGTCGTGATGATAGCGGCACGCCTAAATTACAAGCCGCTCGCAGCGATTCACAGAGAATCGTTTCATCTCCGTATACTTTCGTGTCTCCCTGCGCATACTGAAATGAGAATTCATTTAATGAGGAGGACAACATGAAAGTAAAAACATATCGAATCTGCCTGGTTGCAATATTGGTGTTGGTTATTGCCAGCGGAGTCATTTACTATATCACCACCCAGTCTCAGGCAAAGGAAAGGGATGATGCGGTCACTTTTGTAGAACAGACCGTTCCGGAAGGGGTTTTGTCATGAAGCAGGCTTCTGCAACCGTATATATTAAGATTGAACAGAGCATTGTGGTGCATGATAAACGGGTAACTCTGGAGGATATAGCCACAATCACCTCCACAGACCAGGCTATGGTACGTCAGCTCAAACAGATGAAAGTCTATCGGTTCCCGGATAAAAAACAGGGGAAGCAGGATTACATTCAGGTATTTTCTTTGATGAAGGTTATTCAGATGATACAGCAGGAATATCCTCAGGCAGAGGTGCAGAATATTGGTGAGACGGATTTTGTGCTGAAATATCTGCCGCCAAAAGGGAAAAGCAATACGTTGGAGTGGGTAAAAACAGCAGTCCTCTGTATCGTGGTTTTTTTTGGCGCAGCTTTTACCATCATGGCCTTCAATAATGATGTGTCGGTGCCGGATATATTTTCCAAACTGTATCGTCAGGTGTTTGATGTGGAGAGCAACGGGTTCACGGAGCTGGAAATCTGTTACAGTCTCGGACTTCCCATAGGAGTGCTGCTTTTTTTTAATCATTTTGGAAACTACAAGCTCACCAGCGATCCCACGCCCATCGACGTGGAGATGCGAAAGTACGAGCAGGATGTGGATACCTCGTATATTCAAAATGCAGGAAGAGGAGGAAAATCCATCGATGTGGATTAAACATATATTGTTGGGGTTGTGCGGTCTGACTGCAGGAACTGCGGCTGCAGCGGGGACGGTGGCATTTCTGGTGATGCTGCAGATACTTCCCCGTATGATTGGAAAAAGCCATACTGCGGCTCATCTATTATTGTATGAGAATATCGTGGCATTGGGCATCCTGGCAGGAAATATTATTTCTGTTTTTTTGGAGATTCGTTTGCCTTTGGGACATGTGTTTCTGGCGGTTTACGGATTGTGCGCAGGTATTTTTGTGGGCTGTATCGCCATTGCGCTGGCGGAGGTGCTTCGGGCGTTTCCCATTATGTTTCGACGATTAAAGATTAAGGAAGGTTTGGAGCTTTTGATGGTAAGCATTGCATTGGGAAAGGCTGTGGGGGCACTGTATTTTTTCTTCCACGGCATGGCTACAGGGTAAAAGCTTTAACGAATGCTTGACGCAACTTTTCGGAATGTTTAAAATGTAACTGTTCCGGGCCGGTAAAATAGAGACCGGCTCAGAGTAGTTACTAGGATACAAAGGAAGTGGGAATATGGTAACATCCATCGCACGACAGAGCGTGGTGATCAAGTGTAATCTCCATGCTTCTATTATGGTGGGAAATTATGAGTTTTATTATGCGGCAGGACTATTACATAAGCTTTGCGGACAGGCGTCAGGGGAAGTGGCGGAGCCGGAAGTGATGGCGGAACGAGTGGCAAAGCTGTTGGAAACTTTTTCGCCAAAGGATGAACAGGAACAGCATTTAGTGCAGATGCTGATCGATTATGAGCCCATCGAAAAGTATGATGAGCAGATGCAGGAGCTGTTTGCTATGGGAGAAAATGAAATGCGAATCTGGCAGCAGTAGAAATACATTTGATGAACAACCGATTGCTCGAGTGAAAACATGGTAAAGTAACCACTTGTTGCTTGACAAACCCCAAATAGCACAATATACTGTATTTGGCTATAACTATATACTATATTTTCTGGTGCTGTCATATATCCGGTGGATATATGTTGACTTCAAAGGGGATAAGCTGAGAAGCAGTGAGAGGAAAACAGCTTTTGGAAAAATGATGATATAGGGATGATCGGATATATTAGGGGGACAGATTCCATGAGCTTGATTCTGCTCGGATGAGTGGAAGAGACATGTCGGATTCTGTTCTTTTTTATTGTGAAAGCGTATCGGTTCAGAATAGATACGTGCATACTAAGGATATGAGGTAGTTGGCTATGAGAAACAAAGAGAAAGCAAAAAGCAGTGTAGTACGGAATAAGCAGTTAGGAATAATTGCAGTATGTATTATTCTTCTGGTGGCAGTCACCGCAGGACTTACCACCAGGTCTATTCTGGCATCCCTGAAGGAATTCCCAGGGGACGGATACATACTGGTGCCGTCGGAACAGACGGATGTCACTACGGAGGTAAATGAGCAATATTATTTCTCGGCAGGCACATCCTACCGGGAGCGCCTGGCATCCACCGTGTCCTTTAAGGACACATCCAATCACAAGGTAACCACGGACACTACAGAGTTCGTACATTACATGGATGGTTCGTTGGGTTCATTTACCAAGGGTGTGGTATTGGAACTGACAGATGTGGCCAACGATCAGGTGACCTATTATGGTGTTTCTGACAAGACCACGATTGTGAAGAACGGACAAAATTACGAAGTTTCCTATATGGGGGATGCTCTGGACATGGGTGAGTTTATCTGGAAAATCACCGATGACAAATATATGCTGGTATCTCCGCAGATTACCCTGCACTTAAATCAGGATACGGATGTGACTTTAGAGGATTACGTGCAGCTTCAGTACGTGGAAGGTGGCATTGTACGTCTGGCACACCAGCAGGGAACCTATCAGACGGTAGCGGACAATGCATATCTGACCACCGACAGCGGCGTACAGCTGAACCTGATATCCAAAAGCTTTATGGTAAATGGGGAGGAGGCACTTTCTCTTAATGATATGGTAATCGATGCCTCCAGTAACCTGAATCTGGACGAGGATGAGGACACTGTGAAGATTCCCAGCTTTAACGTGGTAAACGGAAAGGACGGAGCCAGCGGAACATCCGGAGAAAAGGGCGAAGAAGGCGAAGAAGGCGAAGAAGGCGAAGAGGGCGAGAAGGGCGAAGAAGGCACCATAGGTGAAACCGGCAGCGAAGGAGAGACCGGAGGAAGCGGTGCGGACGGAGCAGACGGTGGCGAAGGCCAGGATGCCAAAGATGGTTTCGATGGTCTGGAGGGAAACAGCGGAAGTCTGGGCTATGATGGAAAGGATGGAGAAGGCGGAGCAGATGCGCCCACCAGTACATCCACAGACGGAATCGCGGCTATCGACCAGAAGCAGGCACCGGTGGTGGCTCTGGATACGGAGAAGTACACCGTAGGACCGAACTCCATTTCCTTTAATCTGGCGATTAATGATCCGGAGGGAATGCTGGAGACAGATTTGCTTTTAAATATTTATAACCGGGCAGACATGAGCGTGGCCTATCAGCAGACCATTCCCAGAGGTGCCACCAGTGCTGCGGTGAATACCAGTGCTCTGCTTCCGGATACGGAATATGTCATTGTGGTGTCCGGCAGTTATTCTACAGACAGCGGATTGTTTGATACGGACTTTTTCACCAAGGTATTTGCTACAGACAGCCTGGGAATCAAGCTGGAAAAGGTACAGATTACAGAAAACTCCATTAAGGTAAAGACTACCATGACCGAAGACTCCATGGTGGGAACCTATCAGCTGGCATTGTACGATTCAGATGGAGTGACAAAAATCAGCAGTTATAATGCTACCTACTCCAGTGGACAGGAATTTGAGTTCAGCACTTTGCGTGGGCTGGAGAGCGGAAGAAGTATTTCTTCCAACACCAAGTATACCGTAAAGCTTTTGAATATTGTCAACAAGGAAAGTGCGGCTATTGGGGCGGATGTAGCATTGGACGTGTTGTCCTTAAAGGCCAATCCTCATTATGTGGACGGTAATGGCAATTCGGTAGAGATTGCACAGGAGAGAGCAAAGGCAGTTACCAGTGAACGGTTTCAGAACGTAACCGTATCTATTGATACTGCCATTAAGGATCCGGATAAGGGTATCACCGGATATCGATACGAATTGTACCGGTCATCCGATATTGCGCATGACAGTGAGCCGGTGGCCACACAGGAGGTGCAGGGATTACAGCCGGTGAGCTTTGACGTGGAGCAGAATCAGGGATACGTGGCGAGAGTAGTGGTTCTTTTTCATGACAATGAAAAGGAAGTGGAACTTCCCAGTGCATTTTCTGAGTTGGTTTCCTTATCTGAACGGGCGGTACCCAATGTGACTTTTGAAGAAGTGACCAGGGACTATGATTCCATTAAGGGATATATTCGAATCATTGACACCCAGCAGTTGTTATTGCCAAATATTTCTCATGACTATCCGCTGATGGTAAGCGCTGCTTCTGAGGCAGGAAGTACAAAAACCATAACTTTTGATTCGGTACCTTCCACCGAGGCGGGAAACAGTAACACAGAGGCCAGATTTTACTTTGAGTTTGATGGTCTGCGGAGAAATACAGTGTATGCGATTTCTGTGTTAGGACCATATAACGATTCTGATTTATTATGGAGTGGTATGTCAGATGATCAGAAAAAAATTTATGCGAAGTATTACCTGTCAGGAACCAACATCAATACTGGAGCACCCAGCACACTGGCAGCCCGGTTTCGGCAGACACCTGCAGTGGACGATGGGCTGTTTGCCATCAGCTTCGGTCTTACGGCATCTTCGGCCGGTGAGGACAATGATGCGGCCTATGAAGTGGGAAATCTGGAAAAGGTATCTTTCCGCCTGATTAACCGCGACACCGGT
This sequence comes from Lachnospiraceae bacterium, assembly GCA_022766245.1. Lineage (GTDB taxonomy): Bacteria > Bacillota > Clostridia > Lachnospirales > Lachnospiraceae > Roseburia_C. The sequence continues at coordinate 57,737 of JALEPL010000004.1, read as the reverse complement.
GTGGTACTGGGAGAAGGTACGCTGAAGGATCAAAATAGCGAACGTCATGCAAGTGACTTTTCAAAGATATATTCAGATGCCAACACCACCAGTGGAAATCAAAAATATGATTCTCAGTTTGTCTTAACGGCCAATACGTTTAATGCCAACGATAGCCGAGTATCCGGAGGTGGACATTTCCGTATTGAGGTAGTACAGGGCTTAGATTATACAAAGGAACTGTATAATTCCAACTATACATCCAATGGTACCAACATCATGGAGTGGGATGATGAGGTGACGGAAGAAAAGGACAATATAGGTTTTAATTTTGATTTAGAGGAGAGCCATGTTCAGACAAATCCAAACAACGCAGTGGAGGTTGTTCCTATTCGAAATGGAAATGCGGCAGAACATGCGGTAGATGGTTTGTCTGATAATACGGTGGTTGGCCTGAAAATCACACCGGATTATCGTTGGAGCGATGCATTGTCTGTGACTTATTCTATCTATGAAGTGACTGGAGATGGAACACAGCCGGTGATAGGAGATACACCTTTATCAAAAGCAAACTGGATAGATAATACGAGTAATCCGATTCAGCCAATTGCAACCAAGACGATTCAGCTGGTAAACGGAACAACAGGTACATCAATCTCTCCATGGACGGTTTACTTTAACGATACCTCAGATCCTGCTAGCATTACCAGCAATCTGGGAGATTCAGATGGCAGTGGCAATCATCCGATCATCTTTGAGAGAGGGAAGCGATACTTTGTCTGCTATCGGGTAAAGACAGACCAAACCCTGAGTGACAGTCGGAATCAGTCTTATTATCCGGATTGTGTGTATCCGGGGGTTGGAGAGAATAATATTCCTTATTATCGTTCCCAGATGTTTGCACTGGAACGTCAGACACCTACGATTAAGAGATACCTCTATGATACGGTTACGAATGCGTCAAACGAAACCACTCAGACATGGAAGTACATGCTGACAGATCCGGATGGGGCTGTGAAGGCCTATGCAGACAAAAACAATAGTGGTACACCACAGGCTAAGATAATAAAATATGATACATATCCCAATGGAATCGTGGATGAGAACGGAAGCGATGGAGGAACAGAATTGGCTCCTCTCTCGTTAGCTGATTTGTATCAGCCAGATGGCTCGTTAAAAGCGGATTATACAAACCTAGATATTGCAGTGGGAAATATCACCGGAGAGATATTCTACGGAGTGGAGATTCCATATCTTTTGTACACCAATGCAGATGTGGGAGAAACAGCAACGATTACAAAGCTGGTGGAAGATCCGGTGAGTGTCAAGCCTGTTTCAAAGATTCATACAGATATTATCAATGAATCCATTACTGATCCGCATCATCTTGCCGGTTATGACTACGAGGTAAATGGCCTGATGGTGAAGGGATTAGGAGTGAATCCTGGTATAGAGGATCAGAATGGATACCGAATCAAACTTACACTGCAGGGCAAGGATATTTTTCAGGTGGCAGCACTGCGGGTAACACTGACAGATACGGATACTAATCAAGCAATCGTGTTTGATCCGGTTGAGATTCAGATCGCCATAGGAAAAACGACAGGAAGCGCACAGAACAATTATGGATATGCATACCTGGACTATGCACCGATTGTAAAAGCAGGTCTTTCCTCAAAAAATGTGCGTGTGAAGGTGGAGGCATATTATCATACCAATCGATGTGGAGTGAAGAGCCTATGTGAATTTGCCGTCACGGACATCAGCCATACCGGAGATAACTTTATTGCAGCCGACAATGGAATGGCTTGGGCTTTGAAACGTACCTCCTACATCACATCGGATGCAGGAAATAGCTGTGATCAGGTCTATCTGAAGCTGGATACCAATGGAAGTCTGGTGAATTCTGCACAGGTGAAAGAGTCAACGGCATCCAATGCAGCGGTGATTCAGACAGCAATCGGCTCTGTATTTCTGCCGAAGGAAGAATATAACGGAACAGACAAAACCCAGTTTGTGTTGCAGGGAGCGATGGCACCGCTGTGTACCACAGGGATGACAGGAAGTGACATTTATTCGGATGTTTTGAAAGATAGCATTATTACCACCACACCGGATGATACGGGAGCTTTGGGCTCAGATAATGAATACTATATGGTGGAAGAATTGAAGGTTAAGACGCTTCAGATTGATATTGGAAGCAACGTGGATAGTTATCAATTAGCTCCGTTTCGTACAGGAGATGGAATGCCGGGTATCAAAAAGGATGATGCCGGCTGCTCAATTGGACGAAACTCAGCAACCCTGCGGTTTAATACTAAGGGACAGGTACCCAATGAACTGGACAAGGGACTGTATATCTATTTATTCAAGAGTGATGGTACTCCTGTTCCCATGAATAAATACAAAGACGGCAATGAGGTGCTTTTCTATCAGGATGAAACGAAACCTTCCGATGGCTTTAGTAATCTGGCAGAAAAGGACGACGGAAATCCCGAAACGAATGGAAACTACGCCTATGGTACAATTATTCATAAGACGGATGAAAATGCCATTGACGGAGATGTGTCCTTTATCTTACAGGGACTGGAGCCTGGCACGAAGTACTATGTAATGATTAAAGCAAAGAATAAATCGGGTACGATTCAGGATTTGTTTGATTATGGCCGTGAGGCAGGAGGAATTCACTACGAATTCACCACATCAACCAAAGTGGAAATGGAGGTAGATCCTCCTACATGGAACTATAATACATACCTGGGTAAGCTGGGTGAGATGCGGTTTGCCATCAAGGGGTATGACGGCATGAATATGCGTATCTATTACAAGGTGTTGGATCATGAAGGAAATGAGGTGCGTATGCATTCAGAACGAGTAAGCCGCACCTATGTAGACGGAAAGGGTTATCGTTTGGAACCGCTGGGAAGTCTTGCACCTTATTATGATTGCGACAAAGAACAGAATCATCCCATTAATATTGATTTTAGTCCAGATACGTTGGGACTGGGGACTACGTATCGGGTGGTGGTGACAGCCTATGATTCCGATCTGCAGGGACAAAATGTAACAAACAATGTTATCGGACAAAAGACTCTGGATATTACGACTCCGGGTTCTATGAGTGTACCTTATGCCAGTGTCCGTGCCATTCCAAAAGGAAATGGTACAGAGGCGGATCTGACGGTGATTATGACGGATGTAAATCGTGTCATTTCCAATGATATCTATAACGTGAAGATTCTTGATAAGAATAACAGTCCAGTATGGCAGGAGGATGTTACGTTGGAGGCAGGCAACCCGCGTACCTGGACAGGCACGGCAACCGGGCTGACTCCGGATAACTCGTATCGAATAAAAGTTACAGCCAAAGTGGATATTAACAATGATGGTAGTACGGAAGATTCCAATACCTATACCACCTATGCCACCATCAATACTACCACAGAACCGACTGCGAATATCATTACAACCAGGATGGGGCAGGATCTGGTGATGGAATTTAGCAAACTGACCAATTTTGACTCAGTAGCGTCTATCTTGTACTCCATTGATTCTTCGGATGGAACCAGAAACTTTGCAAATGATAGTGTATCGCGTGCCGATTTTGATACGGCGGATCATAAGATTACAGTTTCCGGTGTTCCCGCAGATGGTACAACCCTTCATTACAGTATTCAGTACTATGATGCATCAGGTAATTATCTGGGCGGATCCAACGCAGACTTTAAGTAAAGGATGAAACAGATGAAACGAACAGAGACTAAAAATACAGCCACCTTTAATATATTTGGATTGTTAATCGTGATGATCATCGTCTGCCTTACCGTGACCGTGGTCATGGTAGTCCGCTCCCGCAGCGGCAGCTATACGGTTGCCGCAGGAAGTACTGTGTATGATGAGGAGAATGAGTATATCCCTGTGGAGAAGGATGCCACCCTGTACCAGAAGAAGGATGGAAAGTATTATCTGAAGACACGGGATAAGGAAGTGTATTGCCTGGGTAAAAACGTGGTGGTACGGAATGGAGACACCGGTACTCTGACCATATTCGGTGATCTGTATCAGGTGTCGGCAGAGGGCAGTGTGATGCAGGAAAAAGACAGGAGTGAGATCTCGGATTTTAGCAAGCCGGGTCTGTATAAGCTGGCTGACAGGAAATATCTCATGACCGGAAAGAGCATTCTCTCCACGGATGATGCTTATGATACCAGCGATTATGTGTACATCAATATTTACAAAACAGGTACCGCAGTGCTGATGAATGATCAGGGATGCCAGAATATCGTATATCCCATCATGCTGAACACCGGCGATCTGTATCTGGACATTTCCAGTGAATATGCGTACTTTGCAGAGAATCTGATCAATCTGAAAAATATACTGGGCAGCACCAATCAGTACAACGGTGACGCCCTGGTATACACGGAAGGACTGGTAACCGATGAGGAGTATGCCTCTGCTGCCAACAATCCGGACAGCATTACCATTGTGGCCGGGAACGGTGGAAATGGTGGAAGCGGTGGTATCGGCGGAAACGGCGGAAGCGGTGGAAGTGCCGGAAGTGGTGGAAGTGGTGGAAGCGGCGGAAACGGCGGAAGCGGTGGAAGCGGTGGAAGCGGCGGATTCGGTGGAAATGCCGGAAGCGGCGGTGCCGGTGGAGACGGTGGAGTCGGAGGAACCGGTGGAACCGGTGGTGCCGGAGGAACCGGTGGTATCGGTGGAGACGGTGGAACCGGTGGAGATGGTGGAAAGGGAAGTGACGCAAACATCAGCGCTTTAAAATGGGTGGAGCTGACCGGAGTCACAGCCGGAATCGGATCCATCGATGTGGACTACTTTGTTTCCGATGTGACCGACGATTATGTGGCCGTGTATCTTATTGTGGAGCATAAAGAGGGAGGAACTACGAAGAAGGATAAAATCTTTTTGAATAAGACCTCTACCCATTACACCATTAACAACTGTACACCGGGAACCAGTTACAATATATCCCTGTGCTATGATGCTTATTACTCCACCGGTGGTGTGGTGGACGACGAACCTACCTCTGTAACGCAGGATACGGTGAAGGTAAAGACAGGAAGCAATCTGGGAAGCCTGGAGATCACAAAGCTGACAGAGAAGGGTATCTCCTTTGAGATTACACTGGATCAGCAGTATCTGATCTCTGCCGGAAAGGTAACTCTGTATGACAGCACAAATAATAATATGAGGCTTGGTACATATACCATAACCGCTGCAGATTTGGAGAATGCGAAAAAGGGAGAAACCATTCAGGCGGATATAACGTTTGCCAACACCGGAGTGAACGATAAAGACAGACTGTATCTGAAGTTTGAGGATGTGACCTACAACGGCTCCGCCTTTACGATTTCAGAACAGGCGTCTATCACATATAGAAAATAGCGAGAGGAGCAGATAAGATGGAGACAGTATTAGCAGCAACAATGACAGCGGTAGGCTGGATTATCGGACTGGCATTTTTAGGTACCGGTATCGGACTTGGCATTTTAGGATCAAAGGTGGCAGAGGCAGTGGGACGTAACCCGGAGACCAAGGGAGACGTGATCCACTCCGTGATGGTGGTGGCAATTGTATTGACCTTACTTTTGTTATTGCTTTTTGCCTTTGTATTAGTATTGTTATTTTTCAATCCATTGACAGCTTAGGAGCAATAGGGAGGAACCAATATGGCGGTTTTTATAGCTGTTGTGGTTGTGCTTGCAGTGTTGATCTACTTTATGGCGGTCATGCTGCGAAGTGTGATATCACAGGCCAATCAGCAGGTGAACGGATATTTTTCCAAAAACCTTGAAATTTATGATGAACGGTATCGGGATACCATTCATTCCATGAATCAGATGCATATGGAGCAGGAGTCGCTTTCCCGGGAACTGCGGGGGTTGAAGAACGAGATGATATCCTATCGGACTTCCCCGTTTTATGCGCCCAGACCCTTGGAGCGAGATGTGTACATTCCGACTGCCCGCTATGTGGACAACGACTTTTTCGAGGAGTACAAGACCGTAAAGGACAAGCTGCAGAGCATCGACAAACGCAGCGTGATCGAAAATGTGAAGAATGTGGTTCCATTTACCGGAGATATGGATCGGTATGAGCTGGCATGCGGTATCGTGGAGAAGCTGAACTTTGATGCCTTATACGATCTGTGTACCAGCCAGAAGGAGGAGCAGCTTCAGGTGCTGCAGGACTGTCTGGAGCCAAAGGAGCAGAAGCTTTTGTTGGAGTACATAGATGATATGACAGAGCTGGATGAGTTCAATGTGCTTTCCTTTCTGGACTATGTCCGCAAGGTCGGCAGAGACAATGATCCCCATCTGTTCGTGTATGTGGGAGTGAATGAAAAGGACTATTCCAATCCGGAGAAGGGGATTGTCTGCGATGTGGACACCAATATCTGTGAGGGCCTTAAGATCATTTATCAGAACAAAGTCTATGATTACAGTATCTATAAAACAAGAAGAAAAGTGGGTAGCTGAAAATGAGTAATTTTATTGAAGGAATCGTAAATTCAAAGCTTCGCAACATGAAAGAAATGAACAATGTGTACGAAGTAGGTCATGTAATTAAAGTAAAGGATTATATCTTAGAGGTGTCCGGACTGGAGTCCGTGGGATTCTATGAGCGTGTGGTAATCTCCAGCTATTCTGTGGGATATGTCACTGCCATCAAGAAGAACTCTGTCATGGTGGCTGTGCTGCAGAAGGCCAATGATATCTATGTAGGAGATGAAGTGGTCACCACAGGTTTTGATTTCTGTGCCATGTACAGCCGGGCATCCATCGGTCATATCATTGACATCTTCGGAAATGACCGCCTTTTGGGAGAGAAGTTTGAAGGACTTAAGCCGCTGCCCATCGAGACAGAGGCCATCCCCATCATGGAGAGAGGCACGGTGGAACGTCCCATGTATACCGGAATCGCTGGTATCGATCTGGTGTATCCCATCGGTTTTGGTCAGCGTCAGTTGATCATCGGAGACAAAAAGTCAGGAAAGACACAGATCGCACTGGATACCATCGTAAACCAGAAGGATAAAAACGTACTCTGTATTTATGTGGCTGTGAATAAGACCAAGAAAAATATCAAAGAGCTGTATGATAATCTAATGAAAAAGGGTGCTATGGAGTATACTCTGATCGTCGCTTCCTTCAGTGAGGACGAGCCGCCGGTTGCTTTCTTTACCCCTTATGTGGCTCTGTCGATTGCAGAGCTGTATATGAGAGAGGGACAGGATGTACTGGTGGTAATCGATGATTTAAAGAGCCATGCCAACATCCATCGTGAGATCAGCCTTTTGGCCGGAAAGATACCGGGACGTGATGCTTACCCACCGGATATTTTCTATACCCATTCCAGACTGTTGGAGAAGGGCTGTCAGCATAAGGACGGCGGTTCCATCACCATCCTTCCCATCGTGGAGACCAAGGGTGGAGATATCACGGATTACATTTCCACCAATATTATTTCCATCACCGATGGTCAGCTGGTGTTGTCCCGAAAGAATTTTGAGCGCGGTCAGAAGCCGGCCATCGATTACACCTTAAGCGTGTCCCGTCTGGGTGGAGCCGTGCAGGATAAGGATATGAAGAAGCTGGGTGCCAAGGTGCGACAGAGGTTCCTGTCCTATCTGGAGACCAAGGAAGTCTACGAGCTGGCGAATACAGACGAGATGAGTTACGAGATGCAGCAGAAGCTGGAAGAAGGACACCGTATCGAGGAGAGACTGCTGCAGTATAAGTTCTCACCCAGAAACAAGAATGAGATCATCCATATGTTCAGTGAGGCATTAGAGCCGGAAGCAGAGGGTAAAGAATGAATATAAAAAACATTGTAAAAGTCATGAACTTTCATTCCCTGCTACGGGTAGACCGATCCAGAAAGATTGCGAAGACCTATGCATATCTGGGCGACACCGTGGCAGATATGATTGATAATATCGTGAATAACCGCAATATCATGCTGGACTATAAGGTGCTCCGGGTGAATGAGGATGCACCGGAGCTGGGCATTTATCTGGGGGGCGATATGGGATTTTGCGCCAATCTGAATTCCAATATCACCAGACAGGTGCAGGCGGATGAGGATGCCTATAAGATCATCATCGGGCGAAAGATCCGTCCGGCCAGAGAGGATGACAAGGTCTTACTATCCATGACCCAGGAGGAATTTGAACAGGATAAGAGCGGAATATTTGCCGTTCTGGAGGAGGCCTTCCGGGAGAAAAAATATTCCAGGATCAATCTGATATACAATCACTACTACAGTTCCAGTGAAGCGGAGTTTCGCATCAAGCAGCTGTATCCCCTTCCGGAGCATCTATACAGTGATAAGAATTATGATGAGGATTTTACCTTTGAATCCGATATCGAGCCGCTGCTTACGAAGCTGATCATTTTGTACATGCAGTATGAGGTGATCATCGCCGGGGAGATCAGCAGTGCAGCATTGAATATCACCCGCCAGAATACTACCACGGAATCCTTAAAGAAGATCGATGAGCGGGAGGAAGCCCGTCATATGCTGGATCTGAGAGAACAGCGGGAAAAGGAATTCGGCAAGGTGCTGGATAATTACACAAAGTTGAATCAATATTAGGAGGAGCTTATGGAAACCTGTATTGGAAAAATTATATCTATATCGGAATTAAATGTGCAGATTCTCTTAAACGGCGAGAAGGTAAAGTTTCACGATGTCCTGTGCGCCCAGATTAAGAATAAAAAGATTTTCTTTGAGGTAACCGAGGAGGATGGAAATGTGGTATCCGCAGTACCATTCCAGAGCGTGGTGGGACTGAAGAAGGGGATCGATGTATACAAGACCGGAAATGCCCTGGATATCCAGTATAACGATGAGATTCTGGGAAAGGTGTTTGACGCATACGGCAATCTCATTGATGGAAGCACCATCAATCAGGTGGAAAAACGTGATGTCTACAACAGAAATCTTTCCATGGAGGAGATCAATATCAATGGTGGAATCCTCTGGACCGGAATTAAGGTGTTAGACTTCTTTGCACCCATGAGAAAAGGATTTAAGATGGGTCTGTTAGGAGGAGCCGGTGTAGGAAAGACCGTGCTGATCAAGGAGTTGATCAACAACGTTTACAAGGGATTGAATTCTAACTCTGTATTCGTAGGAGTGGGTGAGCGTTCCAGAGAGGGGCGTGAGCTTTATGATGAGATGCTGGAAGCGGATCTTTTGGACAAGATGTCCATTGTATTCGGACAGATGGGAGAGAACTCCGCAGCCCGGTCCAAGGCTGTGTTCAGTGGACTGACCCTGGCAGAGTATCTTCGGGATGAGAAGGGGCAGGACGTGCTTTTGTTCATCGATAATATCTATCGTTATGTGCAGGCCATGTCCGAGCTGAATGCAGAGCTGTCCCGTGTGCCCATCGAGAACGGATATCCTGCCAATATTGCCACCGCTGTGGCAAATGTGGAGGAGCGTATCAATTCCACGGAGAGGGGATCTATCACATCCTTCCAGGCCATCTACATTCCGGCGGATGATATCACCGATGAGGCGGTGCAGGTCATTTCTTCCCATCTGGATGGACAGATTGTATTGGATCGTCATGTGGCAGAGAAGGGTCTGTATCCGGCGGTGGATGTGTTCCGTACCAGCAGTAAGCTCATCGATATCGATCATGTGGGAGAGAGACACTATCGTCTGGTGGAAGAAGTACTTCGTTACTATTCCAGATATCGTGACTTAGAGGAAATCATTGCCGTACTGGGTATCGAGGAGCTGTCCGCAGCAGATACGAAGATCTTTTATCGTACCAGAAAGCTGCGTAATTATTTTACCCAGCCTATGTTCGTGGCAGAAAACTACACCGGAAGACCCGGTAAGTTCGTGGAGATCGATGACGTGCTGCAGGACGTGGAGGATATCTTGAACGGAAAGTACGATGACGTAGACGAAGATAAATTCTTATACATAGGTAAATATCATGGGGAAAATTAAAGCAAAAATTGTAAGTATTCAGAATGGTTTACAGGAATTTGAAAATGTGGAAATGATCCGCGTGGTCAGTGAGCATCACACGCTTCTGATCATGCAGAATTACATGCCGGTCATCGGAGAACTGAAGGGCAGTGTGGAACTGGTATTCGAGGAGTATGTCCTGCGGTTTGCCGGACTGAAGGGATTCTATATGCATAAAAAGAATGAATTCAACCTTCTGGTGCAGGAGGGAGATGCCAGCCCCCAGAAGCGGCAGGAGGAGTAAGATGTTAGATAGCATGATAAGTGGTGTGGTACAGCTGAAAATGTTTTTGATCGTCACTCTGGCAGGAGGACTCTTGACCGGTGTGGTGCTGTATCTCCTCTGCAGCTCCTTTTCCTGGGAGACCAGGCGGCGCAAGCTCATCGGATTTTTCTTTCAGATGAGCTGGTGGGATACCCTGGGACTTGCCTGCTGTTTTGTGAAGGTATTTTTGTTCCTGTCCATTATCCTGGATCTGGGAACGGTGGAACCGGTTCATATCATTACATATCTTCTACTGGAACTTGGCTATCTGATTCACCGCAGAAGCTTTGATGGAGTCCCGGCAGATGTGCTGCTGGGGATGGTGTCTGCCGGTGTCCTTTTGATTATGAATATGCTCAGTCATTATCTGGCGGAGATCGTATTTGATAAAAAGATTTTCTGCGTGGCTATGCTGCTGGGACTGGTGTTGCTGCTGTTGTCTCTCTGCGATCTGGTGCGCTGTTGCAGCTTTGCTATGAAGCATGGTATCAAAAAAGCGGAACAGGAAAGGATGAAAGCTAATGAAGAGCAAAAAACCTAAGGAGAAAAATCAGAAAAAGGATAAGGTCATTATGCTGCTGGCAGCAGCACTTTTACTGCTGGTCATTTTGATTTTGGCATTCTGGTATTTCCGTACCAATAAAAAGTTTTCTCCGGAGGAGGCTACCTTTCGCTATTCCATGGGAGCGAAGCTGGAGTACAGCGAGGATATGAAGCTGGTACACGGAGATAACAATGCAACGGTGGTGGAGGATGCCGACAAGGTGCAGTCGGACGGAGTCCCCATCATTTATGAGAATGAGCCGAAGATGATTCTTCCGGTGAGCATGGGATATATGCGTCCCCTGGAAGAGGGCGGATTGAACCGGGTGAACTATTTTTCCACCGTTTCCTATGAGAATGGCAAGGTGAGAATCTGTCACAACGACATTATCACTGAGGCAAAGGGAGGATTCCTTTATGACGGAAAAGGAACCTACATTTTTTTGGAGGAGATGAACCTGCAGGTGGGTGAGAGCACCTACAAAGTGCAGCCCCTGACCTATGTGCAGGAGGTTTATAAAAACAGCGTGGAGTTCTATGATGTGATTACAGGAGAGTATCAGTATATCATAGTGACGGATGCGGATGCCATTGCCACATCACCTGCGGGATACAGCGTGAATCTGGGCACTGGCGTTATGACAATGGATGATACACAAAGAATTTTGTTTTCAGATATAGAAGCAATGGGAGCACTTTAATTATGAAGAAAAGAGAGCACGTTAGGGCAAAGAAGGAGACGGAAAAAACTTCAAAAAAAGTCGGGTTTGACAATCGGTTTCTCATCCCGATTCTGGCAGGTGTGCTGCTGGTGGCAGCACTTGTTGTATTGCAGACACGTTTTTCCGAGTACATGCGCATGGAGAATGACGGTTTCGCTGTGAAGGATGGAAGCGTCACTACATCTCTGGGAATCAATCCACAGGATGAAGAGATTAAAAAAGAGGTAGGATTATATTCTTTTGCGGCCATGGACAATATCTTTTCTCAGGGAGAGGCTCTCTTTTTCGGTGATACGAAAAAGGTAAAGATCGATCAGGAGTATCCCGTGTATTTCAATCATGGTACATCACTGCAGATGGTAAATGACAGGGCTGTGCTGATTGATATGGATTTTGAAGAAATCAGTACCTATCAGGGAATGATGATTCATGATGGACATACCTATAATGTGGATGGAACTCAGGCAGATGCGGCAGAGTATCTGTTCTTAAAACTGGTTAACGGCAATTATATGAACCTGTCCGGGATCAGTTATGCCCAGAAGGGTATGGAGAAGCATATTGGTGTTCACAGCATTATCCATTTTGAGGAGGATTATTTCGCATATTATGAGCTGGAAGAGGATGTTCTTGTATACAAGAGTTATCTGAATGTACCCGGTGATCTGATTTTGAATATAGGTGGAACGGAGTATACCTACGAGGAACTTATGAAGGCTCTGGGTCTGGCACGGGAGAATATGCAGCTGCCACAGAAAGAGGATATGGAGGAAGAAACGGAGATTCCTGTGGAAGAGCCGCTTGATACCACAGATGTGACGGTGGAAGTGACTGAAAAACCGGAGGAGCCGGATCGCACAGAGGAAGAAGAGGACGAGGAGGAAGCTGACGAGGAGGACGAGGAGCAGAACGAACATGAGATAACAGAGGAGGAAGACGAGGACAAGGAGAACAAGACACCTTCCGCTCCCACTGCACCCTCTGCCCCCTCCGGGGATAAAACCAGTCCCGGGGTGCGTCCGGACAATTTACGCCCGGATAAGACACCCGGATCCAAGGGAGAGCCAGCGAAGAAACCGGTGCAGGAATATGTAAAACCCACGGTACAGGTGGGAGAATTTGTGCCCGGTGTATACCGCATTACTACAGACGTTTCGGTCAATGATCCTGCGTCCAGAATCGATGCAAATAAACAGATTCAGTTTGAAGTTTATGAACAGAATGAGCGGGGGAAAGAGACTCTAAAACTGAGAAGCTACCAACGAAAGAGCGGCAGCATCGAGATGGGCGGAGGAAGTATCAGACCATCCACTACCTATCGTATTGTATATTATTTCACTTACTGGAATGAGTATGACGAGAGCGTGGTGGAACAGTTAGGCGAGCAGACGATCACTACCAAGTCCATTGATACCTTAGGTTCGATTACTCTGACCCAGCAGCCGGGAACCAGCTTTAACGACCGTATCGAGATTGATAATCTGGGATATGCCGATGGCAGTGATTTAGAGGCAATTTATGGTATCGACCGTACACAGGGTATTACATTAACTGTGGAGCCGAAGCTGGGTGTGGGAAGTGGAACCATATTGAATTTAAACAGCGCCCAGGTATCCAAGTTTAAGAATCACGCAAAGCAGACGGTGGGTACTCTGTCCGTGTTGCAGGCAAAGACCACCTATACTTATAAATTTACGGCAAAGGATTTCTTTGGTAATAAGCTGGTATTCATCAACAACACCGGTGAGATTACTACCAGCAATCATGCGCCGGAGGCAAAGCTGAACATCGTAAAGAATGAAATCGATGACCTGGTGCTGTCTCTTACCATGAAGGATGAGGATGCGGCCACGGTTCCTAAGGAGGGAAGTGGCAGTGACCTGGATATTTATCTGGTACTTACTACGGAAAGAGGCGACTTATCTTCTCCGGCAGAGCTGTCTGATCCGGAAAAGGTGCTTTATTCCCATAAGCTTCGTGCAGGAGACTATACCTGGTCTGCGGAAAACGGACTGCAGATTCAAGGTCTAGAGCTTCCCCGTATTCAGGGGCTGCCCGTCGATACCAAGGTCTTTGCCACGGTTTACTGCGATTATGATCTGCAGAATGGCAAGGGACCCCAGCGTTTTGTCAATGTGGGACGTTTAGGCCTTACCACAGCAGGTCTTTCCTCTCTGGGCAAGGTATATCTGAATACGGAGATTACCCAGGTAACCAGTAATTCTGCGTTTATTAGCTTTAAGTTAAATACAGATTCTACAAATCCGGAACTGACGAAGCTTCTTACCGGTATTACCATGGATGTGATTACAGAGACCGGGGAGGATCAGGTGACAGCTGCCACTATCGGATTTGGCGAGTCTGATACGGTGACTCTGGAAAGCGAAGAAATTCCGGTTTATAAGCAGCTGCGGAATGGAGAATTGATCGGATATACCGCCAGCGGACTGGCCAGTATGACGGACTATACCATAAGTCCCCGTGCCCAGGCTAAATATGCCGGAAAGGTCTATGACAACATTAAAGTGGTGTTGAACGCCAATACCTTCAAGACATTGAGAAAGCCTGCAGAGGTGCAGGTGGAGAATCTGTTGTTTGCAGCAGGCACACTGGTATTTGACACCAGAGTGGATGACCCGGATGATGCCATCACCGGCATTTCCGGAGATAAGGTGGTAATCAACCTGTACACTAAGACAGGGCAGTTTGTCAAGGCACTTCGTATCCGGAAAAATCAGGACGAACTACAGACAGTGACCATTAAAAACCTGGATGTAAATCAGTCCTATGAGATGCGTTTTGTGGCGGCAGAATATAACGAGGGCTATTCCAATGCCACCTTTGAGTCAAATAAGGTGTTAAAGGTTGTTGAGGTGTCAGATGCATTCCGACTTAGTGGTACTCTGAAGCTGCAGGGAATTCAAGCGATTGACGGAGATGATGCTCACTACAATGCAGAGACCAAAACTGTTCTGACCGATGACCAGGGATGTCTCACCGGAGAGGGAGCAATTCCTTACTATATCCGGGTGGAGAAGGATGGGACTCTGATTTCAGATACCATGTATCAGGTGGATGCAGTAAATGACAGAACTGATGTAGCAGGACAGTATGCGATTTATAAGAATCAGACTGTGGATCGGGGAGATTACAGCTATGTTATGACATTGTATGTCATCATCAGTAACCGGGAAATGGTGTTAGATACACTGGAATTTACTTCTGAAACTACGGTACAGGGATTTGGCACCGCATATCAGATGATTGATTACATCAAAAGGAACCCCACCGGAAAATTTGTGGCTACGGCAGATGTGGTACTGAAAAGTCAAAACAATAACCATGAGATTGAGGAGGATGAAAATTCTCCTTCCTTAGCAGGTGCAAAGATTACAGAGACTTTCCAGGGACAGATTGATTTTCAGGGTTTTACCCTGTCCCATCACTATCAGGGAAATGATTCCTGGATCTTTACCAATGTGGGAAGTCGTGGAAAGATTTCCAACATGGTTTATGATGTATATCTGGATGTTACCTCCAGAATTTGGGATGACGGTATGATCTGTTACCGAAATTTCGGAACCATCAGTGATATTGTAGTGCGCTACAAGGGTGGAGAAATCCTGGGAAATGATACCATGGGACTCATTACCCGCTCAAATGCTGCAACCGGAGTCATTGAACGTTTTGTGGTGAAGAATGATCCGGTGGATGGATCGGAGGGTATTTCCGTATACCGGAATCTAGGTCTGGTGACCTGCGACAATAATGGAATCATTCGATATGGTTACGTCTATGGTTCCGAAAGGGGACAGTATATTAATTGTACTGATGTAAATAATGATCTGGATCGAAGAGTGGGCGGTATTGCTGCGTCAAACGGCTCTCTGGGTAGAATTTACAGCTGCTACAGTATGCTGAATCTTCAGCAGAGCACCAAGGAAAATTCGAATCAAAGCTGGTCTATCCGCTATGGCTCTCTCTGTGGTAACAACGATGGAAGCGTGAAAAACTGCTATGGTATCGGTGAGAGTATCCCTGCGGAGTCAAAGAACAATCAGGTGAGTCCTGTGATTGGAGCTGGTGGTGGTAAGTTTATTAATGTGTACTATTGGTGTGAAGCGAGTACACAGTATGCAACCAAAACCATGAAGAAAATGACCATCGAGAATCTTTATGATACCGGATGGCAGAAACGTTTGTTGACCACATCCTTTGATATCGCACCGGTGGAAGTGGGATATTATCCCCATGTGGCATACTCCTCCGATTTGCCGGAGCAGGAATTCATTTCATTACCGCAGCGTCAGAGTAACGATCGGATGGTGGATCTGTGTCAGGCAGAGGTACTTGATTATTACACCAGAGAGGACGGCAAGGATGCAGCCAGTGTGAAGTTTGTGTTCAGTAATAAGGAGAACCTGGATATTACCGGACTTGCGATAGATGGCCTGTCTGTATCGTTGAATCCTGATTCTGCTGAGACGGAGGACGGATATACCACAATCATGGGCGAGGTGTATGATCCCAAGAAGTTCCAGTCAGAATATACCGTTCAAAAGATTTTTTATCTGAAGAATGGCAAGGAGAAAACATCAGATATTGATTTCATGCTGATGGTAGATTTTTACCGGCCTATTTCCAGTGTGGATGACTGGTATGAGTATGTGGTGAAACATAATCGAAATGCAGATTATGAGAATGTAAAGCTGACGGCAGATTTGGACTTTGCCGGTGTGGCAGTGAATCGGATTCAGGTAACGAATACATTTAAGGCAAAGGTGGATGGCCAGGGACATGCTATATCCAACATTAACCTGCAGGCAGGCTACAATGCCACCAATGGCTCCAGACGATGTTTGTTTAACGGGAATGTACAGGCACCGGCAGAGATACACAACCTTTACGTGAACAATTTTAAGTGCGGTGGAACTTATACCAAGAATAATATTAAGTACACTGCCGCTGATTCGGCGCTTATTTATCGTTTGTATGGTGCTACTGTGGAAGATGTGCATATTCAGGGATTTGATAATATCTCGTATAGCTGTGTAGGGGGGATTGCCGCTTTGGCGGAGAGTGGTGCAGATATTACTAACTGTACCGTCACCGGTCTTGGTGATAACAAGGTGAATTTCCTGTATCAGGAAAATGGATATGGAAGCAGTGAAATCAAGCTGGGCGGAATCGTGGGCTATACCAATGGATGTCGAATCAGTCACTGCCTGGTGACAGATTTGTCCGTGAAGGCAGATAAGATACGAAGCAGCCAGGGTGTAGGCGGCGTAGCCGGATATGCCCTGAATTCTGTGGTGGATTCGGTCTATGCACAGGGTGAGATTGAGACCAGAGCAAACAAGGTGGGCGGTGTAATCGGTCAGTACAGAACCAGTTCCGCCAGCATCATCTGTGTGAAGAATGTATATGCAAAAGTGGATATGATCTGTAAGACGGATATGGTAGGCGGATTGATCGGACAGATTAATCTGGATCAGAATCCTATTACACCGGACAATAATATTTCCGGAATTGCTTTTGGTAATGTATACACTAGTAACCCTGATTCCATGAATGTTTCTCATACTGTGGGTCGAACCATCAACTGTAAGGCTTATTTCTATGGAACGGTTATCCAGCATATTAACGGTTTGGAAAGTGCGGATTTATCCGAGGTGGAACAGAATGTGGTAAAGGATCTGCTCACCTACGAACAGCTCACTGCGGAAGCAGAGAAAACATACTTTAAGACAGCGGGATTTGAGCATGTTTACAGTATGGACGGGACGGCAAACGGCTATCTGCCAAAGATGTATTATGAGGATTCCAAAGTGCTTCTGCCCTGTCAGAAGGATATTAAGCTAAAGGAATCGGATGAGTATAACATTTCCATTACAGCGGTGAGTACACCAAATTCCAATAACGTATTCTATATACGGTTGAAAAACCCGGATAATTTCAAGATTACCGGAGTGGAGATTGACGAATTGAAGTGGCATTTCGCAGCGCCAAATGAAAGTGGTAACTGGGTGGAGACTACCATTGATAATGCCAGTGAGTATCAGGAGAATGGTGTGACCACTCTGTATATGCAGTGCGACCCGGAGCAAAGCCAGGCGCATTTTCTGGATAGTTATGTCATGAGAAAAATTAAATTCTATACCCAGAAAGGTTCCGGAGGTCAAATCACGGCGGCTGAGGCAGAGCGTAATGCAGCAGCAGGAAACTTCAACATTAAGACACTGGATGCCTATACCAGAATTCCGGCTACCATGTACATGGATATTCCGACGGTTGAAAAATGGAATGAGATCCAGAGCCGCCCAGAGTATGAAAATTATCGGATTACAGCCGATCTTGATTTTTCCGGCAGAGAATTTTCCAAGGATTTAAATATCGGACGATTGATCGGTAATGGAAAAAAGACACTGAAAAATGTAAACTTTAAAGGTCAGGGTGTAAATCTGATTGCATGTCTGAACGGTGGCATGGAAAATATTATTTTGCAGGATTCTTCCGTGGTCAATGAAAAGACAGGAGACTGTGCAGGGTTTATCGGGGTCAGCAATGGTAAGATAAAAGACTGTGAGTTTCGTAATGTCAGCGTGACTCAGAATCTGGGAGCAACAGGCGGAAACTATTGTGGAATCATCGCTTTCCAGAACGGAAATACCATTAGTGACGTTATTTGTGAAGATAACACCATTAAGTCAAATGCAGATTATGTAGGGGGACTGGTCGGACAAATTGTAGATTCTGCAACGATTTCTGACATTCAGACCACTAATGTGAAGGTGAAGGGTAATACATACACCGGAGGAGTTTTTGGCCGCGTTTATCGTGCAGATTTATCGGATGTGCTCCTTAAAGATGTTCAGGTGACTTGCGGCTGGGTCATTTGCGGAGGTTTGGCTGGACAGATAGGAGATGAAAACTCGGCAACTTCTGCAAAAATTAGAAATGTAACCATTACCGGAACGCCCACCTATGATGCTGAGGGTAAAATCACAGATAGTACCACAAAGATTATCAGTACCAGAACCGGGCAGGATAATATTACGGATTATAACATGGGTGGACTCGTAGGAATTTGCCGGGAAACTTCCGAAAAACTGACGGTGAACGGTATTTATGTGGAAGGTTACGGAAGCAGAGTAGGCGGTGTGTATGCATACAATCTGACCAATGCCACCAACGTAACGGTGGAGGATACCAAGGTAAAAGTAATGGTAAGGTCTAAGTATACAAACAGAAGCCGGGTAGGTGGATTCTGTGCAGATCAGGAGTGGAATACCATCAAGAATGCACAGCTTACCAATGTGGAGATTGAGACGGAAAACGTCAGTCAGGTGGGCGGTATCGCTGGAAGACTGATTAATTCAAATATCCAGCTTTCCACTATGGAGGAAGGAACGATTACTACTGACTGTGATGGAGATAATACCGAGCGGAAATATGCTTTTGTCGGTGGTCTGGTAGGATATCTCAACAATGGATCGGTGAAGTTTTCCGGAACCAGAAATGTGGAAATCGATGGCGGGAAAATGCACAACGTGGGTGGTATTACAGGACAGCTGGGCAACAGCATTACCAATGGCTCAAGCATACAGTATAGCTACGCGTTGGGCGATGTGGATACGGACAAAGCGGATACCGAGTATGCAGCAGTGGCGAAGGATTCGTACTTTGTAAAAGGAAATACCAATGTGGGTGGTCTGATCGGTGTGCATTATGGTGGAACGGTTACCGGAAGTTATTCGAACCTGAATGTGAAGGCAACGGATCGTGTGGGTGGAATCGATGGTTATTATTACAATGCGTATACGAAATCCACCACAGGGGCAAAGACTTATTCGAATGTTACCATGTACAATAACTATTTTGCCGGAACGGTAGAGGCAACCAACGGCTTTGCCGGTGGTGCAGTGGGAAGAACCGGACTTACGGATAAGTGGCCGTCCACGGTTGGTTCCCGTGTATCCGCGTCAGGGGAGAATAAGACTGGATCAAAGGATGAGAGATATTATACTTACGGAAATCTGATTTTGGCAGCCACTGTTACGGGAAACACCGATAAGACTGGGGCTTTTGGCCCGGACGATATAAAATTTGTTGGAAGAAATAACCGAATTTGGGAGGGAATGCGCGTCAATGGTATTTATGCAGGACAACTGACTTCCGGTAGTGCGTGGATGTATGATTACTGGTATGGCATTAAACGGAATGGCGTTTATCCGGCAGAATATGTTATGCCGGAGCCACAGTCCAATACACTGCAGTTGTTCCGTTCCTGTGACTTGAAGAATGACCCTTCCAATACCACCAGCAATGACTGGCATCAACAGAATGTTTCAGCACAACGGTATACAGCAGAGCGTTTCTGGAGAAATATGGGTTGGAATAGTTTGTATTTCGTGAATGGAACCAATCGTAACAGGGATTATTACTGGCGTCTTACCATTGATGAATTACAGGATAGCTATGAGGCATCCCGCAAGGACAGTGGCAATTACCTGCCACAATGTCGAAGCAATAACAAGTTGGCTTATACTTCTGATTGGCTGATTCAGCAGCAGTGTGAGCTGAACGGAGCAATGGTTGATGGAACAAATACCGGCCGGCTGCCGATTCCACAGCTACAGATAGTAATACCGGCGAGACCCGAAGCCACCAGTTTAGTGACCGCTGTTCCGGATACGACAGGTTCGATTACGATGAATACCATAGGTGCAGCTGCCCCGGGCACTGCAGGCTACGGCATACTGTATGCATCGGATGTAGATGCAGTAAATGCAGAGTTTTCCAAGGATTTGGTGGACAATGGTTACTTTATCTTAAAGTCCGGCAGTAAGGTGGTGGCAAAGGAGCGGATTACCCAGCGGGCTTACTCCTTCCGATATGGATTTGACAGCAAGCTGACATTGATTTACGGAACCTTTGCGGATAGCACCTTAGAGGATTCGGAGGATGGACTCTGGAATGCGGATAATCTGGTGCAGCAGGGAGAAGAAATCTACACGAAGGAGAAGCTTGCCCGCCGAATCATGGTATATGGCAGTGATTACTATTATATCAGTGGCGGAAATATAGTATCTGGAGCTGGTACACAGACCGGAGAATTCCTCACATTGATGAAGGGAAAAGCTCTTTCATCGGACGGAACCATCTGGAACGTGGGGCAGTGGACCGAGACGGGAAGCATCAACGAAACCACAGAACTTTTGGAGGAAACCATTCCATTGTTTAGCTTTGTGTATGGCGATAGTCAGATTTCTGTTTACAGCAGATGTAGTGAGATTGTGGGAGCAGGTAATAGCAAAGTGTGGAAAGAGGCACAGCTCTTCGTAAGAGACCAGACGCTTTACCCGGTTTCCGGAACGATGGATACTGTGAAGGATGCATTGCTTCTGTACACGCTAAATGGTACGACGTATCAGACGATTCTTGGTACTGACGGATTTATGGCAGACATGATTCAGAGTGACCCGAATCTGCCGGAGGAGGTGTCTAATAAGGCGATTGTCCAGATGACAAATACCTTTGATGCTTCCGTGCCCTATGTGGTGCTGGAGTACAGCAACGGTGGAATGATCGGCTACAATTATGCGACAGGTGCGATTCTGTTTGATAATCGGATTGCCCAGAATATTTCACTGTTTGATTATGCGAAGAATTTCTTCAATGGCAACAAGACCTCACAGTACAGCGGAGTCAGTGAGACCTACCGTGAGAATGCTGACCTGAGTCAGGAACTGCGTTCTTCCGAAGAGTTAGAGCAGATGCTGGGCGTAGGTGCGACGGATGGTGCTAACAGTACCGGAGTGAATATCGGACAGTCCAATCCAGACAATACTGCGGCAGCAGATGAAGAGAATGCGGCTATGGCGAACCCGGAACAGATGGGTGAGGGTACCGCAGGAACCGGTGTAGATACATCAGACCGGCAGAATGAACGGGGAGAAAACGAGAATGTCGGCGAAAGCGACAAGGCTTCTGAGTCAGAATTAAATGCAGATACAGGTATGGATGTAGATGCAGAAACCGGAAGTAATCATGTTTCCAATACAGGAGATAACGATGCAAATGTAAATGCAAATACAGATGCGGAGGTTGGAAGCCATCAGACTTCTGATGCAGAAGATATGGATGCCGATGCGGATGTAGAGGCAGGTGCCGATGCAAATTCAAATGCAGAAGACGGAAGTGACAAGTTAGATGATGCAGAGGCAGACCCGGTTTCTGATGCCGATGAAACGGAAACGGAAACTGAGAATGCTTCTGATGAATCATCCGATGGCAACGAAAAAGATGCGGACAGTACAGAAAGTAAAGACAGTACAGAAAGCACAGCTTCCGAAGAGGCTGGCGATGACAGCAGTGAGAACACGGAGTCAGCAGGGGACGTCAGCGAATCTTCCGGTGGAGATCATTTTATCACTGTATATAATGCTGAAACCGGAATGTACGAAATCGTAAACGTAGAGAAATATCTGACCGAAGAGAACTATCTGTCAGAGAATACCAGACTTGGTATTTCTAATCTGCCTGCGGCAACTGGCGGAGCAACCGGTGGATATGCGGCATCAAAGATAGATAAGAGTCAGGAGCAGGGAATTATCATTTACGCTCTGGCAATGGCTGCAGTGGTTCTGTTGCTGGCATCTGGAGGTGTTGTATTCGCTGTTCGAAAGAAGCGCAGATAAGGATTTATGGTAACGGATAAAACGGGATGAATCCCGGAAAAGCACCTGCTGCAATTATTGTGGCAGGTGCTTTTTTGCGGACAAAATCGTGTGTTTTAAGTTGCACGTTGCATCAAGATATGGTAAAATTTTTACTATATAGATCATGCAACGGGAAATTATTACATAAGAAAATGGGGTACAGTATATGGCAGAAAACAGGGTGGAAGGTGCACCGGTAGAGGAGAAGAAGGAAGATCGTTTTACCAAGGTGCTCCGTGCCAAGAGAGAAAAGCGCGAGAAGGAAGCAAAAGAGAAGAAGCCGAAGCCGGAGAAGCCGGCAAAGCCCATCAAAGAGAAAAAGCCGAAGCCGGAGAAACCGGCAAAGCCCATCAAAGAGAAAAAGCCGAAGCCGGAGAAACCGGCAAAGCCCATCAAAGAGAAAAAGCCGAAGCCGGAGAAGCCGGCAAAGCCCATCAAAGAGAGGAAACCGAAGCCGGAGAAGCCGGCAAAGCCCATCAGAGAGAAAAAGCCGAAGCCGGAGAAACCGGCAAAGCCCATCAGAGAGAAGAAGACCGGAACGAAGAAAAAGGTTTCGGATGGAACTCGTAAGCAGCGCGGATTGATTATCAAAAAGAAGGATGGTTCCCTGGGACTGAATGGTATTCAGACGAAGCTGATAGGTGCTTTTATGATTCCGGTGGTTCTGTTTGTGATGGTTGGTATGCTGATTTATTCAAAGTCCAGCAGCACACTGGAATCCACCTATACCGATGCGGCGAACACCAGCGTGGGAACAATGGCAGAGTATCTGGATCTGGGATTTGAGAATATTGAGCTGATTGCCACCCGTTTGTCTGTGAATCAGACCGTAACGGATTATTATACCGGCACAGATAAGAAACCGGAATCTCAGCTGATGAACGTAAAACTGGCTATCAGTAATGAGTCCACAGCAGATACCTATGTAAATCATATTGCCATTATTGCAAAAAATGGAGATGCCTGTACAGATGCCGGTGTGCTGAAGGGAGATTATTACAATACCTTTGTGGCTTCTGAGGAAGGAAAATATGTGGAGGAAAACATTACTGGTGAGAGTATGTGGATTAGTTCGCATCCATCTATCGATGCACTAAGCGGATTTACCACGGATGAATACGTCATGACACTGGTAACAATCCTTCGGAATAATTCCAATAAGCCTGTGGGCTACATTCTGATTGATGTAAAACGCAGCTTTATCCAGGATATTTTGGACAATGCCAACATCAGTGACAATTGCATCAAAGCATTTGTACTGGAGGATGGCACCCAGGTAATCAGTGGTGATTCCGATATTGTATTTTCAGATGCAGACTTTTATCAGAAGGCAAACGAATCTGAGAGTGAGAGTGGGTACAGCCAGGTAAGATACCATGGAAAGCAGTATCTGTTTTCCTACAGTAAGGTGGCAGGAACCAACATGATGGTATGTGCGCTGGTGCCAAACAGTGAAATTATGGCCGGAGCCAGATCGGTATTAATCTACACACTCATTGCAGTTGCATTTTGTGCAATTATTGCTATTTTTGTAGGCTCTGTGCTGGCCAGTGGTATTTCAAAGGCTATTCGCAAGGTGAATCGAGTATTAAAGCAGACTTCTGACGGAGACCTGACCGGTGAGATTACTATGAACCGAAAGGATGAATTCCGCATTTTATCTTCCAACATCACGGATATGATTGGAAGTATGAAGAATCTGATCTTAAAGATGACCAATGTCAGTGACCATGTGTCTGATTCCGCAGTGCAGGTAAATTCTAACTCCGAGCTGCTTTTGGAGGTAACAAAGAATATTACAGAAGCTGTGGGGTATATCAATCAGGGTATTTCCCAGCAGGCACAGGATACGGAGGATTGTCTGGCACAGATGAATGGTTTGGCTGACAAGATTACTGAGGTACATAGAAATACAGATGAGATTAACTTATTGACTCAGGCTACAGAGAGTGCTGTGGATGATGGAATGGTGATTGTGGAGAACCTCAGCGAGAAAGTGCAGGATACCACAAACGTGACGAGAGAAGTCATTCGTGAGATTGATGCCCTCAGTAAAGAGGCCCGTGTGATCAATAGTATTATTGCTACCATCAATGAGATTGCAGAGCAGACAAATCTGCTTTCCCTGAATGCCTCCATCGAGGCAGCAAGAGCCGGTGAAGCAGGCCGTGGATTTGTGGTGGTATCTGACGAGATTCGGAAGCTGGCAGAACAGTCCGCTGCAGCAGGACAGCAGATTAGTGGAATCATTGAACACATTCAGGAGCGGATGGCAGAGACCATTCGTATCGCTGGTCTGGCGGAGAAGAGTGTGGCATTCCAGACAGAGGCGCTGAACAGTACAGTTTCCGTATTTGAGAAGATTAAGTCGCAGGTTGGAGATTTGACTGTTGACGTGGAGAGAATCATAGAGAGTGTGCAGGGAATCGAGGCGGCTAAGAATGATACATTGAGCGCTATTGAGAGCATCTCAGCTACATCCAATGAGACAGAGGCTGCTTCCACGGAACTGGGCAGAAGCACCGAGAAGCAGTTGTCTGCTGTGAATGTATTAAATGATGCAGTGAAGCAGCTGCAGACAGATGCAGAGGATTTGGATGCATCCGTAAGTATATTTAAGGTATAAGCAGGGGCGATTATTTTGTCGTATCTGTTCAGAACAGATACATTTTGTCACGATTTTGGACTGGCTGATTTTACAGGAAGCTGTGAAATAAGTCAGTTTTTTGTTTAAAGATGTATTGAACTGCCGGAATATAAAATTCCCAGTATAAAAAGAGCCGTGATTTCCATGCTGGGACGTGGAAGGAACGTTCCTGATTGTACTTTGCAATGAAATGGGATATACTAGGACACAAAGGAGGATAAAGACATGTCAGAATTAAAAATAACAACACAGAATTTTGATGAAGAGGTATTAGCATCTGAGCAGCCGGTGCTTATTGATTTTTGGGCACCCTGGTGCGGACCATGCCAGATGATGGGACCAGTCATCGAGGAGATTGCAAATGAGTATGCAGGTAAGGTAAAAGTCGGAAAGGTTAATGTGGATGAAGAGCCGGAGTTGGCGCAGCAGTTCCGTATCATGAGCATTCCTGCCATTATGCTTTTCAAAAATGGAAAAGTAGAAAAGCAGTTGGTGGGAGCCAGACCCAAGGCCGACATTGAAGAAATGCTGTCCTAGAATATTATCTTTTCAGCGGGCATCCACATTTTCTTCGGATGCCGTAAATCAATATGAATATTATTTTGAAATTAAGGCATACTGATAACAATTCAGTATGCCTTTTCAGCGAAGCTGATTTTCATGGCCTGCGGTTCGTATCTGTGAAGTACGGAACAGATACAATGAAGAGAAGAAAGGAACATCCCAATGGAACAAGATATGAAACAACAGGAACAACAGCAAAAGAAACAGGAGCAGCAGGATGCCTATAATGAGTATGTAAAAGAAGTTACCCCTACGAAAAATCTTTTGGTTCAGATGCTGAAAGCATTTCTGGTGGGGGGAATGATCTGCATCATCGGTCAGTTTATCTTAAATACCTGTACCAAAATGGGATTGGACAAGGATACCGCCGGAAGCTGGTGCAGTATGATCCTGGTGTTTTTAAGTATCGTGCTTACAGGCTTTAATATTTATCCGTCTATTACAAAGTTCGGAGGCGCAGGAGCATTGGTTCCAATCACAGGATTTGCCAATTCCGTGGCTGCCCCTGCCATAGAGTTTAAAAAGGAAGGTCAGGTATTCGGCATCGGATGTAAAATTTTTACCATTGCAGGACCGGTAATTCTCTATGGAATCTTTACCAGCTGGGTGCTGGGATTGATTTACTGGGGGTTCACCTGCTGAATCTCTTATTCCGACACTGACACCGGACTTTTCGGGGCATGAGAGTCCATTCAAAACGTAACTGATTTTCATGGGTTTGCGAATCGTATCTGTGAAGGAACTGAACAGATACGAAAGAGAAAAAATTAAGAAAGACAGTGCTTTTTCTGTACGTTTTTTCTGTACCTTCCGTATATTGTATGGTACAATAGATGTGGTTTTGTCTCATAACTATAATATCATGAGACGGTGACAAAGGAGGGAGATTATGGCATTTTGCATTATTACCGATTCGGCATCTGATCTGCCACGCAGTGTCATTAATACATATCATGCATATGTAATGCCTACACCGGTAACCATTGACGGAAAGGATTACATGGATGGGGAAACAATCTTTCCGGATAATTTTTATCGAATTCAGCAGGCAGGCAGTGAAATCACGACATATCACATCAGTCAGTATATGTTTGAACAGCATTTTCGGAAGTTTGCCCAGCGGGGAGATGAGGTGCTTTATATCTGTTTTTCCACGGGAATTGCAGGTACATTTCAGGCGGCTAATTTGGCAAAACAGGAGATTTTAGAGGAATTTCCGGATTTTGATATTACGATTATAGATTCACATTGCGCATCCATCGGATATGGGCTGGTGGTGGAGCGTTTACTTCTGATGCAGAAAAACGGTGCACCGAAGGAGTTGTTGATCGAGGCGGCAGAGTTTTTCTGTTCCCACATGGAGCATGTGGTGACTGTGGAGCGATTGGACTTTCTGTTTAAGGGCGGACGATTGAGCCGTACTTCCTTTTTGGCAGGTAGTATGCTGAATATCAAGCCCATCATTATTGTGGACGAGAATGGTTCCCTGAAAGCAGTGGAAAAGGTCCGGGGCTGGAAAAAGGCCATGCAAAGACTGGTGGAGATGATGGGAGAAAAGGGTGTGAATCTGGAGCATCAGGTCATTGGTGGCTGTTACGGAACGGATAAGGATTCCTTTGAATACATGGCAAATCTGGCACGGGAACAGTATCACGTAAAGGATATTTTAGTTACGCAGGTGGGATGTGCCATCGGAGCCCATACCGGCGGTGGGATTGTGGCGTTTGTATTTTTGAATGCTACGAAGCCGGAGTATGAGAAATATATGTAATTTAAATTGAATAGTTACGGCATAATAGGACATACTACTTTAAAAAGGAGAGTAGCGTATGTCTGAAATTGTAGGAACACAGAGCCTCCGATTTTCGGAGGCTCCTTTTATTTTAAGCTCCGCCTCTGTGGTGGGGAAAAAGGAAGGAGAAGGACCATTAGGTCATCTCTTTGATGCGGTAGGTGAAGATGATAAGTTTGGTTGCGAATCCTGGGAGGAGGCGGAAAGCACTCTTCAGAAGGAAGCAGTGGCTCTGGCTCTGGGAAAGGCCGGACTGAAAGCGGAGGATATGCGGTATATTTTTGCCGGAGATCTGCTGGGACAGATGATTGCCAGCTCCTTTGGATTGCTGGATTATCAGATTCCGTTATTCGGAGTTTATGGTGCCTGCTCCACTGCAGGCGAGACCATGTCATTAGGAGCTATGGCGGTGGCTGCGGGTTATGCTGAACAGGTGGTGACGGTGACTTCCAGCCACTTCGCCAGTGCAGAGAAGCAGTTTCGTTTCCCCTTGGAGTACGGCAATCAGAGACCCAAGTCTGCCACATGGACGGTAACCGGCAGTGGAGCGTATATCATATCAAAAAAGAAAAGCCCGGTAAAAATCACCGGAATTACAACCGGACGAATCGTGGATTATGGAATAAGAGATTCTATGAATATGGGAGCTGCCATGGCTCCGGCAGCCTGCGATACCATTGCGGCTCATTTTCGTGACTTTGGCAGTAGCCCGAAGGATTATGATCAGATTATCACAGGAGACTTAGGATATGTCGGTCAGAAAATCCTGATTGATCTGTTGAAGGAAAAGGGATATGACATCAGTAAAAATCATTCCGATTGTGGAATCGAGATTTTTAATCCGGATGAGCAGGACACGGATTCCGGTGGATCCGGCTGTGGATGCAGTGCAGTGACGTTATCCGCTTACTTTTTGCCAAAGCTCATGAGTGGGGAGTGGAAAAAAATATTGTTCGTGCCTACAGGCGCACTTCTTTCCACAGTCAGCTTCAATGAAGGCATGAATGTGCCTGGCATTGCGCATGGAGTACTCATTGAGTCGGAACGTTTATGAACGAAAGGAGGAATCATTCATGGATTATTTCAATGCATTCTGGGTGGGCGGTCTCATCTGTGCACTGGTGCAGATTTTAATGGAAAAAACAAAACTGCAGCCCGGACGAATCATGGTTCTTTTGGTGTGCACCGGAGCCGTATTAGGTGCGCTGGGCATTTACCCTGCGCTGGTGGAGTATGCCGGAGCCGGCGCTTCCGTCCCCTTGCTGGGGTTTGGAAATACCTTGTTCAAAGGGGTGAAGGAAGCGATTCAGTCCGATGGTTTTATCGGAATATTTATGGGAGGCTTTACCTCCTGTGCTGTGGGAATCTCAGCAGCCCTTGTGTTTGGCTATCTGGCATCCCTGTGTTTTGAACCGAAAATGAGAAAGTAAAATCCTCTGCGGTCTAAAATAAAATAGCAAAATTCATTTTGAAAACACACAAATCTAAAAAGGGAGTATGTATAAAGAAAAGGAAAAAGGAAACACTAGCTATAGAAAACCCGCAGTTTTGGAATTCCCCCTGCGGGTAATCAATAAATAATCAAAGGAGATTTTAATATGAAGAACCTGAAAAAACTGATTATTACATCAGTGGTGGCATGTATGCTGGTGGGACTGACTGCCTGTGGAAACAATCGGGGAAATAACAACAACAGTGTCACCGAAGGCACCAACACAGAAAATGGGAACCTCAATAACAATGAATCCCTGATGAACACCGAGAATACCGGAGTCAATGGAACAAATGGAACGAATGATACGAATGGAACAAATGGAAACGGCGCAGACAACAATGGCGATGGTGTCATCGATGATGTGACAGACGGCGTGGTGAATGGTGCAGAGGATGTGGTAGATGGTGTTGGCGATGGCATTGAAAATGCGGTGGATGACATGACCGGAAACGGCGCGGACAATGGCAATACCACCAACGGTACAACGGACAATGGAACCACAAATGGAACCACTACCAACGGAAATACTATGGCGAGATAATTGACAAAGCAATGTCTGAAAGATATAATGTCGATAGACATAGTAGGATATAAAAGCGGATGCCTGCGGGGTATCCGCTTTTTTGATAGTGTCAAGTCCAATATGTAAACCGACACAAGGTTTTCGAGGAGAGATATATGCTGAATCAATTTTCAAGGACACAGCTTCTTCTGGGGGAAGAGGCAATGGATCGTCTGAGTAAGGCAAGAGTGGCAGTTTTTGGGATCGGCGGAGTGGGAGGTTATGTATGTGAAGCCCTGGTCCGCAGTGGAGTGGGAGCCTTTGATCTGATTGATGATGACAAAGTCTGCCTGACCAATCTCAACCGCCAGATTATTGCCACCCGGGATACGGTGGGAAAATACAAGGTAGATGTGATGAAGGAGCGTATGCTTTCCATCAATCCCAAGGTGGATGTGAGAACGCACCAATGCTTCTTCCTGCCGGAGAATGCGGATCAGTTTCCATTTGAGGAATATGATTACATCGTGGATGCCATCGATACGGTGACGGCAAAACTGGAAATCATTGTGAGAGCAAAAGAGATGGATATTCCGGTGATCAGTGCCATGGGAGCCGGCAATAAATTAGACCCCACCCGGTTTCAGGTCACGGACATTTACAAGACAAGCATGGATCCCCTGGCGAAGGTCATGAGACGAGAATTAAAGAAGCGAAATATAAAAAAACTCAAAGTGGTGTGGTCAGACGAGCAGCCCATCACGCCTTTAGAGGACATGAGCATCAGCTGCAAAACAAACTGCATCTGTCCGCCGGGGGCAGAACGTAAATGCACAGACAGGCGAGCCATACCGGGAAGTACCGCCTTTGTGCCTGCAGTATGCGGTCTGGTACTTGCGGGGGAAGTAGTCAAGGATTTAGTTGAGTAGGGATTGTTTTCTCGCGGGGGCTTAGTATATAATTGATAGTGATTGCTCAAAACCAAGGGCATTGAGGATGTCTTTGGTGAGAGACTGACATAAATACTTACAGGGGTAGAAATAGCATGGAGTTTAACCAGAGATTAAACGATTATATTGAAGAATTACAGTGCTCAGCAAAGGATTTGGCAGAAGCATCGGATCTGTCAGCCACTGTTGTCAGCAGGTATCGTTCCGGGGAGCGTGTCCCGGCGGCGGACAGTGAGCAGTTGAAAAAGCTGGCTACGGGTATTGCAAATATAGCTCACAGCAAGGGAATGCACGAACTGGACAGGGAAAGTGTTCTTCAGGAACTCACTGATATGTTAAAAGGGAATGATTGGAATTACGATCTTCTCCTGAAACATTTCAATGCGGTTATTTTGGTTCTGAATATTAATATTTCCGAGATGGCACGTGGCATTAATTACGATGCTTCCTATATTAGCCGGATTCGTTCCGGACAGCGCCATCCGGCCAACATGGATCATTTTATTGAGAATGTGTGTCAATACATTGTCAAGCGTTACAATAAGGAAGCGGATTTGGAAATTATTTCCTCTTTGCTCAGTGTGATGGTGGCGGAGATTTCAGAGGAAGATAAGTATCTGGAAGTATTGCGGCGATGGTTCTACAGTGAAGAATCCTCAGAAAAGGATGAAATCGGTTCATTTTTGAAACAGGTGGATGAATTTGATCTGGATGAATATATCAAGGCCATTCATTTTGATGAATTGAAAGTGCCGCCGGCCTTACCTGTGCAGCTCCCTACTTCTAAGAATTATTATGGCATTGAGGCCATGAAGGCGGGCACTTTGGATTTTTTAAAAGCGACGGTGTTTGCAAAAAGCATGGAGCCGGTGTATATCATGGATGATACGCCTATCGCAGAGAAGGCGAAGAATTCAGATTTCCCGAAAAAATGGATGCTCGGTATTGCCATGGTGTTAAGGAAAGGACTGCATATCCAGATGATCCACAATCTGAACCGGCCATTTGAGGAAATGATGCTGGGGCTGGAAGCGTGGATTCCTCTTTATATGA
This sequence comes from Lachnospiraceae bacterium, assembly GCA_022766245.1. Lineage (GTDB taxonomy): Bacteria > Bacillota > Clostridia > Lachnospirales > Lachnospiraceae > Roseburia_C. The sequence continues at coordinate 26,490 of JALEPL010000004.1, read as the reverse complement.
CAGGACAGGTGACCCCGTATTATTTAAAGGGAGTGCACAATCAGGTGTTTGGACATTTCCTGTATACATCGGGAGCTGCTGCTTTATCAGGAGAGGGGATCACAGACCATTACGAAAATGGAAAATATTACCTGACAAAAAACCGGACAGAGCTTACCTATTATCGTCAGCGTTCCAAGGACATTCTCAGTCAGGCGAGTCCCTTGATGGAGATTTACCGCAAACCGGAGGAGAAAATTTTCCAGGCATTCTTGAGTGCGGATGCCACTGTGGAGGGCTCCCGTCATGAAGTGTTGTCGGCTTTGCCCATCTATACCATTTCCGATGAACTGTTACAGCGTATGCTGGGTCGAAACGGAGTGAAAGAAGAGGAGCAGAGGAATATCATACAGAAGGTGGCTGAGTTAAAGCGGATTGCTGAGATGATTCTAAAAAAGAATCCGGTGCGGACTGAAATCCCGGAGCCCACGCAGAAGGAATTTCAGCAATATCCCATGCGTCTTTCTTTGTCAGCAATCTTTTTTGAACGGGAAATTGTATATACCTACGAAGAGTATCTGGAACATTTGGAGCAGACGAAAGAGTTTGCGCAAAAGCACAAGAATTATAGTTTGCAGAAGATGAAGGAAGAAGCATTTCGGAATATTCAGATTACCATCCATGAGGGAAAATGGGCCATGGTGTCGAAAAATAAGTGTCCGGCCATTCATTTTGTTATCCGGCATCCAAAGCTCTGCAATGCATTGGAAAATATGGTCATGCCCATTGTGGAGTAGGGACGTTTCTTTTGTTTTTCTTTGCAATGCAATAGGCCACGGCATGCTGAACCGCTTCCTCTAAGGGATAGTCCTGCCGGAATTTCCTGAAATGACAATTGACAAAACTGGTAATTAAGAGAGAAAAACGATTGGATGTGATAAAATAGACATACGAGTTGTTTCGAAAAAACGTAAGATTTCTACAAGGAGGGAAAAGGATGAAACACAGAAAAACAAAGAGCCTGTTGGCAGTCTTTATGAGTGTGTTAATGGTGTGCTCACTATTTCTAACGAATGATATGAGTGCCTGGGCAGATACGTCGACATCATTTCGACTTCGGTTGACACCGCTGGATGGTGTGGAGAGCATTTCTTATCAGATTGGGGGGGCTGCGGCTGTTAGCATTGAGAAGAGTGCTATACAACAGCAGTCACCGGATCCTAGCGGCACTGTATGGTACAATTGGTCTTATGGTGAGAATGTAGATGTAGGCACTGTGGTAACAGTTACAGTGAAATTGGCAGATGGATACGCAGTGGATACCGTGGCTGGAAACACTGGAAACAAGAATGAAGATGGTAGATATTCTTTTACAAAAACCATTGCAGAAGCTTCAAACAATGAGTTTGAAATCAGGCTTGCCACCCAGAATTCCGGCGGCGGTGGAGAGCCCGGACCCGGAGGAGAGCCCGGATCTGGTAGCGGCGCATCAAGAGAATATCCTTTTAGCTCAACAAAAACTTCTACCATTAGTTTTACAGGTACCGACAGCCACGATGGCGCTGGAATGCCCTGTACTGCAATCTATTACATAAACGGAGTAGCGGCGCAGACGCAAAACAATGGTGACGTAACTCATAAAACTTCGGTTACATATCCGTATGATCCGAATGATCCAAACACGCCCAAGGTTGGGGAAAACCCTGCAGTTGAATTTGAGTTTGCCAATCCCATCAATATGAGATATACGGAAATTATAATCAACGGTAAGGATTATTCCAGTCAGATTCCGGGAACCAAGTGGGATGTTCTGGATGCTATGGATTTGAATCATCAATCACAGACCATTTCCTTTATTCTGAAAGTGCCTTATGAAGGACACTATGATGTTACTGCAAATATAGCTATTATTGGTGAGAACAATGTTTCTTATGACTCAGGAAACAGCGCTATAGCTTTCGAGGTGCGCAATGCGACTAACGGAACTGTGGGATACAAGTATGACACATCATATGAGTACCCGAGTTTATCTGCTGAGGGTGTGACTTATCCTACTTCGTTAGTGGCGGGAAAAACGCTTACGATCTATGCGAAACCCAAAGAGGGATTTGATTTAGATTATTTTGGATTACAGCTTGATGGTCGGCCTGTGGATTGGAATGAGATTGGAAATCCCAACAGGGATGATTTGAAGTCGGAGAATGGTCTTTCCTTTGAGATTCCTGCAAGTATGGCAAATGGTGGAAAGCTGGACATCACAATTGAGTTTACCCAAAGTGAAGAGCAGAAAGCGGCGCAGGATGCGGAGCAGAAGATATATTTCCCTACCGGAAACTTCCTGTGGTCGAATTGGGAACAAGACAAAGAAACAGATATGTTCCTGGATCACACCTTGGTGGAGTTTGTAAGATTTACTTACACTGATAAAGGAGGTCAGACGGTAACCTATGATTCTTTGGAAGCGATGAATAATGCAAATCATGCTTATCTGCATTTTGATGGAGATCCTAATAAAGGAGAGGCAACCCTGATTGCTGGTGGAGAGCTGACGGTACGTCTGACTCCCAGATATGGATATCAGGTGGTGCAGTTTGGACCAAATGGTGGTGCTTTTCGTTCGAATCCCGATAAGGTTGCAGAGTATACCTTTACCATTGCAAATGGTAACTGTCATTTGGGCGCTAAGTGTGCGCCGGTTTCTGACAAGGTGACATCAAATGCGGAGGGAGTTTCAAACGGCGGCATTGAGATCAACGCAGAAAATGCAAAGGAGTTTGAAATAGGTACAGCTGTATTGAGCGTGGACGACACTCAGCCGTCAGCCGCAGAGATTTCCGGATTTGAGACAGCAGCATCGGGTTATGTAGTAGATTCTTATTTGGATCTGAATCTGAACAATGTGGTGTATCGAGGAAGTGAAGAAAGCGTATGGTCTACTGAGGTTACGGAGTTGACCAATAAGGCGACCATTGCATTGACTGTTTCAGAGGAACTTTCAGATGATGTAAAGATTATTCACCAGAAGCACGATGGCACATATGAGTTACTTGATGCAACTTATGATGCTGCCACCAAGACGGTTTCCTTTGAAACGGACAGCTTCTCAAAATATGCTATTGCAGAAAAGGGTTGCAACCATGATTTTACAGGACAGCCCTACATAAGTGATGGCAAAGGCAATCATTACCAGGTATGTAAGATTTGTGGCGAGAGGTCAGCAGCAGAAGCATGCCATGGGGGTACGGCTACCTGTGGAACTTTAGTAGTATGTGAAGTTTGTGGAGCGCAGTACGGAAGCGATGATTCGAATCATCATGTGCTTGCTGATAGTCGTCAGTCAGAAACATGTTTATGTGGAAAGATGAAAAATATCAATGCAACTGCTTTGGATAGTAAAGTGGCGGCAAAGGAGATCACTTATACGGGTTCGGCAGTGTCACCATCAGTTACAATCGATGGTTTAACGGAAGGTGTAGATTTCACCGTAGAGAAGATTTCTAAGACAGAAGTGGGTGAGTATACGGTCACCGTCACTGGTATCGGAACCTATACAGGAACCAGAAGTGTCAAGTGGTTCATTGTGAAGAAGGAAGATGGCTGGCAGAAGGTAGATGACCAGTGGGTATTCTATCAGGACGGCAAACTGGAAACTGGCTGGGTACAGGATGGAGAGACTTGGTATTACATGAATGATACCGGCGTTATGCAGACTGGCTGGGTACAGGATGGAGAGACCTGGTACTACATGGAAGAATCCGGAGCGATGAAGACTGGCTGGGTACAGGATGGCAGCACCTGGTATTACATGGAAGATAGCGGAGCGATGGCTAGTGGCTGGGTACAGGATGGCAGTACATGGTACTATATGGAAGAATCCGGAGCAATGGCTAGTGGCTGGGTACAGGATGGCAGCACCTGGTATTATATGGAGGAGTCCGGAGCTATGGTAAGCGGCTGGAAGCAGGTTGGTGGTATCTGGTATTACATGGATGCTTCCGGAGCCATGAAAACCGGCTGGCTGAATGATGGTGGTACATGGTATTACATGGATGCTTCTGGAGCTATGCAGACCGGCTGGATTATTGATGGCGGTACTTGGTATTACCTGTATGGCAACGGGGCGATGGCTCACAGTACACGTATTGGCAGATACTATGTAAATGCAAGCGGTGCCTGGGTACGTTAATTAAATAGCAGGCATAGGCTTCAAAGAGTTAGAAATACCTATTACAGATTTCACATCTGTAGTAGGTATTTTTTCGAATCTTATAAAAACTTTGAAATTAGTAGGGACGTTCCTTTTGTCACGTTTTGTGACAGTGGGACACTCCTTGTGACAAAAGGAACGTCCCCAAGGAATTATTGAAAAAGAATGAAATGTGCATATAATGTAAAAGTATAGTAACCGAGTTCAAACGGAATGGTTACAGTTTAGATAAACGGAATTTATGAAAATCGGAGGACAAAATCTATGAGAAAAAAAGTGATAACATCCATGTGTCTTTTGCTTACCACCTTGCTGTGCGCATGTGGAAAAGAAACCACGGTGACAGAAACGGAAACTCTTCCGTCCACAGAGCAGCTACAGTTAGAGACAGAAACTACAGAGCAGCAGGAAACGGTGGGAGAGGATTTGATTCCTGAGGAATATGCTATGGCGGTGATTGTGACCATCAACCCTCAGGTGAAACTGTATCTGGATGCAGATGAAAAGATTGTGGGCGTGGAATATCTGAATGAGGATGCAAAAACTGCATTTTCGGGCATTGACTTTTCCGGGATTACCGTAGAAGAAGGAATGGAAAAGATTATTGATGCTGCTGTGGAAAAGGAGTTTCTGACGGACGGAAAAGAAGTGAGCATTGATGTGGCTGAAGTGGTGGATGAAAGCTGTGACTGCGCTGCGGTATGTGATGAGATGGAGGCGGCTGTGTCTCAGGCAGTTTCCGCAAACAGTGTGGAGGCCACGGTGACTGCCCAGGTAAGTGCCCAGGTGGAGAGTACGGAATCCACGGAGGAGGTTGTGGCTGCAAATCCCTGCAGCAACTGTGGAGGAACCGGGAAGTGCGACGAGTGTCTGGGGGATGGATACCGTGGATCAGGCTATCAAGTGTCCTGCCCTCGTTGCCATGGCAGTTTTACGGAAACCTGTATTTACTGTGATGCATCAGGCAACAGCAATAAGCATGCGGGAACATGCGATTTTCCTAATTGCATGGGAGCTCATGTATATGCCTGCACGACCTGCAATGGGGGAAGTACTCCGGTTACCTGCGCAAGCTGCAACGGAAGCGGAAAATGTAAGGTGTGCGGCGGAACCGGGAGCGTTGAGTAGGGACGGTTCTTTTGTCACAAGGAGTGTCCCACTGTCCCAAAACATGACAAAAGGAGCGTATTCCAAGTACAAAAAGTGTGGGAAGGACAAAGCCGTCCTTCCCACATGTTGTTGTGCTTTTTTTATCTGCTCAGTACCTTCAATATCGTTTTAACTATTAAGATTGAACGTTTCTGTCTTGCAACTGCTCCACGATTTTCTTCACATCATAGTTAGGGGCATAGGATTTTGCAACATCGCAGATATGTTTCACGGTGTCCAAGTCTTCTTCCAGTTCGTCCGCAATGATTTCCGGTGATTTGTTTTTCTTAAGCTTGCGGCAGATTTTTTCTGTAATGGTGGAACATTTTCCGCTATCGAATCCATCATCGAATCCATCCTCATACCCCTCGTCATGCAGAGTCTTCTTATGTAGTTCTTCATCATATTCAAAGATCGTCATTCTAATTACCTCCGCTTTGTTTTCTAATAAGAATTCTTTTAGAATCACATTTGCAATGCAATAGGCCACGGCATGCTGTACTGCCTCCTCTAAGGGATAGTCCTGTCGGAATTTCCGCACCTGTTTCACATATTGCATATATTGGAATAGGGTGGGGCATTTCTTTAATAGCTTCTCATTGTATCCCGGATTGATATTGAACTGCGTCACCCGAAGCTCCAGGGAGGGATTCTCTTCCGGAATTTCAAAGGCATCGGACAGACGTAATTCCTTCTGCTCCGGCTGTTGCTCCGTGCCGTTGTAAAATACAATAAACCTAGGAGTGGGCAGTTTTATCAGCTTGCGGGAATATATGTCCTTCTTGAGAATGTATTTCTCGTACTGGGCACACACATACATCAAATCCCGCAGTGGCATGTTAGGATTCACCGTGGACTGATGCTCATATAGCTGCATCCGCATATCCAGCAGGCATGATACATCATTTTTCATGCTCATGTAAATGGCATTTTCCAGTGTGACAATTTCCAGCGTCTCCGGATCTGTATAACAGGTATCGTTTAGAGCATTGTAGAGTTCCAACAGCCTCCGTTTGTTGTGAAACAGCATACAAAATACAGTATCTTTGTACCGGGTTGCCACATAAATTTCATCGTTCATTCAGTGTCCTCCTTTGTGTAATAGGTATTGGCAGGAGGCTCTTTTTGTATTTTCAGAAACCCCTGCTTTTGTAAAATTGAGAAAAAAGCATCGATGTTCCTGAATATCTGAATAAAAGACGGCATCACATATGTAAATGCCAAATCGATATAGAAAGGGTGTAACTGCTAGGCAGCTACCAAATGCTTTGAATGGATTGTAACATGGGAGAAATTGAAAAACAAGCGATTTTTGTATAGAGGAGCGCAAATTGCTGTAGGAACGTCCCCAAGGAGTTTGCGCATTCCAGCAAAATGTGATAGAGTTTATCTCATCTAAGGAGAAAATTCATGAAACAGGAAAATACATTGAGTCGTTTGAAACGCACATTTATAGGGGATCGTGCTTTTTATAAAATGGTGCTGGCTATTGTGGTGCCCATAATCATACAAAATGGAATCAGCAACTTTGTGGGTATGCTGGACAATATCATGGTGGGGCAGATTGGTACAGAACAAATGTCCGGCGTGGCAATTGTAAATCAACTGTTATTCGTATATATGCTTTGCATTTTTGGCGGTATAGCCGGTGCGGGCATTTTCACGGCGCAGTATTTCGGGCAGAAGGACAACGAGGGAATCCGGCACACCTTTCGATATAAAATTTGGATTGCCCTGATATTGAACCTGATTGCGTTGTTTGTATTTCTGATTTTAGGGGATGCCTTGATTAAAATGTATCTCAGTGGAAACAGTGACGGCGGGAATATGGAACTGGCACGGGGATATGGCCGGCAGTATCTTTTGATTCTTTTGCTGGAATTGCCGCCCTTTACCATGGTTCAGATCTATGCCAGTACCCTGCGGGAGTGTGGAGAGACAAAGGTGCCCATGAAGGCAGGGATTGCGGCAGTGGCGGTAAATCTGGTGCTGAATTACCTTTTGATTTATGGGAAATTAGGATTGCCCCAAATGGGAGTGGCGGGTGCCGCTGTGGCGACGGTAGTGTCCAGATATGTAGAGGCAATGATCGTCATGACATGGACGCACAGACATCCGGAAGAGAATCCGTATATTTCCGGTATGTACCGAACACTGCTGGTTCCGTGGAATCTGGCAAAGAAATACTTTTTCAAGGGCTTACCGCTTCTGATCAATGAAACCCTGTGGGCGGCCGGCATGGCAATGCTGGCCCAGTGCTATTCCCTTCGGGGATTAAGCGTGGTGGCGGGACTTAATATTGCCAACACCGTTAACAACGTTTTTAATGTGGTGTTTGTAGCTATGGGGGACGCCATTGCTATTGTGGTGGGTCAGTTGTTAGGGGCAGGGAAAATGAAAGAAGCCAGGGATTCGGACAACAAGTTGATTGTTTTTTCCGTTTTTTGCTGTACCATCATGGCAACAGCCATGTTTTTGATTTCACCATTGTTTCCACGGATTTACAACACTACAGATCAGGTGAGAACCCTGGCTACACAGATTATGATGGTTCAGGCAGTATTTATGCCCCAGGCAGCGTTTATGCATGCGGCGTATTTTACCTTGCGTTCCGGAGGGAAAACAATTGTTACCTTCCTGTTTGACAGTGTGTTTGTCTGGTGCGTCAGCGTGCCCATTGCCTATATTTTAAGCAGGTATACGCATCTGCATATGGTTTGGATTCTGGTGGCGGTGCAGGTGGGCGACTGGCTCAAATGCATCATCGGGTTTGTCCTGGTGAAAAAGGGCGTATGGCTGCAGAATATTGTAGGAGGTTAGAAAAATGGAGGAAATAGATAGTGAATTATGGAAAAAATATGATCAGTTGAAGGAATATATTGCTTCTCTGGACAGTGTGGTGGTGGCCTTTTCCAGCGGCGTGGATTCCACATTTTTGCTCTATGCTGCAAGGGAAGCCCTGGGAAATCAGGTGATGGCGGTGACGGCCTCCTCCTGTTCCTTCCCTGCGAGGGAATTGAACGAGGCAAAAAAATACTGTCAAGATATGGGAATCCGTCATGTGATTGTAGAGTCTGAGGAATTGAAAATCGAAGGCTTTTCAAAGAATCCCCCCAACCGCTGCTATTTATGTAAGCGGGAATTGTTTGAAAAAATTCAAGAAATAGCTAAGAAAAATAGCATGAAGGAAGTGCTGGAGGGCTCCAATCTGGATGATAACGGGGATTACCGACCGGGACTTATTGCAGTGGCAGAGCTTGGAATCAAAAGTCCCCTGCGACAGGTGGGATTTACCAAGAAGGAAATACGTGCCCTGTCAAAGGAATTACAGATTCCTACCTGGGAGAAGCAGTCCTTTGCCTGCCTGTCCAGCAGATTTCCCTATGGCGAGGAAATCAATGAAACCAAGCTATCCATGGTGGACCGGGGGGAACAGCTGCTTTTGGATCTGGGCTTTCATCAGCTGCGGGTGCGGATTCATGGCAACATGGCAAGGATTGAGCTGATGCCGGAGGAGTTTCCCCGATTTATGGAGGAGAAGGTTCGGATGAAGGTATATGAGGAATTTAAAAAAATTGGTTTTACTTATATTGCACTGGATATCCTGGGATACCGCACCGGAAGTATGAACGAGACGTTGTAAGAAAGTAAGATATATCATGAATCATATTACAAGAGAAGATGCATTTACATTATTAAAGGAATATAATAAGGACCCGTTCCACATTCAGCATGCCCTGACAGTGGAGGCTGTCATGAAATGGTATGCCCGGGAATTGGGATATCAGGACCAGGAAGAATATTGGGGAATCGTGGGACTGATCTGGGCAGCGGCGTTGATGCGGCCTTCTAAGAGCACCAAGGATATGGAACTGAAGTCACTGAAGAAAAAGTACAAAAGCAAGGGCTTTGCAGCAGGCTGCTCCAGAGAGGTGATCGAGCGTGGCGCTGACCAATTGGGCTGGGAGTTGGATAAGCTTTTAACCATGACGCTTCAGGCTATGGCAGAGTGCGAGAATGAGATCATGGAAGCGATGGTATAGAACCCCGATTTGTCAGTTGAAAAATCAGGGGGCAGGTGGTATACTCAAAAGGTATTTTGAATGGAAAATCAACGCTTGAAAAAGGGCTTAAAATAAGGAGGTTTTAATAAAATGGAACAGTACAAGCAGGAATTTATCGAGTTTATGGTAGATTGTGAAGTGTTAAAGTTTGGGGATTTTACTCTGAAAAGTGGTAGAAAATCTCCATTTTTTATGAATGCAGGTGCCTATGTCACCGGCGCCCAGTTAGAGAAGTTAGGAGAGTATTATGCCAAGGCCATCCACGACCATTACGGTACAGATTTTGATGTGTTATTTGGACCGGCATATAAAGGCATTCCGTTGAGCGTGGCGACCACCATTGCATTCAGCAAGCTTTACGGAAAGGAGATCCGTTACTGTTCCAACCGGAAAGAGGTAAAGGATCACGGAGATACCGGCATTCTTTTAGGATCTAAGCTGAAGGACGGGGACAAGGTTGTCATCATTGAGGACGTGACTACCTCCGGCAAGTCCATCCAGGAGACATTTCCCATCTTAAAGGAGCAGGCAGATGTGGAGATTATCGGTTTAATGGTATCCTTAAATCGTATGGAGCGCGGATTAGAGACAGAGAAGAGTGCGCTTTGTGAGATTCAGGAGAAGTACGGATTCCCGGCAAATGCCATCGTAAGTATGGATGATGTGGTGGAGCATCTTTATAACCGTCCCTGCAAGGGCAAGATTGTCATTGATGATGCAATGAAGGCTTCTATTGATAAGTATTATGAGCAATATGGGGCAAAATAAAACAAACGTAACTATTCAGTACCTTCATAGTTACGAGCACAAATCCATGCAGAATTTGCTTCGCAAATGGATTTGTGCCTGCTAAATATGCGTTTTTTCACGGCATCCGCAGTAAATGCGTATGCCTGCTGAACAGTTAGAAACAAACAATATAGAATCGAGGATAGAAGGTTGAGTCAGAAATCGAGAAAAAGACTTCGCATTCTGGCATGGATTACTTTCTTTGCCTATTTGTTAGGCTTGGCATATTTTCTGTTCTTTGCAGAAATGCTGGGAAGGGGCGGTGTTGGGACAGACTTCGCTGCCAGAACCTATCATATGAATCTCGTACCATTCCGGGAAATCCGACGTTTCTGGACTTATCGGCACCTGTTGGGACAGAAAGCAGTTCTTTTGAATCTGTTGGGAAATGTGCTGGCATTTGTGCCTTATGGTCTGCTGCTGCCATTGCTGTGGCATAAACAGAGACATTTTTACCGCATTTTGCTGTTGAGCTTTGATTTTAGTCTGCTGATTGAGGTGATTCAGTTGGTGACTAAGGTGGGATGTTTTGATGTGGATGATCTGATATTGAATACGTTGGGTGGAGTGATCGGTTACGGATGCTTCAAATTGGTGATGTATTGGCGGAAATGCCGGAGTGCAAAAAATACAGAGTGAGTGATGCTTACCGGGATACATTCTAAGGAAGAGATACAGGACAGACATGAGAAGAAAAAAAGGATTTCGAAAATACAAGTTTACAGAGAAAACGCTGTCAAAACAAGGTCTGACGGCCTTTGTGCTGGCAGCGCTGTCCATTTTTAGCTGTGTGCTGATGGTGTCGGGTTCCAGCCGAAGCGGAGGAAATTTAGGCGTTTACATAGCCAGTACAGGGATCCTGGCATGGATTGTGGCGGTAGTGGCACTGGTTTTGGCCATCCGCAGCCTGAAGGAAGAAAATTCCTTCCGCACTTTTCCATACCTGGGAACGGTATTTTCCGGGCTGGCTGTGCTGATGTGGACGGCAATCTATGTAAGGGGATTGTTATAATGATAAAGAGGTAAAGGTTTATGTTTGAATATGATAAAGAGGGCAGCTGTGAAGGGACTGAGCAGTTACAGGAACGATTAGAACTGGTGGAGGAGCGCATTCGCCAGATCGGAGAGGAAAGTCTGAAGAAGGATAACTTCGCAGATTATTTCAGACAGATGGCAGAGTTTATGGGACTTACCATGCAGGTGCGCCGTGCTGTGGAGGATGGAAGCATCCGTGACTGGAGTCTAAAGGAGCACGAGAAAATGAACCGTGCACTGTATGCGGATATTGCACCGGAGCATTATGACAGTTCCTACGGAAATCCTGCTTATGCGGTGAAAAAACTGGGAGAAGAGTATGGAGCCATGTTTTCCATGCTTTATGCGGAGCTGCGGGCTTTGATTGCCTATGCCTATGAGAACCGGATTTACAATTACACCATTCTCTGTGAGCTGTTTGTGCAGATTTACGCCTGCTTTACGGACGAGCAGGGAACATCCTGCCGGGAAGTGCAGCAGATTATCTACTGGTTTTTCCACGACTACAGTGAGATATTCAGCGAACAGAATATATGCGAGATGATTGATCCTTCCTATGATTTCTTTACAAGAATCGTGATGGATTCCGAACTTACGGATCTGCGATATTTGTATCTGTATGGAGAACCGGTCGGAAAAAATGAGATTGGTCTGGCAAATTATTTTCAGAGCCTTTCGGAGCAGGAGATTCAGGCTATGGCGGACACCTACACGGAAGGGTATCGCATCGGCTTTGAAGTTACCGGGAAGGATTTGAGTATCAAATCCACCGTAAATATTTATTATGCAATTGGTATGGAGCGCATGGTGCGGGCCGCCATCACGAATTTTGAAAAAATGGGATTAAAGCCCACCGTGTACCGGAATGCGATTTCATCCTTTAAGAATCGCGGAAACGGAAGGCAGGGCTGCTATGCCACTTCCATCAACAAACAGTTTGATTACGATCATAAGGATGACCGGGCGCTATACTTTGACAAGGCGTTTGTGGAGCGAAAATTGGAGACCATCCGCACCACCTACGAGGCAAATCGTTCCTTGGCGTCAGCTTATGCAGGTCCGGCGGTGATTGAGGTGTTTGGTGAGGCACCCTTTGAGCCGGTGAATAAGCCGGAGGCATTGCACTACACAGATAAGCAGAATCAGCTGAATGTGTATCACGCATCAGAGTCCGGCCGTATCACCAATCAGTATATTAAGGGAGAGGAGCGCAGCTTTACCATTATCGCCTATCCGATTCCGGAAATCGGGCCGAAGTTTGAGGAAATCTTTGCAAAGACGGTGGAAATCAACACACTGGATTATACGTTATATCGGGATATGCAGCAGAAGATTATCGATGTGTTGAACCAGGGCGTGCGTGCTCATATCAAGGGAAAGAACGGCAATGAGACCGATCTGTGGGTGAGCCTGTATCATCTGGATGACCCGGAGCATCAGACCATATTTGAAAACTGTGTAGCTGATGTGAATATTCCGGTGGGAGAAGTCTTTACTTCTCCGGTATTAAAGGGAACTACCGGTGTATTGCATGTCTCCTCCGTTTACCTGAACGAACTGCGTTATGACGATTTGAAGGTTACCTTTACAGATGGAATGGTGACGGATTACAGCTGTCACAATTTTGATACAGAGGAGGAAAACCGGGCATACTTTTATGACAATGTGCTAATGCATCATGACACGCTTCCCATGGGAGAGTTTGCCATCGGCACCAACACCACCGCATATCGTATGGCCAGAGATTATCAGATTGCCGATAAGCTTCCCATCCTCATCGCGGAAAAAACCGGCCCTCACTTTGCCGTGGGTGATACCTGTTATTCCCATGCGGAGGATACACCGGTGTACAATGCAGACGGCAAGGAAATCGTGGCCCGTGACAATGAGATCTCCATTCTCAGAAAGGAAGATCCTGCCAAGGCATATTTTAACTGTCACACGGACATCACCATTCCCTTCGAGGAATTGGACTATATCCTGGTGGAGCGGGCAGACCGGTCTACCGCTTATATCATCAAAGATGGAAGATTTGTAGTTCCCGGTACCGAGGAACTGAATCGTCCCTTAGAATAAACAATAGTTACAAATAATTTAAACATAAAGGAGAAAAGAAATATGGCAAAAGTAGGAATTGTAATGGGCAGCGACTCAGATATGCCCGTAATGGCAAAGGCGGCGGATATTTTGGAGCAGTTAGGCATCGATTATGAGATGACCATCATCTCAGCACATCGTGAGCCGGATGTATTTTTTCAGTATGCAAAAACAGCTGAAGAGAAGGGATTTAAGGTAATTATCGCAGGAGCAGGTATGGCTGCACACCTTCCGGGAATGTGCGCAGCAATTTTCCCCATGCCGGTTATCGGAATCCCCATGCACACCACATCCTTAGGCGGCAGAGATTCCCTTTACTCCATCGTGCAGATGCCCACAGGTATTCCGGTGGCAACTGTGGCCATCAATGGCGGAGCCAACGCAGGTATCCTGGCTGCAAAGATTTTGGCAACCTCAGACCCAGAACTTTTGGCACGGTTAAAGGACTACGCTAAGAACCTGAAAGAGCAGGTAGAGGCAAAGGATGCCAGACTGCAGGAAGTAGGTTATAAAAACTACTAATTACAGCTGCCCAATTCATTGACAGTAAATATATTTTTTGCTAGAATTGAGAAACTAAAGGATAAGATATTTTACAACACATCTAAGAAAGAGAGGACTAGAGAAAATGGGTAAGTTAATCGGCGAAGGAATTACATTTGACGACGTGTTATTAGTGCCGGCATATTCAGAAGTTACACCGAATATGATCGACCTTACCACCTACCTGACCAAGAAAATCAAATTAAACATTCCTATGATGAGTGCAGGAATGGATACTGTCACAGAGCATCGTATGGCAATTGCCATGGCGAGACAGGGTGGAATCGGTATTATTCACAAGAATATGTCCATCGAAGCTCAGGCAGAAGAGGTTGACAAGGTTAAGCGTTCTGAAAATGGCGTCATTACGGATCCGTTTTCTTTATCTCCGGAGCACACATTGGCAGATGCTGAGGATTTGATGCACAGATTCCGTATCTCAGGCGTGCCGATTACCGAGGATGGCAAGCTGGTAGGTATTATCACCAACCGTGATTTGAAGTTTGAGACAGATTTTTCCAAGAAAATCAGCGAGAGCATGACTTCAGAGAATCTGGTTACTGCACAGGAGGGCATTACGCTGGAGGAAGCAAAGGCAATCCTGGCAAAGGCAAGAAAGGAAAAGCTTCCTATCGTAGATAAGGATTTCCATCTGAAGGGACTTATCACCATTAAGGATATTGAAAAGCAGATTAAATATCCCCTGTCAGCAAAGGATGCGCAGGGCAGATTGTTGTGTGGTGCCGCAGTGGGTATCACCGGAAATATGATGGAGCGTATTGATGCTTTGGTGAAGGCTCATGTGGACGTGGTTGTTGTAGATTCTGCACATGGGCATTCTCTGAATATTTTAAATGCAGTAAAGGAAATCAAGGCAAAATATCCGGAACTGCAGGTTATTGCAGGAAATGTGGCTACCGGAGAGGCAACAAAAGCATTGATTGAGGCCGGTGTGGATGCAGTAAAGGTAGGTATCGGACCTGGATCTATCTGTACCACCCGTGTGGTTGCAGGTATCGGTGTTCCTCAGATTACAGCTATTATGGAGAGCTACGCAGTGGCAAAGGAGTATGGTATTCCGATCATCGCCGATGGCGGTATCAAGTACTCCGGAGACATGACAAAGGCTCTGGCTGCAGGTGGAAATGTCTGCATGATGGGTAGCATGTTTGCCGGATGTGATGAAGCGCCGGGAACCTTCGAATTATATCAGGGTAGAAAATACAAGGTATATCGTGGTATGGGATCTCTGGCTGCTATGGAGAACGGCAGCAAGGATCGTTACTTCCAGGAGGGAGCTAAGAAGCTGGTTCCCGAAGGAGTAGAGGGACGTGTGGCTTACAAGGGTTCTTTGGAGGATACTGTATTCCAGCTGGTTGGTGGTATCCGTTCCGGTATGGGTTACTGTGGATGCCCGACCATTCCCGAGTTACAGGAGCGTGGTCAGTTTGTCAAGATCTCTGCAGCTGCATTGCGTGAGAGTCATCCTCATGATATTCACATCACCAAAGAGGCTCCGAACTACAGTATTGAGGATAAATAGCAGTGATTTAGCAATAAGTTTTATTTATAACCAGTTCAAAGTTATATGTATTAACACTTTTTGAGATACAAAGGCTATAATACGCGTATCGAAAGAGAATTCACTTTCGATTCGATGTGTCATAGCCTTTTTGGTTGGATAGACACAGAAAGGAATCATGCATGAGTGAAATTGTAGTAAAACATCTGACAAAAAACTTTACCTCAAATGGACTGACGGTGGAGGCCTTAAAGGATATCAACCTCACCATAGAGGCAGGTGATATTTACGGAATCATTGGAATGTCCGGTGCCGGGAAAAGCACGCTGGTGCGATGCCTGAATTATCTGGAGAAACCTTCTGAGGGCGAGGTGATCGTACGCGGGAAAAATTTGGGCAGCATGACAGAGAAGGAACTTCGTACCTGTCGTAGAGACATTTCCATGATATTCCAGCATTTTAATCTGTTGATGCAGAAAAACGTGATCGACAATGTCTGCTTTCCGCTACAACTTCAGGGAGTGAAGAAAAAGCAGGCAAAAGAACGTGCCAAAGAGCTTTTAAAGACAGTTGGGCTAGAGGATAAGGAAAAGGCTTATCCGGCACAGCTTTCCGGTGGACAGAAGCAGAGAGTGGCCATTGCCAGAGCATTGGCATCCAATCCGAAGATTTTGCTCTGTGACGAGGCAACCAGTGCGTTGGATCCGCAGACGACAGCATCCATTTTAGAGTTGTTAAAGGAAATCAACCAGAAGATGAAGATTACCATTGTGATCATTACACACCAGATGGCGGTGATTCGGGAAATCTGTAATCGGGTTGCGATCATCGAACACGGTGTGCTGGTGGAGGACGGAACGGTGAATGAGATCTTTTCTCATCCTAAATCCCATGCAGCAAAAGAACTGATTCTTAGAGATCTGCCGGATGCGACCGAGCATATGGCTTATGTGGAACAGGACAGACTGGATACCAAGCGGAAGATACGAATCGTATTTTCGGAAAATTCGGCATACGAACCGGTGATCGCCAATATGATTCTGCAGTTCCAGACCCCGGTAAATATTTTGCGTGCAGACACGAAGAATGTTGGCGGTGTAGCAAAGGGAGAGATGATCTTAAGTATGCCGGAAGACAGACACCTGCAGGTAGACATGGAACAGTATTTACGGGAACATGGATTGGAGATTTTGGAGGTGACAGAAAATGTTGGATAGTACTACGATTAAAATGTTGCTGGAAGGAATCCGTGATACCCTGTACATGACATTGGGTTCCACCTTTTTGGGCTATGTGTTTGGATTCCCGATGGGAATCATCTTAACGGTAACCGGACGGGATGGAATTCGACCAAATGCAGTCATTTATAAGATTTTTGATGTGATAGCCAATATTGTACGAAGCATTCCATTTTTGATTCTGTTGATCCTGATGATTCCGTTTACCCGGTTTGTGGTGGGAAAAAGTTATGGGTCTACAGCAACGATTGTACCTTTGGTGGTGTGTGCGGCACCTTACATTGCACGTATGGTGGAGTCATCCTTAAAGGAAGTGGATTCCGGAGTGATTGAGGCAGCCCGTTCCATGGGCGCATCAGATTTCGCAATTGTGTTCCGGGTGATGTTGGTGGAGGCAAGAACATCCCTGATTGTGGGAGCAACCATTGCCACCGGCGTGATTCTGGGTTACTCCGCTATGTCAGGAACTGTGGGCGGCGGTGGATTGGGAGATATCGCTGTCCGATACGGATATTATCGTTGGGAAGCCGATATGATGATTATCACAGTTGTGCTTTTAATTATTTTGTTCCAGGTATTCCAGACTATAGGAATGAAAATCGCAGGGAAGTTAGACCGGAGAAAGTAACAAGCAAAAATGGTATCTGTTCTGAACAGTTGCAATGTAACTATTTTAGAACCTTGCGTTTGGAATAGATCACATAAAAATAAAAAAGAAAAGAGGAAAAAATTATGAAGAAAAAACTTTTAGCAGGAATTTTAACAGGTATTTTAGCAATCAGTGTGCTGGCAGGATGCGGTAACAGCACCGAGAATAACACTGCAGAAACTGTGGAGGAGCAGACTCCCGCCACCGAAAATACAGCAGATGAATCTGCAGATGTGGAATTACAGCCTATCACCGTGGCAGCTTCTGCTACACCCCATGCAGAGATCTTAGAGGCAGCAAAGCCACTTCTGGCAGAGCAGGGATATGATTTACAGGTTACTGTATTTAACGATTATGTGCAGCCAAACCTGGTAGTGGAGAGCGAAGAGTTTGACGCAAACTATTTCCAGCACATTCCTTATCTGGAGCAGTTTAACGAGGAGCAGGGTACGCATCTGGTGAATGCCGGCGGTATCCATTACGAGCCCTTTGGTATTTATCCCGGTACCAAGGCCAGCTTAGAGGATGTGGCTGAGGGCGATGTAATCGCTATTCCTAACGATACCACTAATGAGGCAAGAGCACTACTTTTACTTGAGGCAAATGGTCTGCTGAAATTAAAGGATGGTGCCGGACTGACAGCTACCATTAAAGATATCGAGGAAAACCCGAAGAACATTGAGTTCCAGGAACTGGAGGCAGCACAGGTAGCCCGTGTGAAAGATGAGGTGGCTTATGTGGTTTTAAATGGTAACTATGCATTGGAGGCAGGATTCTCTGCAAGCAAGGATGCCATCGCTTATGAGACAGCTGATTCTGAGGCAGCACAGACCT
The DNA here is from genome assembly GCA_022766245.1 of Lachnospiraceae bacterium. Taxonomy (GTDB): domain Bacteria; phylum Bacillota; class Clostridia; order Lachnospirales; family Lachnospiraceae; genus Roseburia_C. Next base: position 8,384 of record JALEPL010000004.1, on the reverse strand, counting down.
ATGTAAACGTCATTGCCGTTAAGGAAGGAAATGAGAATGATCCTGCAATTCTGGCTTTGGTAAGTGTGTTACAGTCTGACGAGATTAAGCAGTTCATCAATGATACTTACGACGGATCTGTAATTCCCTTTAATTAATGAAAATCGGTATTCACTTTTTAGGTGAAATATGTTATCCTTTGAAAGGACAACGGAGTCTGGATAAGATTACGTTGTCCTTTTTTAAGCATCAGCCACGTTTCCAGAGCATTTGTATATAGGCTGACATTCAAAGAAATGAGGAGGGCTTCATGGAATTTCGACCATGCATTGATATTCACAACGGCAAAGTGAAACAGATCGTAGGCAGCAGTCTGCGTGATGAGGGAGATCAGGCTACGGAGAATTTTGTGACGGATCAGGATGGCGCTTTTTTTGCAAAGCTTTATAAGAAGGATGGCATTCGGGGCGGTCACATTATTTTACTGAACTCCGTGGACAGTGAATATTATGAGGCCACCAGGCAGCAGGCACTTTTGGCACTTCACGCCTATCCCGGTGGGATGCAGATTGGAGGCGGCATCCGGGCAGATAATGCGGCGTATTTCATCCGGGAGGGAGCCAGTCATGTGATTGTGACATCTTATGTGTTCCGGGATGGACGGGTGAATTACGAGAATCTGCAAAAATTGTTGGATGCAGTGGGAAAGGAGCATCTGGTGCTGGACTTAAGCTGCCGCATGCGGGAGGGCGCTTACTATATTGTGACTGACCGCTGGCAGAAGTTTACGGATGAGAAGATTACACCGGCACTTTTGGATAAGCTCAGTGAGTTTGCAGATGAATTTCTGGTTCACGCAGTGGATGTGGAGGGGAAAGCCTCCGGCATTGAGGAGCCTTTGGTACAGCTGCTGGGTGACTGGGGGAAATTACCGGTCACTTATGCCGGTGGAGTACGAAGCTTTGAGGATCTAAAGAAGATTCGCGAACTGGGACATGACCGGGTGAATGTAACGATTGGCAGTGCATTGGATTTGTTTGGCGGAGAGATGCCTTATCAGGAAGTACTTAGTTTTATGCCCTGAGTCATGTCCTCAAAGCAGCGCGAAGCGACCTTTGAGGGCTCAGCGAAGAGGAGACGGAGCCCTGAGGCATGTCCTCAAAGCAGCGCGAAGCGACCTTTGAGGGCTTAGCGAAGAGGCGACGGAGTCCTGAGGGCGTGTTTAGAACAGAAACATGATAGAAGGAGAGTAGAAGCATGAATTACACAAAACAGGACATTATCCGTATGGTTGAGGAGGATGATGTAGAATTTATCCGTTTACAGTTTACGGACATGTTTGGAACTTTGAAAAATGTTGCGATCACCAAGAGCCAGCTGGAGAAGGCACTGGACAACCAGTGTATGTTTGATGGCTCTTCCATCGAGGGATTTGTGCGGATTGAGGAGTCAGATATGTACCTGCATCCGGATTTAGACACTTTTGCTATTTTCCCATGGAGACCTCAGCAGGGAAAAGTGGCACGAATCATCTGCGATGTGTACCGGGCAGACGGAACTCCCTTTGAAGGGGATCCCCGTTATATTTTGAAGCAGCAGATCAAGCGTGCAGCCGATATGGGATATACCTTTGATGTGGGACCGGAGTGCGAGTTTTTCTTATTCCATGTGGATGACAACGGACAGCCCACCACCATCACCCATGAAAAGGCAGGCTATTTTGATCTGGGTCCGGTGGATCTGGGAGAAAATGCGAGACGTGATATGGTTCTGACTCTGGAGGATATGGGATTTGAAATCGAGGCATCCCACCATGAGGTGGCACCGGCACAGCATGAGATTGATTTCAAATACGACGAGGGACTTACTACAGCGGACAATATCATGACCTTTAAACTGGCAGTAAAAACCATTGCAAAGCGTCATGGGCTGTTTGCCAGCTTTATGCCAAAGCCGAAGTTCGGTGTAAACGGATCTGGCATGCATATCAATATGTCCCTGTCAAAGGATGGCAAGAATATCTTTGATGATCCCAATGGGAAACTGGGGTTAAGTCAGGAGGCTTATTATTTCATTGGTGGATTGATTCGTCACATCAAGGGAATGAGCCTGATTACCAATCCTCTGGTAAATTCCTACAAACGTTTGGTTCCCGGTTATGAGGCACCTACTTACATCGCATGGTCTGCTACTAACCGTAGCCCGTTGATTCGTATTCCTGCATCCAGAGGCGCAGGTACCCGTGTGGAGCTTCGCTGCCCGGATCCTTCGGCGAATCCGTATTTGGCACTGGCTGCATGTCTGGCAGCAGGATTAGATGGAATCGAGAATAAGATTCTGCCGCCGGAGGAGGTTCGGGAAAATGTATTTGAACTGAACGAAGTGGCTAAGGACGAGAAGGGAATTGACTCTCTGCCGGCAAACCTGGGTGCGGCTGTGGAGGCATTCCGGGAGGATGAATACATTCGCAGTATTCTGGGACAGCATATCTCCGATAAGTATGAGGAAGCCAAGAAAAAGGAATGGGCAGAGTATTGTGCTCACGTAACACAATGGGAAATCGAAGAGTATTTATATAAAATATAATCACGAATAAATAAAAGTGGCCATAAGTTATACTACAGGAGAAAAGATTTTGATTAACATAATTGTAGCATTTCCAAAAATCGAAAATGCGAAAAGCATCAAAAATATATTAGTCAGAAGCGGATTCTCGGTGGATGCCATTGCAACAAACGGTTCTCAGGTATTGCAGTATGCCAACAGTCTGGATGGTGGAATTCTCATATGCAGTGCTCGTTTTTCGGACATGATGTATACGGAGTTATATGAATATCTTCCTTCCACCTTTCAGATGTTGTTGATGGCTTCTATGGATGTAATGAATGACCGATCGGTTCCAAATCTGATGTGTCTGTCCATGCCGCTGAAGGTCAATGAGTTGATTCAGACGGTGGACACCATGTCCTATTCACTGAATCGAATGCGGAAAAAGAAGCGTATGCAGCCCAAGGAGCGATCGGAGGAGGAGAAAAAAATTCTGCAGGATGCCAAGGAATTGCTCATGGTGCGAAACGGCATGTCAGAGGAAGAAGCCCATCGTTATATCCAGAAACGAAGCATGGATAATGGAACGGGTCTCACTGAAACGGCACAGATGATTCTGAGTCTGATGCATTGCTAATAAAATGTGCTTTTCAGAAAAAATATTTGGTGATAAAATAATTTTGATTATAAAATAAATAGCATTAGGACTCCGTCACCTGCGGTGACACCTCATGCTAAGGGAAAGAGGATAAGATATGTTTCAAGTAAATGATAATTTTCAGAAGTTACCAGGAAGTTATTTGTTCAGCACCATTGCAAAGAAAGTAAACGCCTTTTCATCAGCTAATCCGGATAAAAAGATTATTCGTCTTGGTATCGGTGATGTGACTCAGCCGCTGGCTCCGGCTATTATTGAGGCTCTGCACAAGGCAGTGGATGAGATGGGGAATGCGGAGACATTTCATGGATATGCACCGGATCTGGGATATGATTTCCTGCGCAATGCCATTGTAAAAAATGATTATCAGGACAGAGGCTGCGATATTCAGGCAGATGAGATTTTTGTCTCCGATGGAGCAAAGAGTGATTCCGCAGATATTCAGGAATTGTTTGCTGCAGATACGAAGATCGCAGTATGTGATCCGGTATACCCGGTTTATGTGGATGCCAATGTCATGGCAGGAAGAACCGGTACATACAATCCGGATACCCAGATGTGGAGCAATGTAATCTATATGCCTTGCACCAAAGAGAATAACTTTGTACCGGAGTTCCCCAAGGAGACACCGGATGTAATCTATCTGTGCCTTCCGAACAATCCTACCGGAACTACCATCACCAAGAGCCAGTTGCAGGAGTGGGTGGATTATGCCAATAAAGTGGGCGCACTGATTATCTATGATGGTGCTTACGAGGCATATATTTCCGAGGATGATGTGGCTCATTCCATCTATGAGTGTGAGGGTGCCAGAACCTGTGCCATCGAGCTGAAGAGCTTTTCTAAGAACGCCGGATTTACCGGAGTGCGTTTGGGATACACCGTAGTACCGAAGGACTTAAAGAGAGGGGAAGCTTCCCTGAATGCAATGTGGGCAAGACGTCATGGAACCAAGTTCAACGGAGCACCTTATATCGTACAGCGCGCCGGCGAGGCTGTTTACTCTGAGGCAGGAAAGGCACAGCTGAAGGAGCAGGTAGCATATTATATGAAAAATGCTTCCACCATCAAGCAGGGCTTGCAGGATGCAGGCTATACTGTATTCGGCGGCGTAAATGCGCCTTATATCTGGTTAAAGACCCCGGAGAACATGAATTCCTGGGAGTTCTTTGATTATCTGCTGGAGAATGCCAACGTGGTTGGTACACCTGGCTCCGGATTCGGACCCAGCGGAGAAGGATACTTCCGGCTGACTGCTTTTGGTACTTATGAGAACACTGTGGCAGCATTGGATCGGATTAAGAGTTTATAATGGATATGAAACAGGCAGCAGTATTTTTTGACATAGACGGAACTTTGTGGGATGAGCAGGGCTTCATCCCGGAAAGTACCCGAGAGGGAATCCATAGATTGCGGGAAAATGGGCATCTGGCATTTATCTGTACCGGGCGAAGCCGCGCCTTTGTCCAGTCAGAGGAATTGCTGGGACTGGGCTTCGACGGTATCGTGTGTGGTTGTGGAACCATGATTGAGTATCAGGATGAGGTGCTTTTTTATAAAAAGCAGGAGCCGGAGCTGTTGAAGCGAATAGCGCTTCTGTTGCAGGAACATCAGATACCCGTGATCTTCGAGGGACGTTATCACCTTTATATGGATGCGGCAGGGAGTAAGGATCCTTACCTGGATATGGTACGCAGCCTCATGGGAGATGATCTTTGGTATGTGAAGGATCACCTGGAGGATATGGAGGCCAGTAAGTTTTCGATTATTCTGGAGGGAGAGCAGTATTTACAGGTACTGCCGGAGGCTGAAAAGTATTTTACTGCATTAAATCATGGTGGAATCTGTATTGAGTTTGTGCCAAAGGGATATTCCAAAGCTACCGGTATTCAGAAGGTCTGTGAGCTGTTGCATATCGATCACGAGAACACCTATGCTTTCGGAGACAGTGTCAATGATGTGGATATGCTGAAATATGCAGCACACGGAATCGTCATGGGAAATGGTACGGATGTGGCCAAGGCAGCAGGCGACTATGTGACCTCTGATCTGTATGCGGATGGCATATACCGGGGACTGGAGCATTTTGGATTGATTTTATAAAAATAAAAAATATATAAAGTAGCACTAGGGTGTTGACAAAGGAAACACATAGTGCTATTTTATTTACAGACAAAAGATTAGCACTCCTATTGAGTGAGTGCTAACAACAAAAAATAGTTTCTTAGAGTAATTAAGGAGGTCATATCAATGAAATTAGTACCATTAGCAGACAGAGTTGTTTTGAAGCAGTTTGAAGCAGAGGAGACTACCAAGTCCGGAATCATTCTTACCAGCTCCGCACAGGAGAAGCCCCAGGAGGCAGAGGTTATCGCAGTTGGACCCGGTGGAATGGTAGATGGCAAGGAAGTTACCATGCATGTAACTGCAGGACAGAAGGTTATTTATTCTAAATATGCCGGAACCGAAGTAAAATTAGACGGTGAGGAATACATCATTGTAAAGCAGAATGATATTCTGGCTGTTGTAGAGTAGGATAAATGAAAACGCTCATAGAGCAAATTGTGAAATTATAGTATCTGTTCAGAACAGGCCGAATCACTTGCTGATGAGGCCGTAAGAATATGATTCAAATTATATATATTAAGGAAAGAGGTATTGTATCATGGCAAAGGAAATTAAATATGGAACAGAGGCCAGAGCAGCATTAGGAGCAGGCGTTGATAAGTTAGCAAACACAGTTCGTGTCACCATTGGACCGAAGGGAAGAAACGTTGTTTTGGATAAGTCTTACGGCGCACCATTGATTACAAACGATGGTGTTACCATTGCGAAGGAAATCGAGCTTGAGGATGCATTTGAGAACATGGGTGCTCAGCTGGTAAAGGAAGTTGCTACCAAGACCAATGATGTAGCTGGTGATGGTACCACAACCGCAACTGTTTTGGCACAGGCAATGATTCAGGAAGGTATGAAGAACCTGGAGGCAGGTGCTAACCCGATCATTTTAAGACGTGGTATGAAGAAAGCCACCGACGCAGCTGTAGAAGCAATCGCAAAGATGTCTTCCAAGGTAAATGGCAAGGATCAGATTGCTAAGGTTGCAGCTATTTCCGCAGGCGATGAGGAAGTAGGAAACATGGTAGCAGATGCTATGGAGAAGGTTTCCAACGACGGTGTTATCACCATCGAGGAGAGCAAGACCATGCAGACTGAGCTGGATTTAGTAGAAGGTATGCAGTTTGACAGAGGATACGTTTCTGCATATATGTGCACGGATATGGATAAGATGGAGGCAGTGTTAGACGATCCTTACATCTTAATCACAGATAAGAAGATCAGCAACATTCAGGAAATTCTGCCTCTGTTAGAGCAGGTGGTACAGTCCGGTGCAAGACTTTTGATTATCGCTGAGGATATCGAGGGCGAGGCACTTACCACATTGATTGTAAATAAATTGCGTGGAACCTTTAACGTAGTAGCTGTAAAGGCTCCGGGCTATGGCGACAGAAGAAAAGAAATGTTAAAGGATATCGCAATCCTTACCGGTGGTCAGGTTATCTCTGAGGAGTTAGGATTAGACTTAAAGGATACCACCATGGATATGTTAGGTCGTGCAAAATCTGTTAAGGTGAAGAAAGAGAACACCATCATCGTTGACGGTGAAGGCGATAAGGCAGAGATCGATGCAAGAGTAAATCAGATTCGTGCACAGATCGAAGAGACTACTTCTGAGTTTGATAAAGAGAAATTACAGGAGCGTCTGGCAAAACTGGCTGGTGGCGTAGCAGTAATCCGTGTAGGTGCAGCTACTGAAACCGAGATGAAGGAAGCAAAGCTTCGTATGGAGGATGCGTTAAACGCAACCAGAGCAGCAGTAGAAGAAGGAATCATCTCTGGTGGTGGATCCGCTTACATCCACGCTTCCAAGGAAGTGGCAAAGATGGCTGAGACCTTAGAGGGTGATGAGAAGACCGGTGCAAAGGTAATCTTAAAGGCATTGGAGGCTCCGCTGTATTACATCGCTGCAAACGCAGGATTAGAGGGCGCAGTCATCATCAATAAAGTAAAAGAATCTGAGGCAGGCATCGGCTTCAATGCAGCTACCGAGGAGTATGTAAACATGGTAGACGCAGGTATTCTGGATCCCGTAAAGGTAACCAGAAGCGCACTGCAGAATGCAACATCCGTAGCCTCTACCTTACTGACCACAGAGTCCGTAGTAGCAAACATCAAGGAAGATGTTCCGGCAGCTCCCGCAGGCAACCCCGGCATGGGTATGATGTAGTTTATCCTAAGGAGGGACCCGGCGTAGCCGGGAGGATTCCTTAGGATCTACCCCAAGCGCAGCGAAGCGAGCATTGGGGGTGGAGGGACCCAACGCAGTTGGGAGGATCCCTTAGGACTCACCTAAGGAGGGACCCGGCGTTTGCCCTGAGGTGTCGCCTCGAAGAGGCGACGGAGTCCTGAGGGCCATGGGAGGATTCCTTAGAATCCTGGCAAAAAATATTCTGATAGGATAAGAGATAGGAGACTTCATTCATGGAGAATGGAGTCTCCTTTATTGATTTTTATTCCGGCAAATTCTGAGGACGATACTATCAATACAATACAAAAGACTTTAAAAAATAGAATTGGCGAACTATAATAATAAAAAGTAATATAAAACGCCAAATAAGAGAAAAATGATTACTGTATGGCGGTTTATGGTAGAAAGGTGCTATTATGAAGATTATTGGTCGAAAAAGAGAGAAAGATAATTTGATGCAGTGTCTTTTGTCTAAGAGACCGGAATTTGTTGTTGTTTATGGAAGAAGGAGAGTTGGAAAGACATATCTGATTCGTGAGTTTTTTAATAAACAGTTTTCTTTTTATGCAACAGGACTTACTGATGAAAAGACAAAGGGGCAGCTTCGGGGTTTTTATGCCAGCTTGATGGAATATGGCGATACGGAAAAAAATATCCCAAAAGACTGGTTCGATGCATTTACTCGTTTAAGGAATCTTCTTGAAAGTGATCAGGTATATCGTGAACCAATTAATAACAAAAAGGTAGTTTTTCTTGACGAATTGCCATGGATGGATACTGCAAAGTCAGATTTTAAAAGTGCACTTGATTATTTTTGGAATAGTTGGGCGTCGGCTCAAGAGGATTTGGTATTAGTTGTCTGTGGATCTGCGACATCATGGATTATTACAA
>JALEPL010000056.1 GCA_022766245.1 Lachnospiraceae bacterium | reverse complement strand
TCTTCCCTCAGCGCACATCCTGTGCGCTTCCCCGCCGTTCGCTTATTGGGCGGATGCGTAACGACTGCACGATTTACTTTAAGGTGCACAGGCAATCTGACCATGACCGCGAAGGGCGTTGGAAATATCGCTCGGAAAAATGCAAACAAAGAAACATCAAATAAACGTAAAAATCCCGTTGGGAGAAATTTTTGCACGTATAGCGAGTTGTGGAGAGAATGGATAGGCTTTGTCAATAGCAAGCCACTGGATATCATTCTCTCAGAGTCGTAGTAGTTAGCCAACTGCTATGAGGAGGATAGGTTTCGCAAATGCCCAATAATAAATAGGAGGGCGGTTGTCATGAAGGGGAAAAAAGCAAAGAAATATCTGGCAGCGGTTACAGCAGTGATGGTTTCGGGAGCAATGCTTGCAGGATGCGGCAGTAAAACTACGACGGGTTATACACCTGTGCTTCCTACGGAGCAGGAAAAAGCAGATATCTGGGTGGATTCCATTGACGGGTTGTCAGAGGATTTTATCATGGGTATGGACGTATCTATGGTACTGGCAGAGGAAGCCAGCGGGGTGGTTTACTATGACAGGGATGGAAACGAGGCAGATTTGTTTAAAATTCTTGCAGATTCCGGTGTGAACTATATTCGTGTCCGTGTTTGGAATGATCCTTATGATGCAGAGGGGAATGGCTACGGCGGAGGAAATAATGATGTGGCTGCTGCAGCAGAAATCGGGAGACGTGCGGCAGAGTACGGCATGAAGCTGGCAGTGGATTTTCATTATTCTGATTTTTGGGCAGACCCCAATAAACAGTTTGCACCCAAGGCCTGGGAGAATATGACTTTAGAGGAAAAATCCCAGGCACTGTATGATTTCACCACGGAAAGTCTGAAGACCATCGAGGATGCCGGTGCGGATATTGGTATGGTGCAGATTGGAAATGAAATCAATAACGGTATGGCCGGGGAGACAAAGTACAGCAATGTGATTACGCTGTTAGAACAGGGCAGCAGAGCAGTTCGGGATTTTGATAAGGACGGAAACATCAAAATTGTGGTGCATTACACCAACGTGGAGAGTACCGATGCATTGATGGAGCGGGTGGAGGCACTGGATCAAGCAGAGCTTGACTATGATGTACTGGGTGTGTCCTACTATTCTTACTGGCATGGAACCATGGATAATCTTCAGAATGTATTGACGACGATTCAGTCCAAGTATGGCAAGGAGACCTGTGTAATGGAGACCTCCTATGCATATACCCTGGAGGATGGAGACGGCTGTGGAAATAGTGTGGGAGAGACAGAACTTTTGCCCGATTATGCTGCTTCTGTGCAGAGTCAGGCAAACAATCTGAGGGACATTATGGCAACCGCTTCCGCTGCGGGTTCTCTTGGCGTATTTTACTGGGAGGGAGCTTGGGTACCTGTGGGCAGCGAAGCGCTTACCAACAATGTACTTTGGGAAAAGTATGGCTCCGGCTGGGCCAGCTCCTATTCCTGTGACTATGATCCGGAAGATGCCGGAAAATATTATGGCGGTTGTGCATGGGAGAATCAGGCATTGTTTGATTTTGAAGGAAAGGCACTGCCATCCCTGGATGTATTCCGCTATGTCCGTTATGGAGCAACCTGCGATTTGGCAGTGGACTATGTGACAGAGACGACAGTAGATTTGAATATCGGAGATGAAGTTGCACTGCCGGAAACTGTCATGGTCAGCTACAATGACCGGAGCAGATCCGGTGAAGTTGCTGTGGCTTGGAACGAAAAAGACGTGGCATCTATTGATACTGCAAATGCAGAAGATTATACTGTAAATGGAAGTCTTGAGGATGGTACGCCGGTACGCTGTCAGGTCAAAGTATCTAAATTGAACTATGTGAAGAATCCCAGCTTCGAGGATGAGGATGTCTCCATGTGGACTGTGACTTCGGAGACAGGCCAGAATCCTACCGACATTCAGGAGAAGACCACGGATGCCCTGACGGGAAATTACAGTTTCCATTTCTGGGATGAAAAAGCGCAGGAGTTTCGGATGGAACAGACCATTTCCGGATTGGCGGAAGGCAGTTATACCTTCCAGACCAATCTGCAGGGTGGAGATGTGGGCGAAGACGCAGTCATATATAGCTATGCAGTCATTGATGGTACGACTTATCAGTCTGAACCCATAATACTGGATGGTTGGTGTGTATGGCAGTCTTCACAGATTGCAGATCTGGAGCTGGATGGAAAACAGGATATCACTATCGGTGTTTACGTGAAAGCCGCCGGTGGAGGATGGGGTACCATGGACGACTTTTATTTATATAAACAGTAAAGGGAAAATGCAATTATGAAATTTTATCTGGCACCGTTAGAAGGCATTACTTTGTATCACATGAGAAATGCATACCATCACCATTTTGAACCGGCAGACAAATACTTTGTACCATTTGTGGTTCCCCGACCGAAGAAAGGATTTAGCAACCGGGAACGGATGGATCTTTTGCCGGAGCATAACCAGGGGATGATGACGGTGCCACAGATTTTAACCACAAATGCAGAGGATTTCCTGAGAATAGAAGAAAGTCTGCGACAGTGGGGCTATGAAGAAATTAATCTCAATGCAGGCTGTCCCTCCGGTACTGTGGTGTCCAAGGGGCGCGGTGCGGGCATGTTGGCGCACCTCCGGGAACTGGATTGCTTTTTACAGGAGCTTTTTGCCCACACAAAGGCTAGAATTTCAGTGAAGACCCGAATCGGAATGGAATCGCAGGAAGAATTCCGTGAGATTCTGTCTGTGTACAATCAGTATCCGCTGGAGGAACTTATCATACATCCCAGGGTTCGTGAGCAGTATTATCAGGGTACGCCGGATTGGGATTGCTTTGCTTATGCATGGGAAAACAGCAAAAACCCCGTGATTTATAATGGTGATATTTTCAGCAGGGCGGATTATGAGAGGTTGACCACACGTTTTCCCAGGCTTGAGGGTGTGATGTTGGGGAGAGGGCTGCTGCAGGAACCGCGTCTAATTGAAATCCTAAAAACCGGAAAGACCGACAGAAATCGGAAATGGAAGGACTACCATGATGAAATCATTGCGTCTTATCTGGCTGCTGGCGTGGAGTCTAATCATGTGTTGTATAAAATGAAAGAAATCTGGTTCTATTTGGGAGTAGCTTTTCCCGAGGCGGAAAAAGAGAAAAAGCAGATCAGGAAAGCACAAAAACTGGATGATTTGCAGAGCGTAGCCGCCCAGATTTTTGCTTTGTATGCTATGAAATAAAGTATCTGTTCAGAACAGGCCGAATCACTTGCTGATGAGACCGTAAGAACATGATTCAAATAAAAATGCCCTTTCCGGAAAGAAAACCCGGAAAGGGAAAATCACAGTCACGATAAGGTTTACAGTTACAAATTATAGTATGATGGGTTCCACTCTTGGGGAATCCTCTTCTTCTAAATGTAGAATAGCCATGGTACAGCTTCCGCCCCGGGCTTCCGTGGTGCTGCCTGGATTAATATACATGGCACCATTTTTAAATTCACAGTCAAATTTGTGTGTGTGTCCGGAAATTACATAGTCTACTTCCGGGTAGGGATAAGACAAACGATAGCTATCGTGGATCAGATAAAACAACTTACCACAAATGGTGAAGGAAAGAGTTTTTGGAATAAACTGACACCAGGAACCCCAATCATTATTTCCTTTTACCATATAGACTTTCTTTCCACTGCCTCGTAGCTTTTCGTAGCATGCTCTGCTTCCGATATCCCCGGCGTGAATAATATATTCGCATTCTGTAGTATAGTCCCAGGCTGTCTGGGGGATTTCGCCGTGTGTGTCAGAAATAATAGCAATTTTCATAACTGTAATCCTTTCTTGTTTCCCTCTTTTGAGAAAGCTCATTCTAGTTACTTACAAACTGGAAATACCAACGAAATTATAATTTATCAGAAAAAAATAATCAAGGGAAAATCCACTCATTTTTAAGAAAAAGTTTTGCTATATGCGTTATTGTGTTTTATAATATAGAATAAATATAGAATAAAAGTAACTGTTTTCATGCCAACAGAGGAGGAACGTTTATGAACGAGAAGAAACAGGAGCTGGCCATTGGAAATCGCCTGGTGATGATTTGTCATTGGGTAGAGGCGGTTGTTATTGCATTTGCTTACTTTTTGGAAGTGGTGAAGGGGACCAGAGGAATTGCCTATGTATTGATGATAGTGGTTTTGGCATTGGCAGCTCCCATTATGGAACTTTATTTTTACCGGAAGAATCATGATACTACTATGGTAAAGCATTGTGCGGCAATTGGCTTTGCAATATTTTATACAGTAGCAGTCTTTACTACGCAGAGCGCATTGACCTTCTGCTATGTGATTCCTATGATTATTGCAATTTCCGTTTACCAGGATACCAAGTATACATTAAAAATCGGAATCGGTGTGGTGATTGTTAATATCGGCTCGGTGATTAAGCTGGCTTTGACTGTGGGGCTGGAGAAGCAGGGTACAGCGTTTTATGAAACACAGATTCTGGTAATTATCATTGTGTTTGTCTATAGTGTGGCAGTGAATCGTGCTCTTGAGAAAATGCAAAAGGCAAGCTTGCAAAAAATCAGTGCAGAAAAAGACAAATCGGAAGGAATTTTGAATCATGTGCTGGGAATCTCCGGAAATATGATGGGACAGATTGGCAACATGGCTGAAAATATGGAGAGCCTTCGGGAGGAGGTGTCCAATACCAAGGCAGCCATGACAGAACTGACCGGAGGAGCCACAGATACGGCGGAGGCAGTGCAGAATCAGTTGAGCCAGACAGAAGCGATTCAGGATAAGGTGGATCAGGTGAAGGGAGTATCCGACCGGATTGCAGGCAGTATGAAGGCTGCCAATCAGGCGATTGCAGGTGGTAAGGCCAACATCAACGCACTTGTGCGTCAGGTGGCCTTGACAGAGCAGAGTAATCATGAGGTGGCGCAGGAACTGGCTTCCTTGAAGGTGTATATGGAACGGATGTATTCCATCATTGAGATTATCAATAATATTACTTCGGAGACCAGTCTGCTTTCTTTGAATGCTTCCATTGAAGCGGCCAGAGCAGGAGAAGCTGGCAAAGGCTTTGCGGTGGTTGCCTCCGAGATATCCGGATTGGCGACACAAACACAGGACGCTACGGTTAATATTGAGGAGCTGATCAAAAACGTATCCTTAGAGCTCGAAAAGGTAGTTGATACCATTGAGGATATGCTGGGACAGGTAGAACAGCAAAATATCAGCGTTACCCAGATGGCGGAGAGCTTCCGGGCGATTGAAAATCAGACTGGACAGATTGGGGTACATTCGAATTGGCTCACTAGCATTGTAGGAGAACTGGAGTCTGCTAATCAGGGGATTATGGATAGCATTCAGACCATTTCTGCCATATCAGAGGAAGTGGCAGCCCACACCAATTCTACCTTTGAAGCATCCGAGAAAAATGAGCAGACGGTGGACGTTATGGTGGAACAGGCAAATGAGCTGAAGAATCTGGCAGAGAAGCTGCGCACAGAGGAGTAAGAAAACAGGAAAGATATGGAAAAAGGAGCGGACTGCGTGGGAAATTATCATAATCTATCGGAAGAACTGCAGGAGCAGATCCGAAAGGACCGGTGCAACTACAAAGTAAATCCGTACGCATTTCGGGATGAGGATATCATCCGTCGGGAGATGGATCATGATCAGGCGAATTTGTGGCGTCCGGCATTTGTGCGGGATACAGAGAAAATCATGCATTTGCCGTATTACAATCGCTACGCAGATAAGACACAGGTATTTTCTTTGTACCGGAATGATGACATTTCCCGACGGGCTCTGCATGTGCAGCTGGTTTCCCGGATCGCAAGAAATATTGGCAGTGTTTTGAACCTGAATGTAGATTTGATTGAAGCCATATCTTTGGGACATGATCTGGGACATACACCATTTGGACACACCGGGGAAGCCCTGCTTAGCGAATTGCTGCATCGGGAGACGGGACGTTATTTTAATCACAATGTGCACAGTGTCCGTATCCTGGATCAGCTTGTGCCGAGGAATATTAGTCTTCAGACATTGGATGGGATATTGTGTCACAATGGGGAGATGGAGCAGCAGGAGTATCGGCCTTGCACTCTGGAAGGTTTTTCGGAATTGGAGGAACGGGTAGAGCAGTGTTATCGTCGCAAGGAGGCTGTGACTGAATTGATTCCCTCCACATTGGAAGCCTGTGTGATGCGAATATGTGATATCATTGCATATCTGGGAAAGGACAGGCAGGATGCGGAACGAATTGGTATGCTGCCGGCGGAGGCAGAGTTCGTGAAAGGAAGCATTGGAAACACGAATGCTGAGATCATTAACAATATGGTGGTCAACATTGTGGAGAACAGCTACGGGAAACCATATTTGTCCATGGATGCCGAATACTTTGAATATTTATCCCAGGCAAAACGAGAAAATTACAGATATATCTATCGCAACGAGCGGATGCAGCAGTTGGTGAATGAGAATCTTCGGCCAATGTTTGAGCAGATGTATGAGCGTCTCCTGGAGGAGGCAAACAAACATGACCGGGATTCCTATCTCTACAAGCATCATTTGAAATGGATTGCACTGAACAATCGTTTTAGTCGTAATTTTTCCATGGAGGCTTATGAGGAGACAGAGCCCAATCAGCTTGTGGTGGATTATATTGCCGGGATGACAGATGATTATTTTGTGGATTTATATCATCGCATGTTTCCAAAAGAAAAATATGATGTGGTGTATATTGGGTATTTCGATGAGGAATAGTAAGTGGTGACAGGAGAAAAACATGGATCGAAAAACAGCAGCACTATGGAATTTAAGATACATGGCCATCTATGCGGTATACTGGATGGTTTATTGCGTTTTGTTTGCATTCACAGCAGTTTATCTGCTGGGAAACGGATATACGAACCGTGCAATCGGAATTATTATGGCAGTGGCTTATGTGGCAGCACTGATACTGCAGCCTGTGGCAGCAGATGTGGCAGACAGAACGGAAAAAAGCAAGATTAAAAACATGATCTGTAGTTTGCTTATTCTGATGGGAGGGGCAACAGCAGGTCTTTTGGTTGCCCGGAAATCGGGTATTTTTATGGCATTGCTGTATGTGGCAGTTCTGATGCTGCTGATGGTGGTTCAGCCGTTGTTGAATTCCATGGCCTTTATTTTTGAAGAGTACGGTATGACGTTGAATTTTGGCGTAGCCCGGGCTACCGGCTCCTTGTTTTATGCAATTACCTCGATTGTGGGAGGGTACGCAGTGGATGCTTACGGCGTAAGGATACTGCCATGGGCTGTATGTGTGATGATAATTCCACTGCTTTTTTTGGTCTTTACGTTTCACATTCGTATTCCTCGTGAGAAGGTGGAAACTGCACAGACGGAAGCGGTTCCCGGTAAGGTGCCCTGGCAGAAGAAGCAGATTGGTCTGTTGGCGTTTGTGAGAAAATACAAGCGATTTATGCTGTTTTTAGCCGGATGTACTTTGATGATTTCGGCCCATAATTTTATTAACAGTTTTTATATCCAGATTCTGACACCGTTGGGGGGAGGAAGCGGAGAAATGGGAGTGGCTTTTTTTCTAGGCGCTATCGTGGAAATTCCGGCGAACGCATTGTTTACCCGGATTGAGAAAAAAATCAGCTGCGCAGCACTTTTAATCATTTCTTCTCTTGCATTTGTAATCAAACATGGAATTACTCTGTTTGCTCCTTCTGTGGCTATTTTGATGGTGGCTCAGCCCATACAGTTCTTTGGTTATGGATTGTTTACTGCGGCATCTGTCTATTATGCTTCCCGTGTGGTAGAAGCTCAGGATGTGGTAAAAGGACAGGCGTTTGTCACTGGTATGCTGACTCTGAGCAGTGTGGTGGCAAGCATCATGGGAGGAACATTGATTCGTGGGGAGGAGACATTTCCGGCCCTTCTGGTGGGAGAAATTATGACTGTGATTGGTTTGCTGATTGTGGCTTTTTCAGTGGAAAGGAATCAGAATTGCAGACGTGTCGATAGTGACTCATGACATTTTCCAGGATAATTTGTTTCTGTGTAGGAGGTAATAGGCGATAAATACCTAATAGCTGTCCTTCCTCTTTATTGATGGGCTGGTCCGTGGAGCTGCGCAGATTGGCACGTCCCAACAGATAGTCGGTGGTGGTATTAAAATAACTGGCAAGGCGGATTAGCATGTCGAAATCCGGTTCCTTGCCTTTTTTGATATATCCGTTTAAAGTTGAGGGGGAAATATGTAGAACCTCAGCCAGTTCCCTTTGAGTCATATCCGCCTCGTCCAGTAAATATTTAATTCGTGCTCCAATATTCATATGATTCCTCCGGTTCTTGTTTGGTAAGTATATTTGTACCTATTCAGAACCCTATCTGCCATAGTCATCAGCATGTGGTTCGGGCTGTTCTGAACAGTTGCGAAATTTTCATAAATATGCTCATTCGTGCATGCAAGCATGATTTGCAATTTCATGAAAATTGCCTTGGCTCTGAATAGTTACCATATATTTTAGAACAAGAAAAGGAAAGAAATGGAAAAATCAGCGAACCGCCTAGCTGGTTCGCAGATTTAAAATTATTCACATATATGAATCAAATCCAGCCACCGTCAAAAGTGATTACTTGTCCGGTGAGATAGGAGGAAGCACACGCCAGCTGATAGACCAGATCGGCTACTTCTGTCGGAGTGCCATAGCGCCCAGCCGGAATCTCTGATTCTAAAGCTGCCCGTTCTTCTACGCTGAAGCAGGCATTCATATCGGTATCAATGGCACCGCATGCAATGGCATTTACCTGGATGTTGCTGGGAGCAAGTTCTTTTGCCAGTCCCTTGGTCAGTGCATTGACCGCTCCTTTGCTGGCTGAGTATGCGACTTCACAGGACGCACCCACCTTTCCCCAAACGGAGGAAATGTTGACGATGTGACCAGATTTGCGGTTTACCATGGATGGAATGACGCATTTGCAACAGGAGAAGACAGAGGAGACATTGGTATTCATGAGATTCTGCCACTGTTCGTAACGCATGTCAGAAAAAAGTCCGATATAGGAGACGCCGGCATTGTTGACTAACACATCGATGTGACCAAACTGATGGATTGCGGTATCTACCATATTCGAAACAAAGTTGTGGTCGCTTACGTCTCCGATACAGGTGATTACCTGAATGTGGTAAGTCTGCCGAAGCGTTTCGGCGAAATCATTTAACACAGTGGTGGATTGATAACAATTCAGTACCAGATGGTACTGGTTCTGGGCAAATTTGAGAGCAATGGCGCGACCGATTCCCCGGGATGCACCTGTAATTAAAGCGGTTTTCATAGAAGACCTCCTTTCCAAACATAGTTTAGCATAAAATTTGAACATAATACACAAAAAACTTGTAAAAGCAAAAATGAAATAGTATAATATGAACATGATAATAGATCATGGATTTCCGTACCACACGAAAATTACGGGAATCCTGAAAAAGCAGTCTGTATCAAATTTTACAAAAAAGGGGTTGGGCATCATGCGTATTACAATTAGTGGAAGAAACATCGAATTGACAGACGGCCTGAAGGCAGCAGTGGAGGATAAGCTTGGCAAGCTGGAGAAGTATTTTACTCCGGATGCCGAAGTCTATGTAACCTTAAGTGTGGAAAAGGAGAGACAGAAAATCGAGGTTACGATTCCTGTGAAGGGACACATCATTCGTTCCGAGCAGGTCAGCAATGATATGTATGTTTCCATTGATCTGGTGGAGGAGATCATTGAGAGACAGTTGAAGAAGTATAAGCACAAATTAATCGCACAGAAGCAGAACAGCAGTTATTTCCAGCCGGAGTTCATTGAGAAGGACACAGAGGGTGAGGATGAGATTAAGATTATCCGCACCAAAAAGTTCGATATGAAGCCCATGTATCCGGAGGATGCATGTGTACAGATGGAGCTCCTTGGACATGACTTCTTCGTGTTTGTCAATGCAGAGGATGACAATGTTAATGTAGTTTACAAGAGAAAGGGAAATACATACGGTTTGATCGAGCCTGAATTGTAGAAGCCTTTTGTAGAAGGCGTTTCTATTGGAGGGGATTCTCTAAGGCGGTACCGGATTTGTGATTTGGCGAGGACATCGTCAAATCGCAAAGTCGAGGTGCCGCTTTTTTGTGTTATAATGCTGTGGGAGAGTAACTGTTAGGCACATTGTGCCAAGGAAAGGAAGGTGAAGGTTACGGAACAGTTTACAAAAGCTTATGAAGAAGGGGGAGAAAAGTATTGGTGCATTACTATTTTGGGGATATGCTGCGGCAAGCCAGAAAGGAACTGAATTTAACTCAGGAAGAATTGGCTTTTGGCATATGTTCGGTGGGTACCATATCAAAGATTGAAAACGGAACCTGTATTCCACGCAGACGGAATTATGAGGCGCTGCTTCAGCGGATTGGGAAGTCGTCCTATGTGCAGCGGATACAGCTATCCCAGGCGGATGCTAAACAACAGAACATTATTTATGAAATTAAACGGTGTATTGCAGATAATGATGTGGAACAGGCAGGAAGACTTTTGGAGCAGCACTTTCCCAAGGAGGGCCAGCAGGATGCTCTGAGTATCCAGTTCGTGCAGTACATGTGGGCAATCATTTTTTATAGAAGGGGAGTACCGCCGGAAGAAGTGATGGAAGAACTGCGGCAGGCATTGTCTCTGACCGGACTTAATACTGGGGAATCTATAACGTTAAAGCGTTTCTATACTTTTGATGAGATGATCATTCTCAATAACATTGCAATCCAACATTTACGTAAAAAAGAATATCGGGAGGCATTCCTATTGTGGGATGGGCTGAAAGTGTATTTGGACAAAAGACCTGTAACAGCAGAGGAAAAGGTGAAAATTTATCCAATGATACAGTATAATTGTGCCCTTATGTATGCAGAAATAGGTATGCGGGAGCAGTGCTGTAAAATGTGCCGGGAGGGAATTAGTCTTTGCCGGGAACAGGGACAATTATTTGTATTGCCATATCTCATGGATTGTCTTGCCGAAAATTCCGAAGGTGGGGAGGAGCATTCTGCGGACTACAGGGAACGTGTGGAAACCCTGTTTGGGGCCATGAATTTTCGCAAGGTAAGGAGAATGGAACCAATCTGCCTGGTGTGTTGAAACAATGTAAATTTAGCCAATGCTTATGCCGTTACTGGAACGACCATAGGGAGTGAACAGTAACACAGGGGGAAGTCCGGGTGGGATATCAGCTTGCCAGATACAAAAAAAAGGTATAAACTTATGCTTGAATATGTAATTTATTAAGATGGAATTTTCTATAAAAGGAGAAAAAACATGGATATCGTGGTATTAGCTGGAGGACTTAGCACGGAGCGGGATGTATCCCTGATTACGGGAAGCATGGTGTCATCTGCATTGCGGAAGAAGGGACACAGAGTGATTCTTTTGGATGTGTTTATGGGATACCATGAGAGTGAGGAGGAGATCAGTGACATTTTCTCACGCTCAGAGGAGGTCAGTCTGAAGGTGTCCGGGATACCGGAGACGGCGCCGGATATAGAGCAGGTGAAACGAAACAGAAAGGATCAGTCGGCCTGCTTTTTCGGTCCCAATGTGATTGCGATGTGCCGTATGGCAGATATGGTATTTATGGCTTTACATGGAGAGAACGGAGAGAATGGTAAGATTCAGGCGGTCTTTGATTTATACGGCATTCGATATACTGGAAGCGGTTATTTGGAGAGTGCAATCTGCATGAATAAAAATATTGCAAAGCAGTTTTTCCGCGAGGCGGGAGTACCTTGTCCCCAGGGGATTTCTATGAAGAGGAGTGAACGGTTGGATTCTTTTGCAGACACAGGTTTATCACTGCCCTGTGTGGTGAAACCTAATTGTGGAGGTTCCAGCATCGGAGTGTCCATTGTCCGGGATGAGGCGGAATATCAGGCGGCACTGGACGAGGCGTTCTTCTATGAGGATGAGATTCTGGTGGAAGAATATGTAGAAGGCAGAGAATTTTCTGTGGGTGTCATCCGGGGGAAAGCGTTGCCTATCATTGAGATTGCGCCGATTGAGGGATTCTATGATTACAAGAATAAGTACAAGGCGGGTAGTGCGGTGGAAACTTGCCCGGCGGAGCTGCCGGAGGAGCTTACCTGTGAGATGCAGCACTATGCAGAGGAGGCAGCAGCCGGAATTGGGCTTACCAGCTATTCACGCATTGATTTTCTGTTGAATAATAATAATCAGATTTACTGCCTGGAGGCCAATACTCTTCCGGGAATGACGCCTACCAGTCTGCTTCCGCAGGAGGCAGCTGTGGTGGGTATGGATTTTGAAACCTTGTGTCAGGAACTGGTAGATCTTTCCATGGAAAAATATCAGGCAGAATAATAGGAACCAGGAAAAAGGAGATTTTGTATGAAGGCAATTTCATTACAGAAAGTGGCAGAAGTCTGTGGAGGAACCTATGTGGGACCGGTGGATGATCTGGAAAAGTGTATTACCGGTGTACAGATTGACAGTCGTAAGGTGACAGAAGGGGATTTGTTTGTTGCTATTCCTGGTGAGCGGGTAGACGGACATGATTTTGTGGCCGGAGTGTTAGAAAAAGGTGCGACTGCTGCGCTGTGCCAGAGAGAACCGGAGGGTGTCCTGGCAGGGTATATATTAGTGGAATCCACAGTGACAGCGATGCAGGCGCTGGCTGCATATTATCGGGAATGGATTGATGTGAAGGTGGTGGGAATTACCGGAAGCGTAGGAAAGACCAGCACGAAGGAAATGATAGCGGCGGTGCTTGGAGTGAGATACCCGGTACTTAAGACCGAAGGAAATTTCAACAATGGAATTGGTCTTCCACTTACGATTTTTCGCATCGAGCCAGAGCATCAGATCGCTGTACTGGAAATGGGAATTTCGGATTTTGGAGAGATGCATATGCTTGCCGGAATGGCTCAGCCGGATATCTGCGTGATAACGAATATTGGCATGTGCCATCTGGAAAATCTAAAGACAAGAGATGGGATTTTGAAGGCAAAAACAGAGTGTTTTGCGCATTTGCATTCCGGCGGAGCAGTGGTATTGAATGGAGATGACGACAAGCTTTCCCAGATAGTGCAGGTGGCGGGAGAAAAGCCTGTTTTCTATGGGATTTCCGGAAAAAGTCTGTGTGAGACGGATATATGGGCAGATCAAATTCAGGATGAGGGGCTGGGTGGAATGACCATGGTACTGCATGCCGGACAGGATGCTTGTAAGGTTTCAGAACCCATCCCTGGAGCACATAATGTATACAACGTGTTGGCTGCAGCTGCAGTGGCACGACAATTGGGAATGTCTCTGGAGGAGATTGCTATTGGTGCCTCCAGAGCAGCAACCATCAGTGGGCGAACTAATTTGATTCATGCGAAAGGAATCACTGTGATTGATGATTGTTACAATGCAAATCCTGTCTCCATGCGTGCTTCGCTGGACGTATTATCAACCGCGAAGGGGCGAAAAATCGCAGTGCTTGGAGATATGGGGGAATTGGGAAAAGAGGAGAGAAAGCTTCACTATGACGTGGGTGAGTATGCCGGCCACTGCCCTATAGATTATCTGTTTTGCGTGGGAACTCTGGCGGAGGAGATCGTGAAGGGGGCTAAAGCAAGCAATCCGGATCTCCCGGTTGTCTATGAAGTAAAAAAGGAAGCCATAATCCCAAAACTGTTGCAGGTGTTGCAAGAACAAGACACCGTGTTGGTCAAGGCTTCCCATTTTATGGAGTTTACATCAGTGGTAAAAGAACTGACGGAGTGATTACAAAGTTTTTGCATCATCACTATGCGCGGTATTTTTCGTTAACATCAAATGAATCTGGTTTTGCACATAATCGCTGAGATGCTTTTGATCTTCTTTGGAGAGCTTGGAGAATACAATCGGTTCTCCGTACTGTATCGTGACATGTGCGCTGCGGATAGAAGGAAAATGGGCTTCCCATATTTCGGCTGAATTGGTAATAGCCATAGGAATAATGGGACAGCCTGTTTTTTCTGCTATTTTGAAGGAACCTGCATGGAAAGGCAGCATCTCTTCCTTGGTACGATTTCTGGTACCCTCAGGGAAAATGCATATAGAGATGCCTTTCTTCACCTGATCGATGGCCTGCAGAATGGTCTTTAATCCCTTACGCATGTCTTCCCGGTTTAGAAACAGGCAGTAAAGACGTCTCATCCAGGTAGATAAAAGAGGAACTTTGGCCATATTATCTTTGGCAATATAGCCGGTAAGACCCGGACAACGGGAATAGGTGATAATCACATCGAAATAGCTGCGATGATTACCGATATAGAGTACCGGCTGGTCCTTGGGGACATTTTCCTCTCCCAACAAAGTGAGCTTTGTTCCGCAGAGAAAAAGGATGACGCGGAATGCCCATTGAACAATGCGCAGACTGCTAAGGTCGGCAGCATGGCGATTGAATTTACGAATGATCCATTCGATTCCCAATACCGGGATTCCCAGAATCAGAAAGAGAAGGACAAATATGACAACAAATATGGCACGAATCATAAGGATACCTCATTTCTTTTCACACTTACGCCCAAAGTATACTATATGATAGAAGGAAATACAAGAATACACCGGCAGGCATAAAAAAAAATTTTTTGCATATATTGGTAATAAGTCGAAAACCGCGCAAGACCGGTGTGAAAAATGGAGCAGGCCATACAATATGAAAGAAAGAGGAATTAGGCTTATTTTGGTCTTACTGTTTGGAACCATACTTTTCGGATGCGGAATCGAGACAACGGATGGAAACCGGGTGGAAGATCTGGATTTTACCATTGTGGAGGAATATGATATTCCCCAGGCACTGAGGGAACGCATTGAGGAACAAAAGGAGATGAATTTCAAACTCACTTATGAGTGTGATGGTGTGCTCTATATAGCCAGAGGTTACGGGGAACAGGAAACCGGCGGGTACAGCATTTCCGTGAAGGATGTATATCTGAGCAGTAATGCGGTATGTATTGAAACATCCCTGGTTGGACCGGGGGAAAATGAAGCAGTGGTTAAGAGCCCCAGTTTCCCATATATTGTGGTGAGCGTGACGAGCCAAAACAAGAACGTGTGCTTTTTGTAGAGTTTTCCTTTGACAGATTTTTCACAAAGTGGTATAATACATCTCGGGAAGAGTCCAATCGAATAGGAAGTTCCCTTAGGACGTATATTGAATGTACCTGGTTCAATGCTCCTGTGAATAGAGAAGGAGGACGTGAATATGCAGCAAGCAGATTTATCAAAGGTTCGGGCATCTGTTCATAGTCAGTGTGGAAGTGATGTACTGATCCAACTGGACAGAGGACGCAATAAGGTAGACATCCAGAAGGGTGTGATACAGAACGCATATCCCAGCGTGTTTACCGTATTGGTACAGGATGAGAATGAGGGGAACCCGCCTCAGCTTTTATCCTTCAGTTATACAGACATTATTACGAGAGAGATTCGCATGAAGTTATGTTAAGAAGCATAAAGTCCCTATTTCCTGAATAGAATGGTATAAAATCAGGAAGGGGACTTTTTTCGTGGAAATAGAAAAATCTTATATACATAGGAAATATGAAAAGGGCAGGGCAGGAAGCCAGGTTACCATTGATGAGGACTATAATCTGGTGGATTATAAACCTGATATTGTAAAGGTAGTGAAAGCGGGAGGCTTTGTTCGTTTTGACAATATCCATATCAATGATGAACATGTTTATGTAAAGGGAAGCTTGTGCTTCGAGGTGCTCTACCGCAATGATATGTCGGATAAAAAAATGGATTGTCTGAGTGGCAGTATTCCCTTTGAGGAAATGTTGTGCATGGATGGAGTGGATGAGCTGGATCCGGTTCATGTAACAGCAGAGATGGAGGATATTACCATAGGGATTATCAACTCCCGGAAACTGAGTATTCGGGCGCTGTTTATGCTGCGGGCTGTGGTTCAGGATGTGAAAAAGGAGCAGATCATAACGGATATTCATTCTGATTATTCTCTGGAAATGCTAAAGAACGAGAAAAAAGTGTTGCAGCTTCTCAGCTGCAAGAGGGATAAGTTCCGGGTGAAGCAGGAAATTCCCCTGGGGGCTAATCAGCCGAATGTGGAGCAGATTCTCTGGAAAAGCGTGCAGCTTCGCGGCGTGGAGACAAAACTCTCTGAGGAAGCGGTGCAGATTACCGGAGAAATACTGATATATCTCCTGTATTATGCCCAGGGAGAGGAACGACGACTGGAGTGGCTGGAACAGTCTGTGCCCATCCGGGGCAGTGTGCCATGCGAAGAGTATGAAGACAATCTACTGTATCAAATCAAGGTGGAACCGGGCAATACCGAACTGGAGGTACAGGCAGACTATGATGGGGAAGACAGAATGCTGTCCCTTGACATGACTCTGGAGCTGGATATCAGTATCTGGCAGGAAGAGAATGTGAATGTGGTGGAGGATGTGTACTCCTTAGAAAAAGATATTATGCCGGTTAATGAGGATATTACACTGGAGCAGCTTCTGGCCAAAAACTATGCCAAATGTCGAATCAGTGACCGGCTTACCCTGGCACCGGAGCAGAATGATATCTTGCAGATTTGTTCCTGTGAGGGTAAAGTCTATGTAGACGAGACGAAGGTGATGGAGCAGGGCGTACAGGTGGAGGGAAGTCTGGAAATCGAGTTGATGTATGTCACAACGGATGATTCTATTCCGGTGGGAACCTACAAAGGAACGCTGGGGTTTGAACAGTTTATCGAGGTACCTTACGCCACGGCGGATATCTCGTTTGAACTGGATAGCGGCATTGAACAGCTCACGGCTCTTTTGGCGGATAATGGAAGGGTAGATATCAAGGCAGTTGTCAATTTAAATCTCCTGGCTTTTTCTATGCAGCAGATACCACGAATATTGGATTTGAAGGAACAGGATATGGATCTGGCCAGTCTTCAGAAGCGGCCGGGTATGGTGGGGTATCTGGTGAAAGAAGGAGATACCATATGGAATATTGCAAAGGAAAACCATACCACTGTTAGTCAGCTTGTGGAAATAAATGGTTTAGAGCAGACAAAAATCGGAAAAGGTGATAAATTGTTAATTGTAAAGACTGTGTAGCAGTGCTATACTTATGTGCATGGGAGTTTAAAGGAGCCAAGGATGAAATTGTGCAAAAGAAGTGAAGCAAGACGAAAGGAAAAAAAGAATAAGATTGGCAGATGTGTGGCGCTGGGGTTGGCCTGCCTGCTTGTCTTTTTGTCCGCTGCAGATGTGAAGGCTACCAGCCTGTCAGATGCACAGAATAAAAAAGATGAGGCTCAGGCCAATCTGGATTCCGCCAATGCGACCATAGATGAGATAGAGGGAAAACAGACGGAACTGCAGTCTCAGATTGACGAACTGGATGCAGAACTGGTACAGGTGCTTGTGAATCTGGATGTGTTGGATGGTGAGCTGATGGACAAGCAGGCTCAGCTGGATGAAGTGAATGCCCAACTGGTTGAGGCACAGGAGAAGGAAGCTGCCCAGTATGAGGCGATGAAGCTTCGAATCAAGTATCTCTACGAGAATGGAGATGGAAGCTATATGGAGGCTATCCTGGGGGCAACCAGTTTTTCCGATCTGCTGAATCGTGTGGAGTATGCAAAGCAGGTATATAACTATGATCATAATATGCTTGCTAATTATCAGCAAATTTGCCAGCAGGTAGCAGATCTGAAGGTGCAGGTGGAGGCTGAGAAGGCAGAACTGGAGGAAGTACAGGAATCCTATCAGGAGCAGCAGGCAGAGTATGAGAGTATGATTGCACAGAAACAGGCTCAGATGGAGGATTTTGATACCCAGTTGTTGACTGCCCGGGCTCTGGCGGATCAATACAAACAAACGGTGGATGAACAGAATGCACTGATTCGGGCGGAACAACAGAGACAGGCTGCTGCAGCGGCTGCTGCGGCAGCAAGTCAGTCTCAGAATAGTCAGGAAGGTTCCGGGGAGGAAGGCAGTACTACCACACCGGAGGATAGTGGAAAAAATCCCGCTTATACCACGAATGTCAGTGGCAGCAGCGTAGTGGCCTATGCCAATAGTTTTATCGGGAACCCCTATGTCTGGGGTGGGACATCCCTTACCAATGGATGCGACTGCTCCGGTTTTGTGATGAGTGTCTATGCGAATTATGGAATTAGTCTGCCCCACAGCTCCAGTGCGTTGAGAAACTGCGGAAGTGAGGTCAGTTATGCCAATGCTCAGCCGGGTGACATTATCTGCTATGCAGGACATGTGGCTATCTATACAGGAAATGGAGGCATTGTCCATGCAAAGAGCTCCAGCACGGGAATTTGTTCCGGTTCGGCTACATACCGGACCATCCTGTCTGTGCGACGCGTTCTGTAGGGGTGGGGGATGAGCAGGCAGGATAAGCTGTTGACGGCAGCTGTTTTATTCATGATTGTAGTGGCTGTCGCATTTGCGGCCATCTATCGTTCGGATCATACCGGTAAGCTGGTCTACAATCAGCACTTAGAGGAAACAGTACTTATTGTGGATGGAAGAGAATTGACACTGGGGGATTTGGCTGTTTATATTGCATACGAAGAACAGCTGGTGGAGCAGCAGGCACTGGCTTATGATTACAGTAACCCGGAAGCCTATTGGAATGTATATTTGAATAATGGCGGATTCGTAAAGCTTTTGGCTAAGCAGGCTGTCATTGACATGGCTGTGCATGATGAGATTTTTTATCAGATGGCACAGCAGGAGGGAATTGCGCTGGAGGACGAGGATTTGGAGGAGCTGTCCATGACCCAAGAGGATTTCTGGTTGGATTTGTCTGAGTATGGACGACAGCATCTGGGCGTGACACGGGAGCAGTTGGATGTAGAGCTGGAGAAGAAAGCACTGGCAGAGAAATATCAGCAAATATATGCTGAGTCCCAGCACAGTGATTTCGATGGATACAATACCGGGGAGCGGCCGTATGAAAAGCTGTTGGAGCAACACAGCTATCAGATTAAGGAAAAATTGTGGGAACGTATAGATTTTGGAAATATTACGTTGACTCATTAAAGAAAGAGTGAAAATATGTTATCAAAAATAGGAAGAAATGACCCGTGTTGGTGTGGAAGTGGGAGAAAATATAAGACCTGTCATCAGGCATTTGACGAAAAGATACAACGTTTTCGGGAACAGGGACATGTGGTGCCCGGCCATAATATTATCAAGACACCTGCAGATATTGCAGGAATCAAGGAGAGTGCCAAGATTAATGTGGCGGTACTGGACTATGTGGGAGAACACATCAAAGCAGGTATGAGCACAGAGGAAATCGACCGCATGGTGTATGAGAAGACCACTGCCATGGGAGGCATCCCCGCACCGTTGAATTACGAGGGATTCCCCAAAAGTGTCTGCACTTCCATCAATAATGAAGTATGTCATGGCATTCCTTCTGAGGATATCATATTAAAAGAAGGGGATATTATCAATGTGGATTGTTCCACTATTTTAAATGGATATTATTCTGATTCTTCACGGATGTATATGATTGGTGAGGTGAGTCCGGAGAAAAAACGTCTGGTGCAAGTTGCCAGAGAATGTCTGGATAAAGGCCTGGAGGCAGTGAAACCCTGGGGATTTTTGGGGGATATGGGGCAGGCGGTACATGACCACGCCTACGCCAATGGATACACCATTGTCCGGGAAATTGGCGGACATGGGATAGGAAAGGACTTCCACGAGGAACCCTGGGTAGGTTATAATAGCAAGGCAGGCACAGAGATGCTTTTGGTGCCGGGACTGGTATTCACCATTGAACCTATGGTAAACATGGGAGAGGTAGGAATCTATATTGATGACGAAAATAACTGGACTGTCTATACAGAGGACGGACTGCCCAGCGCCCAGTGGGAAATCCAGGTTCTGGTCACGGAGGATGGAGCAGAAGTGCTTTCCTGGTAGAAGAGGATTATGCAAATCTTGTATCTGTTCAGTACTTCACAGTTCTGTACAGTTACCAAATTTTGCTATCTATACGTTTTCATACGATTTATGCGGTTTTGCATAAATCTGTTTTAAACAATTATATAATATGTACAAATTAGAGAGGAAAAACGCAAATGAAAAAAGTAGAGGATTACATCAGAAGCATTCCGGATTTTCCGGAGGAGGGTATCATATTTCGCGATATTACCACTGTATTGCAGGATGCAGAAGGATTAAAGCTGGCCATAGACGAGATGATCGGTCTGTTGGAGAACGTAGATTTTGACGTGATTGCAGGAACCGAGTCCAGAGGATTTATATTTGGTATGCCCATCGCTTATGCACTGGGAAAAGCTTTTGTACCGATACGGAAAAAGGGTAAACTTCCCTGTGAAACTGTTTCCCAGACCTATGATCTGGAGTATGGAACTGCGACGATTGAGATGCATAAAGATTCCATCAAACCCGGACAGAAAGTGGTGCTGGTGGATGATCTGATCGCTACCGGCGGAACCATAGAGGCAGCAGCAAAGCTGGTGGAACAGCTGGGAGGAGAGGTCGTAAAAATGATTTTTCTTTTAGAGCTGGCTGGACTGAAGGGCAGAGAAAAGCTGTCCGGTTACGATGTGGCATCTGTGGTGAGCTATGAAGGAAAATAAGTATCTGCTTGGTCTTAGAGCCCTAAGGGCTTTTAGATAAAAAATACAAAATGGAGGAAATTGAAAATGTTTGAAAAACTGTTTAAGCTTAAACAGAACAACACCAATGTCAGAACCGAGGTTGTAGCTGGAATCACTACATTTATGACGATGGCATACATTCTGGCACTGAACCCGGCAATTCTTTCTGCTTCAGGAATGGATCCCAATGCGGTTCTGATGGCAACTGCACTGGCTTCCTTTATCGGATGTCTGTGTATGGCATTTCTGGCAAACTATCCCTTTGCACTGGCACCGGGACTTGGACTGAATGCATATTTTGCATATACAGTCTGTTCCGCTGACGGCAGGGGATATAGCTGGCAGCTTGCGCTCCTTGCTGTATTCATCGAGGGTATTATCTTTATTGTTCTTTCTTTGACCAATGTGCGTGAGGCAATCTTTAATGCCATTCCCATGCAGTTAAAGAAGGGCGTATCCGTTGGAATCGGTCTTTTCATCGCCTTTATCGGTTTGCAGAATGCAGGAGTTGTCGTAGGAGGCAGCACACTTGTTACTTTAGTCGATTTTACCAGTGATTTCCGCAATACCGGAATTGCAGCATTGCTTGCACTGGTGGGATTTTTGATTATTGCAATCCTTTACGTAAAGAAGATAAAGGGTTCCATCTTAATCGGAATCGTTGCGACATGGCTCATTGGTATCGTATGCCAGCTTACCGGATTATACACCGGATCCGATCTGTTACCGAAATGGTCCAGCTTTGATCTGACAGCAATTGGTTCCACATTTGGACAGTGCTTTAATATCCAGGATACGAACATCAGGGTATTTGACTTGCTTGTAGTTATTTTTGCATTCCTGTTCGTGGATATGTTTGATACCTTAGGAACCCTGATCGGTGTGGCCAATAAGGCAAACATGATGGACAAGAATGGCAAGCTTCCCCGCATTAAGCAGGCACTTTTGGCAGATGCCATCGCTACTTCCGCAGGCGCTGTATTAGGAACCTCTACTACTACTACTTTTGTAGAGAGCTCTTCCGGTGTATCTGAAGGTGGTAGAACGGGTCTTACTGCAGTAGTTACCGGATTTTTGTTCTTAGTAGCAATTTTCCTGTCTCCGATCTTTATTGCAATCCCCAGCTTTGCAACAGCTCCGGCATTGATTTTCGTGGGATTCCTGATGGTGAGCGCTGTGGTGGATATTGACTTTAGCGATCTGACAGAGGCAATTCCGGCTTACCTTTGCTTAATCGCAATGCCTTTGACCTACAGTATTTCTGAGGGTATCGCATTTGGTATTATCTCTTATGTGATTATCAATCTGATCTGCGGAAAGGCAAAGAAGATTACACCGTTGATGTATATTCTTACAGTATTGTTTATATGCAAATATATTTTCCTGTAAGATTCTGTAGAATATGAAGAATAAGTCAAAATTAAAACGAATCAGACAAACAAATGAAAAAGCACTGCGAAAGCCCAGGGAATGGTTGTATCTATGCCCGTTTGAGCTTACGGTGGCAGAATTGGCTCAGGCGTTGGATGGTGAAGAAATCAGTGTTCAGGTGTGGAATGAGGCAGGAGTGGCAGAAATTGAGCTGCCCGAGGCGAAATCCATAGATTTTGAGGCAACGGAGGCGGACTTAAAGGATGACTACAGCAATGCCTTTCTGGCAGAGCATGGAACAAAGAGTCTCTTCTATGTCACCATCGACCCGGAGAATTATCAGCAAGTGGAGCGGATTTTCCGCTTAATTCTAGAAAAAAAAGGTGGAATCATCTGTGGAGACACAGAGGATTTCGCACCAGTGATTCATTTGTAAGAGATTGGCGGCAAAAGCACTCCCGGGAAGTTCATTTCCGGGAGTTTTTATTTTCCTGGTACTAAACAGAAAATACCCTGCATACAATTTGATAAACAAGTTGACAGGGGTAATTCCTTGAAAGGATATATAGAAGAAAGAGCGGTAGAAATCGCCAGATACATTATTGAGAATAATGCCACAGTACGCCAGACAGCAAAGCAATTCGGGATTTCGAAATCTACTGTACACAAAGACGTGACGGACCGGCTGACTCACATCAATCCGCCGCTGGCGAAAGAAGCCAGAAAGGTTCTGGATGTGAATAAATCCGAACGTCATATCAGGGGCGGAATGGCCACACGGGAGAAGTATCTTCACATGCACGTCTGATTAGAAGGGGCAATTTTGTTGCTCTTTTGGGAACAGTGTTTCTCGATGAATAGCAAATTTCATTCCCGGGAATACAAACACGAAAAGAAACAAATTAAAAGGTTATGTTTTTGCCGTGATTGGGAAGGATCAAAGCTGCGGAGCAGTCGATGAGAAATGCCAGCACCAACAGTATAAGGATGATATGCTGTAGGGATGCTGGTATTTTATTCCATAAATATGACAGGAAACGTGACAGTATACAAATCCATAATACTCCGGCAAAACCAAAGCCTAAAGCGGATAACAGGCAGATGTATCCGTGGAAGTTTCCGGTCCAGCCGGTGTAGTCCCAGTAACGAAGTCCCCAGAAATAGTCTAAAAAAAAGCCTACTGCCAATTCGACCAAGGTACCGATTAGCATGGACAGCAAAAAAACACGCAGGGGAAGACGGTACTGACTGTGGAGCAAGATAGACAGGAGTATTGCACCGGTTCCGTATACCGGAAGCCATGGACCGTAAAGAAATCCACGATTGGTAAATGTACCCTCTTGGAAGAAATAAATGAGGACCTCCCACAGGTAGCCTGACATTGAGGCAGTAAAAAAACAAAATGTATAATATGACAGTGGTTTGACGGATACTCTTTGTTTCATATAAACAGTATGGACAGAAAAAGAAGAAATATTTCGTGCAATATCTACAAAATATTGTGTACTTTTTGTAAAATTACTAGGTGTAGTATTTGACAAAATGTTTTTTTTGGTATAGTATATTCCTATAAAAAATCTATTTGGAAAAGAGGGGTAAATTATGGAACCAATTTTGAGATATCATGGAGAATTTAAAAAAGGTCGTTTGGGCGCTAAGAAGTATCCGCTTCGCCTTGAATTATACCCTTCACATATAGAGGGTGAAGGCTTTTGGGTTGAGGGCACTGGTGATTTAAGTCAGTACACGATTTCAATTAACATCGGTATGGCACAGATTCGTAAAGCTTCTGAGGTGGAGATTAATGGTGACACGGCATTACAGATTGAGTACACAAAGTATCAGACCTATGATGGGACCAAGGAATATGTGATTGTTCTTGGTGTACAGAATTGTGATGAGTGGATTTCTGCAATTGCCAAGACAAAAGAAGCGTTCTTTGAAAATGAGAAACGTGAGAAGGATCTTGCTTACAAGAAGCGTTTAGCTGAGAAGGAAGAGGCTGCTAGAAAAGCGGAAGAGGAGGCTAGACTGGCAGCAGAAGAGGAAGCTAGAAAGGCTGAGGAAGCAGCTAGACTGGCAGCAGAGGAGGAAGCTAGAAAGGCTGAGGAGGTTGCGAGATTAGCCGCTGAGGCACTTCGTGCTGAGGAAGAAGCGAAGGCAAGAGCTGAGGCAGAGGCGAAAGCAGCAGCTGCAGCAAAAGCAAGGGAAGAGGCAGAACTTCAGGCAAGAGCCGAGGCAGAGGCTGCAAGAGCAAGAGAGGCAACAGCTGCAGCAAAGGCAGCAGAAGAGGCTAAGATGGCCGAGGAGAGAGCATTAGAAGAGTTGGCAGCCAAGGCACTGGCTCAGGCTGAAGAAGCAGCCAGAGCAGCTCAGGCAGATGAACATATCACAGCAGCTACTCAGGAGGAGACTGTGAGCGAGCCGATAACTCATATGGGAGAGGAGGAAGCAGTAATGAGTGATGAGAAGATCACCGTTGATGAGTTCAAGGAAAAATTGGACAAATTGATGTTGTTAAAGGATGCCGGCATTTTGTCAGAGGCAGAGTTCAGCGCTGAGAAGGCAAAGTTAATCAGCTTGATGTAATTTGCGCAGGACAATACATAAGTATTATGAAGAGTGCAGATCAAGAATTTTGGTCTGCACTCTTTTTCTCCCTTTGAGTAGTCTTGTGTTTCGGAACTCATTTTTGACAGGGTATTTTTGTCTAACAGGCTTGTTTTTATGTATGCGCTACTTTATAATGGGAGAAGATATAAACATCAGGAGGAAAGCTTTTCATGAATCAGGAAAAGGTAATTGTCATTGACTTTGGCGGACAGTACAACCAGTTGGTGGCACGTCGCGTGCGTGAATGCAATGTGTACTGCGAAATCTATTCCTATCGGACAGATTTGGAACAGATCAAAGCAATGAATCCCAAGGGAATCATTTTGACAGGTGGCCCCAACAGTTGTTATGAAGACGGAGCACCGACCTATAGAAAGGAGCTTTTTGAACTAGGGATTCCGGTTCTTGGCCTCTGCTACGGTGCACAGTTGATGATGCATGTGCTGGGGGGCAAGGTGGAGAAGGCTCCGATAAGAGAATATGGTAAGACTGAGGTGATGGTGGATACGACATCTCCTTTATTCACAGATGTGTCTGAGAAAACCATTTGCTGGATGAGCCATTTCGACTACATCTCACAGGTGGCAGATGGATTCGATATTGTGGCTCACACGACAGACTGTCCGGTGGCAGCAGCCCAGAATCTGGAGAAAAATCTGTATGCGATCCAGTTCCATCCGGAAGTCCTGCATACCCAGGAAGGAACCCGGATGCTACACAATTTTGTCCGTGGTGTCTGTGGCTGCAGCGGCAGCTGGCGCATGGATTCCTTTGTAGAGCAGTCCATTCAGGAGATCCGACAGAAGGTAGGAGACGGGAAGGTACTGTGTGCTCTGTCCGGCGGTGTGGATTCCTCTGTGGCGGCTGTGTTGTTATCGAAAGCTATCGGAAATCAGTTGACCTGCGTTTTTGTAGACCACGGTCTGCTGCGCAAGGATGAAGGGGATGAGGTAGAGGCAGTGTTTGGCCCCGAGGGACCCTACGAGCTGAACTTTATCCGCGTCAATGCCCAGGAGCGTTATTATAAGAAGCTGGCAGGTGTTACCGAGCCGGAGACTAAGAGAAAGATTATCGGTGAGGAATTCATCCGTGTATTTGAGGAGGAAGCAAAGAAAATTGGAGCGGTGGATTTCCTGGTACAGGGAACCATCTATCCGGATGTGGTGGAAAGCGGACTGGGCGGAGAATCCGCAGTGATTAAGTCCCACCACAATGTGGGCGGATTGCCTGATTGCGTAGATTTCAAGGAGATTATCGAGCCGCTTCGCGACTTGTTTAAGGACGAGGTTCGTAAGGCCGGTCTGGAACTGGGAATTCCGGAGAATCTGGTATTCCGTCAGCCATTCCCTGGACCGGGACTGGGTATTCGTATCATCGGTGAAGTAAATGCCGAGAAGGTAAAAATTGTGCAGGAAGCTGATGCCATCTATCGTGAGGAAATCGCCAAGGCGGGACTGGACAAGAGCATTGGCCAGTATTTTGCAGCCTTGACTAATATGCGTTCCGTAGGTGTCATGGGAGATGAGCGAACCTACGACTACGCCGTAGCTCTGCGGGCGGTGAATACTATTGATTTCATGACTGCGGAGGCAGCGGAGATTCCATTTGAGGTGCTGCAGAAGGTGATGAGTCGAATTATCAATGAGGTGAAAGGGGTCAATCGTGTCATGTATGATTTGACCAGCAAGCCACCGGGGACGATTGAGTTTGAATAACCATTTGTGAAAATCAAGCCTTTATTTACACATCTT
>JALEPL010000051.1 GCA_022766245.1 Lachnospiraceae bacterium | reverse complement strand
TTACTTCATCTCTGTTTACATACTTCGGATTCAAAGCTGCAATCTGCATAGCGATATTGGTCAGTGCTTCCTTCACTGCATCGTTTACGGTAGCTGTAGCTGCCTCTACGATAACGCCGATTCTACCACCGCCGTGTACGTAAGAAACCACGCATCCGTCCTCTGCAACAACCTTCTCAAAACGACGGATAGTCAGGTTCTCTCCGATCACTGCAACCTTCTCTACCAATGCGTCCTTCACGGTCTTAGAAGTATCCTCTTTCCAAGCCTCTGCCAGGAAAGCATCGATGTCTGCGGAATCAGACTCTACTGCCTGATTTGCAACTGCTGTTACGAAATCACGGAAGGTCTCATTCTTTGCAACGAAATCAGTCTCAGAGTTCACCTCTACTACTGCTGCAGTCTTGTCATCCTTTACCACTACGGTACACAGACCCTCAGCTGCGATTCTGCTTGCCTTCTTCTCAGCCTTTGCCTGACCATTTTTTCTCAAGTATTCAACAGCGGCATCCATATCTCCGTCTGTCTCGCCTAATGCCTTTTTACAATCCATCATGCCTGCGCCGGTCATCTCACGCAGTTCTTTTACCATTGCTGCTGTAATAGCCATTTTTCTATCCTCCGAATGATTATTTGATTATGCCTCTACTGCTTCCTCAGCAAACTCTGCCGGCTCAGCCTCTAACTCAACGTCAACATCTACTGTTCCCTGATTTGCCTCGATGACTGCGTCTGCCATCTTAGATACGATGAGCTTAACAGCTCTGATTGCATCGTCGTTTCCAGGAATCACGTAATCTAACTCTTCCGGATCACAGTTGGTATCTGCAATACCGATTAACGGAATACCTAAAGAATGAGCCTCCTGTACGCAGATTCTCTCCTTCTTAGGATCTACAATGAAGATTACATCCGGAATCTTCTTCATTTCCTTGATACCGCCAAGGTTCTTCTCTAACTTCTCTAACTCTTTCTTTAACTGGATAACTTCCTTCTTCGGTAATACTTCGAAGGTTCCATCTTCCTGCATCTGCTCGATTGCCTTTAATCTTGCAATACGGCTCTGGATGGTCTTGAAGTTTGTCAGCATACCGCCTAACCATCTCTCGTTTACATAGAACATACCGCAACGCTCTGCCTCAGTCTTGATGGCATCCTGAGCCTGCTTCTTGGTTCCTACGAAAAGAACAGTGCCACCCTCAGCTGCAATCTCAGCCATAGCCTTGTAAGCCTCATCTACTTTACCTACGGACTTCTGTAAGTCGATGATGTAGATACCGTTTCTCTCGGTGTAGATGTAGGGAGCCATCTTAGGGTTCCATCTTCTGGTCTGATGTCCAAAATGTACACCTGCTTCTAATAACTCTTTCATTGAAATAACGCTCATTTTTCTTTCCTCCATTTGGTTTTTCTTCCATGCACTTCTTATCATATGACAACCTTGCGGCACCCGTCTTCTGATCGGTGCATGTGATTTTTGTTATCACAACATTCGAAATTATAGCATAGAAAAATCCCGAACGCAAGGGACTTTTCGGGATTTTACACATTTTTCTATGATTTTTTATCCATTCATCGCAGATTTGGATCTGTGATGAGAATTTTGGCAATTTCCTCCTGAGTAGCACCGTGGGGAATAATTACCTCACCGGGCATCATCTGCTTGGAATAACCCTTGCTCTGCATGTATTTAGCGAAGGAATCTCCATTCTCCACATAGCCGTATTCCTCTAATCGCCGGGCAATGGAATAGGTAGAATCCCCCACTTCTATGGTGAGTTTCAGCTGTGTACCATCCTCTGAAATCATTTCGGTATCGGAAAGTGCTTCCTCCGCATCATCCACATTCTCCACCGTTTCCGGGCGGGTATCTTCCTGCTGATTCGTATCCTTGGAATCTTCACTAATCTCTGTCTCTGCTTCCGTACCGTTTTCACCTTCACTGCCGG
This sequence comes from Lachnospiraceae bacterium, assembly GCA_022766245.1. GTDB lineage: Bacteria > Bacillota > Clostridia > Lachnospirales > Lachnospiraceae > Roseburia_C. Next base: position 83,029 of record JALEPL010000051.1, on the reverse strand, counting down.
GCATCACCATACCAAGTTTCTCTGCCCGTCGCATAATCTCCGCATCCGACAGATTATCCCCATGGATGGCAAAGGATATGGATAAAATCACGGTGGCTACAATAATGCCAATTCCCAGCCCCCGCAAATAATATTTAAATCTCATGATTCCTGTTCTCCCTTAAACAGCTCAATGACCAACCGCACTTCCCCGATTCCCAGACCAAGCTCCTTTGCAATATCCACCGGCTCCTTTCCCGACTGATACATGGAGAGAATATCCTCATTATGGTTAAAGGAAAGCTCCGGCTGCTCCGGCAGAATTTCCGGCTCAGGCACTTCCTCCAGCTGGCTTTGTACTGATTCCTGTATGCGACTCACTTCCTGAATCCATTCACTTTTTTGATGTTCCAGTTCTGCGGCCAATTCTGTCAGCTCTCCATGCTTATCATTCAGCATGCTGTACAAAAACATGATCTCGTTGTGGGTTTTATTCATCTCTTCCACAACGGTGTCAGAGTATTCGTGAATGGCCATCATCTTTTCATTGGTGGTTTTATCCAGACTTCGTTCCACCCGGTTTACCGATCCGTCGATCGCATCCTCAATCTGATCATCGATTTTGCTTTCAGCCTCGGCTAATTTTTTTTCCAATATGGTCTTTATCTCAGTTTCACTTAATTCTGCAATGCGGTTCAGTTCTTTTCCAGAAAGCTTCTCTGTCACCATAAAGCTTCCCACCACGAATGCCATACCGCACAGAATCAGAACAATCTCTACTCCGGTCATAACGCAAGTATTCCTTTATATTTTGATATCAAAGCCGGAAGACGCACCCTTAACCACCACACGATCTTCCTGCTTCTGATTCTTTCTTTTCTTTTGATTCCCCTGATAGCCCCGCCCATCTCCGTTTTTTGCATCCAGCTCCTGTCCGTCTCCATCGGCATTTTCCTTGCTGCGAACCTGCTCAGACTGACGGTACTCTTCTTTTTGCACCTCGATCTGGATATTCTGCTGATCCACCAAAGGCTTAGCATTCTCCTGCTGTTTCAGATTTCCTACATCCTGCGTCCGCTGGATGACTCCGTTAAAATCAATTGGACGAATCGACAAAGTAACACCCCTTTTTCCGATTATCAATTATAAAGTAGAAATGATAATCTCACCCTGATTTTTAGCAAGCTGACAATGATCCCTGTTTTCTTTCATGACCAGACTGACTTCAGAAATGCATATGGTCACACCGGTATAAATTGTTTTGGAAACCTGTACCCTTGCATTGTTGTTATGAAGCAGAATCGTGTGCAACTGTGCATATTCATCCTGTACTGCTTCCACTTCCTCTTGTTTTGCCTTCATAGCCTGCGTCAACTGCTCTATATACTGGATGATTTCTTTTGTCAGTGTCTCTCCATTCGCCAGCTTCTCACTGTAATTCATCAGAATGGGGCGAATCTGGGATATAGCCTTATTCTCCTGTTGGATGAACTTCTGAAGCTCCATAAACCGTGCCTTTTTTTCTGGCTCTACTCCCACCTCAATGCGGGTAGATGCCCCCATATCAGAGCCGATGGTCTGGGCTTCCACCAGATTGCCTGCCTGAATCACACCACCGGTGATAAAACCATTCTTTCCCTTTACATGAATCTCAGTTGCTGCTGAGACACGGCTGTGTAAGATGGAATCCGTCTCCACATATCCTCCGGAAATCACTGTGGCATTTTCAATAAACTTGCACATAATATTGCCCTCTGCCCGAAGAATACCCTTGGTCATTCCGTGGATTCCCCTCTTAACAATAATCTGTCCGCCGGCCTGAATCAATGCATTTTCCACCACGCCTTCCACAATCACATCGCCTTTTGCGATTACGGAAAATCCCCCCTTCACATTTCCCTTGATGGTAACATTACCGAGATAATTGATATTCCCAGTGGAATTGTCCACATCCGCAGGGACTTCATAGACATCGGAAACGAAAACCTTGTCATTTACCAGACTGGCATGACCGGTCACCTCTGAATAAATCTCGGTACCATCCTCTGAAAGCCGAATATTGTTTCCGTATTCCAGCTTCATTTTTTTCACGGTTCGAGGCAATACATCCTTCCCGTAAATATCGGAGCCAGGTCTGCCGGGGTCTTCTTTGATGACACGAGCCAGCAAGTCTCCCGCATTCACATGGCTGATTACATTCAGTTCCCGATAATCTACAGAACCGTCCTCGTTATACTTTGGTTTCAAATTCAAGTTTGTATTGAAAAAGTATTCTATTTTTGCATCTTTGCCGTGTACCGGCATTTTTCCCATGGCAAAAACGTAGTCCGTACAATATTCCTTATCATTCATGAAGTGAAGAATTTCCTCCTGCCGGATTCCATTTGTAATGCCCTTCATGGCAAGATCGGAGAGGATTTCCTTAACAGTCACCTGTGTCCCACCCTCCGAACTGGGATAAAAGCGGCAATATGCGTTCATTTTATCCAATGAGATACGGATTGTCATCTCCTCATTCACCTGAAGAGGATAAATATTACCCACATACACCTCTGTCTCATGGGGAATCATAATTGCCTGATTCAGTTCCTTTAGATTGAACTCTTTGCATCCACATCGTTCCAGATACGCTGTCACCTCAGCGATTTCCAACGCTTTTCCGCCTGGCTGGGCAGGAATAATCTGCAAAAATGTCCCTTCTTCTTTCACGTGTATTCTAAAATACGCATTTCTCTGACTCATAGGTGGGTCCTCCTGATCTGTAAGTATATCGTAACTATTCCGTACCTTCATAGTTACGAGCACAAATCCATGCAAAATTTGCTTCGCAAATGGATTTGTGCTTGCAAAATATACGTTCTCATACCAGTATATCCATATATGCACCCATCTTCTTCTTCATTTTCATGAGTGCCTTGGTGTGTAATTGGGATATCCGCGATTCAGAGACTTCCAGCACTTTACTGATTTCCTTTAAGGTCAGTTCCTCATAATAATACAATAAAATCACTTTCCTCTCCTTTTCTGTAAGCGTCTCCATAGTCTCTGTCAAAACTTTCTTCAGTTCTTCCTTTGCTACCGCATCTTCCGGCTGAACAAAATGAGAATTGTGGCGGGCATCCATCACCGGCTCCATTCCCTGATCAACAAATTCATTCAGGGAAACCACATTGGTCACTTTCAACTGAGACTGCCAATTCAGATATTCATCATCGGATACTCCCAGTTCTGCAGCCACTTCCTCATCCGACGCTGTCTTTCCGGTTCTCATCTCAATATTTTTGATTGCTTCATCTATTTTTTTCTGCTTCTGTCGCACAGTTCTGGGAATCCAGTCCATTTTCCGGATCTGATCCAAAATAGCTCCACGAATACGCAGACTGGCATAGGTTTCAAACTTTACATCTTTCCCCGCATCAAATTTATCAATGGCATCGATCAAGCCAAACACTCCGTAACTGACCAAATCGTCATATTCCACATTATATCCCAAATACATACTGAGTCTTCCGGCCACCAGTTTTACCAAAGGAGCATATTCAATTATAATCTGTTCTCGAATCTCCGGGGATGGTTTCTGTGCATACATCTCCCAGAGCTTTTCCTTTGTGACCTTCTTCATTTAAGCCTCCGGTTTATTTCTCTTTTCCCGTTTGAGTTTCTTTTTCTCCATTCTCCCCGTTCTTATTTTCTCCTTCCGTCTCCTCCGATGGATTTTCGTCTGTTTCCTTCTTGGATTCTACAATATTCTTTTGAATGATAAAGGCTCCGATTCCACCAAGCACATAGAAAATGAGCATAACCACAATCAGACTCTTTGCGAAAGTAAGAAAATCCTGTCCCTTAGATATGCTGAAAATACAGAAAATAAATCCTGCGCTCAGCATCACAATAGCAGGAACTGCTTTTGTTTTCATAAGCGTTCCTCCTCAAATAATCTTTTCCGGTTTTCCCACGGATTTAATCAAAAAATCCCCATTATCACAGTGTAATTCCACCGTACGACCATAATTCAATCCCGTATCCTCTGCCAAAAGAGGTATTCCCAGCTGCTGTAGTGTTTCTCTTGCAGCAATGGCATTTTTTTCACCAATGCTTCCCACATCGGATTTCCCTGACACCTCGAACATTTTTGCACCACCCGCAATCTTGGCCACCATGCGATGTCTGACAGCTCCTGCTTCCTCCATGCGACGCACCAGCTCCACAATTCCGGTATCTGCAAATTTGGCAATATTAGCGTTATTCTTCATCTTTGTGCTATCCGGCAGCATAATATGCGCTAAGCCTCCCACCTTTGATGTGGGATCATAGACTGCGATACCGATACAGGATCCTAACCCCAGAGTGATAATGACATCCGGTGCTTTGCAAATATTCAAATCTGCCATACCAACCTTCACTACTTCACCCATTACTCCGTATCTCTCCCTATAAGCATATCCCTAACGACTTTAATATCTTATCATACGACTCCAACTCCGGTAAAAGGATAAAATATCCTTCAATCATCACATCATCCCCAAACTCTGTGGTAATCAGCAATGCATTATCTCCATACTGCCCAAACTGAATGGCAGGCACACTTAATATCGCTGCCGCCATGTCGATAGCAATATAGGGAACAGATGGTGAAATCACCAAATTCGTCATAGATGACAGCGCATTCAGATAGGAGCCGGCTATAATATTGCCAATTTCCTTCATGGCCGATAAATCCATCTCGTCAAACTCCTCATGGTAAGAAGGATCCCTTCCCATGAGACGATTCACCAGATAATGGGCAGAATCCATGGTGATTAAAAACATCATACTGCCCGAAATATCCTGGGACACCTCCAGATAAATGCCAACGATGGTCTGATCTTCCGGACAAATAGCTGACCCCAGTTCTTTAAAATCCAACAATTCCACTCTTGGCACTTCCATATTTATTTTTAAATTCAACATGTTTGCCATGGCGGTTGTTGCGTTTCCTGCACCGATGTTCCCGATTTCTTTTAAGACATCAAAATACATATCATTGACATCACTCAAAGTATATTCAGACACCGTTTTTCCTCCTGTTTACACTTAATAACAACTTGTTCACATGAGACAGAATATAGTGAGGCATAACCTCACTATATTCTGTACTGCTAATTTTATACGTTTTCAGATTCCTCTATGATGGAGTTTAGATCTAGTAAAGAAATCAGTTCCTCACCATTTTTTCCAATTCCGTTGATGAAACTTTCCCGACTTTCCTGTCCGTTGATTTTCACATGCTCAATCTTGTCCATGCTCAATGTCACAACTTCTTTTACCTCGTCCACAATAACCCCCAGCTCACCCTGCTGTTCCAGCTTCAGAATAATAATTCTGCTGGAGTTGGTAAACACATCATCCTCCAGTCCCATCCGCACACGAATACTCATAATCGGTACAATGTCACCTCTGAGGTTGATGATTCCCTTAAAATAAACCTGTGATTTCGGCACTCGGGTAATGGGCTGCATCCGGACAATATTGTCCACATAACCAATATCAATTCCATACTGCTCATTTCCGATTTTAACCACAATGTACTGTTTCGTAATATTTGATGTTGTTTCAATACTTGTATCCACTATGCGCACCCCCTGTTAGAATAATGTATTCACATCAATGATGAGAGCAACTTCACCATCACCCAGGATGGTAGCACCGCTGATGGTCTTGTTGCTGTTATTGATATATTTTCCTAAAGACTTAATAACAATCTCCTGCTGTCCAATCAAATCATCTACCACAAGACCCGCCAGGCGATCTCCCTTACGCACAATGACAATCGTGATGCTCTCCGGTTCTTCCTCTGCCGGTGCACTGTCAAGCACCTGATCCAGACGAACGATTGGAATAACGGTTCCGCGAAGGTTAATAACCTCACGCGCTTCCACGTATTTAATCTCCGTTGCCGGCAAATCCTCAATGGTCTCAATGGAACCCAACGCAATCGCATACTTTTCGTCTCGTACTTCCACCATCAATGCCTGAATAATAGCCAGGGTCAACGGCAACCTAACAGTGAATTTAGAACCTTCACCCAGTTTGCTTTCCACCTCTACATCTCCGCCCAAAGCTTCGATGTTAGACTTAACCACATCCAGTCCCACGCCTCTTCCGGAAATATCTGTTATCTTCTTTGCCATGGAAAAGCTGGGCATAAACAGGAAATTGATAATATCCTTCTGTGCGAGTTTCTCTGCCTGCTCCGGTGTCACAATTCCCCGCTCAATGGCCTTGCGTTTCACGCTTTCTGTATCAATTCCGTTACCATCATCACTTACTTCGATGATGACATTATTTCCTTCCTGATATGCGTTTAAGTTGATGGAACCTACCTCCGGCTTTCCGCGCTGTGCACGAATCTCTGCACTCTCCAGTCCATGATCTGCAGAGTTACGAAGCAAATGCTGCAACGGATCTCCAATCTGATCCACCACGGTACGATCCAGCTCGGTATCCTCACCGGTCATATGTAATTCCATTTTCTTATCCAGCTGTCTGGACAAGTCTCGAATCATACGTGGGAACTTGCTGACCACGCTTTCAATAGGCACCATTCGCACTTTCATAACGGACTCGTGCAATGTGGTGGTAATACGCTCCAAATATTCAATCTGCTCCGTGAACGTCTGATTCTTGAAGTTACTTCCCTCCTGGGAACTGATAGAAACCAGACTGTTCTTTGCAATAATCAGCTCGCTGACCTGATTCATCAAGGCATCCAGCTTCTCAATATCCACACGGACGGTACGATTTGCCACTGGCTTTCCTGCCGTTTTCGGTTTGGCAGCCGGCTTATTTTCTTTTGCCGCAGGTGCCGCTTCATTCTTTGCAGCCACTGCCGGCACATTAGCCTCAGCCTTTTCTTTCTCGCCGAACAAGGACTCATAGGTCACTTCCTCACCTACTGTCTCTGCAATCTCAGATACGTTTTTGATAGCGGCAATAATCTTCTCCAAAGGATTCTCTGATGCAATATAAAGGGAGAAATCCAGTTCAAAACGCTCATCCTCGATATCCTGAGAGCTGGGACTATAGATAATAATCTGACCTAATTCCTCAATGGCCTTAAATACCAGAAATGCTCTGGCTGCTTTCAAAAGACATTCCTTCTGCACGGTAACGGTGACTCCATATACCTTACTGCCACCTTCTGCTGCAGAACGAATCGCCTCCTTATCATTCTCAGAAAATTCGATATTCAGGAACTTTTTCTCACCGGCTGCTGCAGGCTCTTCCTTCTTTTCCTCTTTTGGTTCTTCCTTTTTCTCCGGAGCAGGTGCATTGCCCTCCGCCTGAGCCAAAAACTGATTCAACCCTGCAATCAGTGCATCGTTATCCTCTGTCCCCTCATCGGAAGTACTCTTGATATTCTCCAGATATGCTTCGATGGCATCCAGGCACTGGAACAGGATATCTATCATTTCACTAGTGACCTTTACCTTGTCACTTCTCACTTCCTGAAATACATTCTCCATATCATGGGTCAGATGCTGCATCCGCTTAAATCCCATGGTACCTGCCATACCTTTTAATGAATGGGCCGCACGAAAAATTTCGTTGATGGTGTCTTTGTTATCCGGCTCATTCTCCAAAGTCATGATACAATCACTCAGGCTCTGGATGTGTTCATTGGTTTCATCAATAAAAATCTCAAGATATTGACTTACGTCCATTTTTACTTACCCCCACATTCTTTAGAATCGATTTTGCAACCTGATCCAACGGAACGACTTCATCTGTCAGTCCTGCCTCCGCTATGGCCTTTGGCATACCATACACCACACAGCTGTCAGCATTCTGGGCAATCACATGTAGCGAAACCTGATGTGATAGCGAGGTAATGCCCTTGGTACCGTCCGAACCCATCCCGGTCAATACCACACAGGTAACCTGTCCAAAGGAACATTCCTTCAATGACTCAAACATCACATCTGCGCAGGGTTTCAAGCCTCCGATTGGTGCCTCATCCCCAAGTGCTACCTGATGCTTGCCCGAAGTGGTTCTACGAATCCTGAGATGTTTGCCGCCGGGTGCCACATACACCACACCCTTTTCCAACAAATCCCCATCCTGTGCCTCGCGAACCTTGATGGAGCTAATCTCATTCAATCGCTCTGACATTGACTTGGTGAATCCGGCCGGCATATGCTGCACCACCAGCATAGGCGCATCCATATCCGGATCCAGAAAAGGAATCACCTGCTGCAATGCCTTTGGACCACCTGTGGAACAGGCTAGCGCCACCAGCTTGTCCCCCTGATTCATCGGCTTTTTGGGGAGAATACGTTCCGTCGCCTGGGTCTTCCCTTGTTTCGCTCTGGCAGAAATCATGGGTGGATTACAAACACCATCCAGCACCTGTAGAATCCTTACCCGAAATTCTTCGCCCTTCGCCTCAATAATATTCTCCGGCTTTGTAACAAAGTCAATGGCCCCTCGTTCGATGGCAAGTAAGGTCACCTTCGCATCCTTGGTGGAAAGTGAACTGACAATGATCACAGTTGCTTTAATATTTTCTTGTTTTAGTTTTTCCAGAAGCTGCAGTCCATCCATCTGTGGCATGTTAATGTCTAAAAGCACTGCATCGTATTTCTTCACCCGAAGCTTTTCATATGCTTCCAGACCGTCCCGACAGACATCCGTTACCTGAAAACCACTAGATGCGTTTATTATATCACACATCACCCTTCTCATGAGTGCAGAATCATCAACAATCAAAATATTTTTTTTCATCGTTCATTTATCCCCCTCATCCTTTTTCATTTTTGCGGATTCTTCGTTCTTCCTCAAATATATAGCGGATGATTTCCTCCCTCATCCTATTATCATTGATAATGAACTCCACTCTGTTTTCATATAGAGTATCCGCTGTATCCAGACGAACACACCGGATAATACGACCCGGTATCAGATACTTCTTCTCCCGGTTGACAGTTTGAAGCAATACAAGAATCAATGTATAGCTTTCATCTTCATTTTTCTCCCTGGACACGAAACGGATTCCCCCACCGCTGATATCTACAATGGTGCCCCTTTTCCGTTCATCCAGAGGGAGCTCGTCCAGAAGTGTTTCCATGGACAGGTCCGGCTCCTGCATATTGGCCTGCTCTTTTGTGATAATGTAATACTCCATATCCAGCGTACATTCCATTCGGTAATACTGCCGCCGCTGATATTTGGTCAGAGGCGCTTTCAAAACAATTTTCAGCATATACCTGTTTTCAGACTTATACCGTTCCCGAATGATACCGGTACTCTTATATATGCCGGACTGGGTATAAAATGCGAATTCATAGCGAAGATCCAACGGCAGGAGAATCACCTTGCCGCCCTCGATGGGCATGGTAATCTCCAACTCACCATGTTCGAGCACCTCAAAAATCTGGCTCTTATATACATGCACTTCCTCGCCGGTGCGGGCAGACCGCTCCACCTGACTGAATATTCGGATATCCACTTTCATTCGTTCCTGCAAAATGTTTGAAATCATTAACCTATCTCCTATTTAATAGTCCTGCAAATAACTGTGTGATTCCGCGCCGCATAATGGGAATTTCATGTCCGTTGTTCATCAGATTAAATGCCAGTATTTCAAAAGCTCTGGCCGCATTTGAGCCAGGAGCATACATGGACACTGTCTGCTGCTGGCGTACCGCCTTTTCCAATGCTGCATCCTGAGGCACCATGCCCAGATAATTGACCTTTCCCTGCAGGAACTGTGTCACCACAGAATTCAGCTTATCATATACCGTCTGTCCCTCCTCCACAGAAGTCACCTTGTTAGCCACCACATTGATCACCGTCTCATTTTTCCGAAAATTCGGATTCCGATGTAATGCCTTAAGCAGAGAATAAGAATCTGTCAGGGAGCTAGGCTCCGGTGTGGTCACCAGAAGAATTTCCGGACATGCCAGAACAAATTCCATTACACTGTCCGCAATTCCTGCACCTGTATCCACTATGACAATGTCAGCCATGCTATCCAACTGGGCAAGATTATGTACCAGATAAGATATCTGCCCTTTGGTCAGATTATTCATCCCCATGATTCCGGAGCCGCCGGAAATAAATCCGATTCCAAGGGGTCCCGGCGTGATAATATCCTGAATATTCATTCCACGATAAATAAGATCGCCCAGATTGTATTTCGGAATTGCTCCGAACATAACCTCCACATTTGCCAATCCCAAATCCGCATCAAAAATCAGAACCTTTTTGCCCTGCTTTTGCAGCTGGATTGCAAGGTTCACTGCAAGGTTGGATTTCCCTACGCCTCCCTTACCGCTGGTGATGGCAATCAGCCTCGCCTTGGGGGGAAGACTTTGATTTTGTCGTTTGATAACGTTTCGCAGTTGTTCTGCCTGATCCATATTACTTGCCTCCCAACAACTGTTTCACAATTTTTTGTGTCCGGAACACCTCGATATCGTCCGGCACATTCTGACCGGTGGTAACATAGGACATTTCTGCTCCGGAATACATGCGAATATTTAAAAGATTTCCATAACTACCAGTCTCATCCAGCTTGGTAAATATCAGCTTATAATCTGTTATTTCATGATAACTGTCTGCAATCTGTACCAAATCCTTATACTTGGTGGTGGCACTGAGTACCAGAAACACATCATGGTCATAGGAAGGATCCAGACTGTCCAAAAGAGCCTTCATATCTTTTTTCTGGTCTTCATTCTTGTGGGAAAATCCAGCCGTATCCACCAGAATCAGATCATAATCCTTCACCCGCTCCACTGCAGCATTCAGCTCCTCTGCAGCATACACCACAGTCAAGGGCGCATCCAGAATATTCGCATAGGTTCTGAGCTGTTCTGCCGCAGCAATCCGATAGGTATCTGCTGTAAGAAATGCTACGCGTTTCCCCATATCTACCTTGAATTTGGATGCTATTTTCGCAATAGTCGTAGTCTTTCCCACTCCGGTGGGGCCAATAAAGAATACCACCTTTGGTTGTCCAGCCGAAAGCTCCAGCTTATAGGGCTGACCAAATTTTAAGATCATTTTCTGATATACATTAGAAAGTACTACATCCATTCCGGCTGTACTGCGAAGAGAACGCTCCACATCATCCATGATCTGGTTTACATAGCGTTCATTCACTTCATTATCCAGAAGGACCTCATAAATCATCCGAATACAGCGAAGCATTTCAGACTGGGCACCATTTTCTTTCTCTCCGCTGCGAATCAGCTTATCCACCGCCTTTTCTTCTCCGGATAGATTCTTTTCTAACAGATTCTGCAGACTCTCGATTTTTTCCTCCAGCCCATTATTCTCCTCACTATCGTTTTTGTGATAAGATGATACGTTTTCTCTGGGAATTTCGATTTTCTCATCCGCCGCATAATTGATCGTCTCATGGTTTTTCCTCTGGGTATTGAGTGCAGAAAACAGATTCACCTGCTGTTCCTTTTCCTCCAAAGCTGCCGTCACTTCAAAAGTAGTACTTTTAAAGGCACTGAGCAGTCCTCTAGGCTTGATTTCCTTTACATTCATAATTACCACAGATTCGCCCATTTCCTTTTTTGCCTTTTCCACGGCTTCCTCTTGTGTTTTCCCTTGAAATTTATTGATCGTCATTTATGCTGTCACCATCCCTACTGACTGTAATTCTATATTTGATTCTACTTCATTATAGGATACCACAATAAGGTCCTTAAAGTAATCCTCTGTTAGTTTTTTAAAATACATCCGCACAATAGGCGAAGTAATCACAATTGGATTCTTTCCGAGATTTTCCAGTTTTGACACTTCCGCTTCCACAGAACTCATGATAGCTTTTATTCTTTCCGGATCCAAGGTCAGATACGCCCCCTGTTCGGTCTGCTTTACGGAAGCCATGATTTCCTGCTCGATCTTCGGGTCTAAGGTTACCACACTAGTCGTCTCATTAGCTGGAAAATACTTGCTGGAAATGGCCGGCTTTAAGCTCTGACGCACATATTCCGTCAAAACATCCGTGTCTCTTGTGGTAGTGGCATGGTCTGCCAAAGTCTCAAATATCGTCAACAGATCCCGGATGGAAATGCCCTCACGCAGCAGATTCTGCAACACCTTCTGAATCTCGCCAATACCAAGCAGCTTCGGAGTAAGCTCCTCTACCAGTGCAGGATTGTTTTCCTTGATATTGGATATAAGATTGGACACATCCTGTCTGGTGAGAAGCTCTGCAATATGAGAACGTATCACCTCTGTCAAATGCGTAGCAATAATGGATGGCGGGTCCACCACGGTATATCCCAGGCTTTCTGCCCGTTCTCTCTGCCCCTCCGTAATCCAGATGGCCGGTAAATGAAAGGAAGGTTCAAAGGTAGGAATACCGGTAATCTCTTCCTCCACATATCCCGGATTCATGGCCATATAGTGATCGAAGAGAATCTCTCCCTCAGTCACCTGGATTCCCTTGATCTTGATAATATATTGGTTCGGGTTCAACTGAATATTATCCCGCAGTCGGATAATCGGCACCACCGTACCCAGTTCCAATGCAATCTGTCTTCGAATCATTACCACGCGGTCTAACAGATCACCACCCTGATTCACATCAGCCAGGGGAATAATTCCATATCCAAATTCCAGTTCGATGGGATCCACCTGCAACAGGGATACCACATTTTCCGGCCTTCGGATTTCCTCCGCCGCCGTCTCTTCCTGACTTGTCTCCTCCTCGATGGCCTCCACCTGCACCTGTTTTTCAATCACACGGCCGGTTGCGATAAACGCTGCGCCAAGCCCCACAAACAGATACCACTGCAGTGGTGTGACAATTCCCAGGAAGCACAGCACTGCTCCCACGATATACATAACCTTCGGAATGCCGAAAAGCTGGGAGACCAGCACATTTCCAAAGTCTGCTTCGTTGGAGCCCTTTGTCACCAGAATACCGGTAGCCAGGGAAATCAGTAATGACGGAATCTGACTGACCAGACCATCACCGATGGTAAGGATTCCATAATGGGAAATCACCTCTCCCAGGGAACCGCCCCCATTCAGATATCCCATAATGGTACCGCCGATTAAGTTGATAAAGGTAATCAGAAGACCTGCCGTAGCATCTCCTTTTACATACTTCGTAGCACCATCCATGGAACCGAAGAAGCTGGACTCCTTCTGAATCTTATCTCTGCGCTCTCTGGCTTCCTTTTCCGTAATGGCTCCGGTATTCAAGTCTGCGTCGATAGCCATCTGCTTACCGGGCATAGCATCCAGTGTAAAACGTGCAGTTACCTCAGCTACACGCTCGGAACCTTTGTTGATGACAATAAACTGAATCAAAATCAGGACAATGAAAACAATGGCACCGATTACCAGATTTCCACTTCCTACAAATTCTCCAAAGGTCTCTACTACATTACCGGGTTCGCCGGTGGTAAGAATCAATCGGGTAGAAGACACATTCAATGAAATACGAAAAATTGTGGTGAACAAGAGCAAGGTTGGAAAATATGCCATGTCCAGCACTTCTTTTACAAATAACGCATCAAACAGGATAATAAGTGCAAACGAAATATTGATCGCCAGCATAGCATCCAGCAGGAAACTGGGAATCGGTATGATAAAGAAGATGACCGCTGCCATCAAATATGCCGCAATGCCCACATCTGCCTTTTTCATGCCGAATCCTCCTTTCCCTTTTATCATGTTTGTTTAGTACCTATTTCTGTATCTATTCAGAACCCCATTCGCAAAATCGCCGCTTCGCAGCTTCCTTTTTGCTCATGTGGTTACTTCGCCAAAGAAATTTTCAAAAATACGCTCATTCATGCAAGCATGATTCGCGATTTTTTGAAAATTGCCTTGGCTCTGAATAGATATCATTTTTTTAAATTGTAAACCATTGCAAGCACTTCTGCAACTGCCTGATACAATTCCGGCGGAATCTCCGACCCTATATTAACGTTAGCATAAAGCATTCGCGCCAATGGTTTGTTCTCTACAATCTCAATATGATTATCCCTGGCCACCTCTTTGATTTTCTGCGCCAGATAATTCTCTCCTTTTGCCAGAACCACCGGTGCCTTTGCCACCGCAGTGTCATACTGAATGGCTACGGCATAATGCGTAGGGTTTGTGATGATGACATCCGCCTTGGGCACATCCTGCATCATTCTCCGCTGGGATGCTTCGCGCATACGCTGTCTCTGTCTGCCCTTGATCTGCGGATCTCCCTCGGTGTTCTTGAACTCATCCTTTACTTCCTGCTTGGTCATCTTCATGTCTTCGCTGAATTTATAACGATTATAGATATAATCTGCAATTCCAACGATTAAATAGACAAAGGCAATCTTAAGCCCTGTATTAATAATAATGTCTCCCATCAGGGCTATGGCCTGTTTTAACTGTATGTCATAGATGAGAAGCAATTCATTTTGATGATCCTTGATGGAACTGTAAGCCACATAACAAATCAGGGCAATCTTGATTACCGACATGAACAGCTCAAAGAGGGAATCCTTGGAGAACATCCTCTTAAATCCATTCAGCGGATTAAATTTGTTAAGATCTGGCTTCATGGGCTTAGCCGTCACCTTCCATCCAACCTGAAGAATGCTCACCAGTACCGCCACTACCAATCCGATAAGCATAAACGGAAGAACCGCCAGAATGATATCGATAATCGCCTGATTTATCAGATTTTTGCAGGCATTCAGGGTGAAAATCCCTCCACTTTCTGATACCAGAACCGGAATCTTTCTATAGAAGGATGCGAATCCTCCTGACAGCCTTTCTCCCACATAACCGACAAATATTTTGAGGCACAGGAATAGCACAATCAGGCTGACACCCGCAGTAAGTTCCTTGCTTTTGGCAACTTTACCTTCCTCTCTGGCCTCCCTGAGTTTTTTCTCGGTAGCCGGCTCCGTCTTCTCCCCACCCGGTCCGTCCTTGGCAAACCATTGAAGATTATATTCGATTAAGTGAACTTCTTTTCCATTGATGATTTCCAACTTAATACATTCCTTCTATCATGGTAACAATCATTCGTTTCATTTCTGTGTAAATAAAATCCGCAACATATGGGAGGAGCTGTATCGTCAGCAGTAATACCACCATTCCGGTCAATATCTTCAGCTGCATACCCACTGAAAACATGTTCATCTGGGGTGCCACCTTGGCCATCACACCCAAAATACAGTTCAAAATCATGATACAGGCAAATACCGGCAAAGCAATACGAAAGCCTAGAATCATGGACTGGCTCATATATTCCAGCATCCCCTCCATCAGAGAATCCCATTGAAACAACTGACCATTTACCGGAATTAACTGAAATGACTCTACGATTGCTGTCAGCACATAGCGATGCATCCCACTAACCAGAAGCAACATCAACACCATATAATTATAGAAATTTCCGGTAATCGGTGCATTCGTCCTGGTAATCGGATCATACTCTGTCGCCATAGACAATCCCATGTTCATATCAATAATATTTCCCGCTAATAAAACAATGGAATTACATATATTTGCCGCAAAACCTATCAGCAATCCTGTAATTCCCTCTTTCAGCACAATGATGGCATATCCGATCACATCGTCATAAGCGACCTGTGGCTCCGGCACAAGACCAAATACCAAAAGAGCCACAAAAAAAGAGAACCCTATTTTAACTCTGCCCGGTGCATTGGGCAGACTGAAAAAAGGGGCCACAAAAACAAAGGATGTGATGCGTACCAAAATCAGCAAAAAATATTCAAATGCAAGTAATGAAAACGTATAATCTACCATAAATCAAAATCTGCTGAGCAATATCACACATATAAACTAAAATCAGACCACAGCTCCGTCATAAACGATGACATAGTATCAAGCATCCATGCCCCAAAAATCATCAGTGCTGCAAACACAGCCAAAATCTTTGGAACAAAAGTCAGAGTCTGTTCCTGTATGGATGTTACCGTCTGGAAAATACTGATAATCAGACCAACCACAAGCGACACCAGAAGAAGTGGCGCTGATGTGGTAATGATGGTATAAATGGCATTCCGTGCAATATCCAACACCTGCCCCTGTGTAATCATAGCGTTCCTCCTTCTGTTTCAGATTGTTCTGAATTATGAATCATGTTCTTACACCCTAATCAGCGAGTGATTCGGCCTGTTCTGAACAGTTACAATTAACTAATAAAATGTCCGTACTAAATTGCCAACCACAAGATCCCATCCATCAGCCAGAATAAACAAAAGCAGTTTAAACGGCAACGATATCGTAGTAGGTGGAAGCATCATCATACCCATGGACATAAGCACGGATGACACAACCATATCAATCACAATAAACGGAATATAAATAACAAAACCTATGATAAAGGCGGTTCTAAGCTCACTCAGAATAAATGCCGGAATCAATACATTTGTTGGAATATCCTCTTTGATCTCCTCCAGTTCTGCTTCGGGATCATAGCTGATACCACCGATATCACAAAACATATTAATATCCTTGCGCTTCGTCTGCTCAAACATAAACTCCCGAATGGGTTCCATTCCGATTTCAAAAGCTTCCTCCTGCGTAATCTCTCCCGCATCCAAAGGCTTTAATGCCTCCTCATTGATCTGGGAAAAAATAGGGCTCATGATAAATAAGGTCAAGAACAAAGCCAGTCCAATAATCACCTGATTGGGTGGCACCGTCTGGGTTCCTAACGCTGCCCTCACAAAATGCAGCACAATTACGATTCTGGTAAAGGATGTGAGCATAATCAGAATGGATGGTGCCAAAGCAATGATGGTGAGTACCAGCATAATTCTCAGTGTACCGGACAGATTCCCACTGTCATTGTTCACCGTAATGGATACTCCATTGTTTGCATCGGATGCGGCATCCACACTGGGCTCTATCACATCCACTCCATTCCCATCCTGAGCATTCATAGAAGAAGCATACACATGCTGCGACCAGCAGTACGAAAAAGTCAATGTTAATGTAAGCACTGCAAAAACAAAGGATAAAATACAATAACCTTTTTTCAATTTACTCATCTTTTTTCTGCCTGCCCTTAGGAATACGTCGTTTCCACTGTTCTAATATTTGTTGAAATTCCTCCTTCTTCAGAGGATTTGCCGGATTCTGCGAAGATACCTCTGTTATGTCTTCCTTTGAAAGTTCTGTCAGAAAAGTAACCTCATCCTTTCCTATTGCAATGGCCAGATACTTTCCTCCTACCTCAATAATCTGTATGTATTTATTGGTGGTAAGCTTCATGGTCTCCACTACACGGATATTTCGGTTAAAACTATGCTGCTTCTGGTATCCTGCAATCCATGCTGTCGTAAAATAGCAGGCGGCCAAAACCGCAACAAACAGAAGAATAGCCACAATCAACTGTCCTACAGAGCTGCCTGTACTCAATAAAATCATACTAACCAACTACTTTTTTCACAGCTTCCAACACACGCTCTGCCTGAAAAGGCTTTACGATAAAGTCCTTTGCTCCGGACTGAATCGCTTCGATTACCATTGCCTGCTGACCCATTGCGGAACACATAATGACGTTAGCAGCAGAATCATTCGCCTTAATCTGCTTTAATGCCTGAATTCCATCCATTTCCGGCATGGTAATATCCATCAAAACAAGATCCGGTTTCACTTCATTATACTTTTCTACCGCCTTTGCTCCATTTTCTGCCTCGGCCGCAACGTTATAACCGTTCTTTGTAAGAATGTCCTTAATCATCATTCTCATAAATGCTGCATCATCACAAATTAAAATATTCTTTGCCATAGGTTCTCTCCTCATTTTCTTATTTGATAATTTCGGTGATTCTGACACCAAAACTTTCTTCAATTACAACAACTTCGCCTTTTGCCACATATTTGCCATTCACAAGAACATCAATGGGCTCTCCGGCAATTTTATTCAGTTCTATAATAGTTCCCGGAGCAAAATCCAGGATTTCCTGAATCGATTTTGTAGTCCTCCCCAATTCCACCGTCACATCCAGTGGAACATCCATAATCAAATCTATATTTTCCTTTTGGAAAATTCCGTTTACATCGCCGGAAAAAGCCTGAAACTGTGCCGGCTGCACGTTGATTTGCTGATTTGCATACATCGAGGACATATCCATGGGCTGTCCCATCATCGGCTGTCCCATCATCGGCTGTCCCATCATCGGCTGTCCCATCATCGGCTGTCCCATCATCGGCTGTGCCATCATCGGTTGTCCCATCATCGGTTGTCCCATCATGGGCTGCCCGGCCATTGCCTGCTGAGGCTGTGGCTCCGGTTGTGGTGGAGCAGGTGCCGGTGCAGATGCCGGCTGAGCCGAAGCCTGCGTAGCTCCTGGTGTTTCTTCCACATCCTTAGTCATGGTTTCCGTAATACTCTTACACATTTCCTTTGCCAGCGAAACCGGATACAACTGCATGATTTCACTGTCAACCAAGTCACCTATCTCCATTTTAAAGGAAATCTTAACAAATGATTCTGTTAAAAAATCAGCAATTTCTGCTTCGTCAATTCCCGATTGGAGATCAATCAAATCCGCCACGGGTGGACTGATATCAATCATTTTATTTAACATGGAAGATAGCGACGTGGCGGATGAACCCATCATCTGATTCATCGCCTCGCTAATAGCGCTCAAATGCAGTTCTCCTAATTCTCCATCTGTGTTAGTGCCATCTCCCCCCATCATCAAATCGGTAATTATTTTTACATCCTGCTCTCGAAGTACTAAAATATTGCTTCCGTTCAGTCCCACCGTGTATTTAATACTGATAAACACACAGGGAGCATCGTAGCTCTTGACCACATCCTCCCACTTCACTGTGGTCACCACCGGTGTGGAAATCTCCACCTTTCGATTCACCAAAGAGAAAAGCGTTGTAGCTGCCGTTCCCATACTAATATTTGCAATTTCACCGATGGTATCTTTTTCTGAATCGCTCAGCACTTCGTTTGTTGCAATATCCGCGGAATTCAACAATGCATTGATTTCTTCCTGGGATAATACTCCATCCATTTCTACTGCTCCTCTCTGATTACCGAAGTAACTCTTACTGCATAATCGTCCCCGGATGCTCCCGGAAGTGCCGCAAACTTTCTAATATTGCCCACATACACATCCAGCTCCTGGTCGACCTTCGAATCTAATCTAATTATATCACCAATCTGCAGATTCACAAAGTCATTTACAGATATGGTGCTTCTTCCTAATATTGCCTTTACCGGCATAGGCGCTTTTGAAATCAATGTCTCAATCGCCTCACTGTACTGCTGTTCGTCACGATCCTGCATAATAGAGAACCAGTATTTGGTATTCAGCTTGTCCATAACAGACTCTAATGTTAAATAGGGAAGACAGATATTCATCAACCCTTCCACATCTCCTATCTTCAAACTGATGGTAACGATAGCAATCATCTCACTGGGAGATATAATCTGCGCAAACTGTGAATTCGTCTCAATACGCTCCAGCCGGGGATGCAGATCCACTACATTCAGCCAGGGCTCTCGCAACAGCTCTACACAGGTTCCGATAATCCTTTCCATAATCAAAAGCTCAATTTCCGTAAAGTCTCTGGTCTTGGTCAGTGGCTCTCCGTCTCCCCCCAGCATCCGGTCCACCATAGCGAAGCCCAGATTGGATGCCATTTCTATAATAATCGAGCCTTTCAGGGGACTGAAATTCACAATACCCAAAAGGACGGGATTTGACAATGCATTTGAAAACTCTGAATAGGTTACCGCCTCAGAGTTCATGACCTGTACCTGTATATTTTTTCGAAGATAAACAGGCAGGTTCGTGGATAACAGACGGCCATAATGTTCAAATATTATCTCTAAGGTTCTCAAGTGTTCTTTGGAGAATTTGGATGGTCTTGCAAAGTCGTAATTCTTAACCTGCTTTTCATCTGTTTCCTTTATATCATCTACATCCAACTCACCGCTACTTAACGCCTGCAGTAAACTGTCTATCTCACTCTGAGATAAAACGTCTGCCATGAACACTCACCACCTTACACTGCTTCCTATCGACCCACTACTGCGGTGTCACACTGGAGAAATTAACCTGATAAATAAAATCGGAATCAAACCGCTCCTGAAGCTGTGTCAGAATTGTCTGTTTCACTGCCTCACGATCCTCAAATCCATCCAAAGTATAGCTGGATACCACACTGTCAACCGTGTCACAAATTATGCTGTCATAGTCTCCTGCTTCCACTTTTGCTCCATATTCCTTATAACCATCATTTTTCGTATCCATGGAGATGGATACACCAAGCACAACATAATGCTGTTTATCATCCGCACCCTTTTTCAGACTGATGGTCATGGTATCCTCAATGGCATAGGTAGAACTCTGATTCATGGGCACCGCCACGCTGACCTCCGTCATATCTCCTGATGTAAGCTCCAGATTAATTGCGCTGCAAACTGTAGTAATCAGTTCATTGGCTTTCTTTGTCTGCGGAAGAATACTGATGGTCAGTATTGCCGTCAATATCAAATTTACTAACACCAATGCCAGTATCAATACTGACATAAGATTTTTCTTCATATAAATCCTCCTAGTATAACATGTATCAGCCAGGCGTTACTCCGCCGCCGCTCCAGAACTCAAGGTATTATATATCTTTATCTCTACTCTACGATTTCGGGCTCGTCCTTCCTCCGTGGAATTATCTGCCACAGGAACATACTCGCCTCGGCCTGCCGATTTCAAGAATGACGGATCTATGTCAGAATTGTCCCGTATCAGATTCGCCACGGAACGGGCCCGATACATGGACAACACATCGTTATCCTCGTATTTTCCACCACGAATCGGAACATTATCCGTATGTCCTTCCACTTCAATGATATTGTTATCATACTGTTCCACAATGGATGCAAGCTTTATGATCAAATCTTTCGCCTCATCTCTAACTTCAGCTTTTCCGGAATCAAAAAGAATCGCTCCGTTTAACGTCAGTAGTACATACTCCGCATTAAACTCAACATCAACCTGATCCTGTATACCATACTGCGTCAACTTCTCCTCAATCTCCTCAGCCATATCCTGTGACTGATTCAAAGCTTCCTGACGATACTGTTCTTTCACATCCTCCATCGATGACTGGGCACCTTCTTCGCTGTCGGGGGTAGCACCGCCCTGTGATTCTCCATCTGAATTAGCCTCCTGGAAATAGATATCCAACTGGGAAAGCTGGCTGATACCCGCCCCCACCATCTGCCCATCTCCGATACTGTTTCCCCCTGCAGGTAAAACAGAGAAACTGCTCTGCAGCGATGCAATCACAAGAACAAACTTCTCTGCATCCACCGTAGACATAGAAAACAGCAAAACGAAAAAGCAAAGTAACAGATTCATCAAATCGCTAAACGTGGCCATCCACGCCGGTGACCCCTTAGGCGCATCTTCCTGCTTCTTTTTTGCCATTATTCCTCACCTCCGGCATCTTCACCACCACCCATCGCATCACGGGCTGACGGGGAGAGGAATGACTTTAGCTTTTCTTCTATTACTCTGGGATTCTCTCCTGCCTGAATGGACAAAAGTCCCTCCACAGTTACCTCTTTCATCATAATCTCATTTGCATTGTTTACTTCCAGCTTTGACGCAATCGGATTACACAACCAGTTAGCAATCAGCGAACCATACAGGGTAGTCAATAGTGCCACTGCCATCTGCGGACCAATGGAAGACGGGTCATTCAAATTCTTTAACATGTTTACCAGACCCACCAGCGTACCAATCATGCCCCATGCCGGGCCCAACTCTGCCCACTTCGACCAAAAGCCAATGGTCTTTTTATGGCGCGCCTCCACACAGCTAAGATCCGTCTCCAAAATACCTCGCACAAGCTCCGGATCCGTGCCATCCACCACCAGCATAATCCCCTTTTTCAGGAACGGGTCATCAATTCCACCCGCCGCTTCCTCCAGTGCAAGAAGGCCTTCCTTTCTGGATACATTTGCAAGATTGATGATATTGGAAATCACCTCACCCGGATCTGTTGTATTCTCTTTTAAGGCAAGCTTAATGGATTTAAACCCAGCCAAAAAATCTTTTAACTTATTGGCGCCTAAAAGTCCCGTCAGGGAACCTCCTATGGTAATGATAATGGATGGAATATCAACGAAACTGTCCTTGATTGCCGAAACGTCTGCACTGGACACAATACCGAATATAACCATCGCAAATCCCAATATAATACCCGCCAATGATGCAATATCCAAACCTTCTCACCTGCTTTTCATCAAAAAGTCATATTGTCCTTATCTATATCATATTACTAAATTTTCTGTCGATTGTCTACTTTTTTTAGAAGTTTTTTCAATTCCCGACGAATTGTTCCTATACCAAATGTTGGGGAACTATACCAAATAGTCCCCCAACATCTACGCAATGTTGCCTTCTATCCTATTGTTCCAAAACCATCCTTATGGTCAGCAAATTAATTATCGTTTCAGATTAATCAGTTCCTCCAGCAAAGTATCTGATGTGGTGATTACACGGGAGTTTGCCTGAAAACCTCTCTGTGTGGTAATCATATCCGTAAACTCAGATGCCAGATCCACGTTGGACATTTCCAGTTCTCCGGTTGACATGGCACTTCCGTTTGCGTCAATCTCCACCCCAATTCCATCAAACTCTCCGGAATTTAATGTGGTACGATAGCAGTTATCTCCTACCTTTTCCAAACCTGCCGCATTGGAAAACCGTGCTGCTGCAATCTGTCCCAACAGAACCGTATTACCATTGTCATAGGATCCGTAAATCTTACCACTGGAATCCACAGACAAACCGGTAAGGGCGCCCAGCTTCTTTCCTGTTCCGGTAGTTCCGTCAATCGCACCTGCATCCATTCCCACTGTGGAGGTTCCACCGTTGTTAGAATTCAGACACTGGGTAAAATCAACGGCAATATTTTCAAAATTACCACCCAATTCCTTCAGATTCAGAGTTACGATTCCATTGTTGCTGTTTCCCACAGACTGAAAAGTTCCGTTGTCCGCATCGAACTGCAGGGTATAATTGACATTTGACGCAGTAACTGCCGGCGGATTTCCACCTGTGATTCCGGTCACAGTCGCACCGGTCTGCATGCCGCTGTAAATATCAGAAATCAGAACATTGTTCACTGCCACATAATTTCCGCCTACATTCTGATACACACGACTGTCTGCAATGCCTGCAGGTCCTCCCGCATTCACATAATAGAGCTGTCCGTCACCGGTATTTCTCACCTGATAGTAAACATCATTGTACTGATTTGCAGTTCCTGCATTCCGGGTAACCGTCTCCACGACCTGTGGATCCGGAATTACCCACTCACTATTCAAAACATTGTATGTGGTCTGAGTGGCTTCTGCCCCTCCAAACAGATTGCTGAGTTGTTCTCCGGTAGCCAGATAACTCTCCAGTATATTCTTATTGTCCGAATCGTAGATTGCTGATAATTCCACTGTATAAGTTCCTGCCTCTGTATCCACAGCTTTGATTGCAAATTTGGCTGTGTAAGAATATCCCAGACTGTCATAAAAGTTCAGGTTCATGGCATATCCGTCTGCACTGGTGATATCCGCACTGTTTTTATCTACTACTCCGGCGCAGGTTGCTGCCGTAGTAGCCTCTGCTGCAGAAGTAAGATTCTTCTCCTGCATAATTCGAAGTGCAGAAACAGAATCCTTCCGAATCTCGCCAGTGTTTTCGTCCACCTGCCATCCCATCACATTGTATCCGGTGGATGTCATAGCCAGGTTGCCGGATCCGTCAATATAAAACGAACCTGATCTGGTGAACATATTCTCCGTACCATTGCTTACCACAAAAAAGCTGGTGGTATTTCCACTGTCAGTGATTTTAATATCAAATGCATTTCCTGTGGTCTGTGCAGCACCAGCAGATGTAATGCTCATGCTGGTGGAACCACTGGTAACACCAAGTCCAATCTGCTTCGCATTCACACCACCAATACCCGTGGAAGGATTGGCACTGGATGCATTTGAAATTGTCTGATACATAATCTCGCTGAAAGTTACTGAGGATGATTTAAACGCTACTGTATTTACATTCGCAATATTGTTACCAATTACATCCATCTTTGTCTGATGTGTCTTTAGTCCTGACACAGCAGAGTACATTGATCTCATCATAATTACATGACCTCCTATTCCGCGGTCTGATTCCATCTGTCAGTCAGGAATCCTAGCTTCCATTAAGGTCCAGCTATACAATCACCGCGCCATCAATATTTGTAAAAATGTTATTCTCAGATTCCGCCTGGTCAATAGCCGTAACCACTGTCCGATTTGGAACATTTACGATAAATGCCAGGGAATCCATCACCACCAGAGACTCTTGTATTCCTTTTTCCGATGCCTTCTTCACTCCTGCCTCCAGGCGTTCACTTTGCTCTTTCGATAAACTGATATCTCTGTCCGCCAGACGCATGGCAGCATGTTTGGAAAACTTCAGGAAATCTGCATTGGGTGAGATTTTTTGTTGTTTCTCCTGTAATACCTTCGCAAAAGATATATCGGATGACTGATCCGAATAGTTTACCCTTTTGTTGTTCAGATACTGATCCTGTATCTGTTCAATGGATGTAAACTGACCGGAAATTCCATTCATAAGAATCGCCCCCTGTTCCTTTTCGCTTCACTATTCTGCTTGGGCACCTGTATCTGCTCCCGCTTCCGCACCTGCTTCTGTTTCGGATCCTTCGCCCTGATTTCCTTCTGCCGCCTTCAGCAATGCAATCTTTGCAATAAGGCTCTCCAATTTCTTCACATCATCCTCTGCCACAAACTGTTTCTGATAATCGGTCAGGCTCTGATATGCGGTGTAAAGTGTAGTGACTTTTTCCTCGTCGGACGCAGCCACATTATCCACGGAAGGAAGATCCCTCACTGCGCTGTTAAAGGATTTTGCAAAAGTAACTGCATCCATGTAGTCTGAATCAGCCACTGTATCCAAATCCTCGATAGAATAAAGTGCATCATTTACAGATAAATATGTTTCTCCATTTTCATGCAGCACATAATCCACACGACCGGACACATAGGAGGTTTCTCCTGTCACCGACGATGTAACCTTTAAAATCACCTGTTTTCCCACCAAATCATTTGCTTCCATAGCACTTAAGGAAGACTGCACATTCTGGGTCGCCTCAAGCTGGGAAAATGTTGCCAGCTGAGATATGTACTGGGTGTTGTCTGTCGGTTCCAGCGGATCCTGATACTTCATCTGCGCTACCAGAAGCTGTAAAAATGCATCCTTGTCCAATGAATTGCTGTCTGCTGTTTTACTGGTGGAAAGTGATGTAGCACTTGCCGAAGCATCCACCAGAACACCATCCTTTACTAACTGTGTAATTGCCATAACTGCTCCTTTCTACACGGTCACATCCATACTGTTTCCATTGTCTTTCATAATTCTTGCCGCTAAAATCTCTTCCTCTGATGCAAGACCACTCAGATCATCCAGTTCTCCACGAAGCAGGCTTCTCACTCTACCCTGGTTCTGCTGTTCCTGTTCCTCGCCCTGTCTCTGGTCATGAGCCGCATTTTGTTCTAAGTTCTGTTCAAACTCGTGGCTGGCTACAGTTACTTCCACTGCATCCACCTTAACTCCCTGCTGAACTAAAGTCACCCGAAGTTCTGCGATCTGAGTCTCAAGGGCTTCCTTAACCTCCTGACTGGTGGTGGCAATCTCGGCCGTCACATTGCCTTCTTTTCCGGTAGATACATGTAAATAAAGCTTTCCGAGATTTTCCGGATTCAGCTGCATATCAATGGAAGTTGTATCCTGGTTAATATGAATTCTGGCGAACTCTCCAAACTGCCGCATCAAATTCTCCACGTCCACACGGGCTGTATTGGTCTGTGGCTGCACATTGGTTTCTGTAATCACCTCAGTGCGGGCATTCTCGAAGCCGGCTGTCTGGGAATGAGACACCTGTTCAGGCTTTCCTTCCCGGTGGCCTCCATCATCTTTTTCAAACATTTCATTTTCTGCCTGATCCGGCTGGGAGTCTTTCGTTTCCTGCACAGGGGCTTCTTCCGCTGCAACGCCGGTTTCTTTCACATCATCCTGTTTTTTGTTTTCCGAAACATGATCCTGGGGCTGCATTTCTTTTTCCTGTGATAGGGTCACCGCCTTGATGGTTTCAGTCTCCACTGCCACGGGCTGTTCATCCTTTTGCAGTATCTTTGCATTCTCCTCCGGATGTACTTGCAATTCAGCCTCCGCATCCGGTTCTTCTGCTGTATTTTCAAATTCCGTTGCCTCTTCCGGTACTGTCTCCACGTACTCCGGATATTCTGCCTGAGTCATATCCGACATAGGCTCCATTTCCATGGGCACTTCCTGATTCTGGGTCTCCATCCAGCTCAACAGTTCATCCCGGCTAAGTCCGGTAGTTTCTGTCAGTTCAGACATAAGTTGTTCACTCTGCTGGAGAATATCGGTGAAATCCTCATTCATCAGCAGTGTGCAGGCATCCTCCGTATCAGTAAGCTGTACTGCCAACTGTGTGAGATTTGCCGGATTCAAAAGATCCATATAGCTTAATCCCAATGCAGTCATTGCTTCTTCCAAATCTTGCTCAGAAACATTCAGCTTTCCCATCAAAAGCCCCTTCATCCCCTGGGTGAAATCCTCTGTCAGTTCTTCCTGATTCTCCTGCAGATTCTGAAACTTGTCCATATTCGCTGTTTCTGATTTCATCACCTTTCGGTCCATGGCATCGCTCTTGGCACTGGCCTGATAGCTCTCCTGCACATCCGTCTTACTCTCAATCTGACCAGTAGAAACGTCCGTTTTCTCCGATGACCGGCCACTTTTCGCCGTATCATTCATGACTGTTGCAAAATCCTGTTTGTCAGAGGATGCATTTGCCGTGCCAACTGCTGTTCCCAAAGATGAAATCACATCACCCGTATTTGCCGTCATCATATCTGTCAGCTTAACACTTGTCATATTTTCCTCCTTTCTCGTTATTAAATTTATTGTAGCTATTCAGTAGGCATACGCATTTACTGCGGATGCCGTAAGAAAACGTACATTTAGCAAGCGCAAATCCATTTGTGAAGCAAATTTAACATGGATTTGTGCTCGTAACTGTGAAGTACTGAACAGTTACATTTAATTAATAGGATTCATGATTTCTGTGACCTTTGCCGCTGTATCCTGATTCATATTTGCCAGTATATTTCCTCTGGATTCTGCGTCCATATTTTCCAGAATATCTGCCACCAGATCCAGATTATCTGTCATGGTATCAAAAATTGCGGCTGCCGCCTTCGGTTTCATATTAGAGTATGCTTTCACATAATCCTGAATCTCATCAGACGCTTCCTCCTGCCGAATCACCTGCTTATAAATCTGTTCCGCATTGGCGGGGTCAATACTTTCATAATATTTCCTATATTCATCTATATCGGGTGCTTCGTCAGAAAAAACAACCTCCTCGTAAAACTTTTCCTTCTCTTCTTCAAAGGCCGCCTGATTTGCCTCATATTCCTTAAGTTTCTGGGACTGAGCCTCCAATTCCGCCACATACGCATTGTAATCAGAAGTTCCCGACTGGGCTTCTGCCAGTTCCAGTTCCAGCTCTTTAATGTATGCTACCGCCTCATCCAATGTCCGGTAAGGGTATTCATCCTCCGTGGAAAGTTCCTCATCCGAATCTGGAAGAATCCGATTCACATAGGGAACATTTTTCAAAAGAGGGGTCATCACGGTGGAGCCAAATCCGCCTACGTCCCACTTGATAACCAGTGCAAAGATGGCAATCCATACGATAATGATAATCAGTGTCGCAAAAAAAATTGCAACCTTGGAAGAGCTACCGCTTTCCTCCTCCAGATCCTCCATCATGCTCTTGTTCTTTTTTCCTTCTCTTTTTCTGGCTCTCTCCGCCTTTTTTGCAGCTTTCTTATCTAACTCTGCCATGTGCTACCACCTGCTATTCATCCTTTTTTCTAGTAACCGTTCAGTACCTTCACAGTTACTTTTCTTTTCCATAAGTGTAACTTACCAATTCATCCACCAGTTTGTTATCCTCAGCATTTAGTTCGCGTTTAAACTCTTCAAAAGCATTTTCCTTCAGTTTCTCATGCGTCTTTCGGTCCTTCATTAATTCCGCCAGATGCCGCCTGGCTGCCTCCGCATTTTTTTCCGCCACCTGAACCTCCAGCATTTGTCTGCGGATTAACACTTTCATAGATTCAATTGCCTTCCGACAATGCTGAATTTCCACCACATCAATCTGATTCTGTACCAGTTCCCGGGCCTGTTTCTCATAACTGTTCTTCCTGGACAAAAGCTGCATGAGCTTGTTATTTTCCTCCTGCAGCCGCTGGTTTGCCTGACTATAGGCAATGGCTGCCTGATTTTCCAGTTTTTCTTTGATGTCCAGAATATTTTGCATGCGATATACAAATTTAGCCATATTCTGCCCTTCCTTTTCTGTAGTCCCTTTTTCGAAAACACTTTTCAAAAAAGGAAGTTATGTTATCTTCCCTCTACAAAAATACCCTCCAGTTGGGAGATTTCCTCGTCAAAGGAATACATTTCGTCGGTCTGCTGACAAAGGAAACGATTCACCTCATCAATCTTTGCAATGGCATAATCAATTTCCTTATTAGAGCCATTCTTATATGCTCCGATATTAATCAGATCCTCCGCTTCCTGATAGGTCGCAAGCACATTGCGCAGTTTACCTGCCATTTTTTTGTGTTCCGATGTCGTAATAGAACTCATCACACGGGAAATACTCTGCAGTACATCGATGGCCGGGTAATGATTCTTATGTCCCAGTTTCCGGGACAGCATAATATGTCCATCCAGAATACTTCGGGCTGTATCTGTAATAGGCTCATTCATATCATCGCCATCCACCAAAACCGTGTATAGTCCTGTAATAGAACCCTTATCGGACATTCCTGCACGTTCTAAGAGCTTTGGCATCTCCGAGTACACGCTGGGGGGATATCCACGGGTCACCGGCGGTTCTCCTGTAGCCAGTCCGATTTCACGCTGTGCCATAGAAAAACGGGTAAGGGAATCCATCATAAGCAGCACGTCCTTACCCTGATCCCGGAAATATTCTGCAATAGCTGTCGCTGTCTTGGCTGCTTTATTTCGTATCAATGCCGGTTTATCAGAAGTGGCCACCACCACCACCGAACGTTTCATCCCTTCCGGTCCCAAATCCCGTTCGATAAACTCCCGCACCTCACGGCCACGCTCTCCAATCAGGGCAATCACATTAATATCCGCCTTCGTGTTTCTGGCAAACATTCCCAGCAACGTACTTTTTCCCACACCGGATCCTGCAAATACTCCGATTCTCTGCCCTTTGCCCACGGTAATCAGCCCATCCACTGCTTTTACGCCCAAAGGCAGCACCTCATGAATGATTTCACGCTGCATGGGATCCGGAGGAGCCGCTTCCACCGGATATTCCCCGGAAGCAGCGATATTCCCTGCATCGGTAAGTCTTCCGATTCCATCCAGCGTATGACCCAGCACTTCATCTCCCACCAAAACAGACAATGGATGTTTCGTATTCTCCACGATACATCCAACGCCCAGCCCCTCCACGCTGTCAAAGGGCATAAGTAACAGACGGTTGTCTTTAAAACCAACCACCTCCGCCATCACATACTCTTCACGCTTCTGGGTCATATATATTCTACACAAATCGTTAAGCTTCGCCTCTGGACCGATGGATTCGATGGTGAGTCCCACCACCTTAACCACCTTTCCCAGACAGGTAACATATTTCTTTTCTGCTAATGCCTCGTACTTTTCAAAATCCACTGCCACGACTTACCCTCACATGCTTAAAGCTCGTATGTCTTTCATAAGATTTTCAATCTGTGTATCCGCTCCACATTCAAATACACCGGTGTCTGTCTCAATGACACACTGTCCCAAAGACAATGAATGATCCACTACAACATCCATCTGTATATTCTGTCCTACACCGGACATCAGCTCCTGCTTATGAGCCTCCAGATAATCTGCCTGTTCCTTGCCCGCCTTAATTGTAAAGCTTTTAGCACCATCCACGGATTCCAGAGTCTGATTCACCAGATACAACAGTAACTCCCGCTTATCAGAAAAATTAATTTTAAACACCCGTTCCACCACATGGGTGATCACATCCACCAACTGGGGTTCCAGTTCCTTTTGTTGTCTGAGATAGGAATCTGACAATGCCCGTTCCTGCGCTTCCAACTGCTGCTGTCTTTCCTGACACTCCCGGTCAGCCTGTTCTCTCCCCTGGGAATATCCATTCTGAAAGCCCTCTTCCTGCGCCTTAGCCAGGATCTGTCCCGCACGGGCGGTGGCATCCTCCACCAGCTGCTCCGCCTGCCGATTTGCCTCCGCCAAAATGGCATCCGCCTCTTCCTGTGCCACTGCCACGCAATCCGTAGGTTCCACTTTTTCCGCCACAATTCCCGCAGTAAATCCATCCTCATCCTGTTTTGCCACTTCCTCTTCTGAAAAAACATCCGGGGGCAGCAAAACTTTCGCCTGTTCTTCTATTTTACGCAGAACCAGGTCATTGGAATTAATCACTCTGGCATCTTCATTATAATTGGCTATGTAACGGGGCTTTAATAGATTAGACAATAATCTCGTCACCTCCGCCTCGGGAAATCACAATCTCAGCAGACTCCTCCAGTTTACGGATTACACCAACAATCTTCTGTTGTGCTTCCTCCACATCCTTCATACGAACCGGACCCATAAACTCCATGTCCTCCTTAATCATAGCAGCCAGACGCTTAGACAGATTCTTAAAGATTGCATTCTGTACTTCTTCATTGGCACCCTTTAATGCAATACCCAGATCATTGTTATCCACATCTCTAAGTACTCTCTGAATTGCACGATCATCCAGCAATAGGATATCTTCGAATACAAACATCTTCTTGCGGATCTCGTCTGCCAACTCCGGCTCTTCGATTTCCAGAGATTCCATAATATGTTTCTCGGTTCCGCGGTCTACTGTATTCAAAATATTCACAATGGCATCCACACCACCCACGATGGTGTAATCCTGATTGACCAGTGAAGATAGTTTCCGTTCCAACACACGCTCTACTTCTTTGATCACATCCGGCGAGGTTCTGTCCATCTTGGCAATACGTTTTGCCACATCCGCCTGTTTTTCCTGAGGAAGTGCCCCCAGAATCATAGCTGACTGACTGGAAGACAAATAGGACAAAATCATAGCAATGGTCTGCGGATGCTCGTCCTGAATAAAGTTGAGCACCTGTCCCGGATCTGTTTTCCGCACGAACTCAAAAGGTCTCACCTGTAAAGAAGCCGTAAGCTTGGTAATGACCTCCTGGGCCTTGTCGCTTCCTAATGCCTTATCCAGCAATTCCTTGGCATATCCGATACCACCCTCTGCAATATACTGCTGAGCCAGACACACCTGATAAAACTCCTCCAGCACGTCTTCCTTGGTTTGGGGAGATACGCTTCTGGTATTGGCAATTTCAAGGGTTAATTCCTCGATCTCATCTTCTTTTAAATGTTTAAAAATGTTTGCTGACTTCTCCGGACCTAAAGCAATCAGTAAGATTGCCGCCTTTTGAATGCCATTATACTCCTCCGCTATCTGCATCAATCCCACTCCTCATTCAGCCAATTGCGAAGCAATGCCGCCACTGCCTCCGGATTCTCATCCACAAATTTTTCAATCTGCAGCCTGGTCTCAGACTTCTCCT
This sequence comes from Lachnospiraceae bacterium, assembly GCA_022766245.1. Lineage (GTDB taxonomy): Bacteria > Bacillota > Clostridia > Lachnospirales > Lachnospiraceae > Roseburia_C. The sequence goes on along the minus strand of JALEPL010000051.1, from coordinate 51,300 downwards.
GATATCCAATATCTTCCAATTCGTCTTTCTCAGCCACTTTCGTGGTCTCAAGCAAAGACTCCACGGAAAGCTCCGGCTCCACCACCTCGCTCTCCTCTTTTCTGGTGCTGCGGAACACCACATACCCCAGCAATACAAAAATCAGCACAGCCAATATGATCTGAAGATAGTCCTGCCAGTTTCGTCCATTTCCAGCACTTTCCGTAAACATCGGAATATCATAAGCAACAATGGATATATTCGCCGTGGGAATTCCTGTTGCATCCGCTACCATCTGCAGCAGACTGTCATCCACCGTGGTCTTCACCCGGTCACTGTTTGCCGCTACATACTCATCCCATGTCATATCTTCCAGTGCTCCACTGGCAGATATAGTATCCTCATCATAATACACATTTCGTGTTACAACCACCGCAATGGAGGACTCATCCGGTTTGATATCCCCCACGGATTGAATCGTGGTGGTATCCTTCCGGTCCAGCGCATGGGTGATAGTCTCGTCGGTAATGGTAGACTCAGACTTATCATTATCCTCAATCACATAGGTGGTGTCATTCCCATCATTGCTGTCCGTTCCGGGCACACCGGCACCACCGGCAGAATTTTCCTCCGAATACCGGCTTTCCTCAGAAATCAAGCCTTCCTCCCGACCATCCTGAGCAGAATAATTTGTCTCATTGGTTGTCACTTGATTAAAATCAAGCTGTAGATTTACAGCCACACTCACATTGTCATACAAACCGGTACCACCGATTACTTCTGCCACCGCACTACGCATAGCATTTTCCCTCTTGGACTGATAGGACAGCTGGGAACTGGCTGTTCCCGCCACGGTACTGTCCTCCCCACCGGAAAACAAGAGATTCGCCTTGGAATCCATAATGGTAACGGAATCTGTGGAATCATTTCCCAGCTGTGTAGCCACAAAACGGGCAATGGCAGCCGCCTGTTCCTCGGACATGGGGCCATTCAATGTGAGCTTTACAGCCGCATATGTCTCCTGATTGCTGCTAATCAGAGTACCATCATCCTCCGGCATATTCAGTGTCACCTCTGCGCTCTCCACATTATCCATGCCGGATAATAAATCCGCAAACTGCGTTTCTAAATACACCTGATATCTGCGGTCCATATCGGTCTCCGTAGTACTGAAGCTTCGATTCATGGCATCCTCAAAGGTAAATCCGGAAGCCTGAATGTCATTGGAACCGATTAAAATACTAGCCTCCGCCAGATCACTTTTTTCCACCATAAAAGAGAGTCCATCATCCGACACTTCATACACATATCCCTCTGAAGTAAGCAAAGACTGAACCGTAGCAGCCTGGGTATGATCCTGACAGGTAACCAAAAGCTTCATGTCCGGTCTGGACATAACAAAAGCCAAAATACCCAACGCCAAAAGGATTACCGCAGTAATACTGATCAGTAATGTCTTCTGTCTGGTATTGAACTTCTTCCACCATTCTTTAATTTTGTTTAATATCTCCTGTACTCTCTCCGGCATATCTGCACCTTACCTGTCTGACTATTAGATCTGCATATTCATGATCGTTTTATATGCTTCCAACACGCCGTCTTTCACTGCCACCGTATACTGCAGGGCAATATTAGCCTTCTGCTGTGCAATCTGCAGATCATGGGTGTTGACAGACTCTCCCAAAGCATACTGAATTTCCGCAGACTCAGCCGCATTTTCATAAGCATTGGTCTCCTGAAGCATATTCATAGCTGCATCCAAAATTCGGTCAAAGCTGTTTTCCGATGTTTTTTCCGTAGATACATTTGCGGCTTTATTTCCCCAAAAGTCTGTTGAGATACCGTTTAATGCTGATATATCCATAATGTTTATCCTCGTTTTTTATCTGTTATTCTCTGTTTTATGACTTACCGATCTGAAGTCCCGCCTGTGCAATCTGTTTGCTGGCATCAAAAGCCGTCACGTTTGCCTCATAGGAACGACTGGCATCTATCAGATTCGTCATTTCCGTCACAATATTCACATTAGGGTATGACACATACCCATTCTCGTCAGCATCCGGATTAGATGGATCATACTCCATGGTAAAATCCGTCTCGTAATCCTCCGTAACCTTTGCCACCTTTACTCCATTTCCAACAGCACCCTGTCTGGTCTTGTGAAGCACCTGGGCAAAAGGTGAGTTTTCCTTTTCCTCAAAGGTCACAATCTTACGGCGATATGGTGTTCCATCTGCCGTGCTGGTCGTGTTGACATTTGCCACATTCTCTGCAATGATATCGGTTCGAAACCGTTGTGCCGTCATTCCGGACGCACTGATATCAAATGATTGAAACAACCCCATTATATCTCCTCCTTACCCAAATACTATTTTATCACCGACTTGAGACGCGTAAACTCCTGATTGATACTGTCTGTCAGCCCCAGATACCGTAAGGTCTCAGATGCCAGTTCCACGTTCTCTGTATCAATATCCACGTTATTCCCATCCAGACGATAGGCAAATCCGGCATATTCTGTGCGCTCCTTCGCCTGCAGGTGATTCAGATGGATCGATGATATCTTATCATCCAAAGAAGTGTACTTGGAATCACCCAGTTCCCTCTTCAGCACACTTTCAAACTCCACATCCTGCCTCTTATAGCCAGGTGTATCCACATTGGCAATATTGTTGGCAATCGTCTGTTCTCTCTGCCAGCTGGCGTCTGCCGCCTTATCCAATACATTCACATAATGAAATGCGCTCGAACTGATCATAGTCTACCTCCCAGTTTTTCATATTTTATTATAAATAATATCCCAAAAAACACAAGCATTTTTTACGATATCTTGTACCTTTTTGTAAAAGCAAACACAAAATAGCCGAAAATATGCAAAAAGGGATTTATAGTCTCCCATAAATCCCTTTAAAATCTGATACAATCCATGTATATTTCGTATCTGTTCCGTACTTCACAGATACTATATTTCTCTTATTTATTTTTCTTAATCTTGTCCAACTCCTCGAACACCACATCATTTACCACCTTGATGTATGTTCCCTTCATTCCGGAAGAACGGGACTCAATCACACCCGCGCTCTCAAACTTACGCAGGGCATTCACAATCACAGATCTGGTAATTCCCACCCGGTCAGCGATTTTGCTGGCCACCAGAATCCCCTCCTTGCCATTGAGCTCGTCAAATATATGCGTAATAGCCTCCAACTCTGAAAAAGATAATGTACTGATTGCGGACCGTACAATCTGTACCTTGCGCATCTCCTCTGCACTCTCCTCATTCACGGAGCGCATCATCTCCAGTCCCACCACGGTAGTACCATACTCACTAAGTATAATATCGTCAATATCATACTGTCTCTGAACCCGGTATACAAAAAGTGTTCCCAAACGCTCCCCCGCTATGTCAATGGGGGTGATGATGGCACTATACGGTCTGATATCTCCCATAAATCCAAGGGTTTCCAAATTCACATTTTCCTTGGTGGACAAAATCCCCAGTAGTCGTTCATTCAGCATAGGATCAATAAAGCCACCCACCTGATCGGTGATCAGCTCGTGGAGTTCTGCCGTATCCCTACACTGACTTCTCCCCAACACTTTTCCCTTCTTGCTGATTACAAGAATATTGGAATCTAGGATTTCCGTCAAAACCTGGCAAATATCATTGAATACCACCTTCGACGAATTGTTATTGTGCAGTAATTTGTTGATTTTTCTTGTTTTATCCAACAGTTGGACACTCATTCTGACTCTCCCTTAACCATAAAGTTAAAATTTTAGGGTAGTATAGCATATTTTTTCTGATAATTCAAGCAATTCAGGTAACTGTTCAGCACCTTCACAGTTACGTGCGTATGCCTACTGGATAGTTACCAATTCTCTCCTTTTGCTTCCGCCTGTCGTTTTTCTTCCACGTAGCCGCACTGTTCATTGGCGCAGCAGAGCTTACTTCCCTTTTCCACCATATAGCCACCGCAGGAAGGACATTTTTTCTCCACCGGCTTGGGCCATGACATGAAATCACACTCCGGATTTGCCTCACAACCATAATAGCGCCGCCCCTTCTGGGTCTTTTTTAACACGACCTCCTTGCCACACTTCGGACAGGATACACCGATTTTTTCATAATAAGGCTTCGTATTCCGGCATTCCGGGAATCCTGGGCAGGCCAGAAACTTTCCGTGGGGACCATATTTGATCACCATGTTCCGTCCACAGGATTCGCAGATTACATCTGTCACCTCGTCTGCAATCTGAACCTTCTCCAACTCCTCCTCTGCCTTTTCCACCGCAGCATTTAAATCCGGATAGAAGTTGCTTACCACCTGCTTCCACTGAACCTTTCCCTCTGCCACACCATCCAACAAGGATTCCATATTGGCTGTGAAATGTTCATCCACAATGGAGGGAAACGACTGCTTCATGATGGAATTTACCGCCTCCCCCAGCTCTGTAACATACAGGTTCTTGTTTTCTTTCACAATATATCTTCTGGCTAAAATCGTGGTGATGGTCGGCGCATAGGTACTGGGTCTTCCGATTCCCAGTTCCTCAAGAATCTTAACCAGCGAAGCTTCGGTAAAGTGTGCCGGCGGCTGAGTAAAATGCTGTTTCTGTTCAAAATCCTCCAAAGTAAGCTGCGTATCCGTGTCGATAGAGGTAAGCAACACGTTCTGCTGCCCCTTCTCCTCCTCGTCTGTATGATACACAGACAGGAACCCATCAAATAAAAGCTTGGAAGCAGAAACGCTGAAGCCATACTCCCCCGCTGAAATCTTCACCGAGGTCGTCTCATATTTTGCCCCGTTCATACGGCTGGCCACAAAACGATTCCAAATCAGCTGATAGAGACGGAACTGGTCTCTGCTTAATGATTCTTTCACCTTTGCCGGCGTTCTGGTAACGTCAGAAGGACGGATTGCCTCGTGAGCATCCTGAATCTTTGCGCCTTCCTTCTTTTCTGATACCTGTCCGGCCACATAAGAATCTCCATAAGCCTCTGCGATATAGCTTCTGGCCGCCTGATCCGCCTCCTCGGAAATACGCACAGAGTCCGTTCTCAGATAGGTAATAAGACCCACGGTACCGGTATCCTTAAGGTCAATCCCCTCGTAAAGCTGCTGTGCCAGACGCATGGTCTTTTGTGTGGAAAAATTCAGCAGTTTGGATGCTTCCTGCTGTAAAGTGCTGGTGGTGAAAGGCAATGGTGCCTTTTTGGTGCGCTCGCTCCTTTTGACCTCAGATACCACAAATTTTTCTTTTCTGATAGCTTCGGAAAGCTCTTCCATTTCCTGTCTGCTGTGGATGACTGTCTTTTCCTTTCCGATGCCGTAAAACTTTGCAGTCAGAGCCTTCTTTTCTCCTGGAATAGCAAGCTTGGCATCCAGACTCCAGTATTCCTCCGGTATAAAGGCATTGATTTCATCCTCTCGGTCACAGATAATGCGAAGTGCCACTGACTGGACACGACCGGCACTGAGTCCCCGCTTCACTTTCTTCCACAACAGTGGGCTGATGCGGTAACCCACCATACGATCCAGCATACGTCTGGCCTGCTGGGCATCCACCAGATCCATATCAATATCCCTGGCCTGCTTCAAGGATTCCTTCACTGCATGCTGGGTAATCTCATTGAAACTGATCCGGTAAACCTTTTTATCGGTCAAGTTCAATGCCTGAGAAAGATGCCAGGAAATGGCCTCTCCCTCACGGTCCGGGTCAGTTGCCAGATAAATCTTATCTGCTTTCTTTACTTCCTTCCGAAGCTTAGCCAGAATCTCTCCTTTTCCCCGTATGGTGATATATTTTGGTTCATAGTCGTGCTCTACATCAAAGCCCAGCTGACTTTTGGGCATATCCCGCACATGACCATTGGAGGCCACAACCTCATAATTTTTTCCCAAAAATTTTTTAATGGTCTTTACCTTTGCCGGTGACTCCACAATCACAAGATACTTCGCCATATGCTACTCCTTTGTCCAATTTATAAATCGGATAATTTTATGTAATGATTCTTAAAAACCTCTTTTATCATGCTCACATTCTCTAACCCTATCAGAATGTCGCATAATCTGTCAACCTCAAAACCTGTTTTTTCTATCAGGTATTCTATATTCCTGGGTTGCAAATCCAAAACACTATACACCCTTGCGGCATCTTTTTCAAGTGGCACTTTTACGGATACTCCTTTTTTCACTCCCATACCCTGATGTACTCCAATCTCCCGGAAAAAATCCCCCACCGAGCAGATAATCCCTGCTCCCTGGGCAATCAACCGGTTGCACCCTACATTCAAAGGATCTGTAATCCTTCCCGGCAGGGCATAAATGTCTTTTCCCTGCTCCAGTGCAAAATCCGCCGTAATCAATGAACCACTTTTTTCCCTGGCCTCCACCACAACCACCACATCACAGAGCGCACTGATGATACGGTTACGCCTGGGAAAAAACAATGGCAACGGACTGGTTCCCGGTGCATATTCAGACAATATCCCTCCATTTTGCTTCATATATTCATACATCGTGTAGTTTTGTCTGGGATAACAGATGTCCACCCCACAGCCAAGCACTCCATATGTGATTCCCTGTTCTGCCATCGCTCCGCTGTGAGCTGCCCCATCAATTCCCAGAGCCATTCCACTAATCACCTGAACACCTGCCCGAGCAGCTGCACCGCCCAGCTCCATGGCAACTCTCCTCCCGTACTCGGAGCATTTTCTAGCTCCAACCACAGCTATGGTGAGCCTGTTTTCCTCCGGCAGCATTCCATAATAGAATAGTGCATAAGGCGGTACCGCAATCTCCCGAAGCTTTTTCGGATAGGATTTCTGATCAATGGTAATCATATGTATTCCACACTGATGTAATTTTTCCCATTTTCCTTCCAAATCCCATGTTTTGCGGCTTTCCAGTAATGCCCCCGTATCCTGTGGACTCCAGTTTGGTATCTGGTCATAAAAAGATTTTGGCATATCATACAATGCCCGGGCCGAACCGGCCATCTGAACCAGCTGATGCATTTTTACCGGATCCAAATAACAGTTTGCCGCCAGCCAATACGCATACTTCATAGACTGCCCTCCCAAAACCCCTGATCGATTCCCCGATAACATACAGCCTCATTCAGATGCTTCATGGATATTTGCTCCCGGTCATCCAAATCTGCAATTGTCCTTGCCACCTTTAAAATCTTATGATAACTCCGTGCAGTTAATCCCAACTTCTCATACATTTTTTCCATATAATTTTTCTGTTCGAGCTTCAGACTACAATAACGGTCGATTTCTGCCGATGGAATTCTGCTATTAAACCGGATTCCTGTCCCCTGAAACCTCTTGTACTGTCTTTCCTGCGCACGAACCACCCGTTCCCGGATACGGGCCGAACTCTCTTCCTTCTTCCCGGTATCGGTGAGATCCTTGTATTCCAATTGCTTTGCCTCCACACAGATATCTATACGGTCCAGCAAGGGACGACTGATTTTCTTCACATGATGCTCCAGCATAGACCGAGAGCAGCTGCATCGGCTGCGATCCGGATAAAACCCACAATTACAAGGGTTCATGGCGCAGACCATCATAAAGTCTGCGGGGAACGCAAAGCTGCCCTGCAGGCGGACCAGCCGAACCTGATGCTCCTCCAAGGGCTGGCGAAGAATCTCCAGCGTCTCCCGGCGAAACTCTGTCAGCTCGTCCAAAAACAGGATGCCCTTGTGTGCCAGACTAATTTCCCCGGGTCTTGGGACTCTGCCACCCCCTGACAATCCCTGTGGTGTAATGGTGTGGTGGGGGCTGCGGAAAGGTCTTTCCTTCATCAGCTCTCCCCCCTCCCGAAGTAAGCCACAAACACTGTAGATTTTAGACAGTTCCAGCTGCTCCTCCGGACTCATACAGGGAAGAATCGAAGGAATCCGCTTTGCCACCATGGTTTTTCCTGCTCCGGGCGGGCCCACCATCAGCAGGTTGTGCATCCCACTAACTGCCACTTCACAAGCTCTCTTTACAAAGTGTTGTCCCCGTATATCTTCAAAATCCGGCTGATTCGTCTCATCAGGTTCTTCTGGCTGTTCACCGGCAGACTCCACAGTTGGTATTTCCCCTCCATTCAGAATATGCACCACATCCTTCAGACTGCTGACCGGAATCACCTGAAGTCCCTCCACCAGTGACGCCTCACGGGCATTTTCTTTGGGCACCATGCACCATTTCAGGTCCTGCTCCTTCGCCATGACTGCAATCGGCAACACACCACGTATGGGCAAAATTTCTCCTCCCAGGCTCACCTCCCCCACGATCATCATACCATCCAGTTTCTCATCAGGAAGAATCCCCATGGCTGACAACACTGCTACCGCAATGGGCAGGTCAAAGGAGGAACCGGATTTACGTACATTGGCCGGTGACAGGTTTACTGTAATCCGTTTGGCCGGCAGAGCATATCCCAAATTCCGCAAAGCCGTGCGCACCCGTTCTCTGGCCTCCCGCACCTCTCCGGACAAAAATCCCACCATCTCAAACAAAGGCATTCCATCCGACACATCTGCCTCCACTCGCACCGGAACACTTTCTATTCCACATACAATGGCAGTTTTTACCACTCGATACATTTAAGCACTTCCTTTCGTGCTCCATGGGAAAATGCAGAGAAGCTTCTGCAAAGATAAAAAAGACGAAGCTATTATAGCATACTTTCTCTCATTTTTACAATTCATTTTCAAAGTAACATCGCAGTTTTTCGATCGCTTTTTTCTCAATTCGACTCACATAGGATCTGGAAATGTGAAAATGAGCCGCAATTTCCCGCTGCGTAATCGGACGGTCTGTAACCAGACCATATCTCAGATAAAGAATCTCACTCTCCCGTTTCGTCAGTACCCGAGGCATCAGAGCATACAGCTTCCGGATATTCTTATCCCGTTCCATCATCTCCACAACATCCGGCTCCGCATTCTCCACAATATCCATCAGTTGAATCTGATTTCCTTCCTTATCTGTGCCTATGGGTTCGTATAGGGATACGCCTTTTACGTTTTTCCGCTTACTGCGCAGGTACATCAAAAGCTCGTTATCAATGCACCGGGCTGCGTAGGTGGCAAGCCGGTTTCCTTTCTCCTCCCGAAAGGTATCCACTGCCTTGATCAGACCGATACATCCGATGGAGATCAGATCTTCCATGTCTTCCTCCACGTTCTGATACTTTCTGGCCACATGAGCCACCAGACGCATATTCCGCTCCACCAGCACATGCTTTGCCTCAAGACTGCCCTCATTCATCTGTTTCAGATAATTCTTTTCTTCCTGTAAGGTCAGTGGAGATAAAAAGGTTTTCAAAGCAGCACCTATCCCGGGCGATTTATTATATTCTATGACATTTTCGGTCTTTCTGTGCCTTTCCCACAAATATTCCTGACACCGACAAAAAAAGGAGCAGAACTTGTCTGCCCCTTGTATGAAATATTACCAGTTATTCACAAATGTACCAAAGCTCCTAACGAATTCGCTCTGTCAGTCCAAGCTTCTTCTGTACCTTTCTTAAGGTTTTTCCAGCGTAATAAGCCGCCTTCTCATCGTTCATCTTAATCACACGATCGATATACTCCTTATCTGCCATCAGTTCCTTATAACGCTTCTGCAAAGGCTCCAGTTCTGCTGCTACAGCCTCGCCCACTGCCAGCTTAAATTCACCGTATCCCTTGCCATCAAACTCACGCTCCACATCCTCACGGCCACATCCGGTAACACTGGAATAAATATCAATCAGGTTACTGATTCCCGGCTTATCCTCACGATAGCAGATTTCACTACCGGAATCTGTGACTGCACGTTTGAATTTCCGGATAATGGTATCCTTATCATCCAGCAGATAAATGGTGGCATTGGCATTCTCATCTGATTTGGACATCTTTCGCTCCGGCTCCTGCAGGCTCATAATCTTTGCTCCTGCCTTTCCAATATACGCCTCCGGAATGGTGAACACGTCCCCATAAATCGCATTAAATCTCTGGGCAATGTCTCTGGTAATCTCCAGATGCTGCTTCTGGTCCACTCCTACAGGCACCACATCAGACTGGTACAGCAGAATATCTGCCGCCATCAATACCGGATAGGTAAACAGGCCTGCATTGATATTGTCCGCATGTTTCGCTGCCTTGTCCTTAAACTGGGTCATACGCTGCAGTTCTCCCATATAAGTAAAGCAGCTCAACAGCCAGCTCAACTCCGCATGCGCAGAAACATGGGACTGATAGTAGATGCAGTTCTTCTCGGGATCTAATCCGGCCGCCACATACAGGGCGTATAATGATCTGGCATTTTTGCGGAACTCTGCCGGGACCTGACGAAGGGTCAGGGAATGGAGATCCATTACTCCGTAAAGACACTCATATTCATCCGGCATATTCACCCAGTTTTTCAAGGCTCCCAGATAATTTCCCAGAGTCAGTGTTCCCGTTGCCTGCATACCACTGTATAGTATCTTTTTTCCGTCTAACATGATGTTAATCCTTCTTTCTAAGTATTTCTGTATCTGTTCAGTACCTTCACAGATACGTATTTCTTAACTATTCAGTACCTTTCAATACCTTCATAGTATTTCTTCTTTGATATATCGATAGGTTTCCTCTTCTCCCTTTTCCGCCAGCATATGCAAAAGCAACTCCAGCAACTGGCGGGACTGTTCATGGAGAATATGGTACTGCTTACCATTCTCATAATAAATCAATGCACTGGCATCTGTATATGCCTCTTTTTGATAATTTTTGCTGGCCGCCACACGGTCCAAAAACATTTCCACTACATACTTGGTAGGCATTGGCATACCGGTGATAGACCTGTCCGGTTCCAGACCGTAGTCTATCCAGTATTCCATATGATGCTTGTTTCGCCCCTTGTGATGGAGCCATGCGGAGGAATAACCCTTATCCTGCCGTTCTGCATTATTTGGGCTTTGAAACCCCTGATAATATTTACAACCCACCAAAAACTCCGATGGCGAATACTTGGAGAGATCATGCACCAGCCCCTGCCAGTACAGTCCCACTCGAAAGCACTCTTTCATTACGAGGAATTTGTGATGATTGATTGTCTTAAAATGCTGCCATGCTTTCATGTCATCCCTGCTTTCCAATCAGTATCTGTATGGTCATGCCGGAAATCTCTGCCCGATCTGCAGTCATCTCCTGCGGATGTTCCAGAAATCCCTGTTCCAGCTGAGTATCCATGATTTTCTTCCATGTTTTCTTCTTTTTCAGCTTGGGCAATGCCAGGAACTGCTTACCGGTATGAAAGTTGTAAGCAATATAGAGCAGTTCTCCGTTCTCCTGTCCCTCTTCCTCCGCGTACTTGCCACAGTACAAAAGCCCCACGGACTGACGATTCTGTTCAAAGCCTGTAACCCATGCACTATCTCCGTGATAGGACAAATCCGGATAGCCATACCCCTTGTAATCGTGAAGCTGCATGGGTTGATTCAAATGAATCATAGCATGCTCTCTCCGAAATGCAATCATTTTTTTTACAAATTCCTGCAACGAAGCATACTTTTTCTCATTATTCCAGTTCACCCAGCCGATTTTATTATCCTGACAGTAGGCATTGTTATTTCCCTTTTGAGAATTTGCAAATTCGTCCCCCTCCATCAGCATCGGAACAGACTGCCCCAAAAAGAGAATCGCAAGTGCATTTCGCATCTGCTTTAAACGAACCTGTTCAATATACTTCTTTCGGGTAGGGCCTTCCATTCCATAATTGGAACTGTAATTCCAATCGTTTCCATCTGCATTATCCTCACCATTTTGTTCGTTATGTTTCTCATTGTAGGAAAACACATCTGCCAGAGAAAATCCATTGATACTGTCCATATAATTGACAAAGCCTGCATACGCCTTCTGCTTGCGCATCTGGTTCACAAAATCCACCAGATTGCCACCTTGGTGATTCAGCAGCCGGCGCATGGGATACATAAACTCATCCCGCAAAATATACAAATGGGGATAAGCACATTTTTTTGCCAGAAGGTCCTCGTCAAACCGATCATAAAACAACTTGGTACGACTGAGAATCACATCCTGAGCCATCGCACGAACCGGAATCCGACTCCCCATGAGATGGAACCCATCCACATGGTACTCCATCACCCAGTAACGCATGGCATCCAGCATAAGGTTTTGATTCACAGTATCCGGGAAATAGATCTGCATGATACACTCCATATTCTGCGCATGCATGCTTTTTACCAGATGTTTAAAAGACTGTTCCGGACTCTTTCCCTTGGCATAAGAAGTCTTGACTGCGAAATAGTTGCCTTCCACATAGCCCCAGCAGTTGACCTTTTCCACCTTAAGCTCCGCTTTCTTTTTGGTTCGCTGCTCTTCCTTCCATGTAATATAATCCGGCAAATCCTCCTCCACCGGAAGAATCAACTCCTCAAATTCATAGACAGGCAAAAACACCACCGTGGTGATTCCCAGCTCCTTCAGATAGGGCAGCTTCCGCTCCACACCCTCAAAGGTGCCCTTGCAGCCTGCCATACCAGTGGCATCCATGGTGAAATTGCGCACATGAAGCTGATACATAATCATATCTTTCTTGTCAATCTCCGGCGGTTCATCCTCTCCCCAGTCAAAATCTCCACAGGCAAATCCTCCCCGCACCTGATAAGTCTTAGAATAGCGCTCCACCTCAAACCAACGCTCTCTTCCCACGATTCTACGGGCATAAGGATCCACCATCACCTGCCCATCAATCCGGTAATTATAATCATAACGAGACGTATCCAGTCCACTCAACACAATAGAGCGCAAAGAGCCCACGCAATACTCCCTCGGCACCTCCACCGCCTCTATCTGGCTGGTATCTTTCTCATATAAAAGAATCTCGCACTTCTGTTCCTTCTCCCCTTCAAAGGTAAATGTCACACCATCAGAAGCCTGAAACACGCCCATTCTTAAATAATCGCCTTCCCGCATTACAAAATCCATACTCTACTCCTTTGCGCCATTTCTGACTCACGGTCGAATCAAGTTCGAAAAAATAACCATTCGAACAAACTTAATGAACATTATAACACAAACAAACACCAACGCACAATATCTATCTCCCATTTCGTTACTGTTCACTCCCTATGGTCGTTCCAGTAACAGCATATGCCCATTCCAAATCGCCTGCGGCGATGGGGCATATGCATTGGTTAAATTTACACTGTGGCACCAAGCAAATCAGCCAGTGATTTACTTGGTGTGAAAAGTAACCCCATTTCCTAATTGATTAGCTGATTGACAATCCATCTTTTAATTTCTATAATAAGGGCATCTTAGTGACTGATTCATATTAGTAGAGAGAGGTATTGCTATGGGAAAAGAAAAACAGTTAAGCGATGAAGAAGACATTATGGTAACTCTGAATCTGGATGACGGAACTGATGTGGAATGCCGGATTCTCACTATCTTTGAAGTGGATGCACAGGATTATATCGCACTTCTTCCACTGGATGATAAGGGACAGGACAACCCGGATGGCGAAGTGTTTATTTATCGATACTTCGAGGATGAGAAAGGGGAACCTTCTTTGGAGAATATTCTTTCCGATGAAGAATACGAAGCAGTGGCAGACCGATTCGACGAACTGCTGGATGAGGCAGAATTTGAGGAAATGTAGAGATGCGGACGTGGACGCGGTGGGGGACAGTGCCAAAAGAACCGTCCCCGCGTTTATTCCAGCTCCTGCAGAAATCGGGATGGGTCCATACTGTGATTGTGATGCTTTTCCACGCAGAACAGATACAGCTGCTTTTTTGCCCGGGTCATTCCCACATAGAACAATCTCCGTTCCTCCTCCACTTCATCCGGAAGCACCGCCTTTTTATACGGCATAATTCCCTCATTCACATCCGGAATGAACACCACATCATACTCTAACCCCTTAGATCCGTGCAACGTCATAAGTGAAAGCTGCTCCTCCTCCGCCCGTTCCTGCTGGGAGGCATGTTCCAGCCGAAGGAGATATGTCTCTTTTTGTTTCTGCCATTCTTCAAAGGACGAAAAATCCTTCGCCATGCCAGTGATTTCCTCCAGAACATCCAAAAGATCCTCTTCGGAAATCCCCCGTTTCCGGGCATATTCCTTCAAAAAATCCTCATAACCGATCCCCTTGCGGATATAATTGATTGCCGCGAAGGGCTTCATATTGGCAAGCATTTTGACATCATAAGCCAACTGGTCAATCCGCCGGGCAATCCAGGGCTGCTCCAACAGTTCATAAAAACCGGTCCACGCATCAAAAGCCACTGTCTCCTCGTCCAGACTGTCTCGTCCGATATAGCGATTCGGCCGGTTCATAATCTGTAAAAAATCTGCCCGTTTTCTGCTTCCTGCGGCAATTCTCATATATGTCTCCAGATCCTTTACAATCCAGTGGTCATAAATATTTGGAACCCGCTCCTTGGTCCAAAAGGGAATATTGTACTCCCCTAACTGCTGCATCAAAAGTCCCGCCTGGGTGTTGGTACGATAGAGTACTGCCACATCCCGCAAGGAACCTCCCGCAGCACGATATGCCTGCAGTGCATGAATCATCGCCTCATTCTCTTTCCGGTTATCCGGGAACTTCTGTATAATAGGTGGATTCTTTGTCTTATGGAAGGCCTGTATCTCCTTTGGATAACGAATCTTATTATTTGCAATCAATCGTCCCGCAGCCTCCACAATGGCTCCATCTGATCGATAATTTACGTTCAGAAGAATCTTTTTTGCATCCGGATAATCTTCCTGAAAATGCAGCATAATCTCCGGTCTGGCCTGGCGAAACCGGTAGATGGACTGATCATCATCCCCCACAATAAACAGGTTATTCTCCGGTTCTGCCAGCATGCGCACAATGGCATACTGAAGGGCATTGATATCCTGAAACTCATCAATGAGGATATAGCGGTACTTTTTCTGCCACAGGGCCAGAATATCCTTTCTCTCCCGAAACAGCTCATAGGTATACACCAGCATATCATCAAAATCCAGCATGTGATACTTGTACAACGTATTTTGGTAATCCCGGTAGATTTTTCGAAACTCCTCTTCCCCACAATTTTTTGCATAGTAATGCTCCAGTTCTACATTGGAATTTTTCACGTTGCTAATCTCAGATAAAATATTTCCGATGCATTCCTTCTCATCCTCATACTCCAGATGATACTTACGGATCAGATTACGGATCAGCCCAAACTTCTGCTCCTCCCGGATGATATTCTCCACCTGATAATGATAGGCATGCTTTAGTATCATGAAAAAAACTGCATGAAAAGTCCCAAAAGTCACAGTGGTAGTCTTTTCCCCCATGAGTTTCAGGAAACGCTGTTTCATTTCCGTGGCGGCTGCTTTGGTGAAGGTCACCACCAGAATTTCCGACGGATTCACCTTTCCATATTCAATTAAATGCTGTATGCGGTGGGTAAGAACGGCGGTCTTGCCAGAACCCGGCCCTGCCAAAGTCAGGCAGGGCCCTTTCTGGAAGCAGATTGCTTCCTTTTGTGAATCATTAAATTTCATAGATTTCCTCTTAAGAATGACTGTATCTGTTTCAGAGCAGTTCTGAACTACTTACTTAATTTCTCGATTCCGATACGGATACGTCTTAAGGACTCTTCCTTTCCTAATACCTCCATAATCTCGGTTCCTCCGGCCGGAGTCATCTGTTTGCCGGACACAGCGGTACGGATAGGCCATAATACATATCCGTTTTTGCATCCCTTCTGCTCCACAAAAGAAACAATGGTCTGATACAGGGCATCGTTGGAATAATCCTCCTGTGCCTCTAAGACAGGCAGAATCTCTTTTAACACCTCAAGCGATGTCTCCTCTGTAGTCTTCATTTTTTTATGGCAATACATGGCAGTGTCATAATCGGGAAGCTCCTCAAAGAAATCGATGTGTCCTGCAATATCCGGGAAAACTTCGATTCGTGTCTTCACCATCTGGGCAATCTTTTTCAGGTCATAGTCTCTGGAAATCACCGCTTTGATATAAGGCTCAGCCTTCTCATAAAAGGCATCGAAATCCATCGCCTTGATATACTCTCCGTTCATCCATTTCAGCTTGGTGAAATCAAACACGGCGGGAGACTTGCTCATATGATGATAATCGAACTTCTCAAACAGCTCCTGCAGACTCATAATCTCCTGATTATCTGCAGGCGACCAACCCAAAAGTGCCACAAAATTCACCACTGCCTCCGTAAGAAATCCCTGCTCGATCAGATCCTCAAAGGAAGAATGACCACAACGCTTGGACAGCTTCTGGTGAAACTCGTCCGTAATCAGCGGGCAATGTACATACACCGGCACATCCCAGCCAAAAGCCTCGTAAAGACGATTGTACTTCGGGGAAGAAGACAGATACTCATTTCCTCTTACCACATGGGTAATGCCCATGAGATGATCGTCCACCACGTTTGCAAAATTGTAGGTGGGATATCCATCGGATTTGATCAGAATCATATCGTCCAGTTCCGCATTGTCCACAGTAATGTCTCCATAAATCTCATCCACAAAAGTGGTAGTTCCCTCGGTGGGATTATTCTGACGGATGACATAGGGAACACCGGCAGCCAGCTTCTCCTCCACTTCTTCCTTAGACAGGTGCAGACAATGCTTGTCGTAAATAGTGATCTCCTTTCCTGCCACGGTAGTTTTCAAGCTTTCCAGTCTCTCCTTGTCACAGAAACAGTAATAAGCTTCGCCCTTCTCAATCAGCTTCTTGGCATACTCCAAATAAATACCCTTGGCCTGGCGCTCACTCTGTACATAGGGACCTACTCCGCCGTCCTTGTCCGGTCCCTCATCATAGACCAGTCCGGTCTCTTCCATGGTGCGGTAGATAATGTCCACCGCGCCCTCCACATAACGCTCCTGATCCGTATCCTCAATACGGAAAATAAAATCTCCGTCCTCATGCTTTGCAATCAGATATGCGTACAATGCAGTACGCAGATTTCCCACATGCATTCTTCCAGTGGGGCTGGGGGCAAATCTTGTTCTAATCTTACTCATTATTCTCAACCTGCTTTCTATTATTGTTACAGCCTAACTATTCAGTCCCTTCAAAGTTCCGCTCCGCCCTATTTTGAATAGTTACGTTACAGCTTCCTTTGTATCATTTCATCAATTTAATTCAATTTCCCGCAGTTCCTTAGGTGGAAGCTGCTTGGTGGAAACTTTTTGCAATTTACTTACTTCAGCCTTTGCTTTATTGATAGGCAAAATGGTTCCGGCTCCTGCCACACAACCGCCGGGGCATCCCATACCCTCAATCAGGCATCCCTGCTTTTTCCCTGCCTTTGCCAGCATCAACATCTTTTTACATTCCGCAAGACCCTCCGCATGCTCGATCTTCACCTCGATATCCGGATAGTACTCGTGAATACATTTTTCGATGGCATCTGCCACACCACCTGCATAAGCGTAACCACGTCCAGCAGCCGTAGCATCATGCATAGAACTGTCGCCCTCCGTATTTCTGGGGTCAATACCCTTTGCAGCAAACATGGCATCCAGCTCTTCAAAGGTGATGACGAAGTCCACATCACTTCGCACGGTTCTCCGACTGGCCTCCAGCTTTTTCGCCGCACAGGGACCAATAAATACCACCTTGGCATCGGGATGTTCCTTTTTGATGCTGCGGGCGGTAGCTACCATCGGAGTCAACTCAGAAGACACACTGTCGATAATCTCCGGGAACTGGGTCTTTGCCAGCATGGACCAGGAAGGACAGCAGGATGTCAAAAGGAAAGGCAATTCTCCATTGGCCACATGATGGGCATAATGATGTGCCTCTGCCACTGCGCCGATATCTGCGCCCAATGCAACCTCTACTACTTCGGAAAAACCTAATTCCAATAACGCTGCCTTCACTCTGCGAGGAGTGGCATCCTCACCGAACTGGCCCACAAAGGCCGGCGCAATCTCAGCGATTACCTCCCCACCCAGCTTCATACAGCGGATGAGCTGGAAAATCTGCGACTTGTCCGCAATGGCTCCAAAGGGACAACTTACCATACACATACCGCAGGAAACACATTTCTCAGAATCAATTTTTGCCCTGCCATACTCGTCCGTTCCGATGGCTCCGATTCCGCAGGCCTTAGAACAGGGCCGTTCCTTTTTGGCGATGGCATCATAAGGGCAGATATCCTTGCAGCGTCCGCACTTGATACACTTCTCCTGATCGATGATGGATTTCCCTGTCTTGTCATGGGAGATGGCTCCTCTGGGACATACCTCCATACAAGGATGTGCCACGCATCCCTGACACATATTGGACACTTCAAACTTCTTTTCTTCACACAGATTGCAGGCAGACGGAATCACCTGCATCAATGGCGGCTCATAATATTTCTCCGCCACATTACTCTCCTCTAATCCGCTGGTGACATGTACCGGCTTGTCCTGTGGTCTTAGTGACATACCCATGGCCAGACGCACGCGTTCCGCACAGATGGCTCGTTCCCGATAAATGCTCTCCCTGTGATGGGGCACATCTCCGGGACATACCGTATATGGAATCTCCTCCACCGCATCGTTGAGGTTACTATAATCTCCCTCATACGCAAGCTTTGCAACTTCCGTAAAAATCTTACCTCTAATCTCTGATACCGGTGTTCGTAAACCTCTCATAAACTTCCTCCTATTAGTTAAAGGGCTATTACCAAAATTCTCTGCCTTTTAATCTAACACACCAGCTTTTTAAAAACAAGCCCTGAGACTGGTGTTTTCTACAAAATGTGGCTAAGGACAATGTTCAGGACAACCTAACAAGATTTTATGATGACCTCCGCACCAAATCCTTCGATCAGGCATAGGATAATTATGTATAACAGGAAAAGAGGTTTTGTATGAATAATTGTAATTGCAATGCATATAATAATACTTCATCTAATCAGATGCCTCGCCGCAAACACCCGTCCTGCAATCAGGAGCTGGCCATGGCCTATGTTCCGTTTCAGAATTTTGTAAAGCTGTATGAGCTGGATCAGGGATTTTGCAAGGGAACTATTTTTCAGGAATTAGATAAACCGTTCCGCGGTTTTAAAGGAGGTTACTCATGTTGAATATGCCTATGAACCAGGAACAGCTAAGATTATGGATTGATCAGGTGAGTCTTGCACTGGTAGACACCCTGCTCTTTTTGGATACTCATCCTTATGATGAGGATGCGTTAAACTATTACAAACATCACGCTGCCATGAAGAAAAAAGCGGTGAAAATGTATGAAGACCAGTATGGTCCCCTGACTGCAAGGTCGGCTCCGACCAAAGATTATTGGGACTGGGTGATGCAGCCCTGGCCTTGGGAAGGAGGATGTAAATAATGTGGAATTATGAAAAAAGATTGCAATACCCCATCAACATCAAAGAAACCAATCCGAAATTAGCAATGCTTATTATTTCCCAATATGGGGGACCGGATGGGGAGCTGGGTGCCTCCCTGCGCTATCTGTCCCAAAGATACAGCATCCCTTACCGGGAGGTAGCCGGTCTTCTGACTGATATAGGCACCGAAGAACTGGCGCATCTCGAAATGGTTTCCACCATGGTGCATCAGCTAACCAGAAACCTGACTCCTGAGGAAATCCAGTCTTCCGGCTTTGCCCCTTACTATGTGGATCATACGCTGGCAGTATGGCCACAGGCGGCAGGTGGCGTTCCCTTTAATGCCTGCCAGTTCCAGTCCAAGGGAGATCCCATCACAGATCTGGTGGAAGATATGGCGGCGGAGCAGAAGGCCCGCACCACCTATGACAATCTGCTCCGCATCATCAAAGATCCGGATGTGGCAGATCCATTGCGATTCCTGCGAGCCAGAGAAGTCATTCACTTCCAACGTTTCGGCGAAGCACTGCGCATTGTGCAAGAGCACTTAGACTCCAAAAACTTCTATCAGTGCAATCCTGCCATTGACAAAAACTGCGGCTGCAAATAATCTCTACGACTTTATCAGTCGTTCCACGGAATTGAGGATTTCCCGGACCTCCGGGATTTCCTCATGAAATTCCTTCATCAGGTTTTCAATCTCCTCCCGCTGTTCATCCACCACATCCAGATCATATTCCATCTGGGCACGCACCTTTTGTCTGCGCTCCAGCAGTTCATGCTTGATCTCCACCATCTCCCGTTTGTCAATCAGGGCGTGCAGCTGATTCTGCCAGATCTGTACATCATAGAGATGATACTTGCGCAGAAGACGCAAAAGCCTCCCGGTAAAGTATTCCAAATCTTCACTGTTTCTCTGGTATTTTTCCAGCTCCCGGACCGCTTCCATATACAGCTCCCACAGATAGGTCAACTCGTAGGAATTGTGCACATGATATTTTTCACAGGCATAATCCACCGCATTGGTGGAATGCACATATTTAATCTTGGCTTTATTTAAAAGCGAAATGGCATGATTACGATTTACGTTGGCACGCTTCATCTCCCGGGCATTATTCTGCATCCGCAAAAGCAGAAAACTCCCCAGCACTGCCGCTGTAAACAACAACACCGCAAACAAAATCAGTACATCCATATCCATGACAAAAAGCATGATCATCAATGCTCCAAGCACCAGAGCAAATACACCAAAAGCCACATAAGATACGATTCGAAGGATTTTCTGCTCATCCTGCAGTTCCTGGTGATAGTAGGTCCACTCTACCTTTTCTCCCTCCAGATAATTCATATCCCGTTTCACCGCAGACTGATACGCCTCATTGGTCTGAAGCGTCTTAATGGCATCCGCAAGCACATCCTCATCCCGCTGCATCTGAGCAAACTGCGATTCTGTAAGTTTTTTCGCACTGTGAAGATAATCCTCTCTGGACTGTGTCAAAGTGATAATGCTGTTAGCGGTATCCCGTAACTCCTTGGCTTCCTTTTCGGAAAGATTCTCCAGAGTCTGTACATCCGTGAGATACGATGTCAAAGTACGGTATTCCTGCTTTTCTCTCTCAAGAGCCTTCGCTGTCTGAATGATCTGCTCACAATGTCCCAGAACATAGTGGTGTACCTTCTTGGCATCTTTCCGATCCTTCTCTCCCAGCACATCCTCCGTCACTGCTGACAACACCCGGGCAATATTCTTTTTTTCTTTCTTCTTGCGTCTAAAAAATCCCATATTCTGCTCCGTTAATTTATCTGTTCATCCCAATCAGACCGTCTTTTCGTTTCCCTCGTAGCTGCGTGTCCACTCCCCGATCTGCAGTTCATACTGACATCTGAGCTGCTTTTCATCTCCAACCTGCCGTGCCTTTTGGATTGCCTCCAGTCGTCTGGTCAGATTCTCAGAATACTCACCGGTATCTGCCTGCTGGCTGTCAGCCATATAATTGGCATCCTCCAACTCCCGCAGACATCCCGGATTATTATTGAAATGATAAGCCTGTCCAAAGCATCTGGCTGCCTCCCGATACTGAAACAGTCCTGCGAAAGCCACCCCCATATTATTCCAGATATTTCCCGTCTGCTCCGCAGAAAGCAATGGGACATCATCCGATGCTAACAGCTCCTGGTAGATACGGATTGCCTCATGATAATGATGATTCTTTACTTTACGGTCTGCCCGAAGCTTCAGACGTTCCTTCGGGGTCAGTTCCGCAATATCACAAAGTGCATGTACAATCTCAGCTTTTTCCTCTTTGCTGCAAAAACCGTTGGAATCCAACAGAATACCAACCAATTCATCCAAACCTGCCCTCTCACGGATTCGTTTGCGTAAAAGCTTTACCCGATCTACCTGATTCTGTTCCCGTTCCATCCACACCAAAAGCTCCTCGGAAAAAAAGGAATCATCCAGGTAATCCGTATGATTCAGTACAAACCAGCTCAGTTCTTCCATGGAATATAGATTTGTCCCGGTTTGTTCCATATAGTAAGGCATCCCTGCCGGTGACTGCATACACAAAATCAATTCTCCCATATCTGTCACCTCACAATTTCATCTGATAGTTCCAGCTCTTCTCAGAACTACGGTACATTTCTCCAAATCCCATGTCCCGAATCAACAGCTGAACCTCCTGATCCGATACTGCCTCTGCCTGAATTCGTATTCTGCTCATTCTGGGAGGCCGTTCCGGCAAATCTGTAAGCTCCAGGCTCTCTATCTTCGCCTCACGGCTGTTTGGATGCTGCATCCAGAAATCTATGGTTTTCCCTCCATCCAAAAGAATCTCACAGCTGTGTTTTGCCTCAAAGCAATTCTCCCCTGCACGAATCAGAGGGTAAAACCGCAATTCTCCCCGGTCCATCACCTTGATACAAAGATTCATCTTCATATCATGCTGACCGATATAAACGTAATTCCACAGTTTTTCCTGTCCACGTATTAAAGAGGCATAGCACGCTCCCTTCACATAGAGATTTTTGCCAAGAAAGACTCTTCGCCCACTACAAAGACAAGCCAGGGACTGCTTCATCCAGTCCCCGTCAAATCCATCCCCTGTAAGATACACAGCCGAACAGAGTTTTTTTGCCAGCGCATCCTTCACCACATCCGAAAGTGCAATGTCCTTATTACCCAAAAGTGGTCCGTAATCTTTCTCAAAAGGCTCCACCGTCTGGGGCGCAGTCTTTGTATTTCGCTCCAGTCTGCAGAATAAAACATTTGCTTCTGAATAATCAAATAGTACCATATCATGGAGAATCAGCTCCTGCTTTTGATTCAGTGCATAGTAATAAAAACTCTCCAGGTAATCTATAATACGGCAATTCTCTTTCGGTATCTTCAACCGCTCTACCAAATCCCACACCAATTGCATATTGTCCCGGTTCAATCTTTTCAGTGTCACAGTCAGGCCGGCGATTTCAAAGATTCCCAAGAAGCGGTGCAATTGTTGGAAAATTTTTTTCGCAAAAAGAGCCAGCAGCTCCAATGCCTCATATTCTTCCTGCCCGATGACAATTCGTTCCTCCATAAGGGCACGGGTAAAAAGCCTGTCACAGCCCTCCCCTTCGCCTCGTTCTATCGCCTCTATGGCTTCTTTTCCATAGCACCACTGCCCCAGCCCCCTTTTCTTCATTAATGCCAGCGGAATCTGGTACAGTTCACTGCCATGCACCTGACTAAAGGTGTCAGGCTCCTCCATCCCGATGGTGCTGTAGCTAAGTAATGCATATTTTGTTCCCAATTCCAGGCCTACATAAAGCTTTCTTTTCTCCATCGGTTCCTCCTAATACATTATTATATCGTAACTATTCAGAACCCCATTCGCAAAATTGCTGCTTCGCAGCTTCCTTTTTGCTCATGTGGTTACATCAAATGATAACAGGTCTCGTTGCGCTGCTGAAGGATATCGTATTGCTTCATCAGTTCTTCTGCCGATTCATAATCCTGCATGGATAATTCAAAGTTCATCCGATTCAAAAGATCATATCTGCTCAACTGCTCCATGGAACACAGTTCCTGCTGTCTGATACTGCCGCTTTCTGTTACATTGGTCCCATCCCCGGACTCCTCGCAGATATAGTATTGAATATCCTCGCCAAAAAAAAGTATATACTCCTTCACATAGATGCCGGGGTACATTTCCGTCATCTCTTCCCGGACAAAATCTCCTTGTTTCCCGGAATGTATCACCACTTGTAAGCCCGGATTGCTGCGGTACTCCACAAATTGTCGGTCATATAGCTGATACTGATACAAAAGTTCCTCCGGTAGTTTCCGATAAAATGCAAAATACATCTGACGCTCCAATAATTCTTCTAACAGCTGCCGGGCAATCTCCCCATTCACCCGGTCTCCTCCTATGATATGCCGCTCCGTCATTCCATACAAAAGTGCCAGCTTCATAATATCCGTCAGCTGTTCCTTCTCCAGATACCGCTGCCTCAATTCCGGAATCAGCCCATCCATCACGATTCCTTCCCGCACAAAATAGTAGTAGGAAAAATAGTTGCAATAGGCATCCCGCAGCATTCTGGTCACCCCACGCTTCTTATGACTCTCATAAATCTGCTGAATCTGATCCACGAATTCCGCAGTATAGAGCATTTGCACCAAAAGCCGTTCCTCCAGTTCGTAGGTATCCACCTCGAAGTGCTGGGCTTCCTCCCATATTTCAGCCATGATGCGGGTTGGCCCCAGATAGTATCTGGCCAGATACTGCAGCATCTGAGCACTGTACTTTTTGTTTCGAAACGTATTTTCACAGAGAATAATGAGGAAATCATCGCCCTCCTCCTCCATCAGCTCAATTTCGTAATTGCACAATGCTACCAAACGTTCCGGCGCAATTCCCAAGAATCCGTATTCCCGTACATTCTGATACGCCAAATCATAGAGCTGCAGGCGGATCATCTGTTCCATCATATAAGCTCTTGCCTTACGATTCAAAAAGCTCAGATCACTGTGAATCAGCAGATTGCACACCCTCTGCTGATCCTGCTGTCTGTCATAATAATCCACCGCCTCTGGATAAAGTCTGCTGCGAAATTCAGGGCGCAGGTGCTCACACTCCAGCAGATGATAGAAAAATGGTCCATCCTCCGGCATCAGCATACGGCTCTTCCACCGTTCACTAAAATGATACAGCAGATAATTCTCCTCATCCGGTGCAAATTCCATACAAGTTTTATAGTATTGTCTTGGACGAATCAGACGCTCAATCTGATAGGGAATTCCTCCTGCGTAGCGGTTGCCCTTGGCATCCTCCAAAATGATGGCATAATCCTTTGTATATAGCTGAAAATATGCCCTGCCATGTACCAGAGGCACCTTTTGCACAGTCTGCAGCTGTCTGTGAATCACATACATATACACTGCCTTAGTAGAAAAGCAGTTCATCCGGTATGTAAAAACCACCTTCGCCAGCGGTCGGGCCATGGGGCCTAATATCCCCCCCTGTTCTAATAATTCTGTATATAGAATTGCCAGATTATCATCTATATGCCCTTCCGTAATCTGATCCAGTGCAAACTCTTCCATTATCTTTCGATAGCGGTCATAACTCTCCGGGTCCTCCTCTTTATGGAGGATAATATTGGCAATCAGTGCCGCTTTCTGCCGATAGGGCAAAGTATTGTTATACTGAAAATACATCTGAACCATTTTCGGAATTCTGGTCAGATCCTGTACATCCATCGTAATCAGGTAGGCCTCATTCAATCCGGCAATCCTCAGATCCGCCTCGATTCCACGAGCATACCACCCATGCATCGCCGTGCCAAATCTTTGACAACGTACCAGATAGGTGCACAAAGCCGTCAGCATTTCCTCCTGCTCATACTTCTCATAGCAATAGCACATCAAACGATACAACAATGGATCATAACCATGCACGGTAGAAGCCAGCATGGCAATCTGCATAGACATATTTGCCGTAAGGCCGTCATGGCGCATAGCCCAATACAAGACCTTCCGTTCTATCTCGCCAAGTCGCACCAGAAGCTGTGGCTGCTGCCAGAACAGATAATATAGTTCCACATAGAAAAATGGACTGTTCACGCCATCTCCTATCTTACTTTCAATAGCCCGGAGTCTCTTCACCGGTTCCAGGCAATATTCCTCCTTAAGAAAAAGCAGAATCCAAAACACACGGATATCCTGCCCGCTTTTGCGGTAAATCTTCTCAATCTGCTCCGTAATGCGGTTAATATACCCTTCCTCCCGCTGACGCAACGAACACAGATACAGATAATAGGCATAAATCGGCGTAGTCCGATTCTGGTTTTCTCTATACCAATCATCCAGAATCCACTCTGCCTCCTGACGCTGATTGCTGATGAGATAGGCCTGTGCCTTCATGAGACGGTACCAGCTTTCCTCGGGATTCAAAGCCAGCAAATGATCCAGAAGCTCAATCGTCTTCACTGCCCAAAGTCCCCCGCCCATTTTTTTCATACGATAAGTCAGATAGTACTGGGTCAATTCTGCCAAAGCCTGTTGTTTCTGCCTATGCAGCCTATTCTCCTCCTCCGCAGCCTTATCGCTCATATTCACCACAATTTGATAGGTTTCCCGCTGATATGCATTTTCAAAAATCAGAGTACCATAGTTTTTTCCCGGATGAAGTGCATTCATATCCATGTAATAGGATATCTCACAGATACTGCCCACAAAATCCTCTGTGGAATAAAAGCCCCGTTCCGGCCGCAGAAAATCATTATCTGACGTCACCGCAAATCCTACATACCCCCATCCATTTTTACGCACAAATACCCGTTCCTGCTGACTCTCATTCATCCGTCCAAACTCCGGAGCCTCCTCCTCCACCACAAAGGTGACGGCATCCTTCTGATGGGAAGCCACCAGAAATTCCTCCATATTCGCCATGGTAGCCTGCCCTCTGCCCATACCTTCATAGTATAGTCTCTGCTGTACCTGATCCTCCCGGAGAATATGACGAAATGCCGGAGAAATAAAAATGCGAAAAGCCTCCCGGTAATCCATCTGCGCCAGCCTGGTAAAATCCTCCAGTGTGCGAATCTTCCCCACTGAGGATTCCGCATACAATTTAGTGACAGACACAACAAAAGAAAGGTTATATTCAATCTGGTTGCAAATAATACAAAATTCCCCCTTTTGAATATCCCCTTCGACAAATCCCCCGCTATGAAATTCGTATCTGATTTCTACTTCTTCCCCCTCAAACTCCGGTGTCAGACACTCCATATAAGGATTAGAGGTATATACCAATCCCCGTATCTTCTTGTGATTTGTTACCGTAATCTTAAAACTGCCCTGATAATTCTGACCTTCCAAGACCCGGATCTCGATTTTTTCCGGAGCAAGAGACAGCGTAGGTTCAACCTGCTGGAACTTTCCCAATGCAAGTTGTCTGATTCGCTTTTGCACTGTGTCACCTGCTTTGTATTGCTTTTTGTTGATTTTTCATTAATAACAATTATAATAGATTATAAACCAAAAAAAGAAAGGAAGCAACATGATTAAACACACAGATCATTTTCACGGAAGTGATTTAGAGAAAATAGAACGCATTTATGGAATCAAAAAAGAGGACATCGTAAGCTTCTCTGCCAATGTCAATCCACTGGGGGTATCTCCAAAGCTTCGAAGCACCTTAGCCTCACACATTGATGCCATCACCACTTACCCGGATCGGGAGTACACCTCACTGCGAAACTGCATCGCCGAATATGCGGGCACAGAGGCTGACCATGTCATCGTAGGAAACGGCTCTACTGAGCTGATTTCATTATTTATTCAGATCAAACACCCAAAAAAAGCCGTTGTCATCG
Source organism: Lachnospiraceae bacterium (assembly GCA_022766245.1). Taxonomy (GTDB): domain Bacteria; phylum Bacillota; class Clostridia; order Lachnospirales; family Lachnospiraceae; genus Roseburia_C. The sequence continues at coordinate 24,107 of JALEPL010000051.1, read as the reverse complement.
GTCCGACCTACTCCGAGTATGAGCGGGAAATCTCTTTAGGCGGAGGAACTACCCTGTACTATCCTCTAAAGGAAGAAAATGACTTTATTCTGGATGTGGAGGATTTTACCTCCAGCCTCAACGAAAGTGTGGATCTGGTGGTGATTTGTAATCCCAACAATCCAACCTCCTCCTGCATCAACCGACAGACCATGCGCCGAATCTTAGATGTGTGTAAACGCTATGATATCTTTGTGATGGTGGACGAGACCTATGTGGAATTTGCCAACAACATGGAGGAGATCACTGCTGTGTCCCTTACAAACTACTACAACAATATCATCATTCTTCGGGGGACATCTAAATTTTTTGCGGCACCGGGTCTTCGCCTTGGCTATGCCATCACAGGCAATACAGATCTCATCAAACTGATCAATACCAGGAAGAATCCATGGACCATCAACTCTCTTGCCGTGATTGCCGGCGAGATCATGTTTACCGACCAGGAATACATCAAAGAAACAAAAGAGCTGATATCCTCCGAGCGAGATCGTATCTATGAAATACTGAAAAACCATCCCGACTTTAAGGTATACCAGCCCTCCGGCAACTTTATGCTGGTGAAGCTCTTGCGTTCAGACATCACTTCCCAGGATCTCTTTGACAAGGCCATACGTCAGGGAATGATGATTCGCGACTGCTCCACATTTCCATTTTTAGATAACAAATACATCCGTTTCTGCATTATGAGTCGTGAGATGAACGACAAGCTTCTGTCTTGTCTGCTCTCTTAACGCTCCCACTTATCGGACAAAGCATTGATCTGATCTGCAAACTTTGCCAGATCCTTATTGGCTCCTCCCTCATTTTTGTGGATGACGGTGATCAGTCTCTGTCCGGCTGCCAGCAATCTTGCAAATACATTGCTGGTGGCCTTCTGACTCTTCTTCTCCCTCTTCGGAACAATCGTCCGGTCTCCCTCTCGGATACAGCAGTTCGTGGCAAGATCATAGGTATCACCACTGTAAGGTGCTACCGCATTATATCCCAACGCCTTCTGCAGATATCGGGCAAATCCGTCACAAGTCTCATCATCTCCATGTACCACAAAGACACGCTTCGGTGGCTTGGTAAACGCTGCGGCCCACTCCGTAAGCTTATTGCGGTCTGCATGACCACTGATTCCCGGAAGATTCAGGATTTCTGCTTTCACCTCGATGGTCTCACCAAAGAGCCGCACCTGTTCCGCTCCATTTAAAAGGTTAAAGCCCAAGGTGCCCGGAACCTGAAATCCTACAAAAAGAATGGTAGATTCCGGTCGCCACAGATTATGCTTTAAATGATGACGGATACGTCCTGCCTCACACATTCCGGATGCAGATATGATTACAATTGGCTTATTGATGAAATTAATCATCTTGGACTCATCGCTGGAAACAGCAGTCTTTAATCCCGGAAAACTGATGGGATTAATTCCCTGTCGCACCATCTCCCGCGCTTCCTCGCTGAAACATTCCTCCACACTTTTGTGGAAAACATTCGTTGCTTCCACGGCCAGCGGGCTATCTATGTATACCTCAAAATCCTCAAACTCTGTCATCAAATGCTCTGTCTTAATTCTCCGCAGATGATACAGCATCTCCTGTGTACGGCCAACGGAAAAGGCCGGAATTACCAGATTTCCCCCTCGACGGAAGGTGCGCTCCAAAACCGGTGCAAGAGACTTGGCATAATCCGGTGGTGCATTGTGCAGTCTGTCTCCATAGGTAGATTCCATCACCACATAATCTGCTTCCTTGATAAATTCAGGATTCTTAATGAGAGGCTTATTCCCCTGACCGATATCACCGGAAAATACAATCTTCACCTCCGGCTCATCATCCTCCCGAACCCACATCTCAATACAGGAGGAACCCAGCAGATGTCCCGCATCCACAAATCGAACCTTCAGCCCCGGACAGATCTCTATCACCTCATGATATTCACATGGTACAAAATGCTGCAACACCCCTATTGCATCATCCATATCATAAAGCGGTTCCACTTCCGGCAATCCGGCTCGTTTCGCCTTACGATTGCGCCATTCTGCCTCAAACATCTGAATATGTGCACTATCCTTTAAAAAGATATTGCACAGTTCACATGTAGCTCTGGTGGCAAAAATCTGTCCCCGAAAACCATGACTGTACAAAAGCGGAAGAAGGCCGGAATGGTCGATATGGGCGTGGGTCACAAATACAAAATCCACATCCGATGGATTTACCGGAATCTCCTGATTCACATACAGATCCGGTCCCTGCTCCATACCGCAATCCACCAATATATGCCGATCCCCAAACTGCAGGAAATGACAACTGCCCGTAACTTCATGCGCTGCCCCTATGAACTCCAAAACCATAATACCATCTCCTTGCATTTATGATATATAAAGTATAGCATGAATGCACAAAAAATAATACTATTTTTTTTATTCTTTATTCAAACTTCACAATTTCTTTCCGCAGCCGTTTCATGATTTTCTTTTCCAGCCGCGAAATATAGGATTGTGAAATTCCCAGCAGATCCGCTACTTCCTTCTGTGTCATTTCCACACCATCTTTCGTGTTTAACCCGAAGCGAAGTTCTACGATTTTACGTTCTCTGCCACTCAAATGCTCCATAGCCTTGCGCAGAAGCTTGTGCTCTACCTCCGTCTCCAGATCCTTGTAGATTACATCCTCGTCTGTCCCCAATATATCCGACAGCAACAGCTCATTGCCATCCCAATCCACATTCAGCGGTTCGTCAATGGACACCTCCAGCTTCGTCTTGCTATTTCTCCGAAGGTACATCAGGATTTCATTTTCAATGCAGCGGGAAGCATAGGTAGCCAGCTTAATATTTTTCTCCGGATTAAATGTATTGATTGCCTTAATCAGACCGATGGTTCCAATGGAAATCAGATCCTCCACACCTACTCCTGTATTGTCAAACTTTTTGGCAATATAAACCACCAGTCTGAGATTATGCTCTATGAGCTGCTTTCTGGCCTGCTCACCGCCCTCTCCCAGCAGTTTTTCAATACAGTCATGTTCCTCCTCCCCGCTCAGCGGCGGTGGCAGTACCTCCGCACCACCAATGTAATGAATCTCCTTTTCCTTTCCCCGAAGCAAATCCTTTAGATTCACCATAAAGCGAAACCGGAAATGATCCGGTACATTTACTTTTATATACATAATTTCCCTCACTTATCCAGACATAAGATGACGATTTAAAATCATCTGATATTCTCTCTTTTCAAACAGCTTTGCCTCTGCAATTCCCACTACTGCAGGATGAATCCTTTGTTCTTCCTTGCCACACCGGATGGTAAGTTCCTCTATGGTAAAGGCATGCATCATCCCGGAGCTGTCACCCACACTGGAAAAGGGAATCAGCCGGAAGGACAGATCCGCTGTCACCTCAGGCGGCAACACCCTCTCATCTAAAATGCTTACCCACTGGCCTATGTAAGGATCCCGCAGCAGATTTCCTGTATCATAATATGCCAAGACCCGAACACTCCAGGCTCCATTTTTCAGTGTCACCGGAAACAAATACTTCTGCACCTGTCTTTTTCTTCTGTAGAACCTTGCTGCCATCAGGGCAATTCCCCAGGTACACACCATGGAAAAATAGAGATGTGTCCCGTCAAACAATGTCTGATTCAACCACTGCATAATCCCGCCACAAAGCATGATTGCCCCATAACTCACCAGATAATTGATCAACCAGTCATATTTGCGTCCCTTGCCAAAAGCCCCCAGGAGCATCAGTGGATTTACCAGCAGATGAATGCAAATCTGATACAGCAGATAACTTTTCATCCACAGAAACAGTGCCAGACTAAACAGGCTGCCCAAGGCTGCCCATCCGAGAAGCCGCATTTTTTTTGCTGATCGGTTTAGAAGAATATCAACCATCCACAATGCCAGGAAGTCCATGGCACAATTGTTTGCAAAAAATGTATCTATGTATAATGCATATATAGGTTCCACCTCTCTTTCCGTCAGTGACTATTATAGTGTTTTCCCTTCAAACATTATGTCGAAAATACGGCGAGTTTCCTGTCAAATCATCACGAAGATTCGACAGAAAACCCGCCGTAAAAAAACATCCTTTTCACAAAAATGTTCCTCCATCTGAAGATCCCGAATCTGCTCTACCAGGCGCTCCATCGCTTCCTCTATGTTCTCATCATATCGGTATTTTGTGATTTCCTCACTGAGCACATCCAGTGTATCCACATCAAACTCCTCCGCACTGCTCTTCACCTTTTGCAGTATCATCATCAAATAAGCGTCATCCTTCATCTGTTCCCGGTGAGAATCATCCTGCCGGAACACGGATAAGTTTTCCTTTGTCCGAAGCAGTTCTTCCAGAAGAACAGGCGTAAGCATGCCAAAGCAATCAAACCATACAGTTTTGATATATTACAGCATGTAAGGGAACTCTGCAATGCGCTCTTCGATTCCTTCTACGGTAACGAACTTCCGATAATCAGAATTGTAGCTATATACCAGAATATGGGCCAGATGATTGTAACAATTTTTATTCCCTCCCTTTGGCATGAGGTGTCACCGCAGGTGACGTATACGCCACTCAAAGTTATGTTCGTTCTAGATTACGCCCTCAGGACTCCGTCGTCTCTTCGAGACGCCACCTCAGGGCATATTCCCAAAGGTCGCTTAGCGCTGCTTTGGAGACAAAACCTGATGCCGTTTTCATATTTGACTTGACACTATCTTTGGCATTCACACATCCTTTACATTCAGTTTACCATACACTTTTGCCTACGAAAAGGCATGCTTCGACATATATCATCAAAAGAAAATTCAAAAAACCGCCCTACGATTTTCTCGTAGGGCGGCAGTTTCGTCTTTTTTTCTATTAATTTATAATCTGCTTCTCTTATTTTCTGGTGTTCTTCAAGAACTCCGGAATCTTGATGGTCTTCTCCTGCACAGATGCCTCCGGCTGCTTCGGCTTATTGATACCGGTGTATGTAGGCACGCTTGGTGTCGTGGACGCTGCAGTTGATGATACACCTGCGGTTGTTGTGGTGGATGTCAGCGGCCGATTCGCCATGCCCTGTGTCATGGGACGTGTAGGTGTCGTCGGATACTTCAGACCAGACATGAAATTCGTGGTAGAAGTCTTCTCCTGACGATCCTCCAAACCAGTAGCAATTACTGTGATGATAGCCTCATCTGCCATGGTTGCATCATACTTCACACCAAAAATAACATGTGCGTTCTCTCCAGCCAGTTCCTCGATATATCCCACTGCATCACCGGCATCATTCATCATGATATCACCGGTCAGGTTTACAATAACATGAGATGCACCATTGATGGTGGTCTCAAGCAGCGGGCTTGCAATGGCAAGCTTTACAGCCTCGATTGCCTTGTCATCACCCTTCGCAGAACCGATACCGATATGAGCCATACCCATATCACGCATCACAGTCTGGATATCTGCAAAGTCGAGGTTGATATCCTCAGATGTATTGATCAAATCTGTAATTCCCTGTACGGACTGCTGCAATACCTCATCAGCCTTCTTCAACGCCTCCGGGAAGGTGGTTCTGCGATCCACAATCTCCATCAGCTTGTCATTGGGAATCACAATCAAGGTATCCACATGCTCTTTTAAACGGTCTATTCCGGCCAATGCATTGGCCATACGAACCTTTGCCTCAAAACGGAAAGGCTTTGTCACAACGCCAACGGTAAGAATACCCTTGTCCTTTGCAATCTTTGCAACGATAGGTGCCGCACCGGTACCGGTACCTCCACCCATACCACAGGTAACGAATACCATGTCTGCGCCTTCGATTGCCTCAGAGATTTCCTCCTCGCTCTCCTCTGCAGCCTTCTCTCCCACTTCCGGCTGAGAACCTGCGCCAAGTCCCTTGGTCAGCTTCTCACCGATCTGGATCAACGTAGGTGCCTTACACAACAGTAATGCCTGCTTGTCCGTGTTCACTCCCACAAACTCAACACCACTGACATTTTCATCGATCATTCTATTTACTGCATTATTTCCTGCGCCACCAACGCCGATCACTACGATTCTGGCACTGGAACTGTTATCTGTTGTTTTTGTTGTAATTTCAAGCAAGGTTGCTCCTCCTTCTCTTACCCATCTATAAATTATATTTATGAAATATCTCGTTTCTTTTGAGTATGTCCATAAGCATGTTTTCTTTGTTTGTCGGACATATTGTAATATTAAAATCCATTCATATAATATAATAAAGTTTTTCTATCAAATAATCAACCTAAAATTTTATTTTTTAATTACATTTTCAAATTTTACTCCTGAGCAGTCGGTTCATCCTCCTGGGGAGCCTCTGGTTCGCCTTCCTGAGGCATTTCCGGCTGTGCTTCCTGTGGATTCGGCCGTTCTGCTTCCTGAGGTGTCTCCGGCTCTGTTTCCGGCGCATCTTCCGGTTCTCCTTCCGACGATTCCTCCGGTTCTACTTCCGGTGAAGCTTCCGGCTCCGCTGCCGCTTCATCGATCCGGAACGTAATATCCGTGGTATCCTCCGTCCAATCCTCCAGATGCAGGGTTCCACTTAACCCTTCCAGATTGGGCATGATTTTCTGCAATCGGACTACTTTTTCCGTCAGCTCCTCCGTGTCCCCCAATTTCACGATAATGCCGCCATAGTGAACGGTGATTTGCCCCTGCTCCCCGTAATCGATGCCGTCCGGCTCCAGATCATATTTTTTGAGCGTCTGCGTCACTGTCAGCAACGTCTTTAATGCACCTTTCTGATCCAGCTCCAGTTTTTCATACAGCGTAGCATCCTGACAGGTCAGTCCCGTCACCTCCGGCACACCCTCTATGGTATTGGATGAGGTCTCCACCACGAATCCGTCCTTGTCAAAATACACGTTCTGACCCATGGTGGGCATATAAATATAACCGATCATCCCCTTTTCATACACCTGAATATGTACGGTCTGTGGAGAAGAAAGACTCACCTCCATGGTGTCTATAAAAGGAACCGACTGCACCGGGAACAGCTTGTACTTAAAATACACATACAACGTATTGGAAGAATACTTGTCATTGAGCACCCAGGACTCAATCTGACTATCCGGGTACAATTCATTTCCTTCCACCTCCACCTGTTCCACCGTAAACACTTTGATCACCACCAGTGCAGCCGCAGCCACAACCAGGGCAAAAATCAGCAGTCCCACAAAAAAACGTTTTATTTTTTTTAATCTACTGCGTTTCTCACGAATCATAATCAAACCTCTATATTTAGCCTTAACCAACCTTTATACTTCTGGATACATTGAGTGCCAGACCCATTTCAGTCAGAAGGAAGGATACCGACGTACCTCCATAGCTGATAAATGGCAATGTGATACCTGTATTGGGAATCGTATTGGTAACAACGGCTATATTTAGCACCACCTGAATCGCAATATGTGCCATAATACCCACTACAATCAGGGTTCCATAAAGATCCTTGGCATTGTTTGCAATCACCATAAACCGCCACAGCATCAGTATAAACAACAGGATGACACAGATTGCGCCAAACAGACCAAGTTCCTCACAGATAATTGAGAATACCATATCGTTCTGAGCCTCGGGCACATATCCCAGCTTCTGCATACTCTCACCCAGTCCTTTTCCGAACAGTCCGCCGGAACCGATCGCATAAAGACCCTGAAGGGTCTGCATACCTTTTCCCATGGGATCTGTCTCCGGATGAAGCCAGATTTCTATTCGACCCATTCGATAGGCTGCCGCAAATATGAAGATTACGCCAAATGCCACGATAATCAGTCCCGCCACAATAAAATGCGAATACTTGGGGCTGGCTACAAAAGCCATAGCCACCGCAATACCAATGATGATAATTGCGGTACTCAGATTAGTGTATGCCACCGGTGCCACAATCGGAATGATCAAAAGCATCACCTTTACCAGAGTTGAAAACTCTGCCATCTGCTTCGGCATCCGGCTGATGACGGTAGCCAGGAAAATAATCATGGCCAGCTTAGCGAACTCAGACGGCTGAAAGGACAAAGGCCCCAACCGGATCCAACGGGAGGATCCATTGGCGGAATCTCCAAAAAAGATAACAAACACACACAATCCAAAGGCGATGATATATGCCAATCCGGCAAATCTCCGCCACACATGATAATCTATTTTGGATACAACAAACATTCCGAAAAATCCCAACGCTGCCGCAAACGCCTGTTTTTTCAAATAATAGGCTGCATCTGCAATCTTCGGATTCAGCTGTGCCGAATAGGAACTGGTACTATACACCACCACCAGACCAAAGCCCACCAGAAAAATAATCAAAAACAGCAGCGTATAGTCAAAATACATTATTTTTTTATTTTTTTTCTTCACTGCTCTTTTAGATACTTCGCTCATAGGCTACTCCTTCAATCCATGCACATACTCTTTGAACAGTCTTCCCCTCTGTTCATAGCTTTGGAACATATCCCAGCTTGCACAGGCAGGGGACAATAGCACTGCATCCCCGGGTACTGCGCTGTCATAGCAGATTTTTACAGCTTCCTCCAAGTCTCTGGCAAATACATAATCGGTAAAACCATGTTTTTTTGCACAGTCCGCAATCTTTTCAGCGGTCACTCCAATCAGTACAAGCTTTTTGACTTTCCCGTCGAAGCTATCAATCCACTCGTCATACTCGGACTGTTTGTCATAGCCTCCTCCAATTAAAATAGTCGGACGATTCATAGCCTGCACTGCCTTGATGGCTGCATCCGGATTCGTTCCCTTGGAATCATTGTAAAACTTCACGCCACGCTTTTCGGTCACATACTCAATTCGATGCTCCACTGCCTGAAACTGTACCAAAACCTCACGAATCTTGTCGACAGGAACTCCCATAGCCACAGACATTGCCGTAGCCGCCATAACATTCTCATAGTTATGAACGCCAAGAATATTCAACTCATTCACGTTGACAACAAATTCATCCTGCATTCCATCTGTATAAATAATTTCTTCCCCTTGCAGATAACATCCCTTCTGTACCTTCTGCTTGCTGCTGAAAAATACCACCTGCACCGGAGCGCTCTCTCCAAATTCACGCAGCACAGGGTCTTCATAGTTCAAAACGCAGACCTGATCGGGACGCTGATTTTTCGTAATATCTTCCTTGGCCCGGATATAGTTTTCCATGGTATGATGCCGGTTCAAATGATCCGGTGTAATATTTAAGATTGCAGACACTTCCGGTGCAAAATCAATGATGGTCTCCAGCTGAAAACTGCTGATTTCTGCCACCGTCACTGTCTCATCCCCTGTCTGTGCTGCCACGCTGGTGTAGGGAATACCAATATTTCCCACCACTTTTACATCCGAAAAATAGTGTTCCATGATCTCGCCCACCAAAGTAGTGGTGGTGGTTTTTCCATTGGTCCCGGTAATAGCTGCCACCCGTCCCTTTGACAGCTGATATGCCAACTCAATTTCTCCGATAATGATAACGCCCTTTGCTCTCATCTGTTCCACCACCGGAAGATCCGTGGGCACACCGGGGCTTAACACCGCAATGTCCAATGCAGCCATCGCCTCCTCCGGCAAACTGCCTATGTAAAGTGCAGCCTCTGCAAAAGCGGGGGCTTTCCCGCGAATCTCCTCCTTGGAAGCCTTTTCATTTCCTTCAAACAAGACCAGTTCTGCGGTAGTCTGACTCTGCAATAACTCCGCTGCGGCAATCCCGCTCTTTCCCGTTCCAAACACCAATACTTTTTTTCCATTAAAATCCATGTTCTTTCATCCTCTCTAAATTATATCCCCATAAATGCAATCATACAAAGAACTGCAGTCACAATCGAAAATACTGCCACCACCTTGGTCTCAGACCATCCGCCCAGCTCAAAATGATGATGAATGGGAGCCATACGGAAAAATCGCTTCCCACCGGTCTTCTTAAAATAGGTCACCTGAATCATGACGGACACGACCTCAACCAGATAGATCAGCCCCACGATCAAAATAAAGATTGGCATCTGAAGCATGTATGCTGTTGCCGCCACAAATCCTCCCAACGCCAGAGAACCGGTATCTCCCATAAATACACTGGCAGGATAGACATTAAACAGCAAAAATCCCATCAGTGCACCTGCCACTGCACAGGTAATCGGTTCAATTCCACTTTGGGTCCCGATCGCTACAACAGTAAAGAATGTAGCCACCATAATGGTCACGCTGGTAGCCAGACCATCCAGACCATCGGTAAAATTCACTCCGTTTACAGTCCCAATCACCACAAAATACATGAGTGGAATTGCAAGCACACCAATGTTTAGGTACTTTCCTCCCGAAAACGGAATCAGCATCGTCAGTGACACATCCGAAAAGAACCACATATAGACTGCAAAGATAGTCGTAAGTATAAACTGCAAAAACATTTTCTGCTTCGGAAGCAGACCATCGGAACGCCGAAGCACCACCTTCAGATAATCGTCCAGAAATCCAATTACGCCAAAGCCCAAGGTCATAAACAGAATCGGGATGATTTTCGGATAATCCTTCACATAAAACAGACTGGTTATGGTAATCGCAGCCAGAATCATCAGGCCACCCATGGTTGGTGTACCATTCTTTTTCTGATGAGACTCCAATTCCTCACGTTCTGTCTGCCCCACCTTCAGTTTCCGCAAAAACGGAATCACCAAGGGTCCTAAAATTGCACTGATGGCAAAGGCAATAATAACCGGTATCACGATTTGATATGTCATACGAACTGCACCTCTTTATTCTCTAAATGTATTTCTGTCAGGATGTTCCCAACTAACCCATTATACGTTATTCATCTTTTTCCCGCAAGCATTACTGTGCTTTGTTTGGCCTGTTGTGAACAGTTCCCATTGTTCTGTTCTTCTGTCTGTTCTATGCCAAGATAAGGAAAAATATTCTCAAATAATGTTCTGCACACCGGTGCCGCAATAGTTCCCCCATAGTACACTCCCTGTGGATGATTAATAATCACCAAGGCAAGCACCTGCGGATCTTCTGCCGGGGCAAAACCGATAAAGGATGAAATATATTTGTGTTCACTTCGGGGAAGCGTCTGAGATGTAGCTGTTTTACCACCGATGGAATAGCCCTCAATGGCTGCCTTTTTTCCTCCCCCTTCGGATACCACCATCTTCAGCAGACTTCTCATAGTCTCTGAATTCTCTTCACTGACGATTCCTTCTTTTGATTCATAGGTAAAGGTATGTGTTACCTCTCCTTCCTCATTTTTGCTATACAGCCCAAAATGCGGTGTCACCCGGGTTCCACCATTGACAAAAGAAGAAACTGTGGTAGCAAGCTGAATGGGCGTAATCTGAAAGGACTGCCCAAAAGACATGGTTGCCAGCTCCACAGGTCCGATATTTTCCTTTTTATGCATGATAGTGGCAGCCTCACCCGGCAGGTCAATGCCGGTTTTATTCAAAAGTCCAAACTGTCCGAAATAATCAAAAAATCGCTCCGCTCCAATCCGCATTCCCACCTGAATAAATACCGGATTACAGGAATTCATAATCCCATGGGTAAAATCCTCCGCGCCATGTCCGGTGGTCTTATGGCATCGGATTCGCCGGTTTTCCACCACGATGTACCCCGGACAGTAAAACTGATCCGTTGTCTTTACTACCCCGCACTCCAGAGCCGCTGCTGTGGTAACCGTTTTAAAAGTCGAACCCGGTTCGTAAGTATCGTTGATGCAGCCGTTTCTCCACATCTGATTCAGAAGATTCTGTGTCTCCTTTGAATCCCTCACTTCCCCTGTGTCCAGCTCTGAAATCAGGGTAAACGGCTCATTCAAATCAAATTCAGGCACATTTACCATGGCATAAATGCTGCCATCCTGTGGATTCATTACAATGATGCTGACACTGTCTGCCTGCTTTTCTTCCCGGACCTTTTCCGCCAGCTGAGTGGCATATTCCTGGATATTGTAATCCATACTGATATACAGATCGTCACCGGAAACAGGTTCCTGCCTGCGCTCTCCGGCATTTTCGATCTCCAGCCCCGCCGCATCGGTAAGTGTCAGGATTTTTCCGTTAATCCCCTGTAAATACTCATCATATTTAACTTCCAGACCGATGATTCCCTGATTATCTCCACCGGTAAACCCAATTACCTTAGAGGCCAGATCATGGAACGGATAATAGCGTTTATAGTCCTCATCTACCTTCACTCCCGCCAGTCCATACTCACGGATCCGGTCTCCCACTTCTTTGTCCACATTTGTTTTGACCCGCTCGATGGAGCTGACTTTCTCCACCCTTTTTCGGACCGTTTCCTCATCCAGTTCCAGTTCCCGGCTCAACACCTGAATCACCTGCTCCGGATTCTCAATCTGACTGTGAATTACTGATATCGTACATACACTTTTATTTCCCGCCAGAAGCACTCCGTTTACATCATAAATATTTCCCCGGGCAGCCTTGATGTCCCGTTCTCTCTCGTGAAGCTCCGTAGCCTTGATTCCATAATATTCGGAGCAGAATATCATCAGATAAACCAGCCTGCCTATAAGTATTCCCATCGCTGCCAGCACAACGCAGAAAATAATCATGATTTTTTTTCGGTTGAAGGTCTTGCTCCGCCACATACAAAAACCTCATAAAAGCAGTTACTATAATCTATTACAACTTTTACGAGGTTATGTGCTCCCCGTTCAGAGACAATCATATAATATCTATTGTGTATCCTCAATCTCCTGCTGTTCCAGTGCATCAGAAGCCACATCCGGTGTCTGCTGATTCTCAGAACCTTCCGGAGCTGCGTCCGGAACATCTGTGGTCCCCTCCGGCAATGTGATTGCAGAATCCCCATCACCCTCCACTGCCGTTTCCTCATCAGGATAGATGCCCATGTAGGGCAAATTTTCTTCAAAAATAGCCTTTGCGATTTCCTGGGCATAGCTGCTATGCGGCTGTTCCTCCACATTAGGCTCGTCTACAATCACATATACCAGAAGCTGTGGATTATCTGCCGGAGCATACCCAATAAAGGACACCAGATAGTTTCCCTGTCCTCTGGGCAGCTTCTGTGCAGTACCTGTCTTTCCCCCCATGGAATACCCCTCCACTTTGGCTGTTTTTCCGGTTCCTCCATCGGAAACAGTAGCATACAGATACTGTTTTACCATTTCACTGGTACTCTGGGAAATGGTTTTCTTCAGCAAAATCGGATCATATTCTTTCACAGTATTTCCGTTTTCATCTGTGATTTTTTTCAATACATGAGGCTGATAATAATTGCCGCCATTAATTAGTGATGAAAATCCGCTGGCAAGCTGAATCATGGTCACATTAAAGTTCTGTCCAAAGGAGTTGGTTGCCAGATTCAGTGGCTTTTCTAACGCCTCTTCATCGTAAATCAACGTATTGGTCCGCGCTTCTCCCGGAAGATCAATATTGGTTTTATAGCCAAATCCATAAATCTGCTGATATTTGGCAAAGTTATGGGGGCCAATCACATAAGACATCTGCATCAGTGCATCGTTGCAGGAATCCTTAATGGAATCCTCAATCGTCTCTGTTCCATGTCCAAACCGGCTGACACAGTGTACTTGATGACCGGAAATCCATTCAGACCCGTCACACTCATAACTCTCAGACCCGGAAAGGGTGCCGGTGTCCAAACCGGTAGCCACAGTAAATGGCTTTGCGGTTGACCCCGGCTCATAAGTGTAGGTAATACAGAAATTAGTCCATAATTCGTTTAACAAATCCAGTCTGGTCTCCTCATCCATAGCCTCGATTTCTTCCTCTGTATAATAGGCAGATAAATCCCATGGATTACTGCAGTCATAATTCGGGTAATTAGCCATAGCCAGAACTTCCCCATTCTGCGGATTCATCACCAAAACTGCGGTATGCTTACTTCCTGCGCCCTCACGCGCTTCATCCCAATGTGCCTCCTGAAAATCCATGATTTTCTCTTCCACCACAGACTGTATGTTTGCATCAATGGTCAGCATCACATTATCACCATTCGTGGCATCAATTACTGTTTTTTCAAAATTATTATCTGTATTGAGATATCCATATTCTCTTCCGGCTGTGCCGTTCAGCACATCATTATAGTAGTTCTCTACACCATTCATACCGGCATTTCCACTGGTGGTAAATCCAAGCACTGCACTGGCCAGACTTCCATAAGGATATTGTCTCAAATACTCTTTTTCAAACCACACCCCGGCAATGTTTGGATAATTCTTCTTATCATTCTGCATTTCCACAAAGGGTTGAATCTCTTCATAAGGCAGTTTTTTTGCCAATACCACATACTGACCGTTGGGATTTTTTGCTATTTTGTCACGGATTTCTGTCTCAGAAAGTTCCGGAAAGCAAGTAACCAAAGCCTTCACTGTAGCATCAATGGTCTGATTGATTTTCTCCTGGGTTGTTCCGCTGCTGTTTAACACTTTGCAGTCCAAAACCACGTTGTACACATCCACGCTGGTAGCTAACAGTGTACCCTTGCAGTCCGTTATATTTCCTCTCTGATAGGGAATGACTGCACTGTTATACTGCTGCGCCAACACCTTTTTTTGGTATTGTTCGCCCTTTGTATGCTCAATATACATCAGTCTGACAATCAAACCCAAAAGCAATAAAACTACCAGTCCAAAAACGACTGCCAGTTTTTTTTGCATTTTTCTTGTAATTCGGTTTTTTTTCTTGGAATTTTTGATCTTTACTCTTTTTGTCATTATTTCTCCGGGATATCCTCGTACTGATTCATGTAATCTTCCTTCTCAATAGTATAGTGAACAATCTGGTCTGCACCGGCATACACCATACCCAGCTCATTGACAGCAGTGTCCTTAATATCTGTAATATCCACGGAAGCCTCGATTCTCTTCTCTGTAGCATCATTGTCAGCTCTCAAATCAGATACCTGGCTCTCCAATGCGGAAATTGTCTTCATATGTACATTAATGGAGGACTGCAGATTCACATACATAGCTGCCGCACCTGCAATCAATGCTGTGGCAAATGCAAGAAATGCCACATACCCGCGATTCATGTGAGCTACTCTCTCCTGATTGCGGGATGCCACGCGCTGCTTGCGCATGCGCTCCTCCTGTCTTTTCTGTTCCTCACGTTCTCTGCGGTAATCCGGTGCAGCTTCCATTCTGCGCACGGTATTGCCGTCTACATATACCTCTGATCCATACACTCTGTTCTTTCTTTTCTCCATTTCCCTCACCCTTTACTTCCTTGTAATAGTATTATATATGTCGCTCAAACACCCTCAGCTTGGCGCTTTTTGATCTTGAGTTTTCCTCCATCTCCTGCTCACCAGGCAGAATCGGTTTTCTCGTAATTACCTTTCCCTTTGACTTTTTCCCACATACACATACCGGAAAATCCGGTGGACAGGTGCAGGGATGCTCGTTTTTTCGAAAGCTTGTCTTAACGATCCGATCCTCCAAGGAGTGGAATGTGATGATACACAATCTTCCATTCTCCGCCAAAAGCTCAATCATGTCATCCAATGTATTCTGTAAGACCTCTAACTCTTTGTTTAATTCAATGCGGAGTGCCTGATAGGTCCGTTTTGCCGGATGGCCTCCGGTACTTTGTACTTTCATCGGGATAGACGCCCGTATGATATCGTTCAGCTGTCCGGCAGTCTCAATGGGCCCCGCCTGTCTAGCTGATACAATGTGCTTTGCTATGTTCTTTGCAAAACGATCCTCTCCAAAATCCCGTATAATCCGAAACAGTTCCGCCTCTGTGTAGCTGTTTACGATGTCCCGTGCGGTAAGTGTCTGCCGCTGATCCATCCTCATATCCAGCGGTGCATCCTCTTCCCGGTAGGTAAATCCCCTGCCGGGTGTATCCAGTTGAAAGGAGGAAACTCCTAGATCCAGTAGGATGCCGTCCACTTTATCGATATTCATCCGGTGCAATTCCTCCGCCATATTAGCGTAATTGTTTCGGATGATAGTAACTTTCTCCTGAAAAGGTTTCAAACGTTCTCCGGCTGCTGCTATGGCATCTGCATCCTGATCGATTCCAATCAGTCTTCCGCTATTTCCCAGGCGACTGGCTATCTCGTAGGAATGTCCCGCTCCTCCCAAGGTACCATCCACATAAATCCCATCGGGCTTAATATGTAATTGTTCGATGGTTTCCTCTAATAGAACCGATTTGTGATGAAATTCCATTCCTGCTCCTTAAATGCTCAAACCTAATTCAGCCATATGCTCAGCCACTTCGTCCATGTCATCGTATGTATTGCCGTCCTGCCATCTCTGCTTGTCCCAAATCTCCACTCTGGTAAAAGCACCTACAGAAACCACTTCCTTCTCCAGCCCTGCATATTCCCTAAGATTCGCAGGAATCAGGATACGTCCCTGCTTGTCCACCTCACAGTCAACCGCTCCGGCGAAGAAAAAACGAAGAAACTTTCTCGCATCTTTTGAAGTAAGTGGAATGTCACGGAACTTCTCTTCAATCCGCGCCCATTCGTCGTTGGAGTACACAAAAAGACACCCGTCCAATCCCTTTGTTGCAACGAAGGTGTCACCCAGCTGCTCACGAAACTTGGAAGGTACGATCATTCTGCCCTTGGCATCTATGTTGTGACTATATTCACCCTTAAACATAAGCACACCTTCCAGCCGACTGCTATGGTTTATCCACAAAGTTGTCAACTTATCCACCACTTTGTGCCATTTCCAACCACTTTCCTCCACTTCATGTAACTATAATACCCCACTTTTGGGAAAAATGCAATTATTTTTCATAAAAATCCGCAACTATTCAGAACCGCATTCGCAAAATCGCTGCTTCGCAGCTTCCTTTTTGCTCATGTGGTTACTTCGCCAAAGAAATTTTCAAAAATACGCTCATTCATGCAAGCATGATTTGCGATTTTATGAAAATTGCCTTGGCTCTGAATAGTTACAAAAAGAGAGGCTCTCTGCCTCAATAGCAAAAAGCCTCTGTCGTTTCCATATTCGATTGTAATCTGTCTTCCTTTTCAGACAGATATTCTTAAGCTGAACAGTTATGTCAGATACATCTTCTCCACCCACTGCGTCTGACGGATATACTCCGCAATCAACCGATCCAGTTCCACGCTCAAATCGTAACAATCCATGATATCTGCGTGCTGGTCCAGCATCTTATCCATGCGTGCTCTTGTCTTCTCGATTTCTTCCTTTAACAGTTCGCTGGTATTCATCCTTTTCTCCTATGATTTCTTCGTAGCTCTTTTTTGTACCTGTTCAGTAACTTCACAGTTGCCTCTTTTTACCTTTATCCAATTCACAACCAATAATACGCCGGAAATCATCACCAACACCGCTGCCAACACTCTCGATACCGGCAAATCTGTTCCCCCGATCAAAAGCTGATCCGTACGGAGCGCTTCGATCCAGAATCTTCCGATTCCATATCCCAATAAATATAGAAGGAAAATCTCTCCGTCGAATTTTTTATGCTTCCGGTAAACCAACAGAATGATCAGTAATGCCAGATTCCACAGGGACTCATACAAAAACGTAGGGTGCACCTGGATATACTCGATCCCATTGATCTGAATGATGTGTTCACTTAAATCCTGTGAGATGTCCTGTGGTCGTACCGCATCCACCGGAAGCTGCATCGCAAACAGACCATCCGTATAACCGCCAAAAGCTTCCCGGTTAAAGAAATTGCCCCAGCGACCAATAATCTGTCCTAAAATCAGTCCCAGTCCCGCCGTATCTGTCACCAGCGGAAAGTTCATCTTTTTTACTTTGGCAAAAATGTATGTAGTGATAATGGCTGCAATCACTCCGCCATAGATGGCAAGGCCACCTTCCCGCAGCATAAATATATGCCCGAAATGATCCTTATAGTAATCCCAGGAAAAGACCACATAATAAATCCTGGCACCAATGATGGAACAAATAATGGCAATGATGGCCAAATCTATGTAATCATCCGGTTTCTGTCCAGTTCTTTTCGCCTCATGCACAGCCATAAGAATTCCTGCCATCATACCACAGGCAATCACAATTCCATACAAAGCAATTTCAAAATTCCCTATCCTTAAAGTCTTTCCCACATTTTCCAGAAAAATATGAAGATGCGGGAAATAAATACTCGTCGTCATATCCTGCTCCTTTATTGTTTCATAGAGTATCTGTTTTAAACAGTTACTTCACAGCTTCTATTCTACCTTCATCCAGTACAAAAATCAAATATATTATGTATCTGTTCCGTATCTTCACAGTTGCAAGCACAAATCCATGGAAATTTGCTTTGCAAATAGATTTGTGCTTGCTGAACAGATATCACATTTCTTTTATCTGCACTGGAAGCTTGCACATTCTGTCTCACAGGATGCACAGGCATTATTTCCGGTTACGCCAATGTGCTCTGCACTGCATTTACGGTTGTCGTTAAAGATGCAGTGAACCGCATCACAAGACACTTCGGACATCTCCGGTGCACAGCCACAGGTAGAGTTGGTACAACCGCAGGTGCGTTTCTCCTCAAAGCTTCCGCATGAGGTCTCGCTGTTCTTGTCTGCGTGTTCTCCCTCAATATGAATGTTTCCGCGTACACAGCGGTCATCCTTCTGATAACTGCAGCCTCTTACCGAGCAATTTAGTTTTGTCATGACATACACTCCTTTTCTATTTAAATTTTCGTAACTACAAAGAAACTGAATAGTTACGATTTTTCATGGAAAACGCCTGCTCCCACCGGCCCCGTACCATGAACATTTCGATTCATGAACCGGGATTCCGGCCGGTCAGCAGGCGTCTCACATTGCTTTACGCACAACTAGTATGTCCGACTTTATTTATTTTTATTATCTTATTATTTTATTTCTCTTCCTGGGGAAGCTCCTGGCGAATCTCCTTGGTGCGGATCTCCTTGCAGATGGCATCAATGAACTCACCCAAAGGCTTCACGCCTTCATCACCGGCGAAACGGCTTCTCACGGAAACTGTTCCATCTGCCTCCTCCTGCTGACCAACCACCAGCATATAAGGAAGCTTATCCAGACGCGCCTCACGGATTTTAAATCCGATTTTCTCAGAACGCTCATCCACAGTGGCATCCACACCATTTTTCACTAGCTCATCCTTTACCTTCTTTGCGTAATCCGCATATTTTTCAGAAATCGGAAGCACGCGCACCTGCTCCGGGCACAACCAGGTCGGGAACTTTCCTGCATACTTTTCAATCAGCCATGCCAGGGTCCGCTCATAACATCCCATAGAAGTTCTATGGATGATGTAAGGACGGATTTTGTCGCCATTCTGATCAATATAATACATGTCAAAATTATCCGCAATGGCGCAATCCAGCTGGATGGTAATCATGGTATCCTCTTTGCCATATACGTTCTTTGCCTGGATATCGATCTTCGGTCCGTAGAACGCAGCCTCGCCCTCAGCCTCTACATAAGGAACACCCTTCTCCTCAAGCACATCACGAAGTGCCTGCTGAGTGCTGTTCCAATAATTGTCATCTCCCAGATATTTCTTTTTGTTTTCCGGATCCCACTTAGAGAGACGGAATGTCACATCATTCTGCAGTCCTAAAACAGAAAGTACATAATATGCCAGGTCAAAGCATCCCTTCAGCTCCTCCTCTGCCTGATCCGGACGGATTACCAGATGAGCCTCTGTGATGGTAAACTGTCTCACACGGGTCAATCCATGCATCTCACCGGAGTCCTCACAACGGAACAGTGTAGAAGTCTCGCTCATACGGTAAGGCAGATCACGGTACGAATGCTGCTCATTTTTATATACATAGTACTGGAACGGACAGGTCATGGGACGCAGGGCAAATACTTCCTTATCCACTTCTTCATCACCTAATACAAACATGCCATCCTTATAATGATCCCAGTGCCCGGAAATCTTATACAAGTCAGATTTTGCCATTAGCGGTGTACGGGTACGCACATATCCCCACTCTTTGTCCTCCAGATCCTCGATCCAACGCTGCAGCTTCATAATCATTTTCGTTCCCTTAGGAGTAAACAGCGGCAGTCCCTGTCCGATGACATCTACCGTAGTGAAAAGTCCCATCTCACGACCCAGCTTGTTGTGATCACGCTTTTTCGCATCCTCCAGACGCTCCAAATGCTCTTTCAGTTCGTCCTTCTTATCGTAGGCAGTTCCGTAAATTCTCTGCAGTCTCGCCTTCTCGGAATCTCCTCTCCAGTATGCCATGGAGGAAGAAATCAGTTTAAATGCCTTCACACCCTTGGTGCTCATCAAGTGTGGGCCGGCACACAAATCCACAAATCCCCCCTGATCGTAGAAGGAAATCTCCGCATCCTCCGGAAGATCCTGAATCAGCTCCACCTTGTAGGGCTCACCCTTCTCCTCCATCAATTTAATTGCCTCTGCACGAGGCAGAGTAAATCTGGTAATCTCATGTCCCTCCTTGATGATTTTCTTCATCTCTGCCTCTAAATTATCCAGATCCTCTCTGGAAAAGGGCTCATGATCAAAATCATAATAGAATCCCTCGTCGATAGCCGGTCCGATGGTCACCTTTGCATCCGGGAACAGACGCTTCACTGCCTCTGCCAGCACATGAGATGCAGTATGACGGATAACACGAAGTCCCTCCTCATCTCTGGCAGTCACAATATTCAATGTGCAGTCCTGATCCAAAACGGTACGAAGATCCAAGATCTGGCCATCCACCTCTCCGGCACATGCCACACGGGCTAATCCCTCGCTGATATCAGCAGCAATCTCATAAACACTTTTTGCTTCACTGTACTCTTTTACTGAGCCGTCTTTTAATGTGATTTTCATTTTATCTTTCTCCTCCTTCTTGGCATGAGGTGTCACCGCAGGTGACGGATACGCCACTCAAAGTTATGTTCGTTCTAGATTACGCCCTCAGGGCTCCGTCGTCTCTTCGAGACGCCACCTCAGGGCATATTCTCAAAGGTCGCTTTGCGCTGCTTTGAGGACAAAACCTGATGCCGTTTTCATATTTGACTTGACACTATCTTTTAGACAAAAAAAGTCCCCGACACACCAAAATGTGTCAGGGACGATATCTCGTGGTTCCACCCTGCTTCATCCTGCTCCCTGCATATTATTTCCACACCAGCATCTGTTCAGTACTGATACTTACACGATACACGGGAACAAAACCTTGTAATGACGATAACGGAGTCACCGGACCGGATTGGGGTCACTCAGAGCTGGTCTTCAGAAATCTTTCAGCTAAGGTGCTCTCACCCTATGCACCTCTCTCTGCAGCCTGCCGATATCCTACTGGTCTCATCCACGCTTTGTCTACTTAATTTGAACTTATTCTAAGTCTTTTTGTTTTCCTTGTCAAATATTTTTCGAAACTTTTTCGCCTTCCAGAAACATTTGACACTTCGACCGTTTCAATAGTTGCTACTAGCGTCCGCAGCACTGCTTGTACTTCTTGCCACTGCCGCAAGGACAGGGATCATTACGTCCCACCTTCTTGCCCACAATGATGGTGCCGGACTTCTTCTGCTCTAAGTACAGACGCTTCTTGGTCTCTGCATCATAGATTGCATCCCACTGGGGTAGCCCATACAGCCAATCTGCCTTGGCATCCACCATATTCTTGTAAAGCTTCTCTTTATCAAAAATCAGATTGACTACCGTGTCCTCCTCCATGGTATCGATGGGATTGGGCGTCACCAGACTGTCATTGATTCCGTCCAAAAATCCGGTCATATCCTGGATACTTAATCCATACTTCTCTGCCAGTTCCTTTACGGTTCCTTCAACTTTCTCATCCGGATTTGCAAGAAGCTGCTCATATACGCTCTTCTCCAGGGCGAAGTATCTGTTCCAGAACTTCTGAAGTGTTCCACGGTCTGCCTGCTGATTATATGCAACCTTCTGCCATTCCTGTAATAATGCCATTGTTTTATCCATCCTTACATATATTTTTTGCATATAGCCTGTTTATTATAGCATACTTTTTTTCTTTTTCAAATATTTTTATATACCACCATCCTCCACCTTGCCTCCCAGCATCTTTCACATGCTTAATAAAAGCAAATGAAAATTGCACTAGGTTCGCCTCTGTGCTATACTAGACCCAACACGAACGATATAGGAGGACCCATGAAAAAAATTAAACAAATACTCGCCATCTGCGTTGTTATTCTGCTGGTGGGTTTATATATTGCCACATTGATTTTTGCAGTAATCGGCAGCGAAAGTGCCATGGGTATGTTTAAAGCAGCCCTATACTCTACCTTTATTCTTCCGGTACTGCTGTGGGCCTACGGACTTGTCTACCGGCTTCTGAAAAATCACGGGGTGGAAAGTGCCGCAAAGACATCCCAGAACTCATCTCAGAACAAACCTCAAGAAGGCACTGAGAACACATCTCAGGAAACAACTTAGGAAACAGACGAAAAAATATCTGAGGAAACATCAGAGGATTCATATGAGAATTCATCTGAGGCTTCCTCTGATTGCTCACGATTCAACGAGTAATTATCTTTTTTTTTATAAAAAAACCGGCGACTCATCATCACCGGTTTATTTTTATTAATTTACAAATAAGCTCAATTGCCAATCTTGATTAAGCAACCTTTGACTTTGCCAGCTCTGCTAATGTTGCAAATCCCTCTGCGTCATTCACTGCCATCTCTGCCAGCATCTTACGGTTCATATCAACACCTGCCAACTTCAGGCCGTACATAAACTTGCTGTAAGACAGACCGTTCAATCTTGCTGCAGCATTGATACGTGCAATCCATAACTGTCTGAACTGTCTCTTCTTCTGCTTTCTTCCAGCATAAGAACTTGTTAAGGCTCTCATAACAGACTGCTTTGCAACTCTGTACTGCTTAGATCTAGCTCCTCTGTAACCCTTAGCCAGCTTTAATACTCTATTATGTTTCTTTCTAGCGTTTAAACCGCCTTTAATTCTTGCCATGTCTCAAATCCTCCTTAACCAATTCTTATAAATAAGGTAAAATCTTCTTCATATTCTTAACATTTGTTGCATCTGTCATAGCAGGCTTTCTAAGATTTCTCTTAGTCTTTGTAGTCTTCTTTGTTAAGATATGTCTCTTGTAAGCTTTATTTCTCTTTAACTTTCCTGTTCCTGTTACTTTAAAACGCTTTGCTGCTGCTCTGCTTGTTTTCTGTTTTGGCATGATTCATTTCCTCCTTAAATTATCTTTTCTCTGCCAACACCATGCTGAGGCTTCTGCCCTCCAGCTTCGGTGCCTTTTCCACTACTGCTACCTCTGCAAGTGCCTCTGCGAAATCATCTAAGATGTGCTTGCTGTTCTGCATATGAGCCATCTCTCTTCCGCGGAAACGAAGTGTTACCTTCACCTTATCGCCCTTTGCGATAAACTTCTTGGCAGCATTTATTTTGGTATTCAAATCGTTGGTCTCGATATTCGGCGACAGACGAACTTCCTTCAGTTCCACAGTCTTCTGCTTCTTTCTTGCTTCCTTCTCTCTGCGCATCTGCTCGTACTTGTACTTGCCGTAATCAACAATCTTGCAGACAGGCGGCTTTGCCGTGGGAGCAATCTTTACTAAATCCAGTTCCGCATCCTGTGCCATTTTCAGTGCTTCTCTGGTAGGCATGATACCGAGCTGTTCTCCGTCTTCTCCGATAAGACGAATTTCCTTATCTCTGATTTGTTCGTTGATCATTAAATCGCTAATGGTCTTGCACCTCCAAAATAAATATAGTGTATTGGGATATCCACTCATGTCATAAAAAAAGTGGATAGACAGACTATCCACTAAAAATGATATCGCGCGAAACGTTCTCATTCCTTATTAACACTTAGTCGCCCATTTGCGCTAAGGTGAGAGTGGATACTCTTCTTTCTTCAACTCTGCCATCATAACACAGGCAATATCCGACGTCAAGCACTTTTTTATACGATTTGTACGGTTTTTATAACTTGTAGTTATATTTAATAAAAAGAAGACTACAGCATACGTATGTACTTAATTAAATGTCAAAATAGTCGATAAAGTTAATTAAACTTGATTCTCTATACAGAGGTTCCTTTTCATTTCTTTTTTTCTTAGCAGCCTTAATATAGCCCCTCAAATATGTTTCAAATTC
>JALEPL010000034.1 GCA_022766245.1 Lachnospiraceae bacterium | reverse complement strand
CTCCTAAGTTCTTTACTTAGAAAAGCGGCTCATGGTAAGCGCATTATTTATATTCTCTTATCTACTGCACAATACTTTGTTCTTTCAAACTCCGTATTATCGAGCATTATCAGGTATTGTAGGCACAAAATTTGCTGTACTATGGGTCAAAATGGGTCAAATTTTCATGTCCCAAGTGCCCTCAAACCCGCATAAATGCTGACTTTTATTTGTCTAATGACTTCATTGTGGGGAACAACAGCACATCGCGAATCGCTGCGGAATCTGTCAGCAGCATCACCAGACGATCAATTCCATAACCGATACCTCCGGTGGGCGGCATACCAATCTCCAGCGCATTCAGGAAGTCCTCATCGGTGTGGTTTGCTTCCTCATCGCCGGCTTCAAACGCTGCATCCTGTGCTGCAAAACGCTCTCTCTGATCGATGGGATCGTTCAGCTCAGAATATGCATTACACATCTCCCAGGTATTGATAAAGAGCTCAAAACGTTCCACCTTTTCCGGATTGCTGGGTTTCTTCTTGGTCAAAGGTGAGATTGCAACCGGATGATCCATGATAAAGGTAGGCTGGATCAGGTTTTTCTCACAGTACTCCTCAAAGAACAGATTGATGATATCGCCCTTGGTGTGACGCTCCTCATATTCGATGTGATGCTCTTTAGCCAAAGCCTTCGCATCCTCATCCGTCTCAACCGTATCAAAATCAATTCCTGCATATTTCTTGATGGCATCATTCATGGTCAGGCGCTCAAAAGGCTTGCCCAAGTCAATCTCAATACCATTGTAGCTAATCTTTGCACTGCCGCAGACCTTCTCAGCCAGATAACGGAACATACTCTCTGTCAGCTCCATCATTCCCTCATAGTCTGTGTATGCCTGATACAACTCCATCAGAGTAAACTCCGGATTGTGTCTGGTGTCCACACCTTCGTTACGGAATACGCGTCCAATCTCATATACGCGCTCTAATCCGCCTACAATCAGTCTCTTTAAGTACAGTTCTAGAGAAATACGAAGCTTCACATCCTCATCCAAAGCATTGTAGTGTGTCTCAAATGGTCTGGCTGCTGCACCTCCTGCATTGGAAACCAACATGGGAGTCTCCACTTCCATAAATCCTCTGCCATCCAGGAAGTTACGAATTTCCTTGATAATCTGGGAACGCTTAATGAATGTATCCTTTACATCCGGGTTCATAATCAGATCTACATATCTCTGGCGATATCGTGTATCGGTATCAGTCAGTCCGTGGAATTTCTCCGGAAGAATCTGAAGGCTCTTAGACAAAAGAACTACTTCGGTAGCATGGATAGATTTCTCACCTGTTTTTGTGGTGAAAACAGTTCCCTTGATACCAAGAATATCGCCCACATCATATTTTTTGAAATCTTTGTAGGAGTCTTCGCCAATATTGTCACGGGCCACATAAGCCTGCACACTTCCCTTGAGATCCTGAATATTACAGAAGGATGCTTTTCCCATGACACGCTTAAACATCATACGTCCGGCAACGGTTACTTCCTTGCCTTCCAGCTCTTCGTAATTCTCCTTGATATCGATACTGTGATTGCTCACATCATATTTTGTAATCTGAAAAGGATCCTTTCCGTTCTCCTGCAAATCCTTTAATTTATCACGACGAACCTTGAGCAGCTGATTGATATCCTGCTCCTGCACGTTCTTTTGCTCTGCCATCTCTGTTTCTCCTTACTGCTTAGTTTGATCTCTGAATGCCTAATACTTTGTACTGCAATGTACCCATCTCAGTCTCCACTTCGATCACATCTCCAACACTGGAACCAATCAGTGCTTTTCCTACCGGTGACTCATTAGAAATCTTTCCCTTTAAGCTGTTTGCCTCTGTAGAACCTACAATCTTATATTCCAGCTCCTCATCAAACTCCATATCTAAAATACGAACCTGGCAACCGATATTGATTTTATCTAGGTCTACTTCCTCTTCAACTACAACCTCAGCATTCTTTAAAATCTTCTCAATTTCCTCGATTCTTGCCTCGATGTCACGCTGCTCATCTTTTGCTGCATCATACTCTGCATTCTCGGACAAATCACCCTGCTCTCTTGCTTCCTTGATTTTCTCTGCGACCTCTTTACGTTTTACTACTTTCAGATCCTGTAATTCATCCTCTAATTTTTTTAACCCTTCGTAGGTCAAAATATTTTTCTTAGCGCTCATCCTGTTCGTCCTTCCTTTTCATCATTTTATATCACAAATCATACTGACCTTTAACAATCACTGTATTATACATTATGCCCCCTGCAATGTCAAGATTTGTAAGGGTTTTAGCGGTTTTCAAGAAATTTAAAACCAACTAAATAACCCTCAGAATTCCTACCGATTTCAGGAACAGTAAGATCAAAAGAGCAGGTGCTACAAACCGGATCATCACCACATACAGATTCTTTCTTCCAAACTTTACTCCTGTCTTCTCAGCCTCATCAATGACTACTTTCGGTTTTACCACCCATCCGATTAGAATACAGGTTCCGATTGCTACGATAGGCATGAAAAAGTTGTTACTGATATAGTCCAAAATATCTAAAATCTGTGCGGTTGCTCCATTTGGCAATTGAAATTCAAAATACCATTTGTTATACCCGAGACATACTATAATTCCACCCATCAGACCAACAATGGACTCCAATATGGTCGCCTTTGTACGACTAATGTGGAACTGATCCATCAGACTGGACACAATAGCCTCTAAAATAGAAATTCCACTAGTCAGTGCTGCAAAGAATACCATGGCAAAGAATACGCATCCAACCACATTTCCTGCAACGCCCATGCTGGCAAATACCTTAGGTAATGTCACAAACATCAAACTGGGACCGGAAGCTGCCATTCCTTCCTGACCCATAAAGATATAAACTGCCGGAATAATCATTACACCAGCTAAAAATGCTACTACCGTATCGAAAATCTCGATTTGGTTGATAGATTTTACTAAATTAGCTTCATCGCTTACATAAGATCCGTATGCAATCATGATACCCATGGCAACACTAAGACTAAAGAACAATTGTCCCATGGCATCCATTACTACAGTGAAAAATTTTTGTACCGTCAATCCATCCAGATTAGGAATTAGATAGATTTTTAATCCTTCCATTCCCGTTCTGGTAACGCCGGATGCATCCGTATGTGAAATGGTGAGAGAGAAAATTGCCACTCCCAATACCATTAAAATTAAAATAGGCATCAGAACTTTTGAAAAAGACTCAATACCGCTATTTACACCCTTATAAATAATAAATGCAACCAAAAATAGAAAAACAAACAGCCAAATGATAGGCTGAACTTCCTGGGTAATATATCCTCCGAAATATCCATCTGAAGCTGCATCCATACCATGCCCTGTCACATATAATAAGAAATATTTCAATACCCATCCACCGATCACACAGTAATATGGCAGAATTAATATCGGAATCAGACAACCAATAACACCTAATGGTTTCCACCCTTTTTTAATCTTATCATAAGCTGTCAACGGACTTTGCCTTGTTTTTCTTCCGATTGCAATCTCCGTTGTCAACAAAGTAAATCCGAAGGTTAATGCTAATATAATGTACACTACTAAAAACAAACCGCCTCCGTCTTTTGCTGCCAGATAAGGGAATCTCCAAATATTTCCCAATCCAACTGCACTTCCAGCAGCTGCCAGTACAAATCCGATAGATCCTTTAAATGAATTTCTTTTTGCTTCTTTCATGTGAACCCCCATTTTCTTATAATAGAAAATTATAGCGTATCAATGCTTTATTTTCTATCCTATTTCATAATATCCCTTATTTTCCATTTTTATGTGCGTGATGTATTATACCTAAAAAAAAGATTCAGATGTTGGATCTGAATCTCTTTTATGGAATTACTATAAAGGTGACTGCCGGATTTGAACCGGCGATGACGGTGTTGCAGACCGGGGCCTTACCACTTGGCTAAGTCACCATACATACTATTTTTTACTCCATTAAATATCATAAAAGAATAAAAAACTCCCCGAGTAGGGCTCGAACCTACAACAACTCGGTTAACAGCCGAGTGCTCTACCATTGAGCTATCGAGGATCATTTTTTAAAAAGAATGACGTAACTTAATCAAGTACGTCATCTTTGGTATTTATCATACCTTCAAAACTTCATACAGACTGAGAAACTTTTGGTCAAGCCCTCGACCGATTAGTAACAGTCAGCTCCATACGTTACCGTACTTCCACCTCTGTCCTATCTACCTGATACTCTTTCAGGGGTCTTAC
>JALEPL010000018.1 GCA_022766245.1 Lachnospiraceae bacterium | reverse complement strand
GATGATTCTGTCAGCAACTAATTCATTCAATACATTTCCCGATAGAATGCCCAATATCAGGCCCAAAAGTGCATACAGAGACATCTCCATTCCCATTAGTTTTATCAATTGTATATGATCCAGCCCGATACAGCGCATTGTGCCGTACTGACGGATTTTCTCTGCCATTCCCATACTGATGGTATGATACACAAAAAGCACCAGACAACATGCAATGAACACCGCGATTCCATAAAAGGTCATTCTCACCCCTCTATAGGCTCCCTCGTTATTAAAAATTTCCAATCGGTATTCATTAAACTTTATATGATTGGCATAAAACTTTTCTCCCTCACCATATTTGTCCATAATCTGAACTACCAAATCCATAATCTTTTCTGTGTCGTTAGAATTTTTATCAAGTAAAACCGCAACCGAATCGTATTGCTGATCATGTTTAAAATGATAGGCATTCATTTGCGCAATGGCGCCATCATATGAGGTATACATATAATAAATGGGATAACTGGTAGGTGCATTACTGATGATTCCAGACACTCGATATGTTATTTCGAATTCATTTCCTTCATCATCCCCTACCACGAGGGTTATGTCCTGTCCCACCATTTCCTCCATATCTTTCTTTAAATAATCGCAATACTTTTGTTCTACACAGATTTCATTACTCTCTGCGGGTGGCTCGCCTGCCAAGAGACTTACATTCAGTAAATCCTGCCACTGGCCCTCTACACCTGCTATCTGGATTGTAGCAAGATTATCATCAAACCGAGACGTACCATATATCGTCCGCTTCATGGAAGAAAATTCTACAGCATTGCTCTGTATGTAGGAATAAATCTGATCCATCTGCTCAAAACTGATATCCACCACTTGAAAGTCGTCTCCTGCCACCGAATTGAGCATTTGTCTAAATTGAAATAGTAAACGATTGCCCATCTGTATGACCGAAAACATCAAAGTAACAGAGAATGCAATTCCCAAAATACATAACACGGTATTCTTTTTATATCCTTTGATGTATTTGTATACAATATGAAACATCTTTCCACTCCCTTCCGCGTTTCCGCCATTTAATGAAATAATGACAACAATTCTTGTTTCACTTCTGGTGAAATATTCCCCTGCACTGTAACCGGTTTATCCGTCACCTCATAAAAAGAGCCATCCTGAAACTCCTCGGAAAACATGATGAGTTCTCCGGTGCTTTGATTCTCAAACACAAAAACCAACTCCAGTTTTTCCTTTTCCACATCCGTATCAAATGATGCTATCTTTGCGCATATCTCCTTCAGATAAATATTCTCTTCGTATAACCCGTACAGACTGTCCTCAATCTGCTGGGAATATTCTTCGTTTCCCCCATTGAACTGATTCGTTGGGGAAGAAAACAAACGGGAAACATCCTGTAATTCCTTTCTCACATCTTCCTTTTCGCCCTCTAACATAGCTTCATAGGCTTCGTCCACATTTTGCGTTAGAGCCCAAAGTGGCAGTGTTCCCATATCCCTATGCTGCACATACCACAGCGTATTGCTAAATCCAGCATATTCAGAGACAGAATCTGCAGCATCACAAAGAACATCATAGTGCCCATTTCCTTTTTGGGTAAAGGAAAACTCCAGCATTTCTCCATCTACAAGCACATTAGCTTCTATCACCAGCTCACACCGGGTATTTTCGCCATTTATCCACACATAATTTACCTCCACATCATCCGCCAGTTCTATTTCTTTTCCACGGAATACCTTCTCTACGGATGCCTGCATGATCTCCCCGGCTGCCCGGTTATGGTTGCTTTCCCCATCCTTTGCAACAACCAGCGTGTATTCCTCCGGATTGTAGTCTATGCATTCCAGAAAGGGTTCAAAATTTCCCCGGCACATTTGATCCAGCACTTTTCGAACCTGGTGTCTCTCTGTCAGCATTTCAAAGTTCGTAAAGGTTCCGGGATTCAGCTGCCCATAGGTCATCATGGCAAGCTTGCCTACGAGAACAATCAGAAGCAGCACAAGAATGCGGATTATCCACTGATTCTTCCTCATTTTCCGCTTTACTTTTTTCATGGGCTGAATCTCTTTTTCTGTCTCTTCCATGCGTTCCTGCTGTTCTGCCTGAATCATGTCCTCAATATTTTTTTCATAATTTCTTTTTTTCTCACGACAGGACGCACATGCAGCAATATGTTCTTCCAAATAGATCTGAGTCTCCTCCGAACACATTCCCTCCGTGTAGAGTGGCAGTAAATCCTCCACGATTTTGCACTGGCTGTTTTGATCAACATTCTTTTCTACCATGTCTGTCACTCTCCTCTCTTCCATAATTCCACCACCTTTTCCCTGCTGCGCAGGTATGTTACTCTTCCCCACACTTCACTTTTTCCAAAAACATCTCCAATTTCCCGAAATGACAACTCTCCGTATACTCTAAGAATAAATACTTCTTTGTAGGGTTCCTTTAAATGATTTACTGCAGCCCTAATTTCCCGGGCTGTTTCTGCATGAGCCATCTGTTCCTCCAATCCAACTGTGGTTCGGGAATGCTCTAAGTGTTCTTCCTCCAGGGGAACGTTCCGGCTTTCCGCCTTTTTCAACGTATTCAGATATTCGTTTTTGGCAATCTGACAGAGCCATGTCTTCAGACTGCATTGCTCTTTAAAGGAATCAATATGCTCGATGGCCTTTAAAAAGGTGGTCTGAGTAATATCCTCTGACAATGTGGGATTGCCGGACAGGCGAAGCAGAAACCGATACACCTCCGGCCCATAGCGTTCATAGATTTCTCCTATATCCACTGCCGATCATCCCCTTTCTTTTGTCCGGAACAATTCTATCACTTCTATCTATTAGACAAATGTCTCTCCGATTCGTTACAACATTTATATCAATATCAGTATCATCATACACGATTCTCAGCCCAGAGTCTAAAAATCCGCAGAAAAAGAGGTATGTCATCGCAGTCTGACATACCTCTTAAAATCTTATTACTTACCATCTGGTTAACGTAAATTATTGTGTTTTCGTTTTCTTATCAAAAATATCGTCAATTTCTTTCAGAATATTGCGGGTGTCCGATATCACCACCACCGTATCACCGGCCTGCATGCTGCTGTTTCCATCCGGGATAAAGATTTCCTTTCCCCGGATAATGGCAGCGATGAGAATTCCCTTTTTCAATCGGAACTCCGGTGCACGGAAAGGCATATCACTCCAATCACAATGATCTGACACCTCAAAGGCAATGGCCTCCGCCTGGCCATCTGCTATACGGTACAGCTTTTTAATCCAACTGTCGTTGCTGCTGCCCAGATTGCGGATCACCGACAGGAGCTCGTGTACGATGACGCTGCTGGGCGATACGCAGGTGCTGATATCAGACTTTTTCAAAATCTGCTCATAACCTGCTTCATTGATTTTGGCCAGAACCTGAGTCACACCCTCGGAGTTCGCATACAAGGAAACTGCCAGATTGGTCCGGTCATTTCCGGTCACAGAAACGCAGGCATCCATCCGCTTGATTCCTTCCTCCTCCAGTATCTGCGGGTCCACCGCATCTGCATAAACCACCTGAGCCTTGGGAAACTGATTGGTCAGTTCGATGCACCGCTCTCTGTCTTTTTCCAGAATTTTCAGCGAGTACCCGGTTCCTTCCAGCTCCTTGGCCAAATAGTACCCTGTGGTACCACAGCCCACCATGAAAATGGTTCTTACCCGCTTCTCCTTCATCCGCAGTTTTCGGAAGATAGTCCGCACAGACTTCACCGGTACAATCACTTCCAGTTTATCCTGATGCATGATCTGTGCATTGCCATCAGGAATCAGGATTCCTTTCTTCCTGCGGATGGCCACCACCAGCATGTCTGTGTCAAAAAATTCTTTCACCTGCCGTACTGTCATATTGATCAGTGGACTATTCTCCTCCACTTCCAACTCAGAAACCAGAATCTTCCGTTCAAAAAATGCCTCGGTTCGCAGGGCAGAAGACTGGCCGATGTGCCAGAGCATTTCCTTTGCTGCTTCCTTCTCCGGATTTAACAATCTATCAATGCCATACTCCTTCAGAATGTATGCTTCATCCTCATCGAACTCCGGGCAATGAATTCTGGCAGAAGTGTCCCGGGTTCCCAGCTTTTTTGCCGTCATACAGGAGAGAATATTTAATTCATCGTAGGGTGTTAATGCCACCAGAAGATCTGCGTCTTCCGCCCCTGCCTGCATGAGGATATTGCGGGAGCCACCGCTTCCCACCACGCCATTCATATTGTATTTATCCGTCATTTCATCCACGGCTTCTTTTTTGCTATCGATTACTATTACTTCATGCTGTTCTTTGCAAGCAGCAATCGCTAACATTCTACCGGTCTGTCCCATTCCAACAATTATGATTTTCATCCGTATTACCTGTTCCTTTCTGCTTTTACGTCACTGTTCAGTACCTTCACATTTTCCGCTTCGACCTATTTTTTGAAGCGCCTCTTTTTTCTTCCTCGATTGCAAAATAAGCCTTCTTTACGGTGAGACCCTGTACCAATACCGTAAAGAAAATGGTAATGTATACCGTATTCAATACAATCAGATACACCGAATCCGTCAGCAATTCCTGGGTTCCCAGAGCAAGTGCCAGAGAAAGACCTCCCTTTAAGGCACTCCAGGTCATCAGCTTAGAAAACTCCTTGCTGTTGTAATTTCCCGGCATATGATTCTTATCCATGAAAACCGTACAGGTCCTCACTCCTGCATACCGGGACAAAATCACCGCCGCAATTCCCAGCGGAAGAAGGAGCAGGAAATACTTGCTTATGGTCATAGTCGAAACTGTTAACCCCAGCAGCATAAACAATGCGGCATTGAGAATTGCGTCTGCCGCCTCCCAGAAATGATCATAGAGCTTCTCCGGATCCTGTACCTGAAGCTGTCTGTCAATTCTGCTTCTCATATAGGCAAAGCACATCCCGCAGACAACCGACGCAATCACACCTGAGAATCCCATATGTTCACAGATTACATAGACCAGCATCACATCCGTCAAACTGATAAGAATATGCTTAATGGGATCTTTTGTGAGACGAAGCAGGGAAAACAACAGGAAGGAAACCACGATTGCCACTGCAATGGCTCCAAACAATTCCTTTCCCATAATGTAGAAAAAGTTTCCACCGCTCTCATGAGCTACAATTCCCTTAAAAAACAAGAACAACGCCACACCGGTTCCATCATTAAACAACGATTCACACTCAATCACTGAGGTGACGTTTTTTGACATTCCTAACTTACTCAGAATTCCTGTTGCCGCAATGGGATCCGTGGGGGACACGATACAACCTAATAAAATGCAGGTCCACAGATTCATATTCATGCGGAAAATCCATGCAATCACAAAGAACATCAGTCCGTACACCACAGAGGACACCAGGGTACCCAACAATGCCAAAAGGGTGATCGGTCTGAGGTTCTGTCTGAATTTCGTTACAGATACCCGGCTCGCTCCCGCAAACAACATAAAGCACAGCACACCATCCAGCAAATACGCTGCAAAATCAAAGTTCACCTTCAACCGCAACTCTGTCATGGTCTCTGCAAACTGTGGCATCTGCTCCAACACCAACAGCACGATTCCGATGATCAGGGAAAACAAAACGATCACAATATCCCCCTGAATATGTAACCATTTTTCATTCACCACACTGATTATGACAATCATAAGTGCAATCAATGCAAAATACGACAGCATACTCATAATTTTCTTCCTCCCGTAAAAAATTTCTATTATATCTACCTATTTTAACACATTTATTCAAAATATAAATCCATTTTATAAAAAAACAAAAAGCCCTGCATTCGCAGGGTTGGTTCCTCCCTCAAAAAAAGCTGGTGACCCTGTGAATCATCACAAAAGTCATCAGCTTTATTAAGCGGTTTTGGTTTCCCGACAAATCAGAACCGTTTCACCTTTCCAGAAGCAGTACGCTCAAAAGGTTCCTCCCGTACAATCAGGCTGTACACTTTCTTGAAGCTCTGGGCGGTGGCATTATATTCATCCACCAAAGCCTGAAGGGATGCCTGAATATCTTTTACTTTATGCTTCTTTACATAGTCCAAATCCGGGAAAATCTCTGCCTCGATCACGCCTTCCTTTTCACGAACCATAATCTCCTGTACCAAACGGGACTCACCCAGCTTATTCTCAATCTCCTCCGGAGATACATTCTCACCATTTTTCGTGATAATCAGATTCTTGCAGCGACCGGTTAGGTATACGTAGTTCTCTTCATCTATGTATCCCAAGTCACCGGTGCGAAGCCATCCGTCCTGCAATGCAGCCGTCGTTTCCTCAGGCATCTCGTAGTATCCCTGCATCACGCTGCTGCCTCGTACCCAAAGTTCGCCGTCTACAGTCTTTGCCTCACAGTTTGGCATCAGCTTTCCAACGGTGCCCTTCCGGATATCCCATGGCAGGTTGGTACTGATAACCGGAGCACACTCTGTCATGCCATATCCCTGTAAAATCTTAATGCCATATTTCGCAAAGAAATCTATATAATCCGGATTCAGATAAGCGCCTCCACTACAAATGGTGTGCAGTTTGCCGCCAAATACTTTCTTGCGGATAATAAACGGCGGAAGAGCAGGTGCATCCTGCAGCTTCTTTGCAAATACTTCTATCATCATAGGAACCATCAGAATCATTTCCGGCTCAAACAGCTTGATGTTGTTCGCCACATGGAGCAGCGAATCGTTGACGCAAATCACACTGCCAATAGAAATACCCTTTAAAATATCCATGCTGAGACAGTATGCATGATGAATGGGAAGTACAGAAAGAATCACCGTACCATCCGGTATCTTCATATCCAGGCAGGTGGCATTGTCTGCTAAGTTCTGATGGGTCAGCATAACGCCTTTGCTCTTTCCGGTGGTTCCGGACGTAAACATGATGGTACACAGCATTTCCGGTTTCACCTCGGTGTCGAAGCCCGGCTGTTCCGCATCCAACAGCTGATTTAAGGAAAGCATCTTCTCATCACTTTCTTCCTTCTGCATGGATATAATGTACTGCAGTTCCGGGCAATGCTCCTTTACCTGTTCCACCACATCGAGACGTGTCTCATCCACAATAAAAGCTTTCGCTCTGCTGCGGCGAACCAGTTCACACAGTTCATCAGCCGGCAGAGACACATCCAACGGAACTGCCACACTACCACTGTTTACAATACCCATAAAAGAAAGCAGCCAGGAATAGGATGTCTTTCCGGTAAGGGCGATGTGTGCTCCCAGCACACCCAGTTTCTCTAATGCAGCAGACAATTTTTCGCTGTCGTTTTTCAAATCGGTATAACTTTTGGATGCAACTTCTTTTCTCCCGACTTTATAGCGCATCACATCGTTACTTCCGTAGGCACTCTCCGCTCCTACCAGCAAATCTTTCAGTGTATGATATACCTTCATGTATAATCTCCTTTTCTTTTCAGATGGTCAGGTGCTCTTATGCCTGCAACTGGCTAATATAATCCAAAGCTTCCTGTACAGTGACAATCTTGGAAGCCTCTGCCTCATCCACCTCGATGTCAAAAGTCTCCTCCAGCTCACCCAGCATGGTCATAAAATCAAAGGAAGAAAGTCCTAAATCTTCCATAAAACGGGATTCCGGTGTGATGCTTGCAGCATCTACATCCACATAATTTACAATAATCTCTCTTAATTGATCTAACATTTTCAATTCCTCCTGGTTATTAATATATAGCGGAACGCATTCCAATTATGAACTTCGTTCATGTTGGGCTTCTCCCTAAATAAGTTTAATGATTTCTCCAACTGTCAGGTACGGGTTCTCGATTCCCTTAAACATAATCTTGCACAGGTAGTAATAGAAGTACTCTAACTGTTCTCTGCTCACCGCACGCACCTGATGCTCAAAGTTAAAGTCCAGCCCATTATCGTCGGGGCGATGCATAACCGTCAAATACATTCCCTGTGTAGTTGCTCCATTGGGATACCATTTGGTACGATACTTGATATCTCCCAGCTTGGTCAGACCCTGCTCCTTCAAGGTCATGGGCTGGTAAGTCAGTGACATGGGCTCATAGGTGGCTCCCTGTGGAGTATGATATACCTGACTTCTGTAAGAAAAATATGCCACCGGATCATAGTTCGCATGACGGAACATTTCGTTCTGGGTATCACGAATCTGCTGTACACCATCGATAAACCGGGTGCTCTCCGGCATGATGGTACGGAATGGGAAAGAGTGAATTCTGGTTCCACCGGATCTCTTTTCCTTTAATGTCGCTCTTCGCGCAATGGCCACGTTTACAGACACATCCTCGTTTCCATTCATTTTCTGGAAATAAGTGCGGATACCCATCAAAAGCAGGCATGCCAGTGACACATGGTTGTCTTCACAGAATTTCATCAGACGCTGCGTGGGTTCCTCCTCTAAATGGAAGATGTCCAATGCAGAGTCCACGCTGTCAGATACGTTGATGGCTGCCCGGCAGTCCGGGTTCTTGTCCCGTCTTCTCTGAGCCTGTAACAGCATATCTCCATTAATTCCATTAAAGATTGGTTCGGAGGTCTCAATGAGCTTATGGAAATACTCATCATCCTTTTTCTTTGCAGGACTTTCAGCCTCGTAAGCCAGATCCTTCTCAAGCTGCTCAATGTAGGAAGCCATCTCCTTGGGATAATCGATTCCCTCGAATTTTACACTACAGTACATCTCAATGATATCCCGCAAATAACAAATCAATGACTGAGCATCCATAGTGGTGTGATCCACCAAGAAATATAATCCATTATAACCGTTGGGCATTTTAATCATCACAATACGATTCATAAAAGAATCTTTTCTCTTGAAAGGAACAGTACTCCACTGACGCATGATCTCGTCAGCCTCCTCCGTGGTCTTGTCAGAGAAATCCACAAACTCGACCTTGCGGTTGTCCTCACTCACAACATACTGATACCATGTACCATCCTTATCCTGTGTAAACTGCAGACGGATACAGTCGCAACGCATACTGGCAGCATGAATAGCCCGCTCCAGCTCTTCCCAGTCGATGTCGGCCTCAATGGTAAGACTGGTACCGATATTCAGCACCTCTTTTTTCGGGCAGAAATTCATATAGTAAAAATGGAATTTTTGCGCCGCTGTCAACGGATAAACCTTATAACCCTTATGTGTTTTCATTATTTAATTACCTCCTCAATCATCCAGTCTAATGCCTCTTCATACGCCTTGGTTTCTTTGTAGTAGCTCTCTGCATGAGCGGCTCCCTCAACAACCAGCAGCCTTTTCTTCGTCTGGCAATTATCGTAAATCTCGTGGCACATGGCTGTGGGGACAAATGTGTCAGCACTACCATGAATTACCAAAAGCGGTATGCGAATTTTCACCGCCTCTCTGGCCGCATTACACTCATCCGTACCATATCCGGCCAGCTTTCGATTTAACACATCTGTTAATGGAATCAGCGGAAATGCCGGCAAGTGGTACATGGAATGAAGCACATGTGTAAACACTTCCTTTGGTGAAGTAAAGGCACAATCTGAAATAATACCCTTCACCTGCCCGGGAAGTTCCAGTCCGCCAGTCATAAGAACCGTGGCTCCTCCCATGGAAGTACCATGGAGCAGAATCTGCACGTCCTCTCCGCACTCCTGAATAATCCACTGGATCCATCCCAGTGCGTCGTAGCGGTCCAGGCAGCCAAATCCCACATATGTACCTTCACTCTGTCCATGAGCTCTGGCATCCGGCAGCAGCATACTGAACCCATGCTTCAGATAGTAATCAGACAAAGCAGTATAATCTGTCATGCCCTGACTGGTGTATCCGTGAAAACAGATAGCCACCTTCTTCTTATCCCCCTGAGGGAAAAATGTGGCATGAAGCTTTAAGCCGTCCTTTGAAGTCTGGTACACATCCTGATGTGGCTGCGCCAGCATGTACTCCTTTCTGCCAACTATAAAATCGAAATACTGACTCCAGTCTGTGCCAGCCATTTTCATGGTCCGCTCCACCTTCGCATGGCTTCTTATCATGGTTCTTCGGTAAAAATATACCGTTTCTGCAGCCACACCCAATGCAACGGCTCCTGCGGCCAGACATGCGATTTTCAATGCACTCATGTGTTTACTCCTATTTCTTTTTGCTATCGATAATGTCCTTAAGCTTTAAAGCTTTGTCAATATTTCCCTCTACCTTCAGGCGCTGCGTTGTAAATGCAAAAACCGGGTCCAGCTTGCCCTCCGCAATCTTGGAAAACACTTCCGGTGTTGCGGTAAACATAGCGTCCCGATCATGGTACTCATAAGGCTCTACAGACAGTTCTCCGTCCTTTGCTTCCACATAAAAAATACCTCCGGCCTCACCGGTAATATTAAACTGAAATGCCAGGTGCTCCTTGATCTCACTGATGTCTGCCTCTAAAAACTTTCCTTTCAAATCTGCGAATACATCTGCAAATGTCATAACATACCTCCTTATTTCGACCAGCGGTCGATTTCGTATACTTTTAATTTATCATCATTTCGACCAACGGTCAATTACATGAAAAAAATTTTGTTCATTTATTTTCGACAAAATATTTTTATGGTATAATGTCCGCAAAGGCAACTAAGATAAAGATAAAGGAGAATGGTATGGCTGACACAGAAAAATACCACAGAATATTAGATGCGTTAGAGGATCTGTTAGAGAAGCAAGAGTTTCAGACCATTACCGTCAGTGAGATTGCCCAAAAGGCCGGTATTGGTAAGGGAAGTATCTATTACTATTTTCCCTCCAAGGAAGCTATTTTAGAAGCTTACATCACCAGAAGCTACGAGAAGCCATTGGAGACAGCGGCGACTCTGTCAACCCAGACGGACATTTCACCCTTTACCCGAATGGCTATGCTTTTTCAAGCCTGCCGGAACTCTTCCTCAGAATTTATAAGGCAGCGTGCTTCCAAATCCACCGCAGAAACACAGGAGAATGCACTGCTCCATCAGAAATATTTAAACCACGTAATTTCGCAATTAAAGCCAGCTCTCACGGAAATCATCCAACAGGGAATCGACAGCGGCGTTATCCATTTTTCCGATGCTGCGTCACTGGCAGAGATCGTGCTGATTGTACTATCTGTAAAATTGGACAACACCATTGCCCTCTCCGACACGGAAGATATCGAAAAAACTCTGCACGGTCTGGTAGAACTCTTGGAAAAAGGAACCGGCACTCCCCCCGGAGCATTGAACTACCTTTCCTTGAGAGTTTAAAGTTTAAATAATAAAAAGCACAACCGCTTTTTGGATTTTACTCAAGTCCATTTACAAATTCCTCCTCTGTTTTGGTGTACTCCACTTCCACCTGAGCGCCGCCTTTTACAAGAAACTCCGTCACACCATACTCCGTGCCATGTCCACCCCAGTTGTAGGTATACCCCAGACGGGTCCAGGGATAATCTCCATAGAAGTAGGAATCCAGAATATTCTGATCAAACCATGCCTTATCTTCCTCGTCCACATCATCTGAAAGGGTTACAGTCATACTTCCATCGGTGGCATCCATCTGGTACGCAGGTCGGATCACATCCTCGGGATCTACCCAAAAGGCAGTGACAGTGGTACTTTCTTTCTCCTGTGGCAATCCCAGCAAATGCTTTAACGCCAGATCATAATCCTTGTCTTCCTTCATCTCTTCCGCAAACCGTGATGCCATCTCCTTCTCGGTAAAGGTCCACACTTCCCCCCATTCCAAAGTAACCGTCTCCCCTTCGGGATAACTGTCCGGATAGCTATGGAAGGTCAGCAGCAAAACACGCCCCTGATCATCCCAAGTCACTCGGTCATCTTCGCTAGTCAGGGACACCAGCTCCATGATCTCGTCCTCCTCTGCAAATACCGCATCCTCCACAGACTGTTCATACAAGTCACTCTGATTCTGTGACTCCTTTCCACATGCACCCATGGTTGCTGCCAGCATAGTCAACATGGTTACAACAATCACTCGTTTTTTCATTCTTTCTTTTCCTCTTCCTATTTACTGTTTATTTTAAGTGGAATGTTACATTTTCTTGCCCAATCTAGAAACGCTTCATAATTCAAATCATTGGTTGATGTCCAAAAACATTTTTTCCCATCAATATAAACCGTGGCAATCTTCATGGAAGAGACCTTTATTTTGGTGATCTGACGGGCATAATAAATGCTTCCCTTATAGTACAACATGGTGCCTTTTATTTCCGGCAATGCTCTATGTGACAGGTAAAATGGTCCTGCAATAGCAAGAATAACGATAAGACCAATCAGAATTAAGGCAATAATCCCCATAATACCTAACTGTATGGAATACCCATAAATTACCCGTTTCACTATAGGCTTACATAGGATTTTTAAAAATAAGATTAGAGCCAAGCCCAATAACACTGCGACTATGGTATTTAGGCTACTGTCATAGACCAGTTTAAAATGCACATCACACAATTCTTTTTCTAAGGCATCCTGCCGTTCCTTTTCCTGTCTGTTTTTTGTGTCTTCTATCACGTCGTCTGCCATATCCATAAGTTCTTCATAAATTCCCATACGATTTCCTCCAACTTTTATGTTTCTATGCGTATGAAAACTGCCACTCTGCGAAAGAGAATCGCAAAGTGACAGTTAATATCGGATGGCCTAGAAGCTGTGACCGCCGCCACCTCCGGAGTGACCGCCGCCACCTCCGCCGCCACCTCCGCCACCGCTGGAGGATGGTGGATCGTATACTCTGGTCTGATTTGTCATAGTTGCTTTGGGATGATTGATGGTGCATTTTGCAAAAACACCCTCCAACAGCTCGTCTCGTCCCGGTTTCTTCGCTTTAGAAATCACTCTTACTACAATGAAATTAATAAGCAGTGCAAGTATCAATGCCAAAAATGCGTTGCTTATGTATTTCATAGGCTGGGCAATTCTTCCGCCGGACAGCACCGTAGTAATCTGTTCGATAGCCTTGGACGCACAGAGATAATACTCCGCATCGGATGCATACCTGTAAACATTGTCTGTTATGGTATTGGCCCGGGCCTTGCTGATGGTTTTATAATTTGCTCCGATGCTGTATATGTAGATCATACGCTCATCCATATCAATCAGAAAAATGGTGGAACTTTCATATCCGTAGCGCTCCTCCAGGGTATCTGCTGCATATTCATAACTGGCATCTTCGCCATAATTCGGATTATAGTCAATGCTCACAAACATGAGGTTTCCGTATGCTGTAGCCTCCTTCATCTCTATGGCCAGCTTATCCAGCTCCTCCGTAGTAAGGAGACCTGCCCCATCCTCAATTACCGCTTCATAACCGGTATCCGGATTTACATATACGGTCTCTGCCAGACACTTCTGTGTGCTCCCAAAGAAAAACAGAAGTCCCAACACACATCCGGTGAGCCAAAGACTCATTTTTTTCATAGATTTATTCATGCTCCTCACCTCCTCTTTTGTTCAGCTGGGGCAATGGTCTTGTTGATAAAATATTGTAGGCCGTGATGATGCTCAGCATAGTACAAAGCACTGCTGCAAGGGACAATACCGCACCTGCATAATAAATCCAATCTGCCACCGGATTGATGATTGCCACCATGGTGGCAATTAAAACAGCCACAAACCCCCACATAAATCCGGGCTTGCGATACCCCTTGGGTAGTTTCGAATACATACCAAGCCCTCTTACCAGCGGAAAAATGCTGACTGCAAAGATAATCAGCATATATAGTCCTGTATGCATCATAACGTTTCCTATCGCACTCAGGAACGATATTCCCAAAATCGAAACAACATACAAACCAAGAATTTTTGTTCCCAAAGCTTTTGTGCTTTTTTTTGCTGTTTGTTTCTTTTTGGGTTTTCCAAAAGCGGATGCATCCATATCCTTACGGATTCCTGTTTTCGCCAGATATCCCTTATTGTCCAGCTGCAACTCGGTCCGACCGATTTCTTTCAGCTCAGCCACATGAATAAACATGGTAATAAGCGCTATAATCGATGTTATCAGCATAACAAACGATGGTGTAATTGTTAAAAACAAATTCAACAGAAGAAACAATGGTAATGAAAGTGCCAGAGATACCAACAAATACTTTTTGACATCCACCGGCAAATCAGATGCCACCTTTCCGGTCTGACCATTCACCGTGGCATAAGCCACACGGTCCCCCTTCCGATAGGAAAGGAACCACACCGGGAACATCGCCCGGTCCACTTTTTTACAACTGGTACACAAAAGCCTGCTAGCCATTTCATCATTAGGCATCTTCAGAGTTTTGTCCTTAAATGCCGGCTCTTCTTTGATTTGATCTATTGTTGCTTTATTTGCCAGATCCTCTGCATCTGCCCGGTACAAGCCTTCCTCCACATCTGCGGTATCCGCATAGAACCCCGCCAGATAAGCAGGATAAAACTGACTCATTCCCTTCACATCATAAGGTGCAATGCATTCGCTGATATTGTCCGCAAAGGATGAGGATGCATCAAAGGAAATACCCTTGTAATACGCATCCACATCTCCGGAAAGAAGATAATCCTCCGTAATCCGGTAATTACCACTGCGGTAACTCTTACTTGCCTGCAAATGAATGTTACCGTTTTGTCTCATATCATATACCCAGTAGGGCATGTAGATGGCGCGGAACTTGTCTACCGTTCCCCCTTCCCGCAACTCCTTCGGTGCGAAAAACGCTCCCTTCATCAACTTGCTGTAAGCATTCTTACACTCTTCTTTTGTCACTTGAAACGGTATGATATAATCCGGTTTCTTTTCGTGACTGAGTCTGCTGCTTAAGATGGTGGATGCACCACAGAAGCTGCAAAACGAAGTAGCTTCGTTATCCATGCTCAGGATTTCTCCACCACACTGGGGACAGGTAAAGATTGTAGCATCAAAGGTGTCCGGATCCTGCATTCCCATCATCTCCGGGTCCATGCCTTCCTGTTCCTCGGCATCATAACCCTTCTCAACAGTTTTCGGGTCATAAGCGGAATTACAGAACGGACACAGCATTCCCTGGGTTTCTATGTCGAACCGTAACTCCCCTCCACAACTTGGACATTCAAACATTTTCTCTCTCCTTTTCTTTTGTTCCTAGTTTATTCGGAATAGTACCGATCAATTACTTTTCTATTTTACACTTGTTTTCTTGACACTTCGGTTTCTGAACACCTCTCCTCCTTCCTTATGCAGCGCAAGAAACAACTTCTTTCCTGCTTCATTTCTGGTGTACACCAGATCATATTCTCCCATGGCACTCTTCAGACAATCATAAAAGCCCTGGGCCAGCTCCTTTTTCGAAGCAAAGCAGTCCGGCACACAGTAAATGCCATCCGATGCCTTATGGTTTCCACGTTTTACCAGAAGATATCTCTGGTTCTCCACATCTGCGAACATCTGCGTCACACATCCGGCAAACAGTTCCTGATCCTTTTTGCTTCCGGATTTCAGGTAAATCGTAGGCTCTCCTTTTTCGCTGAGACCATCCGTGACACGTCCGTTCCGCTCCTCCAAAAGATTCGCCGATGCCAATGCACGATAGATTCCTTCCCCGTAAGCACGCAGGCGTTTCCGGGAAGAATTGTATTTCAAGGTGGCCGGCAATGCCGTTAATGCTGCGCCTGCTGCCACCACACCTGCCAATCCACATGCTGCCGTGAGAAGTCCGCCGGTAGCGATACCCGCAGCCACAAACAGTGCCGTAGCACCCACTCCACAGGCAGTAAGCTTAGTGGATGCTTTTTTGTAAACCGTCTTTGAGATGCTTTCCTCAGATACAGCCGTTTCATCCACAATCTGCATCTCTTTTGATTTTGTCACTGCCTGCTGCCAGCGACTTTTCAGCTGTTCGCGCTCCTTTGCCAATGTCAGCATCTGATTGTTAATCTCTGTAATGTGTTCCGGTGTATAGGGCTCTTCGATATAGGACAGACGCTCCATTCCGCTCTCAATGACATTTTCCGTATAATGCAGTCCCAGAAAATGCTCCATCCGCCGCTTCAACAGGGCAAAATCCTCACTTTCCTGCTCCTGATTTTCATTCAGACACACCAGATGCCAAATGTTACTGCTCTTCTCCGGATTCTGCTTCCAAACACGGATGGCACGGCCCCGCATCTGATTACTCAGCATAAAGGAACCTACAAAGCTTGCTAGAATCAAAGAATTGATACAGGGGGAATCCCATCCCTCACCCAGCAAGGATTTTGTTCCAATGAGGACCTGCATATAGCCCTGAGAAAATACCTCCGTCACCGCACTGGTAAGAAAGTGGGCATCCCCTACCGCTGTCACTTTTACATAATCACTTTCCTG
Source organism: Lachnospiraceae bacterium (assembly GCA_022766245.1). GTDB lineage: Bacteria > Bacillota > Clostridia > Lachnospirales > Lachnospiraceae > Roseburia_C. Next base: position 92,173 of record JALEPL010000018.1, on the reverse strand, counting down.
TAGCTGTCCGATCGGGGAAAAATTCACCTTGCCGCTTTCGCCCACGGCCTGCAGCAGACTCTCTTTTGCTTCCGCCGGAATAATCACGATAGTTCCACACAACACGCCCAGCCGAATTTTCCCAGCCGATGCTAACGCCCGACGAAGCTGCTCGAAAAAGGGCAATACACCCAGTGCATTGATATCTGCCGATGCATCTCCCAGTGACTGCTCGTATTCTTTCCGAATGTAGTCCGTGAGAATCAGCATGCGTAGCTTTTCTCCCATATTTCGGCTCTCACTCTCCACAATGGCCTGAATACTGCGGCTCTTGGCCTTGGAATTCATCAAAAGCTTTTCGATAGCCGCATTAGCGGTCAGCATCACCTGCTTTTTATCAATAAAACCGGCTGCCTTCAGTTCATCAATCTTTTGTTCCCGATATTCTTTTTCTACAGAATACATCTCTGCATCGTCGTACAGAAAGCTCTGCAGACGCTGCTCCAGCTTTCCGGCTGTCATCCCGGCAGTCTGGGAAATTCCCATGGCTTCCATCAGTTCACTGTCTGTCAGCAGCTTCTGCTGCATTGTCTTGCTTCGCTCCTGAAACTTTCTGATTTCCGCCTTTTCCTCCTCTGTAGGATAGTTAAAGTATACAAAATCCTGATGGGGACAAAGGCTTCCCTCCTTCACCAGCTCCGGAATAGTGATTTCCTCATCCACCTCTCCGCACATCTGCATGTAACGCTCCCACATGGCAGGTGTGGAATCATAGGGCGGAGTGGCAGTTAAGGCGATGATTTTCACCTTGCCCAAAGCATCCTTAAACTCCTCTAGCGCCTTCCACCATTCGCTACGGAGATGATGACACTCGTCCAGACAAAGCACGCCCACACCGGCAGCTTTCATCTCAGACACCACGTCAAAATCACTGTAGTCTACTTCCTCCACCGCTACAAAATCATCCGACTCCTCGTCCGACATCTGTTTTCCTTTATACCGCTTCATGGCACTGTGCAAGGCCTGATAAGTCACCACGGTGATACATCTGGGCTCCTTAAAATCCTGTGATATGTAGTCCTCCGGCTTTAACCCGTCGCAAAGGAATCCCTCAGCTATCCGTGCCACCCACTGCTCACGGATGGTAACGGAGGGAGCAAAAACCAGTGCCGGCTCTCCCATTCTGGCAATCAGCTCAATACCAAGGGTTGTCTTCCCTGATCCCGGGGCTGCCACGATATGAATATGCCCGTCTGCCACATATTTTTTCGTATTTTTCAATACTCTGTCCTGATAGTTTCTCCAGATCCCCTTAAAACACAGAATGTTCTCGTAATTCATTTCACAAAACCCTTTCCCAAACTTCCCTCTTTCGTGCTATGTAGACTGGGTTGCCCCAGTCCTATATGTCAAGCAGCCGTTTTTCACTGCCTGCGGGCAGTTTGTGGTATTTTCTCAAATACTCCGCTCTTTGGCGGGTATCATAAACATTTCTCGTGAGAGCATGATCCGGCTGCGATTTGTCTCTCTCTGTGAAAAAATCTGGTTATGATACCTTATTGTATGCCTGTTTCCTTCAAAGGTTCCTTTTCGTCTCCACTTCTTCCACAGTCTCCGATGCGTATATTATTTCTCCCCTGTTCCTTCACCTGATACAGCAGGCGGTCTGCTGCCAACAAAAAGTCCTCCACCGTATCCTCTGTAGCCGGAGTATCGAAACAGAGGCCCTGAGATATCGTCACCAAAGATCCCGCCTGCGAAAACTCATGCCTTAAGCCCAGCTCCTCAATCTCCTGCCTCAGTTCCTTCGTCCACTGCTCCACATCTTCCCGACTGCAGGACTCGTAAATCACGATAAACTCGTCCCCGCCATAGCGGGCACAAAAGATGTCCCCTTTATCTTCCATTTTCTGTAAAATCCGGGCAATCTGCCGGATACAGATATCTCCTGCCTGATGGCCATAATTGTCATTGTACTGTTTAAAATAATCAATATCCAGAATTTCAATACCAAGAGCCTCTCCCCGCTCCTGCGCCCGGGCAAAGCTCTCCGCCACGTAGGAATTCAGATGAAACCGATTTGCCAGACCGGTGAGGGAATCTGTCTGGGAGCGCTTGAACAGCCTCCGGTTCTCCTGTTCTATTCTGCGGCGGTGACGCTGACTTTCCTCCAGTTCATTTCGTACCGACAACATATGTAGTACCATCCGCTGACGGTCCTTTTCCAATACTTCCTCCAGTTCAAACAACTGCACTGTGATTTTGCGGTAGCATACCTCGTCTCCCTCTCTGAGACAGACTCTTGCCTTTAACGTGAGAATTCGTTTTCTCATATTCCCGGCTTCCGCCTTCTGCGCCATTGCCTCCAGCTGCTCCAACAGATAACGTAACTCCTCATACCGCTCCAGTTCCAGCAGCATGAGACAGTATTCGTACAGATCATCAAAAATATCCAGCACCGGCATCTGCTGATTTACCAGCGTATGAACCATAGCAATCGCATCGTCCCTCTGTCTTACTTTCCCCTGCAGATGAAACACTCTGGCCTGGCTGCAGGCAAAGACCAGTCGATCCTCCTCCTGCATGAACTCCTCACACTCACTGTGAAATCTACGGATATATTCCATAGCCCGATCCAACTGCTGCCGATGGATACAGCTATTCACCATTCCGATATAGATACTCATCAACGCATTGTAATACTCCGGTATCTCACGATGCTGCTGCAATAACACATAGCCTTCTTCCAGATAACGGGATGCCTGATTATATTCCCCACAATTATTATAGAGCGTTCCAATATTAATCCGTATCATAATGCCCACATCGAACAGACAATATTTCTCACAATAGCTTAGCCCCTTTAAGTAATAATCCAGCGCAAAAGGAGCATTGCCCTGATTCATGGCTGTGATGGCCAGGATATTATATCCACGCACCAGCAGACCATACTGTCCGGTATGCTCCAAATAACTAAGGGAGCGGAACATGCTGTGAAACATCTGCTCAAAATCATTGTGCAGATAATACACCTCTCCACTGTGATAAAAAGCATATCCCAGCAGCCATTCATCCTTCTGTTCCCTGGCATATTCTTCGATTTTTTTACAATAAACCAGTGTAGTATCCGGATCAGCTCCACGGCTTTTCTGTACCTCATTCAGCCAATCCGATACCTGCTGATCGTATCCCATTCCACCCATACCTTTACCCTCTTACGCATACATCATAGACCTTCTGCAAACATACATATTCAGTAACTGTTCAGTTCCTTCACAGTTACAATGCAAAAATCCATGAGAATCGTCTTCGACGATGGGATTTTTGCACTCCTAAATCATGTTCTTACGGTCTATGCGGTTCCGCTCCGTCCTGTACTGAGCAGTTACCATATTTATTATAAATGGGATATCCCCTTTTTTCAAGAGATTCAAGGTTGCACGTATCGCTACTTCTCTGCGAAACCGGCTAAGTATCTCTCATTGCTTTCAAATCGGCAGTTTTCAGCATTTTCCTGCACTTTATTCCCATAGTACTGTGTTTTTTCATCTGCATCAAAATATATTCTGGCGGATTCTTCCTCTCCATTGATGTATGCGAAATCCACCTGTTTCTTCCCCTGTTCCTGCACACTGCGATAGCTGAGATACAGAAGATTATCCTGATATCCATTCACCAATTCCCAATATTTATCATACTCAGGTTCGGTCAGATTATATAGATTCATATTGTCATATAGCTGCGAAAACTCCCGATCCATATAGAGCTGCTCACAGCGGGATAGATAATATTCCTGCCCCGAGTATTCCGCCTCGTCTATCACCATTTCCCACACGACACCAATGGCGCTGATTGCCGTTAACACAACCAAAAACGCTGCTATGGACTTTATGATAAATGCCACCAGATTTACCTTATACTCCCCTGTTTTATCCTTAAACTGAAATAATTCTTTGATCTTGATTTTATTCTGCATACTCCCAGCCTTTTCTTTCCATAACCATTTTTACCGTTTCATCGTACTCCTCTGAATATTCAGGAAGGCCGACAAATGATTTCATTTCATCCTCTGTCATTTCGAAGACCCCCATGAATACCGCCGATACCTGACCCTGCATTTCCTCTAAATACTGAATGTTTTCATCATATTCCAAATCTCGAAATTCATAGCTATCTGCCTGGAGAATGTCGTGTCCTGCGTCCATAAATCCGTCCACCCAAATAATATTTGGCTGTTCTCCCCTCCCCCAATCCAGTACCTGTTGGATCTCAAATGCTGACCGCATGAACTCTACATATTCATCATACAGTAACACTCGTTCTGTGTATTTCTCATAGCCGACCTTCCCAAACACTTCATATTGTTTCAAATATGTCTTTAACGCCGCATTGTCATCCTCCTCGAACAGCTTTTCCGCTTCTGCAACAGATGCCTGACTCTGCTTGCGTTCCGTGAGCGCCGATTCCACTCCAGACGCAATAAATGCAATCGCCACAAACACGACGCTCAACAACACACCCAGTATCAAAATCACATTCACAAGCTTGTTGGCTATGTAAAGAGGCATAGACTTCAGGATTCTTCTTTTGGTATGTTCTGTCTCCGCCCTCTTCTGTTCTTCTTCCTCTTTCCATGCAATTCCCAACGGATTCGGCTCACCACAGTAAGGACATTTTATTTCCTTTGCCGGATAATCATACCCGCATTTTACACACTCCATCTTTTTCCCCCTGATATGTCACTATTTTTCGTAACCATTCAGTACCTTCATAGTTGCGAGCACAAATCCATACATAATTTGCTTCGCAAATGGATTTGTGCTTGCTAAATATACGTTTTTTCACGGCATCCGCAGTAAATGCGTATGCCTACTAAACAGTTACTATTTTTCCTTTAAATGTGCCAACGCTCTTTGTTCCAGATCCTTTCGGACTTCGTCCTCATTATCCCAGTTCACCTCTCCAGCAGCCTCAAACACTCCCTCTGCCTCTTCCCTTGGTAGTCCGTATTGCTCTTCCATGAAATCATAACACCACTTCCGATAAGCCTCCACCACATCCTGCTCGTCATATTTATAATATTCATTCTCATAGAACTGACATTCTTTTAAAATCCAGACAATGTATGTAATATTGGTAGGCACCTCATTCTCACGGACAAGAAACTGAAGATAGCCTTCATCTTCCTTCTGAATATGAGACAGTAACTCTTCCAAAATCACAATCTGATTATATTTCTCATACTTCGGCCGCGTGGGATTCCCCAGTTTATCCATATACTTGCTGATTCCGGTATAGTCTCCGTTCTGGTACATTTCCTCCAGCTTTTCAATTGCTGCTGCATCCATTTTATTCATGACACTGTTTTTGATTCTCGTACCGGCGAACAGTAATATACAAACTAAAACTACACCTATCACTGCACAAATAACAATCTTCATAGTCAAAGACACCATTTTTTGTGCCACCTTATCCGGCATAGCTTCCCACCTTTTCTTCTCCTGATGGAGACCACTGATTTTCTCCTGATGGGTACGCACGGATTTTTCAAAATTATCTCCACCGCAATAGGGGCATCGTTCCGTATTTTCATCATAATCTGCGCCACAATTTTTACATGTAATCATTTGTTTTCCTCAGCAAATTTTGACACGAGGTGTCACCGCAGGTGACGGAGCCCTTGTGTCGGTTTTCATATTTGACTTTACACTTTCAATTAATTTCGGTCCCCGCCAATGCCGGAAACTAAAAAAAGTATAACACAACCCATATAGATTGTATCATACTTTTTTCGTATCTGTTCAGTACCTTCACAGACACGATTCGCAAACCCATGGAAATCGGCTGCGCCGATGGGGTTTGCTCACACCTGAATCATGTTCTTACGGCCTCATCAGCAAGTGATTCGGCCTGTTCTGAACAGTTACCTTTTTTCATAACTATTCAGTCCCTTCATAGTTATGCGCACAAATCCATACATAATTTGCTTCGCAAATGGATTTGTGCTTGCTAAATATACGTTTTTTCACGGCATCCGCAGTAAATGCGTATGCCTGCTGAACAATTACTTTTTTTCATCTTGCTTTGAAGGATCCTTATTCAAAGAAACTGGCGGGATCCACCGGAACGCCATCCTTTTCCATGGCAAAATACAGATTACAACCTTCCTCAGAATAATACTTGGTGGGCTCCGCCACGTATCCCACCAGACTTCCCTGCATGACCATTGCGCCTTCTTCATAGGGCACCTGCTTCAACTGCCCATAAATCACACTATATCCATCTCCGATATCCATGGTAACGGTGCATCCGGTCACCTCATTGGTAGAAATGTCTGTCACCACACCGTCCACCGCACAGTTTACCCGGTCATTCACATTACATCCAATGATAATGGCCGGATTATACTTGTACTGATCCAGTGTGGCAAAATACACCGTCTGATCCATGCTGTAATTCATCAGTACAGTTCCTTGAAGAGGCCAGTTAACGCTGGAGTCTTGGGAAAAGTGCAGAACCACGTTGTTACTGTCCGCTGCTGTCTCCACCACCTGCTCGGTATCCTCCTCTGTATCAATCGTGTCCTTCTCCGCCTGAATCGCTTCATTCTCCGGTTCAATGATACTGTCTGCCGCCGCTACTTCCTGAGACGATACTTCCGTATCCACCGACTCTATGGTCTCCCCCGGTGCTTCCTCGGTATCTACCATGGCCAGCTGGGATTCCTCCTGCTGCTGTTTGTCATTGTTCTGCTTCACATAGATTGCCGTCATGGTGGCTGCTGTGGCCAGCATCACCGCACAGGCTATCACTAACGATTTTTTCATGTCATCACCATCCATATAAGAATTATATTTTATGGATAGTGTTGACAGTTTTTTTATGTTTATACAAGTTTTTAATTATTTCCTTGAAGGGTGGTGAGTTCCATGCCGGAAAAATAATAATTCAAGATTTCTTCCGCGCTTTTTCCTTCCTTCGCCATCTCATTGGCCCCAAAACAGCTCATGCCGTATCCATGGCCCAAGCCTTTCGTCACTATGCGGATTTTCCCGTCTACTTCCTTGATATAAAATGCCGCGGAGTTCCAGCCGCAGGCATTGCGAAACTCTTCTCCATCCAGGGACAGATTCCCCAGTCGAATCGTTTTTACATAGCCGCTGTCCTCCCGCTCTTCGATAACGATCTGCTCCATCCGGACGTCCTCTGTCAGTTCCGCCTCCGGATAATTCTGCTGTACCAGCCGGATGAACTCACCTTTTTCATAAAAAATTACTTTCAGATAATCCTCTGACCGCACATCACACTTTGATTCCACGCTTTTTAGATATTCCTGTCCTCCCTGGGCACCTCTGGTATAGCCTGCACTGACTGCACTAAAGGGACAGTCTACCAGATTTCCCTGATAGGTCAGTATCAGACCATCCGTCTGCAGCAGGCAGGATTTCAGTTTTTCATAATAATCCGCATAGTTTTCCCGTCCAAACATTTCCTGCAGCTGCAGTGTGTCCAGACCCTGCTCCGGCTGCTTCCCCTGAGCAAACGCATACTCATAATTCGTCCGCACCAGAATGGCCTGGGCCTTTAACGCTTCCTCCTCATAGTCTGCAGGCATCTGCTGTGCCAATATTCCCACAAAAACAGCCAGCAGGTCCTCATCCTGCCGGCTGTTATCTTCTGTACTCAGTTCCTCGTACTCCGGAAGTATGCTGCCTCCCTGAAAAAGCAGCGTCACCACCAGAGGAAGTCCCACTATGAGCAGTGCCATACACGCTATTTTCTTTATCGCTTCACCCATGCGCCTATCCTTCTTTTCTTCCCATGTCAAAAATCAATTATCTGGCTAGGACTATTATATGCGAATATATCATGGATAGAAGTCGATATATAACTCCCTTTTTACTTTTGTGTCTTTCCCGAATGAATTTTGCTATTTTATAGTTTTGCCCCCACAATGTCGGACAGACGGGCAAACTGCTCCAAACTTAGTGCCTCCCCCCGGATATTTACCGGTACGCCCAGTTCCAGGATGCTCTCCTGGATCTGCTCCTTGGACAGGGGGATATCCGGCGCATTGTTCAGACCATTTGCCAGCGTCTTCCGACGCTGGTTAAAGGAGGCCCGAATCAAGCGGAACATCAGCTTCTCATCCTGAACCGTCACGGGAGGCTGACGATGTCTGGTGAGACGGATCACCGCACTGCCCACACTGGGTCTTGGCATAAAGCAATTGGGCGGCACATTTGCCACAATCTCCGGCTTTGCATAATACTGCACAGCCAAAGACAACGCACCATATTCCTTGCTGCCAGGTCCCTGCTGCATCCGGTCGGCCACTTCCTTTTGCACCATAATGGTGATGCTGTCAATCGGCACATGACTTTCAAACAGCCCCATGATGATGGGGGTGGTAATATAATAGGGCAGATTTGCCACCACTTTGATGGGCTGGCTGTTGTTTTTCTCCGCCGCCAGTGCATTGATATCCACTTTCAAAATGTCCTGATGAATCACCGTCACATTATCGTAATCCTTCAGCGTATCCTGTAAAATCGGAATCAGGTTGCTGTCAATCTCCACCGCCGCCACTTCTCTTGCATTCTCGCATAAATACTGGGTCATGGTGCCGATGCCGGGGCCAATCTCCAGCACGAAATCCTCTTTTGTCACACCGGCCGCTTCCATGATACGCTCCAAAACGTGGGGATCGATGAGAAAATTCTGACCAAATTTCTTTTGAAAATTAAAATGATATTTCTGCAAAATCTCAATAGTGTTCTGCGGATTTCCTAATGTTGCCATCCTGTCTTCCTCTACAAAATTTATAATTCACGAACTTTCGTTCGATTTTTCTTGTATTTATAAAACTTCTGTGCTATGATTCTTATTAGAACAAGTGTTCTGAATAGTTGCGACTTTTTATAGAAGTATCATAGCAGAGAGAGTCTTCCTGTGGCAAGAGCGAATTTGATATCTGTTCAGAGAAAACGTTAGTTTTCGAGGTTGGCTCTGAACAGATACGTAATCACTATATTCAGAAAGGAAGGTCTGATTGATGTACATTCAGCAGAATATGTCACTGCAGGAAAAATTAGAGATTTTATCGGATGCTGCCAAGTACGATGTGGCATGCACCTCCAGCGGCGTAGACCGGAAAGGAAACGGCATCGGCATGGGGAATTCCATTGCCCCCGGAATCTGCCACACGTTTTCTGCAGACGGCAGATGCGTGTCTCTTCTAAAGATTTTATTCACCAATGAATGCGTGTTTCAGTGCGCCTACTGCCAGAACAACTGTCACAAGGATGTGCGCCGTGCTTCCTTCACCCCGGATGAGGTATGCACCCTCACCATGGAGTTTTACCGACGCAATTACATCGAGGGACTGTTCTTAAGCTCCGGTATCTTAGTGAATCCCACCTATACCATGGACTTGATCTATCAGACCCTTTACAAGCTGCGCCACATCCACCATTTCAATGGCTACATCCATGTGAAGGCGATTCCCGGCGCAGATCCGGAGCTGATTCGGCAGACCGGTTTTCTGGCTGACCGTATGAGCGTGAATCTGGAACTTCCCACCGGAAAATATCTGAGTGCTTTGGCCCCGAACAAATCCCGCCGCACGATTCTGACTCCCATGCGCATGATTCAAAACGGCATTGAGCAGAACCGACAGGAACTGATTCCATATCACAAGGAACCGAATTTTGTACCGGCAGGGCAAAGTACCCAGATGATTATCGGTGCTACACCGGAGAACGATTACCAGATTATGAGTGTGGCAGAGAGCCTGTATGATAAATTTGAATTAAAGCGTGTCTTTTATTCTGCTTTTGTAAATACCACCCAGGATAGCCGTTTGCCCATGCTTCCCTCCGGGCCGCCGCTTCTCAGAGAGCATCGCTTGTATCAGGCAGACTGGCTGCTGCGGTTTTATCACTTCCGGGTCTCCGAACTGCTCAGCGAGGACAATCCGAATTTTAACTTATTTCTGGATCCCAAATGCGACTGGGCGCTACGCCATCTGGAGGAATTCCCCATTGAGATCAATCGTGCGTCCTACCAGACTCTGCTTTGCGTACCCGGTATCGGATACAAGTCCGCCAGTCGGATCGTAAAGGCCCGGCGTATGAACCGTCTGGACTTTTCTGATTTAAAGAAAATGGGAGTGGTCCTGCGGCGGGCACTGTACTTCATCACCTGCTCCGGCCGCATGATGTACCGCACGAAGCTGGACGCAGACTACATCTGCGAAAATCTGCTCATGGAACAGCAAAAGGTTCCACGGGAATTACAGGGACTATCCTATCAACAATTAAACTTTTTCGGGGACGATGTTTCCAGCGACTATAAACTTGCATCCACCGGATAAGAAAAACGAGGTGTTTTAAATGTACGTATTTATTTGTGAAAATTCCATCGAAGGCATATTTACCGGTGTGTATGATGCCTGGGCCAGCAGATACGGCCATCGAAATCTCCGGCTTACCATAGAAGAACCACAGACCTACGAACTATTCTGCGAGTATATCCGGGTCGTTCCAAGCCCGGAAAAGAGTCAAAAAATCAGCCGTGCTGTGTGCAACAGCTTCGGCCGTGAGGTATATCAGGATATCTGTCAGGCTATCATGGCAACTGATACCAAGAAACGCCATCGTCTGGATAAAGCAGACTGTATTTACCGCACAATTCTACTAGGGTTTGCCATGCACGATGGCCACCAGGTACTAACCGCTCTGGGAGAGCCCTACGTAGCACGGGTATTTGAGCTGGCCCGCTCCACCGACCGGGAGGCTCACCATCTACTTGGATTTCTGCGTTTTCGCCAGCTCAAAAACGGCATCCTGGCTTCCACCATACATCCAAAGAATGATGTGCTGCCCATTTTAGGCGAACATTTTTCTGACCGCCTGCCGCAGGAGCGTTTTCTGATTTACGATGAGCTGCATCAGACCGCCGTGCTGCACACTCCCGGTGCTCCGTTTATTCTGGTGGATGCCTCAGGCATCCGTCCGGAAATGATGGATGATGTTTCCACAGAAGAACTACAGTTCCAACGGCTCTGGTGCACCTTTTTTGACAGCATCGCCATCGAAGCCCGGCGCAATCCGAAACTGCAGAGTCAGAACATCCCCAAGAGATTCTGGAAAGACACGGTGGAACTACAGCAGATCAGGTAGCTAATTGTTAGCATTTCACCTTTGGAAACAACCGACAGGCATTTTCCCATGTTATCGCCTCCACAGTCTGCGGATCCTGCCCGGTCAACTGGGAGATTGTCTGTACCACATAGGGGATATTCGTGGAATCGTTGCGGCTACCCCGATGCGGCTCCGGTGCCATATAAGGGCAATCCGTCTCCAGCAGGATATGTTCCAATCCCAGATCCGCCACCGTTTCCTTCAGCTTCTTGGCATTCTTAAAGGTCACCACACCTCCCACACCAATATAGTATCCCATTTTCACAAACTCCCTGGCCATCTCTTTCGAGTAAGAATAGCAATGGACCACTCCGGGAATCTGCTCCGCATGCTGTTCTTTCATTAACCTCATAGTGTCCTCTGCCGCATCTCTGGAATGGATAATCACCGGCAGCCCCGTTTCCTTCGCCAGCTTTAACTGCCGTACAAAGGCTTCCCTCTGGGCCTGCTGCACTGCCGGTTCCTTATCCCAGTAGTAATCCAAGCCGATTTCTCCAATGGCCACTGTTTTCTCCCAGGCCGACTTTTCCCACAGCCAGTCAAATACCTCCTCCGTCAGATCCGAAATATTGCTGGGGTGAATCCCTATGGCTGCATAAACATGGTGATAGGTTTCTGCCAGCTCCACACTGTCCAGACAGCCCTGATACTCTGCCCCCACATTGATCACCCGTTCAATTCCTTTCGCAGGAAGGGATGCAAGCAATGCCGCCCTGTCTCCATCAAACTTCTCATCATCATAATGCGCATGTGTTTCAAATATCATACATTTACCTCTACCGAATATTTTTATAATAGAATACCGCCAGCTGGGTCCGGTCCCGCAGTGACAACTTATCCAATATGGTGCTGATGTAATTACGCACCGTGCCTTCGCTCAAAAACAGACTCTCTGCAATTTCCTTATTACTCTTGCCGGAAGCCACCTGCTCGATGATTTCCTGCTCCTTTTCCCCAATATCATACTGCTCATAGTCAAATGATTCCCGGCTCTGCATCAACACCGGTATTTTCCCCATGATCTCTCCCCCAAATACACTCTGTCCCTGATGAACTGCACGAAGTGCCGGAACAATCCCCTTAAAATCCTGTTTCAGAATATATCCCTTAGCACCCAGATTCAGTGCTTTTACAATATATTCATCATCGGAAAAAGTAGTCAGAAACAGGATTCGCGCCTGAGGGTACTCGGACAATATTTCCTTAGCCGCATCCAATCCACTCATGGTCTTCATCTGGATATCCATCAAAAGCACATCCGGCTGATATGTTTTATACAGGTCCAGACCTTCCTTTCCGTCGTTTCCCATGGCCACCACTTCCATATCCTCAGCCGCCTCCAGAATAGTCTTTAAAGATATTGCAACCAGCTGATCATCATCCACCACAATTACTCTCATGCTTCCGCCTTCCTTCCGATCGTCACAAAAATTCGAAATCCGTTTTTATTTTCAATGTTAATACTTCCCTGCAACGCCTCCACACGCTCCCGCATATTATATAGGCCAATACCATCCTGCAGACTGTCCACCGGCTTGCCTGCGGCACTGTTTCCATTATCCTCCACACAGAGCTGATACAGTGCCGGATGCTCCCGGATGATGATGGTCACCTGGTCTCCGTTGCTGTGCTTTAAAATATTTGCCACCGCTTCCTTTACAATGGCGATAAAACAGTACTTAATTTTTCTGGGGACCACACCGGGGACATCATACTCCAGATGCACCTGATACCGAGGATGCATATCCTTGGTGGCATCCACGATAGCCTGTCTTAGGTCAATGGAATCGTTGTGCAGATCATGGATACTCTCCCGGATATTGTTCATAGCCTGATTCAGCGTGTCGTTGATTCCGGCCAATTGTCCCTGCAACGGTTCCTCCTGATAAATGGTCTGCAATGCTCCCATCTGAAGAATGCTGCGAGACAGCATATGTCCCACGTTATCATGTATTTCCCTGGCAATACGATTTCTCTCCTGCAAGGTAGCCACATGAATCTCATAATCCTGCTTTTCAATGAGTTCCCGATTTTTCGCCCGCATGAGATTTTCCAGTTCCTTGTCACTGTCCCGCAGCACAATCAGCTTGTGCCGGCCGGACAACACCTCTCCCGTTCTTTTATTCAGGAAAAATGCCAACAAGCAGCCGAATAGCCACAGCGCCATCTGCATCACAGTCATCCTCTGCCACTCCATTCCAAACAGGCAGCCTGCCGCAAGCCCCCACCAGAACTTTTCCTGAAATACCTCATAGAGCACCATGGGAAAAAACAAAATAAACTCCGGCACCATGAAAACCACCAGAAGATAAAGGACAAATAGAATCAGTTTTTTAGCAGGCTTTTCCACATAACGAGCCAGACCGGACAAACCCACCATGGCTACCGCCACCAATACAGGCAATGTATAATCATCCTGCCCCACAAGCAGAAAAGCACACAAAGCAAATAAAAGTAATTGATCCGTCAAACGCTCCATTTTCGATCCGCCCCCTTATCCTTGGCAAACTTGACACCATTTCCCACGATTCCACTTATTTCATCCCTTCCATATTACTATATCAACTCTAAAAAATCCAACCTCATCCTGTGGGAAATGACATTTGTCATATCATTTCCTGACGTTATTCACTTCAATCCAGCTTTTTCCTTTGATAGAATGAAACCAACCAATGATAAGAAAAAGGAGGAGCCCTATGTCAACACCCGTTGTTAAAATCGAAAATCTGGTGAAACGCTACAAGGAACTGGTGGCGTTGGATCATTTTAATCTGGAAATACAGGAAGGAGAAGTATTTGGTCTGCTGGGACCCAACGGTTCCGGCAAAACCACCACCATCAACTGTCTTCTGTCTCTCTTGAGCTATGATAAAGGAGATATTCAGCTCTTTGGCCAGCCCATGCGTCCGGACAGCTATGACATCAAATCAAAGATTGGTGTGATCATGCAGAACGTAGCGGTATTCGACGAACTTACCGTTTATGAAAATATCGATTACTTCTGCGGTCTCTATGTATCCGATAAAGCCCTGCGAAAGAAATATGTGCAGGAAGCCATCGACTTTGTAGGACTGCAGGAATTCACAAAATTTTTTCCCAAAAAACTTTCCGGCGGACTGCTGCGCAGACTGAACATCGCCTGCGGCATTGCCCACAAGCCATCCCTGATCATCCTGGACGAACCCACCGTGGCTGTGGATCCTCAGAGCCGTAACAAAATTCTAGAGGGCATTCAGGAGCTGAACCGCCAGGGAGCCACCGTAATCTACACCTCCCACTACATGGAGGAAGTGGAACAGATCTGTACCCGCATTGCCATTATGGATAAAGGAAAAAATCTTGCCATCGGAACCAAGGATGAGTTGAAACGTATGATTAAGAAAAGTGAAACCATTTCCATTGAAATGCAGGATATCTGCACAGAAGATTTACAAGCTATCCGGAATCTGGATCATGTGTACAACGTGGACTACAAAGATCATACCCTGACCATTGATTGCAGCGGCGGCAAGCATAACCTGCTGCGGGTTTTGGATTATCTGAAAGAAAAGGAGCTGTCCTTTGGCAGAGTATATTCCGAACTTCCCACTTTAAACGATGTGTTCTTAGAGATTACCGGTAAAGAATTGAGAGATTAATTTTCAGGCACGATTGAGGAGGAAACTATGTTAAGAATTTTTCAATATTCTTTTAAACAACTACTGCGGAACCGCATGGAACTGTTCTGGCTTCTGCTGTTTCCCATTCTGCTGGGCAGCCTGTTTAAAGCAGCCTTCGGTTCCCTGATGGATGCAGAGCGTTTTGATCCCATCCCCGTGGCCATTGTGTGCGGTGACGGATACGCAGCAGATGAATTCAAAGAACTGGCGGATATTTTAGGTGAGGAGGGAGATGATCAGATTCTGATTCCCACCTACTGTGATGAGGAGGAAGCACTGGCTCTGCTGAATGAAAAAGAGGTGACCGGCATTATTTACGCCGATGAGGATGTAACCTTAAGTGTGGCCGCAAACACCGACGATACCACCGCTCAGTCCACCTTGAAATGCCTGGTGGATCAGTTCAACCTGAATGCGGCAGCCATTACGGAAATCGCCATGAATTCCCCGGAGCTGGTGGCAGATGCCATATCATCAATGGAAAACACCTCCGGCTACACTGCGGTAATTTCCTTTAACAGTAAGATTTTAGACTCTTACGATCAGTACTTTTACAATCTGATTGCCATGAGCTGCCTCTATACCGCATTGTCCGGCCTCTACATCGCCATCAACAATCAGGGAAATCTGTCTGCACTGGGTGCCCGGAAAAATATATCCCCCACCCACAAGCTTAAGCTGATGGCAGGAGAACTATTTTCCTGCATCATCTTCCGATTCCTGATCAACCTGATTGGCTATGCATATATTGTGCTGGTACTGCAGATTGATCTGACCACCCGGCTGCCACTGGCTATCCTGACCATTTTTGTCAGCTGCGCTGCTGGCACCTCCCTGGGATTTTGCGTCGGCTCCATCGGCAGAGCGTCGGAAAACACCAAAATTTCCGTCACCATTGCCTTTATCATGTTTTGCTGCTTTTTAAGCGGACTTATGGTGGGCAACATGCGGATGTATGTGGAGAAATACTGTCCCATCATCAACCGGATCAATCCAGCCGCACGGATTTCCGACTGCTTCTATTCCCTGATTGCCTACGACGATCTAAACCGTTATATGGGAAATATCATTACTTTGTTGATTTTTTCCGTTATTTTCTGCTTCGCAGGATTCTTACTGACAAGGAGGAAAAAATATGCAAGCCTTTAAGTCATTTTTTAAAATAGCAAAAAAGAAAGCACCATCCCTTACCGTCTATGCCATCATCTACCTGATTCTCATTGTGGTAATGAGCAATGTTTCCATGGATGATGCTACTAATTTTCAGATGAGCTCTCTGAATGTGGCAGTCATCGATGAAGATCACTCCACTGCCAGCGAAGCCTTAGTGGAATATCTGGGAAGCATCCACACGGTGGAAGAATTTTCTGATGCGAATGAGGAGCAAATCCAGGATAACCTGTATTATGGCATGATTTCCTATGCCCTGATCATCCCCGAAGGCTTTGAAGAGAAACTTTTGGCGGGAGAAACAGAGAATCTGCTGCAGGAAGGTATGAGTCACCAAAGTGCCGATGGATACTATATCGATCAGCAGGTGAATGCTTATCTTACTGCCTGTTCCCTGTATCTGAACGGGGGTTTTGAACTAAAGGATGCACTGGATAAAACCTCAGATTCCATCCAGGATCTTCCTGAAGTGACGGTGGTTGCCGACGAAGCATCCGATTCCCAAGAGGTTTCCTCTGCCTCCTACTATTTTCAGTACCTGGCATATTTTCTCCTGACCATCCTGCTGATGGGCATGACCTCTGTATTGATTGTTTTCCGACAGGAGGATAGGGAACGCCGAATCAACTGCTCCTCCCAACCTATGCTGGTACGCAATATTCAGATATCACTGGCAGCTATTGTATACAGTATCTCCATGTGGATTCTATTTCTTCTGGTGGCATTTTTCATTTACGGTGCTGATGAGATTCTGGGGCAAAAAGGACTTTTATGTATCGGAAACAGCTTTGCATTCCTATTGGTTACCATTGCACTGACTCTGTTTATCAGCCTGTTTTCCCCCGGTGGAAATGCGCTGAACATGATCACTAACATCCTTGGACTGGGCATGAGTTTTCTCTGCGGTGTCTTTGTCAGCCAGAGCTACCTGTCACAAGGCGTATTAAATGTGGCACGTTTTCTGCCTGTCTACTGGTATGTCCGGGCCAACAACCTGATCTACGGGATTTCCGACGAAGTGTTTACCCGGGACAGCTACCTGATGTGCATTGGCATACAGCTTCTGTTCGCCATAGCGCTGTTTGTGGCCTATCTGGTGGGAAATAAGCAGTTAAAGCAGAAAAAAAACGGATAACAAAAAATAACAGAAGGGCCGCCGCCCTCATGATTTTCATCATGGGAGCTGCGGCCCTTTTCTCACCTGTGTGAGCTTGTGTTTCTTTATCCCTCAATAGCGATATATTTCTTATCTTCTACTGCCGGTTTCGCTTCCTTCTTGGGAACAGCGATTTTTAGCACGCCATCCTCAAATTTTGCCTTGATATCCTCTTGGGTAATGTCTTCTCCCACATAGAAGCTTCTGCTGCAGGATCCACTGTAACGCTCTCTCCGGATATATTTTCCGTCATCATCCTTTGCATCATTGGATGTATTGGTGGTGGCGTGAATGGTCAGATAACCATCTTTCAGCTCAGCCTGCACATCTTCCTTCTTAAATCCCGGAAGATTCATGGCGACCTCATAGCCGCTGTCCGTCTCCTTTACATCGGTGTGCATAATGTTGTTGGTGCTATTGGTGCTGTATCCCGTAAACTTCGGGAAACTGGGCATCCCAAAAAAGTCATCCAAAAGGTTCTCTCCAAAAATACTAGGCATTAACATAAGTCATTCCTCCTTTTTTCTAATACATATGTCAATTAGTATTTGGAACATCTTTTCTTGTTCTGATTATGTTATAGCACCGTTATTAGCACTCGTCAATAGCGAGTGCTAATAATTCACATTCTTTTCACAAATTCATTCTGACACACTTCTCCATGAACATTTTCCATATTCTGCTCATGCCATGCTATGACTCACACCACCGGAAACATAAGCTTTGCCGTAAACAGGTCTCCATCCAGTTCAATAATAAACTGCCCTCCCATGAGCACGGTGAGATTATCCGCAATGGAAAGTCCCAGCCCGCTTCCTTCTGTGCTGCGGGATTCATCGCCCCTTACGAATCGCTCCTTCAATTCCTCATCCGTATGCTGCAGTGGCTGTTCCGAAATGTTTTTAATGGAAAAACATGCCTGTCCTTCCACAACCTCCAAGGTCACATACACCCTGGTTCCCTCCATGGCATACTTGGACACATTGTTGTATAAGTTCTCCAGAACGCGCCAGATTCGCCGTCCATCTGCCATGATAACCACAGGCTCCTTGGGCATTTTGGTCACCGTGGTCAAGGACTTGGCTTCGAATTTGTCCAGGAATTCACCACCGGTCTGGTAAACCATCTCCACCAGGTTGATTCTGGTCATCTGCAGACTGATTGCTCCGGTGCTGATACGGGATGCCTCCACCAGATCGTCGGTGAGCTGGCGCAGTCGGGAAGCCTTCTCCTCCATCACCTGAATATAGTTTTGCATGCGTTCATTTTCCACTTTCTCCATTTTCATCAGATTGACATAGTTGATAATGGAGGTCAGAGGTGTCTTAATATCATGAGATACGTTGGTAATCAGGCTCGCCTTCATCCTTTCATTTTTCGTCTTATCCTCTAATGCCCGCTGTAATCCACCTCCGATACTGTTAACAGCTTCCGCCAGCTTACGGTTATGTCCATGCATGTGCTCCATGGGAATCTTATTGACCAAATCTCCCTCATTGATTTGTTGGATTCCTTCTAAAATTTCCTGCTTCTGCACGCGATCCCGCAGCAGCAGCACACTGACCACCGCCATCTGAAGGAGCAATAGTAATGCGCACCACAGTTGTTTTCTTCCAAATATCCCGTATGTCAAAGCAAGAATTAGTGAGAAATTGCCTGCTAAATACAAAATCATCTGCGTAGATGATTTCCAGGTATCAATAACCCGCTTCACACTCACCACGACCCAGTGCACAAAACTGTTCTCCCATAACACCCCAGCCTTCATCCTGCGTATCATACTGAGATAGAAAATCAAAAATACCCCATTATACAAAAAGCTGACGCTTCCTACCACAATCATCATGCCTGCCACATCCCACTCATATCCCATAGCCGCAGCAATCAGAATGAACGTGAGAACGGACAACACAATAAATCCCAGCAACCAGAATTCTGTCTGAACCCGATCCATCAGATTCAGATGCACCAGTTCATCCGTATCTTTTCTTCCCGCAGAAAGAGTCAGATACACAAAAGAAAACAACCATCCCACCAATGATACAATAATCAGAACCAGGCTGACCATCCCCCATGGATGAAGTGTGACAAACTCCCGATAAGCTTCTGTAAAGTCATCCTCCATAATAAAATCTGTATCTACCGCAACTAAAAATGATGCATGTCGTCCAAGACCTCTGACACTTTCCTGCATCCCCTGATAATAAAAATTCTCCAGGCCATCCACATTCGTTCGAAACATGAGTGTGTCATCATCATAATAGAAATAGCTGCCCTGCTCCCTACCATATGCCAGAAGATCCATGGACGTCTTCGCATCCTCCAGATTGCTGTAGATTACCCTGTCCTTTTCCTTATACACATAGGAAAGATTCGTCTCCTCCCCATCAAAGCTGTTAAGCCCTTGGCGGTAGATGGTTTCCTCCTGTCCCACCCGGTCCAACACCGACTGAAGCTGCTGATACAGCATGTTCGCCTCCTCTGGTGTAAGCACACCTGTGGTCACACTGTCGCTGACAGATATCCCGGTAACAGGCAGATAATCCTCCTGAATCTTCCCACCGTACATGACATATCCACTCTTCGACCATGCCACAAGATCTGAGAGACTGTAATACCACTGGAGATCACTGGCAGATAATTCCACCTGCTCACCGGATTGCCTAATATCCTCTCCGGAAATATTTACCACCTTTTCCGGATCATACACTCCATCCGTCTCAAACTCCTGACGCAAACGCAGATACTGCACCAGGCTATTAAGTTTATCTTCAAATACGCCACTGTAATATGCGGAATGAACGTATGAATCATCTGTGAGATGATTCATGTCGGTAATATTTTTTTTATTCAACGTCACTAACAGAAAACATGACATCACAAAAACCACTGCAAAGACAATCTCTGCTATGGTCACCAGCGTCTTGCAAAGATTCGAATAATAGCTTCTTTTCATAATCAGATCCTATCCATTCTTCTCAATTTTATAACCCACGCCCCACACTACCTTCAGATACCGTGGCTCTTTCGGATTAATCTCGATTTTCTCGCGGATATGCCGAATGTGCACAGCCACAGTGTTATCCGCACCAATGGCATCCTCATTCCAGATGCTCTCGTAAATCTGCTCAATGGAAAATACCTTGCCCTGGTTCTTCATCAAAAGCAGCAGAATATTATACTCGATGGGTGTCATTTTTACTACTTCTCCATCCACCGTTACCTCCTTCAGGTCATCGTTGATCGACAGTCCTCCTACCTGATAAACTGCCTCATTTGTCTCCATGGCATTTCCAAACTGCGTGTACCGGCGCAGCTGGGATTTTACTCTGGCCACCAGTTCCAGCGGGTTAAACGGTTTTGTCACATAATCATCCGCCCCGATATTCAGTCCCAGAATCTTATCCGCATCCTCGGATTTTGCTGAAAGAATGATGATAGGAATGGCACTTCTCTCCCGAATTTTAAGGGTAGCCCGGATTCCGTCCAGTTTCGGCATCATCACATCAATAATCAATAGCTGAATATCCTGCTTCTGCAGAATAGATAAAGCCTGCTCCCCATCATAGGCCTTATACACCATAAAATCCTCCTGCTGCAGGTAGATTTCAATGGCCTCCACAATTTCCTTATCATCATCGCATACCAGTATATTCATATTGACTCCTTTCCTCGCATTACAGCCATTTTTTCTAGCATAGCAAAAAAAACAAAATTTCGATAGCAATGTTTCTTAAAAAAAGTTTAATATTTCGCCCAAGTTGCTATTTGCCCCTATTTTTTGTATTATAAGTTAGGAGGCTTTTTTATGCGCAAACACTATATTTTTATTCCATTAAAGAAAAATGATATCTCATCTTTTCGCAAGGTTTTAATCAGCAGTCTGTGGCTGCGCCCCTTTTCCTGTGTAATTGCCATCGCAGCACTTTGCACCATAGGCTATATGAAACGGTCAGTTCTTGCAGCTAATCCGCCTTGCCTGTTGCTTTTTTCCCTTGCTGTCTGTGCAATCCTGATTCTTTTTTCCATAGAAATGCTTCGGCTGATTCAGGCTGGAACGTTAAAAAAATCAAGCCTGCTGCCCTTCATACACACCCCGAAGGAGGATGCTTATTTCTACACGGAAGAATTGTCCGGTGGATTCATCGTTCAGACAGAACCGGTGAATTATGCAGACAAATCCCGTTGTCAGGAACAGCTTCGCGAGCTATCGGCCTCATGTGATAATGAAGCCCTGTTACAATACTTAGACCGCTGCATCAATGGCACGGATCAGCGTCTGGTCAATAAGGCTGTTATCTATATGGAAATTATTGTGACACAATTAGAAAAAGGTAACAAGGATATCCTTGCTACCTGTGAAACATTGAAAAACTGTCGGGAGGATTTACTATAAATTCTCCCCTTTTTTCCATTTGAAATATTCTGCATCCAGATCCACCTTCACCTCCACCGGTTCCGGCTTCTTTGCCTCTCCCTTTGCATCCTCCAGAGGAATACCGGCTTTCCTGAAATACTCCTCGTTTACACGGATTTCCGGCTTGATCGCTGCATAAGGAGACTCCTCCTCAGACTGCGACTCCTCCTTCTTTCCCTCTTTTTCTTTCTGGAGCTGGCAATTCCTCTCCTCTATAATTTTTAGATATTTCTCTGTATCTACCATATCCTCCAGCTGACTCTTAAGCTCCAACTGATTGGATTTCAACATTTTTCGATGCTCTTCCATGAGAGACTGGCTCTCTTCCAAAATCTCGCGTACCCGATCTTCCGTCTCCTGCATCATGTCCTGCACACGCTGCAACGCTTCATCGGAATAAAGAATGGATGCAGCATAAATGTCCTCCGCATTCCGGCTAGCCGCAAAAATAATCTCGTCACCTTTCTTTTTCGCCCGGCGATCTCCCTTATCACGGCTCTGTTTTGTCACCTCATACTCATCCATCATCTCATAGATACAATCGTTGAGATGATTCAGATGCTCGAACATCTTCTTTTTCTCCACGATAATCTTCTCTCCGGATTTATCATACAGTTCACTTTTTGATATCATCACGTGAATATCACGCAAAACCCGTTCTAATTTATCCTGAGTGCCCATGCCCTCTTCCTTCCCATTATTAAATAATATAACGGATGTCCTCTGATCCTTCTTCCACCAGTCCCAGTAATACCGGATGTTCTCCCACCGTTTCTAACAGCTCTGCAATCTGATCGGTCTGTTCCTCTGAGACCAGCATCAACATTCCGATTCCCATATTGAAGGTCTTACGCATCAGTTCCTCATTGATATTGCCATCCTTGTGAAGCATATCATAAAGCGGCGGAATGCTGTCTGCCTTCTGCTTAACCACTGCGCCATGCCCCGGTGTCACCAGTTTACGCACTGCACGATCCAGTCCGCCATGTGCCACCTGCACGCAGCGCTTTACCTCCAGATTGGAATCCGCAATGGCACGCATCCCGGTATAATACATTTTAGTGGGCGCCATCAACAGCTCGCCCAGTGTTGCTCCCAGACTCTCGTAATATACTTCCATGGAAGTTTTCGTAAGATAGAGCTTTTTTCTGGCAGCCACATATCCATTGTTATGTAATCCATTGGAAGGAAGACCGATAATCACATCCCCTGATTTTATCTCCGGCTTCTTTTCCTCCGTATTTCTGTCCAGAACTCCTGCAGCAAATCCCACCAGATCATACTGATCATAGCTGAAAATTTCTGCCAGTTCCTTAATCTCACTTCCTACATGTGGTATGCCTGCTGCCTGACAGCCACGTTCAATGCCATCCTCCAACTTTTTGATATGCTCTGCCCTTGGACGGGCGCTGGATATGTTATTGTAAAATAAAATGGGCTTTGCACCGGCAGCCCAGATATCATTCATACACACCGCCACGCAATCGTAGCCCACGGTATCGTAGCATCCGATCTCTGCTGCAAGCATCAGCTTGGAACTAACTGCGTTGCTCTTTGACACCAGCACCGGATTCTCATACAGGAAGAATTCCTTCAGCGGTATCTCATTTTCAAGTTTCTTTAAGTCAAATTTCTCTCGCACTACTTACTACCCCAAATCCTTTTGTAACTATTCATCACCATTATAGTTTCTTCATTTTAATAACCATTACGACTAGCATACCACATTATGCCCCAAACTGTTAATATTTTTTTAATTTTCTTAATTTTTTTGTTCTTAATTTTTTGTAACCAAAAAAATTTGTCTGCAGGCATGTTTCACACGCTCCACAGACAAATCTGATTCTAGTGTTTGATCTCAATTCGCACCAATGCCCTGCGCAGGGCAAATTCTGCACGCTTCATATCGATGGCCGCTGCCTTGCTATTGATCCGTTCCTGAGCACGCTTTTTGGCCTCCTCTGCACGTCTCTCATCAATTTCATCCGGCCACTCCGCAATCTCCGCCATCAATCTCACGCGGTCACCCAAAATCTGGGCAAATCCGGCATGCACCGCCGCCTCCTTTACATCCTCTCCATTGGTAATGGTCACGACACCCGGCGCCAATACAGTGGTAAGCGGAATATGGTTCTTGTAAACACCGATTTCACCCTCGGTGGTATTGAACTCAATAAATGTGGCATCTCCGGTATAAAACACCCGGTCAGGGGTCACAATTTCAACTTTAAAAATATTTTTGTCCTCTGCCATGGTTCACCTCTCTGTTTACGCATCCTGCATGCGAGCACGCACCTCGTCGATGGAACCTGCATTCAGGAAGTAACTCTCCGGAACATCATCGTGTTTTCCTTCCAGAATCTCAGCAAATCCACGAATCGTTTCCGTCACCGGTACATATTTTCCATCCATACCGGTAAACTGCGTTGCCACAAAGAATGGCTGGGACAGGAATCGCTGTACCTTTCTGGCACGGCTTACCACCAGCTTATCCTCCTCAGACAGCTCATCCATACCCAAAATCGCAATGATATCCTGCAGTTCCTTATACTTCTGTAAAATCTCCTGCACGCCGCGCGCCACACGGAAATGTTCCTCCCCAACGATTCTGGGATCCAAAATACGGGAAGTGGAACCCAGCGGATCCACTGCCGGATAAATACCCATCTCTACAATGGAACGGTCCAATACCGTAGTGGCATCCAGATGGGCAAATGTGGTTGCCGGAGCCGGGTCTGTCAAGTCATCTGCCGGCACATACACTGCCTGTACCGATGTGATAGATCCGTTTTTCGTAGATGTGATACGCTCCTGAAGAGCACCCATCTCAGTCTGTAAGGTAGGCTGATAACCTACTGCAGAAGGCATACGTCCCAAAAGTGCGGACACCTCAGATCCTGCCTGGGTAAAACGGAAGATATTGTCAATGAATAACAACACATCCTTTCCACCCTGATCACGGAAATACTCCGCCATCGTCAGACCGGTCAGACCGACTCTCATACGGGCTCCCGGTGGCTCATTCATCTGTCCGAACACCATAGTAGTCTTATCGATAACGCCGGACTCCTTCATCTCATAATACAAATCATTTCCCTCACGGGTACGCTCTCCAACACCGGTAAACACGGAGTATCCGCCGTGCTCAGTAGCAATATTGTGAATCAGCTCCTGGATTAGCACGGTCTTTCCTACACCGGCTCCACCAAACAGTCCGATTTTTCCACCTTTCTGATAGGGACAAAGTAAATCTACTACTTTAATTCCTGTCTCTAAGATTTCCGTAGAAGTAGCCTGCTCCTCAAAAGCCGGAGCCGGTCTGTGAATGGGCATATACTGCACATTCTCCGGCTCTGCCACATTATCGATGGCCTCACCCAACACGTTGAACATTCTGCCCAGCGTATTTTCACCCACCGGAACCATGATAGGCGCTCCGGTAGCAAGCGCATCCATGCCTCGCACCAGTCCATCCGTGGGACCCATGGCAATACAGCGCACCGTATCATCGCCCAACTGCTGAGATACCTCTGCCACAAGACGTTCCCCATTTTTTCTGGTAATATGGATTGCCTCGTTGATTTCCGGAATCTTTCCTTCTGAATACTTGATATCCAAAACGGCACCGATGACCTGAGTGATCTTTCCAATATTTGTTTCTGCCATTTTTTTCTACCACTCCTTTTCTATTTTCCGATGCCATCCACTAGGAAATTGCGGATGCACCTGCAATAATTTCTGTTAATTCCTGCGTAATAGAGCCCTGACGTGCTCTGTTGTATTTCAATGACAAATCACTGATCATGTCCTCCGCATTGCTGGTAGCAGAGTCCATGGCCTGCATTCTGGCACCATTCTCGCTGGCTAAAGCCTCCACCAGTGCACCATAAAACAGGCTGGTCACATACTTCGGGATAATCCCCTCTAACGCCTCTTCCTCACCCGGCTCATAGTTCATCTGTGTCTGCTTCTCCTCATCGGACAAGGTCACATCCTCTAAGTTAATGGGCAAAAGCTTCATCATGGTCGGCTCATGCACCACGGTGTTCTTGAAATGCGTATATGCCAAATAGATTTCACCGATTTCACCCTTTCCATACAGATCCAACAGTGTGGCTGCCAGTTTGGATGCATCCTCATAATCTGGGGCTTCCATTAACTCCGGATCCTCATAGGAAATGTGGTAACCTCTATGTGCCAGATATTCCCGGCCCTTTCCTCCGATGGCATAGATCAGCGTATCCTCTTTCTCAAAGTCACCCTCTGTCACCAGCTTCACCACATTGGTATTGTATCCGCCGGCCAGACCACGATTGGAAGTGATGACGATTACTGCCTTCTTGCTGCTGGAATTCCCATTCAGATAAGGATGGTTCACATTCCCGCTTCTGGCCAGCATGGAGGTAACCGTATCATACATATAATTAAAATATGGGTTGGCTGCCTCTGCTCTTCCCCTAGCTTTCTGCAGTTTTACGGTGGAAACAAGCTTCATGGCCTTTGTGATTTGCTGCGTACTTGAAATACTGCTTTTGCGTCGCTTAATATCTCTCATGGACGCCATACTATCTCACCGCCTTTTCTTAAAAGCTCTAGAAGTTTGCCTTGCATTCCTCTATGGCCTTGATCAATGTCTGTTCTGTCTCCTCGTCCAACTGTTTTGTGGTACGAATGTTCTCCAAAATCTCCGGGTACTTGGTCTCCACGTACTCAAACAACGCCTTTTCAAACTCCTGAATCCGGTCTACCGGAAGATCCAGCAGATATTTCTTCGTTGCTGCGTAAATAATCACAACCTGTTTTTCCACAGCCATGGGCTGATACTGCTGTTGTTTCAACATTTCCTTAATACGCTCGCCCTGTGCCAGCTTCTCCTTGGTGTCCGCATCCAGCTCAGATCCAAACTGGGCAAAAGCTGCCAGCTCACGATACTGTGCCAGCTCGGTACGAATGGGCGCCGCAATCTTTTTAATTGCCTTAATCTGCGCTGAACCGCCTACACGGGATACAGACAATCCGGCATTCACCGCTGGACGGAATCCGGCGTTGAACATATCGGTCTCCAAATAAATCTGTCCATCTGTGATAGAAATCACGTTGGTAGGAATATAGGCAGATACATCACCCGCCTGCGTCTCAATAATCGGCAATGCCGTCAGAGAACCGCCACCCAGCTCGTCTGACAGTCTGGCTGCACGCTCTAACAGTCTGGAATGCAAATAAAAGACATCTCCAGGGTATGCCTCACGTCCTGGTGGACGCTTCAGTAACAGGGACAGGGTACGATAGGCTGCTGCATGCTTACTGAGATCATCATAGATAACCAGCACATCCTCCCCGTTTTCCATCCATTCCTCACCCATGGCGCAGCCGGAGTAAGGAGCAATATACTGTAACGGTGCCAACTCACTGGCTGTGGATACCACCACCGTGGTATAAGCCATAGCGCCGAACTCTTCTAATGTTTTTACCAGAGAAGCTACCGTGGATGCCTTCTGACCAATAGCCACGTAAATACATTTTACATTCTGCTCCTTCTGGTTGATGATCGTATCAATGGCGATAGCTGTTTTACCAGTCTGCTTATCTCCGATAATCAGCTCACGCTGTCCTCTTCCGATGGGCACCATGGCATCGATAGCCTTGATTCCTGTCTGAAGCGGAGTGTCAACGGATTTTCTGGAAATAACACCGGATGCCACACGCTCGATCTGACGATACTTGTCTGTCTCAATGGGTCCCTTGCCGTCAATAGGCTGTCCTAAAGCATTCACCACACGTCCCAGCAGAGCATCACCCACCGGCACCTCTACCACACGACCTGTGGTCTTTACGATATCTCCTTCATTTACACTTTTCTGGTTTCCCAGCAGTACAGCTCCTACATTATCCTCCTCAAGGTTTAAGACCATGCCGTATACCTCACCGGGGAACTCCAACAGCTCGCCCTGCATAGCATTGTCCAGACCGTGGATACGGGCAATTCCGTCAGCCACCTGAATTACCGTGCCAACATCTGCCACTTCAAGCTGCGCTGCATATCGCTTGATCTGTTCCTTGATCACGGAACTGATTTC
Organism: Lachnospiraceae bacterium; assembly: GCA_022766245.1. Classification (GTDB taxonomy): domain Bacteria; phylum Bacillota; class Clostridia; order Lachnospirales; family Lachnospiraceae; genus Roseburia_C. The sequence continues at coordinate 64,511 of JALEPL010000018.1, read as the reverse complement.
TTCTGGTTTTAAATTCATGAAGCGCATTCACCTGCTTTCAATTGTATTTTTGTCAATTCGCTGCTGAGTTTCTGCAGCTTGGTCCGGATGCTGCTATCCACCACCCGGTCTCTGATGCGGATCACCATTCCTCCGATGAGGTCTGGATCCACCTGATAATGCATCTCAAAGGACACATAGTCCGTGGTATCCAAAAGCCGCTGCAAAACGGCCTTCTTCTGATTCTCGGACAGTTCCATGGCAGAACTCACATAGGCTGTTCCAATGCGAAGCTGTTCCTTTACTCCATCGATAAAATAGTCAAATACTGATTCCATCTCCCGGAAATGGTCCTTTTCCACCAGCATACGCATCAGACCCACCAGTTCATCGGATATTCTGCCCTTAAATATGTTCTCCATCAACTGCACTTTTTCTTCTTTGGGAATATTGGGATGTTCCATCAGCTTTGCCAGATCTTCGTTCTCCTGCAATACAGTCAGAACCCCTCTGGCTTCCTCCAGCCACTCCGCTTTCTTTCCCATCTCCACGGATAACTGAAGCAGTGCATCCCCGTATGTTTTTGATACTAGCTTTGCCATGTGGTATCACCTATCTCTCTTAAGGTCTCCTCAACCAGAGACTCCTGAATGACGGGATCCATAGATGCCGTCACCACCTTCTGTGCCATCATGGTTGCCACCTGAATCATTTCCTGTTTCACATCATCCATGACACGCTTCTTCTCCAGCTCTGCTTCCTCCTGTGCGCGGCGGATGATACGGGCAGCCTCCTCCTTGGCCTCGTCCACAATACGATTCTCGTTTTTCAACGCCTTCTGACGCGCCTCGCTGAGAATAACCTCTGCCTCTTTTTCTACATTCTTCAGCTTTTCCTCATACTGCTGCTTTAAAGCGGCAGCATCCTGCTTATCTGCTGCTGCAGCTTCCAGATCTCCGCTGATCCGCTTTTTTCGTTCTTCCAACATCTTACGAACCGGATGAAACAGGTTGTAAGACATGACAAGAAACAAGAAGAACACGGAAATGGCTAAAAGCACGGTATCGTGCAATAGCTGAAAGTCCAGATTAAACAATCTTTCCATTGTCTGCTCGCTGCGCCTCCTTTCTCTTCGTTTTCAGTCACTCTTATAATAACGGCTTTACGAAAAGCAAAAGCATTGCAACCAGCAAACCATACAGACCTGTGGTCTCAGCAACTGCCTGTCCAAGCAACATGGTAGCCATAACTTTTCCCTGTGCTCCGGGGTTTCTTCCTACTGCTGCTGCTGCGTGACCTGCAGCAATACCCTGTCCGATACCAGGTCCGATACCGGCGATAACAGCCAAACCTGCGCCAATTGCTGAACATGCTAAAATCAAATCTTCTCCTGTAATCATAATACAAATCCTCCTAAATTTTTGTTAATTTCATGCCATAAGGCATATCCTGTTTACTCTGTTTCTGTTTCCATCTGCTGGTTCACGTAAGTCATGGTCAGCATACAGAATACATAGGTCTGAATTGCTCCTGAGAACAAATCAAAATACACATGCAACGCTGCCGGCCAGATAATGGCAAACTTGGACAAAAGTCCATAAACCAACGCCATCATAACCGTCCCGGATAACACGTTTGCAAACAAACGCAGGGACAGTGAAATCGGTACTGCCACTTCACTGATGAGATTAATGGGGAACCAGATAGGCAGCCATGGGGGCAGCGGCGAACACATATCCTTCCAGATCTGCTTCGGCTTCTGGTATTTAAACTGGGCTATGTGTATCATAAAAAATGTGATAAGTCCCAGTGCCAGCGTTGTTCCGTAATCTGCAGTGGGTGGTCTGAGTCCGAATAGTCCTGATATGTTACACATCAGGATAAATATAAAAATGGTGCTGATATAATCTACCAGCTTACCGGCATTTTTCCCCATTGTGCCCTTGACCATTCCATCCAGAGTCTCAACCAGAAGTTCCACCACATTCTGAAACTTTCCCGGTATCTCTGTGGCGTTTTTCATTTTGTGTTTCACCACAAAGGAAAATCCCATCAGCACCAACATAACGATCAAAATACACACATGGGATGTGGTAATCCACACTTCATGTCCAAACAGCTTATAGGAAAACAAGCCATGTATCATAAAGTCAATGTCGTTGCCGGACGCTAATAAAATCCCGTGATCCACTCACTTTCACCTCCTTATTCTTGTTGTATTTTTTCAGGAATTTCTTCCTCCCCTCGCATCCTCGAGATGAATTTATGTGTAAAGGGCTGCAGATAGGCTCCCGCCTTTAAGCCCAATACGCCGATAAACAATGTGACCACATTTCCCAGCTTAAAATACCCTGTAAGAAAACAGACCACAACAACCACTGCATAACGCAGCATATATCCAAAAGTAGTTTTTACCCTTGCTCCCTTTTCTGCCAGATCCATGGAATCCCGCAGCACCATGGCCATATGAACCGCCGAGCCCATGGCAAGTATGATTCCTATCCACAATCCGGTGGAATATCTGAGCTTATCTTCCACAAACCAAACGCCCAGAAGCTGTACCAAGATTCCGTAAAACAAAATACCAAGCTCCAACTCCGGCAATACAAGGTTAATCCTTTTTAACATGATGACTCTTCCTCTTTGGCTCCCGGCTGTAAATCCGTTTTGCCATACGATAAATATTCTGAAAGCCTGCCACTGCACCTACCGCAAACAACAATATCACAATCATAGGATGCCCGTAGCGCCGGTAAATCCACACGCCGATTCCGGTACAGAGCATAATGGGAACGATCATATTGATCCCGAACTGCAGCACCATAACCAATGCTTCGAATACATCCCGATTGTCCTTCATGGAGGCTCCTTTCCGTAATAATATATTACGTAACAATTCAGAGTTACTATACTACAATAAAATGTTGATTTCCTTATGATTTCTCTGGTAGGGATAGAACTTTACCCCAGCTGCTGTAAGCATCCGTTTCGATGCAATTACCGACGGTGTTCCACTGTATTTATCATCGTCATATACCAGTGTTTTTATTCCTGCCTGGATAATGGCCTTTGCGCATTCATTACATGGAAACAACGTAACGTACATTTTGGCTCCCTCCAGACTCCCGCCACGATAATTCAAAATTGCGTTCAACTCACTGTGTGTACTGTAAAAGTACTTATTACTGAGAGGTTCTCCCTCCCGCTCCCAAGGGAACTCATCATCCGAGCAGCCGGTGGGAAATCCATTATAGCCCATGGATAAAATCTTGTTCTCCCGGCTCACAATACATGCCCCCACCTGGGTGTTTGGATCTTTCGACCGCATGGCAGACAGCTTTGCCACACCCATAAAATATTCATCCCAGCTGATATAATCTGTTCTCTTGCCGCTCATATTCTGTCCTCCTGCGCAAATGAAAGACACAAAAAGGATACCTCTGATGGTTGGCTCCCTCTCAGCTGTATCCTTTTCATTCTAATTATTTCGTTCCAAAAATACGGTCTCCGGCATCTCCTAATCCCGGAACAATATATCCATGCTCATTCAGATGATCATCCAACGCCCCAATGTAGATGTCCACATCCGGATGTGCCTCCTGCATAGCCTTTACCCCCTCTGGTGCCGCAATGATACACATGAAACGAATATTTTTTACTCCCTTGTCCTTCAGCATCTGAATCGCTGCCACAGAAGACCCTCCTGTAGCCAGCATGGGATCCACCACGAACACCTCGCGCTCGCCGCAGTCCTCCGGAAGCTTGCAGTAATACTCCACCGGTTTCAATGTCTCCGGATCACGATACAAACCAATATGTCCCACCTTTGCAGCAGGAATCATATTCAGCATTCCATCTACCATACCCAGTCCGGCACGCAAAATAGGCACCACAGCCAGCTTTTTCCCTTTCAGCTCTTTTACCGTTGCCGTACAAATGGGTGTTTGAATCTCGATATCTGACAACTGCAGATCTCTGGTTGCCTCATAGCACATCAACATCGCAATCTCGCTGATCAGTGTACGGAATTCCTTAGAGCCGGTTTCCTGCCTGCGAATCCATCCAATCTTATGCTGGATCAACGGATGATCCATTACCATCACCTTTGCCATTTGATTGTTCTCCTTCATTTATAGTCTTAATTAGTTTTTTAATGGTGCGGCTCAGCGTCTCAAAACAAAGGCCATAGGACTGTAATGTCCCACCATAAGGATCCATGATAGGTAATTCTTCCCCTACCAGTTCATTTAATACCACCAGTTGTTCCGGCTCAGCGTCCGGCAAAATATCAAAAAGCTTCTGTCGCTGTATCTGATCCATGGCGATTACCAGAGTATCCGAATCCACATCCTCCGGGGTAATCTGTTTTGACATATATCCCTCCAGATTGATTCCATTGCTGATCATGACAGCCTCCGCCTTTTGATTCAGCGGCTCCGGGAAAAGCACCACCAGCCCTCTGCTCTCCACTTCCACCGGGCAATTCACCGCATTCTCACGAAAAAGCGCCTCCGCCATGGGAGCTCTGCTGGTTCCGCTTTCCGCCACAAACACAATTCGTTTGTACGCTTTCATAAAAACCTCCTTACACCGTAAGAACCTGATGCCCTGCTGCCTTCAGCAGACGATTCATGATGGCCTGTCCGATACGGGGAGTCGCAAAACTCTCGGAATAGATTCGATCTACTCCCAAATCATCAAACTCCCGCAGAATACGATACAAATGCTGTGCAATGGCATCCTCATCCTCACGTGCACCTATGCTGACCACTTCGCCCCGGCTGTAACGGGCAATGGTTTCATCTGTGCCGATAATCCCCACCCGTTCTCCTCTGGCCTCTGCCTCTGCAGTCAGTTCGTTTATTTTTGCTACAACCTTCTCCTCATCCCCGTCTATCAACACCAGATCCGCCTTTGGCGCATAATGTTTGTACTTCATACCGGGTGCCTTTGGCTTTCGATCTGAATCCGCAGCAATAAGTCCCGGATCCGTCTCCACATCGCCAATCACCTTGGTCAACATCTCTCGGGTAATATACCCTGGCCGAAGAATCATAGGAATCTCCTCAGTCAAATCAATAATCGTAGACTCCAGTCCAATCTGTACCGGACCTCCATCTAAAATCAACGGAATCTTTCCATCCAGATCCAATGCCACATGCTCAGCCATGGTGGGGCTGGGCTTTCCGGATGTATTGGCACTGGGTGCCGCAATATATCCCCCACTCTGACGAATCAGCTCCAGTGCAATCGGATCACTGGGCATGCGCACAGCCACCGTATCCATTCCTCCGGTGGTCTCGTATGGCACTTTGCTGTTTTTCCTAACAATCATGGTCAATGGTCCTGGCCAAAATGCATCTGCCAAAGCCTGCGCCTGAGATGGCACCTGCTGGGCAATGGCTGCCAGATCCTTAAATTCTGCAATATGCACAATCAACGGATTATCAGATGGTCTTCCCTTGGCTGCATAGATTCGTCCGGATGCTTCTGCACTCAGTGCATCCGCCCCCAGACCATACACGGTTTCTGTGGGAAAAGCCACCAGACCACCCTCACGGATAATCTCTCCTGCGTGCCGCATTTCTTTTATATCAATGTTGTTTCTGTCGATTTTGACAATGTCCGTTCTCATAGGTCACATTATAACACTTTTGTTCTTTGGGGGCAAGTGGACAAACACTTGTCATTTATTCGTAATTGTGCGATAATATGACATATCTCCAAAGTTGCAAATTTTTATGGATTTGCACTCATAACTATGAAGTACTGAACAGTTTCTATTTTTGCGAATCGTATCTGTGAAGTACTGAACAGATACTGAAGAACTAAGAAAGGGGAAACCCATGACAATTACAAAAAACACTTTTGGAACAACCGAGGGCGGAGCAGAATTTTCCACCTATACCATAGCGAATTCTTCCGGAGCCTCTGTCACAGTTTCTGATTATGGCTGTCGGCTGATCAGCATTAAAGTCCCGGACAAACAGGGCGAGCTGAAGGATGTATGTCTAAAATATCCGGACAGCAGCTATTATCTGAAAGACAACATCAGCATGGGCGCTGTAGTAGGTCGTTGCGCCAACCGCATCGACAAAGGACACTTTGTCTTAAATGGCAAAGAATATCAATTGGCCATCAACAACGGCCCGAACCACCTGCACGGCGGTCCCACCGGATTCGGTCAGCGTATCTGGGATACCACCATACAGGAAGATTCCATTATTTTTTCCCGTTTTTCTCCGGATGGGGAGGAAAATTATCCGGGAAATCTGAACGTGTCCGTGACTTATACCTGGTCTGAGGACAACGAGCTTTCCATCATTTACGATGCATCCTGCGACCAGGATACACCATTTTCCGTTACCAGTCATGGCTACTTCAATCTGAACGGAGAGGGCTTTTCCGATGTATCTGACCATGAACTTCGCATCGATGCAGACTATATCACGGAGCTGAATCCAACACAGATTGCTACCGGGGTCTTATTGCCTGTAGAAAATACACCCTTCGATTTCCGCACCATGAAGCCAGTGGTTCAGGATATTTTGACCCCCCATCCCCAGTTAGCCATCGGTCATACCTATGACCAGAACTTCGTTCTCAACGGCGATGGGTTACGGGAAGCGGCCGTGCTGCAGTCCAAAAAGAGCGGCATCCGCATGACCTGCTTTACGGATCAGCCGGGAGTACAGTTGTATGTACCATGCTTCATTCCACAGGACAAAAAATCCGAAGATACCCCTCCCATGTACTGTGCAGTATGCTTAGAAGCACAACATTTTCCTAATGCGGTCAACATTCCGGAGTTCCCTTCCGTAATTCTTCATCCGGAGGAAAAGTATCATTCAAAGACATTGTATCATTTTTCTGTAATTTAGACAGAACACGGATAAGGAGTCTGCAAATACGGCAGACTCCTTATTTTATACACATCAAAAAAGATATAAATCCTTTCCACTTAAGTCTTTTTTGTCGCACATTTATTTGTCTGATGAATCCAATTATGGCTCCATGTACTTCATATCTGTGATGACATATCCGTAGGTGGAAGTCTCAGAGGGCTCAAATGTGTACTCGGCCAACATCCCCAGTTCGGAGGTCTCCGGATCATCCAGCCATCTATACTCATAATAATTTACCTTCACCTGAAACTGATTCGTGTCCTCTATCCGGGCAATCTCCTGTATCTGGAACTTCGGTTCAATTCCGCCCCAGTCTCCCATGGGCACCCAGATTGTTCCGTCTGATGCAATTCCCAGATTATCCCGCATATTAATACCACGGTTATCCACAGCTGCCTGATCCTCTTTATCCAAAGTGTACTGTGATAGCTCGCAAGTTTGGCCAAATAAATTCTCTTCATATTCCTCTAAAACTTCCTCTGTCATCACATAGCATCCCACTTCATCATCCTTTGTGATCCGGGCATCACTGATTGCTGCCGCATGGGCAGCCATAGGAATCATCTGTTTCGGGGTAAGTTCATCCTGCTCCCGGAATTCTTCTCCCAAAACCACCATATAGGACATGGCACTCCAGTTCAAAAATGATCCCAGCATTTCAGAAACCGTTTCCTCAGAAGGAGGCTCCGCCAACAAAGGCGACGCTTCTGTCTCCGGTTCATTCACCGCCAGCGACTCGGTTCCCGGCTCCTGGTAGACCTCTACCACATGTTGCACCTCCGTGTCTGCGACCTGTTCTGCTGCTCCGCAGCCGGTCAGTAAGCCCACACAAAGCAGCAGTGCCAATCCTCTTTTCCATCTCTTTATCTCTTTCATCGCAATCTCCTCCTTATACTAACATCACTTTTTCACCCGGACGCTCCCTCGTTTCCGGAAGTCGTCTCATTTCCCGGGCTTTCCTCCTCTGGGGAAGCTCCCTCCTCCGGGACTATTCCTTCCGGTGTTGTATTCTCGATCGTCTCCTCCTGAATCCATTTTCCATCTTCATCAAAATAGTAGATTACACCATTTTCCTCCAGGGTCTCATCTCGTAATGGAATTCCATTATAGTTGAAATAATACCACTCCCCATCGATTTCCCGCCATTTTCGGGCAATCTGACCACTCTCATCGAAATACTTCCACAGATACTGTCCACCGTATTTCGTCAAAAACCAACCGTTTTTGTACAGATACCCCTCCGGTCCCACATAATAGGCAGCCCCCTGCACGTCACAAGCTCCCGTTTCCGGATTAAACCCGTAAATATACTCCTCACAGCAGGGAACCTCTTTTCCATTCTTACTCTTGTATACGTAGGTTTCTCCATTAGCTCCGGTCTCCACACGATAAGTAAAATGTTGCTCCGTGCTTCCCCGCATAGGATACTGGCTTGTCGTCTCCGTCTCTGTTTCCTGCTCTGTCTCCAGTTCCTCTACCATCCCAGATTCCGGATTCTTCTGTTCAATCCAGCGAACTATAAACTGTGTCGCCCTCGCCACGCTGGGATAATTCAGCGCCGCTAGGAGAACAATTAAGACAGATGCAGCCGTCGCTAAAGTCTTTCCGATTTTACGTCTTCTCCGGTGCTCAGACATCTTATTTATCCACAGCTCCATCCTCTGTCGAAAGGACTCCGAAACCGGATACTCCCGTTCCAGCACCTCATCCTCCGGAATCCATGAGAGTTCGGCCTCCTGCATTTTAGAAACAACGGATGCAATCCTTTCCTCAGAAGCATCATATTTCTTCATGTAACAGCACCTCCAGTCTCTTTTTTCCACGGTATAGCCTCATTTCCACGGTTTTCACCGGCACATTCAGAATCCGGGCAATCTCCTGATTCGAGTACTCCTGATAATACTTTAATTCCAACGTCAGTTTCATCACCTCTGGCAACTGGGCAAGGGCACTTTTCACTGAGGCAGACAATTCTCCCTGTTCCACAAGCTGCTGTGCATCCGGTCTTTCGTCCGCCCAGTACAACAGAAGTTCCTCCACATCTGTATCCGCCAGATGCCGGTTCTGTCGAATCCGGTCGATGGACTGATTGCGCAGAATGGTTATGCAAAGTGCACACATCTTATCCTCTGGCAGCCTCCGATAACGGGAGAAACGATCCGCCAGTTTCACAAAGGCATCCTGTACCGCATCCTCCGCCTCCTCTTTACTTCCTAACATGCGGTAGGCCACATAGTACATTTTTTTATAATTTTTGCGATAAATCTGGACAAAATCCAGCTTCTCCTCCGGCGTATCCATTGCCGCAAGTAACAGTAACATTCTATCCCCTGCCTAAAATATTTTCTCTATCTGTTCTGAACAGATACCTATTTTCTATGATTTGCCTGCTTACCTATTAAGACGAATCACCGACGCATTTCTCTACCAAAATTTATAAAAATTTTTCCTGCCTATTCTATTACAATCGAGCAATCTGAAAATGGCATAATCATTCAATTTATGCTATAGTCTATTTGAAGTCACAGTATTCATTTACCAAAACCGAACTGGAACAGGTGCTGGGGCATCCCCTTTCTATAAATACACCGAAGGATAAGGAGAATCATTATGACCAAAAAACAACTTGCCGCCGAGGTGGTGGCCCGTCTGAAAGAAGCATATCCCTACACCGACTGCACGCTGGACTATGATGAAGCCTGGAAGCTCTTAGTGAGCGTTCGCCTGGCAGCTCAGTGTACCGATGCCCGAGTAAACGTGGTAGTAGTGGATTTATATAAGAAATTCCCCACAGTAGCTGCGTTGTCCGCTGCCGAACCGGAAGAAATCGAAGCCATCGTCAAGCCCTGCGGTCTGGGGCATAGCAAAGCCCGGGATATCAGCGCCTGCATGCGCATCCTGCACGATCAGTATCAGGATAAGGTTCCCGAGGATTTTGACACGCTTTTAACACTTCCCGGCGTGGGACGCAAAAGCGCTAACCTGATCATGGGAGATGTATTTGGCAAACCTGCCATCGTGACGGACACCCACTGCATCCGCCTGTGCAACCGCATCGGCCTGGTGGACAACATCAAAGAACCCAAAAAAGTGGAAATGGCACTGTGGAAACTGATCCCACCAGAGGAGAGCAACAACTTCTGCCACCGGCTGGTAGATCACGGTCGTGCAGTTTGCACCGCCAGAACCGCTCCCTACTGTGATCAATGTGTGCTGCAGGACATCTGCCTGAAAAGAATAAAATGATTATCGGTAATTGTTCAGCAGGCATACGCATTTACTGCGGATGCCGTGAAAAAACGTATATTTAGCAAGCACAAATCCATTTGCAAAGCAAATTTTCATGGATTTGTGCGCATAACTATGAAGTACTGAATAGTTACGATTTTCGTTAGATCAGAGACATAATATAGAGCGGGCTCTTGTCCAGATCGAGACAGGACCCGTCGTCCAACTGCACCAAGGGCTTGGACAGATGGTTGTGATTTAACAACACGATCTTTGCGGTTGTTCCGTCACTTAGCATCACACGGTTATTCTGATAAGTGGTGGCAATGCGCTCTAAAAATGTCAGAATATACTTCGGCTTATATTTCTGCAAACCATCCTTTTCAAACTCTGCAATTACCTGGAACGGGCAAAGCGGCTGACGATAAGATCGGGCTGCCGTCATGGCATCATACACATCCGCAATGGCAATGATCAAAGCGTAATCATCGATCTCATCCATGGTAAGTCCCATGGGATAACCGGATCCGTCACAACGTTCATGATGCATCAACGCAGCCTTTTTCACGTGGCTATCCAGTGGCTGCATCTTTAGAATGTCATAACCCATCTTCGGATGCCTGCGAATCAGCTGGAACTCCTCGTCCGTGAGACGACCATCCTTATTCAGAACCTCATTAGGAATGCTGGTCTTTCCGATATCATGCAACAACCCCGCCAAAGTCAGCGTATCCAACTCCTCTGGGGAAAAACGCAGCCACTTCCCGATAATCCGGGAAATCAGTGCCACATTTATACTGTGGGCATAAGTGCTGTCATTCACCTGCCGCATATTATGAAGCATATCAAAAATATCTATCGTAGTCTGCTGTTTGCGGATTAGGGATGTGGTCTTCTCCAACAACTCCTCTTTATTCACGTTTCCCGAAGTGAGAACTGCATCAAAGCAATTCTTCAAATCATTGCAACGCAGGGTAAATTCAATCTGAAACCGCTTGAAATCATCTGTCTTTTTTACCTTCTGAGAATAGGATGCGTCCAAAACCGGGCTTTGTACCGGTGCCGGATTCTTAGCCGGTGTATAGCCCGCCTCCGTCACCTGTGTTCCTTTGTCTTCCGCATGGACATCATTCTCTTTAATCTGAACCTTCTCTATCCCGTAAAATTCCAAACGCGCAATCAGCGATGCGGACAACGAAGTTTCCTGGTTCACCACCAACTGTCCTCGTCTGGTTCGAACCGGAATCGCCGTGACCATTCCCGGTTTCAGATCTTTCACTGCATACTCTTTTGTCATAAATTAAACCCCGTTCTACTGCAACTGTGCCCTTGAGCCAATTACAATCCCATGTAAAAATCCCTCTGTAACTTTCAAATCACCATCATAATCATGGTTTTCTCTTATTTTAGTATAAGCTATTCCAAAAAAAAGTCAATATTTTCCCTTGACAAGGCTCTGGTATGGGTGTAGTATCCCTCTATAAGACACAATTTAATATTTATTTCTCTTATTCAGAGTGATGGAGATACATAGGATCTGTGAAGTCACGGCAACCCCTTTTACAGGAAGGTGCCAACCTGAGCGAGTAAATCGAACAATAAGAGGATTTGATTATTTACCATCGGGTCCGCTTGTTATGTAAGCGGATTTTTTATTGCGAAAACACACACAAATCAATCAAAAGAAAAGGAGATTATCATGGAAAAACTTTTATTCACTTCCGAGTCCGTAACAGAAGGACATCCGGACAAAGTATGCGATGCCATTTCTGACGCAATCTTAGATGCCTGCATGGCCGAAGACCCCATGAGCCGTGTAGCCTGCGAGACAGCCAGCTGTACCGGCTTTATCCTGGTAACCGGTGAGATTACCACCAAAGCACATTTGGACATTCCGTCCATCGTTCGTGAAACCGTAAACGGTATCGGCTATAACGATGCAAAGACCGGATTCGATGGACACACCTGCGCAGTAATGGTTGCACTGGATCAGCAGTCTCCGGACATCGCCATGGGCGTAGACAAGGCCTTAGAAGCCAGAGAAAACAAAATGACCGATGCCCAGATCGAAGCCATCGGTGCCGGTGATCAGGGTATGATGTTCGGATATGCCACCAACGAAACACCGGAGTTCATGCCTTATCCCATCTCTCTGGCTCACAAGCTGGCTTTGCAGTTAACCAAAGTGCGCAAAGATGGTACCCTGTCCTACTTAAGACCGGACGGAAAGACTCAGGTTTCCGTTGAATATGACGAGAATGGCACACCCCAGCGTCTGGAGGCAGTGGTTCTCTCCACACAGCATGACGAGGATGTGACTCAGGAGCAGATTCACAGCGATATTAAAAAATATGTTTTTGATCCCGTCCTTCCCGCTGAGCTGGTAGACGATAACACGAAGTTTTTCATCAATCCCACTGGGCGCTTTGTGATTGGCGGACCTCACGGAGATGCCGGTCTCACCGGACGAAAAATCATCGTAGATACCTACGGCGGATATGCCCGTCACGGCGGCGGAGCCTTCTCCGGAAAAGACTGCACCAAGGTAGATCGTTCCGCAGCTTATGCAGCGCGTTATGTGGCTAAAAATATCGTAGCTGCCGGTCTGGCTGACAAATGCGAGATTCAGTTATCCTATGCCATCGGTGTAGCACAGCCCACTTCCATCATGGTGGACACCTTTGGTACAGGCAAGCTTTCCGATGAGAAGATTGTAGAAATCATCCGTGAAAACTTTGATCTGCGTCCTGCCGGCATTATCAAGATGCTGGATTTAAGACGTCCCATCTATCGCCCCACCGCAGCATACGGTCATTTTGGACGTACCGACATTGCCCTGCCCTGGGAGGAGCTGAATAAGGTGGATGATTTAAAGAAGTACCTGTAATTGTCTCATCCAGAACCATCCCCCCGCACTGTGTCTCTACTCTTTCGACGGTTTCTGTTTTGCCAGTTCCATGATTTCCCGGTATCTGGCATTGATGGCATCATAATTCTCCCGTCGATGGGGATAGAGACAATTCGTGCAGTCTTTGACGCCATTTTCCCGGTACACATAATCCCCCCCACAGTTCTCTCCCAGGGCATACAACGGGCAGTAGCAGAACAGGCAGTTAAAATTCTCCCGATCCGCTCCCTTATGGCAGGGAAAATACTCGCATTCCTTATGTTGAAAAAAGGAATAATTCTTCGTATCTGCCATCTTACAGCAACTCCAACATCTGCGCCGGATTCTCCACCGCTTTTACCTTGTCAAAAGCCTTTACAATGATTCCATTCTCATCAATCAGATACGTGGTCCGCACCACACCCATGGAAACCTTGCCACACATCTTCTTTTCATGCCACACATCATAGGCCTGAATGGCCGCAAGCTCCGGGTCAGATAACAATGTAAAGGGAAGTCCGTATTTTTCCTCAAACCGCTTGTGGGATGCCACAGAATCCTTGCTGACTCCAACCACCACTGCATCTTTTTCCAAAAACTGCGGATACAACTCTCCAAAACCGCAAGCCTGCTTGCTGCATCCTGCGGTATTATCCTTGGGATAAAAATACAGAATCAGCTTTTTCCCTGCATATTCCTCCAATGTGTGAATATCCCCATTCTGATCCGACAGTGAAAACGCCGGCGCCTTTGTTCCTATCTCTAACATAATAATTTCTCCTTTCTTCTAGCATGAGGTGTCATCACCTCCGCAGTAACCATTTTAATTTTCATAACGCCAAATTGCAATACCATTGCTATGCGAAAACTGATTGGAAAGATGATAAAAATACGCTATAATGGATACATCTTTAAGAGGGGTGGAAAGTTATGGTTCGACGAAAATTTTTGCCAACCCGCTTGCTGACAGCCGGTATGAAGTCCGATCAATCCATTGTGGACCGCATGGGCAGGACACTCATCGCCAGAGGTGCCGTAATGGATCAATATATCATCGATTCCATGCTGTCACTGGGTATCATGGGCATTTACATACAGGATGGGGAATACGATCCTGCAGAAGACGAAAAAAAGATAACGCCTATCGCACAGCGCAATATTGAGCGCCTCCACACCGAGGATCGTGCCAAGGTTACGCTCTCTGCCAGTGTGCGCCAACGTGTGTCCACCGGCATTCAATATATCTACAGTAACGCAGATGGCGACGGTCTGGCAAATGCCACAGACAGCATTGCCAACGACCTTTTGGAGGCCATTGACTCCAGCGACGCCATTGCCATTGACATCAGCACGTTGAAAACCAGTGATGAGTACACCTTCAAACACAGTGTGGATGTGGCCACCATTTCCATGATTCTGGCCAAGCAACAGGGCATGTCTAAAAAAGACATCCACGATATCGGAGTGGCCGGTTTGCTGCATGATGTGGGAAAAACAAAGGTACCATTGGAAATCCTCAACAAGCCCAGCCGTCTCAACGACGATGAATTTGCCGTGATGAAACAGCACTCCGTGTTCAGCTATCGCATTGTAAAGGCTCGCAACGAGTTCAGTGATGCCGTGTGCATGGCGGTTTTACAGCACCATGAGAAGATCAACGGCGCCGGATATCCTTTAGGTGCCACCGCCCAGCAGATTACTCCCTATGCCAAGCTCCTTGCCGTGGCAGACATTTACGATGCGCTGGTTACAGAACGCCCCTATAAAAAAGCTTTCTCCCAGCGTGATGCGGTGGAGATGATCATGTCCATGACCGGTGAATTGGACATCAACGCCATGCAATGCTTTTTGGAAAGCATGATTCTCTATCCGGTGGATTCCATCGTGGAGCTTAGTAACGGAGAAAAGGCAAAGGTGGTAAAAAACAATCCTCACTACATTCTTCGTCCCACAGTAGTCGGTATCACCTCTGGAAAGGTGTACGATCTGGGGGAAGACTTAGGCTGTGCCAGCATCATTATTCTATAAAATATTCAGAGCCTCCAAAGCTATACGAAGCAAGCTTTGAAGGCTCTTTTAATAATTCTGATAATTCTATTTTTTCTCCCGGGCCTTCTTGTATTCCTGGATGGTCTCCGCTATAGTGCTGTAGTCCCGCTCAAAAAGCGCTTCGCAAATCTGACTCTTTAACACCTGTGGTTCCACCTTGGCCAAAATCTTTTCTGATACAAATTTCTTACTCTTCTCCCGATATTTTGGCATCTCATTCAGTTCCTGTATATGAGCCAGCTCCGGACGCCATAAGAAAGTAAGCTGCCGCTTCAGGAAGGATGGCTGATGCTTTCTTGGATTGGGCTGCATCTGTCGGTAACAGTAAAAATCAGGCTTCCCTTCCGATTCCTCCACCGTGATGATTCCCCACCATTCCGGCACATACTCCTTGATATGGGCTGCGTGGGATGTTCCTACCACCACCATGTTGTAATCAAAAAACAGATTGTAAAACTTTACCTGCCGTTCCAGACGAACATAAGTATCCGCATCACTTTTAATCTCGATTCCCACCAGATCCTCCTCCAATACCATCATCACATCGGCCCGGCATTTGCGGATCTGCTTTTCCTCGATCATGCGATTTTTCCCAAAGGTTTCATCCAGGTATTCAAACAACGGCTCCCGGATATCTTTATCATAAAGCATAGTGCCCATCCCTCAATATAATACGGTCATACCGACTACATCAGGTATGACCGCACTGTTTATCCACGCTGGCTCTCGCAAAACATTAAAAACAATATCACTAAATATTCAATAAATCGCTGTACACCTTCAGTGCTCCGTCTGTCTCATGAGCCAATACTCGCTTTGCCAAAACCTTGCCCAGCTGAACACCTTCCTGGTCGAAGCTGTTTACATTCCACAAAAATCCCTGGAACATTACCTTATTCTCAAAGTGTGCCAGCAATGCACCTAAAGTCTTCGGATTTACTTCCTCACCGATGATGATGCTGGAAGGACGACCACCCTCGAAGTTCTTGTTGCGGTCATCATCAGACTTACCACATGCAAATGCCACGATCTGAGCTGCCACGTTTGCGCAGAGCTTCTGCTGGCTGGTGCTGTCCTGGATCACCACATCTGTGCCCATCTGATTATTCTTGAATCCGATAAACTGAAGGGGCACGATATCGGTTCCCTGATGCAGGAGCTGATAGAAGGAATGCTGTCCGTTGGTACCGGGCTCACCAAAGATCACCGGACCGGTAGGATAATTCACCGGCTCACCAAAACGGTTCACTGACTTTCCATTGGACTCCATATCCAGCTGCTGCAAGTGTGCCGGGAAACGGCTCAGTGCCTGAGAGTAAGGAAGCACTGCTGTAGCAGGATAGCCAAGTACGTTGCGCTCGTATACGCCGATCAGTGCATCCAGCATAGCCGGATTCTCCATTACATCCTTCTTGGCTGCCAGCTGATCCTCAGCCGCAGCTCCCTCTAAGAACTGAGCAAATACATCCGGTCCAAATGCCAGTGACAATACGGCACCGCCCACTGCAGAAGTAGTAGAGAAACGACCTCCGATATAGTCATCCATATAAAATGCTGCCAGATAATCATCACTCTTTGCCAGAGGAGAAGTCTCACTGGTAACTGCGATCATATGCTTTGCAGGATCCAGACCGGCATTCTTTAATGCATCCTTCACGAAAGACTCGTTTGTCAATGTCTCTAATGTAGTACCTGACTTTGATACTAATACGAATACAGCGTGAGCCACATCGGTAGAAGCTAATACTGCTGCTGCATCATCGGGATCTACGTTGCTGATGAACTTTGCTTCCATCTTGAACAAACCATTCTTCTTTGCCCAGTTCTCCAGTGCCAGATACATGGCACGGGGACCTAAGTCACTTCCGCCGATACCGATCTGAACTACAGTAGTGAACTTCTCGCCTGCTGCGTTTGTAATCTCACCGGAATGTACCTTATTTGCAAAATCAGCGATTCTCTGCTGCTGCTCAACATAGAAGGATCTCTTATCCACTCCGTCTGCTTCCACAGCCTGTCCCAGCTGACCACGGGTCATGTGATGAAGCACCAGACGCTTCTCACCGGTATTTACCACTTCGCCATTGTACAGAGCCTCAAACTTCTCAGAAAGCTGTGCCTCCTCTGCCAGTTTCGCCAAAGCAGAGAGCAGCTGATCATCCACCTGCTTTGAAGCGTAATTATAGACAAGTCCCTCTGCCATGGGAATGCTGTAATTTTTCACACGGTCTGCTCCTTTTTCTCCGCTCATAACCTCTGCAAGATTTACACGAGCGGCCTTAGTAAGCTCCTGATAAGAAGCAAGAGTATCCAAGTTACTCCAAGTTGCCATAATAGATTCCTCCTGAATGTTGATATATTTTTTCATTCTAATTTTTGCCTCTGTCATTATACACCGAATTCTTTGCAAGTTCAAGGATAACTATTGCTTGACTTTAGCAGGGCAGCTTGCTAGTATAATGGCGTGACTAAACCAATATGTTATAAATAAAGAAGGAGAACACTATGAAAAAATTACTTGCAATCATGATGACACTTACATTAACCCTGTCGCTGGCTGCCTGTGGCAACTCTGATGTAGATTCCACCGATGCGGAAGCCAATGCTGAAACCGACAGCCTTTTACAGGATGCTCTTGCTAACGCCTCCACCGAGACCGGAGCAGACAGCGACCTGGCTTATGTAACCGACAAGGGAACCTTAGTGGTTGGTATTACAGACTTCGAGCCTATGGATTATAAAGACGAGAACGGCGAGTGGATCGGTTTTGACGCAGATATGGCAAGAGCTTTTGCTGAGAGCCTGGGCGTTGAGGTTGAGTTCGTAGAAATCGACTGGGATAACAAGATTTTAGAGCTTGATTCTAAGAGCATCGACTGTGTATGGAACGGAATGACCCTGACTGACGAGGTAACCAGCGCCATGGAATGCTCCAATGCATACTGCAACAACGCACAGATCGTAATCGTTCCTGCTGATACGGCAGACCAGTATCAGGATGTTGAAAGCCTTTCCGATTTATCCTTCGCTGTAGAGGCAGGAAGTGCCGGCGAAGAAGAAGTGAGCGCACTTGGTTTAAACTACACACCCGTTAAGGCTCAGTCGGATGCCCTGATGGAGGTTGCAGCCGGAACATCTGATGCCGCTGTAATCGATTCCCTGATGGCTGCTGCAATGGTTGGTGAAGGAACCAGCTACGAGAACCTTACCTATACGGTAGGCTTAAACAGCGAGGAGTACGGTGTTGGTTTCCGCAAAGGCTCTGACCTTGCTTATGCGTTAAACAATTTCTTCTCCGATAGCTACGCGAACGGAACCATGATGGAGTGCGCTGAGAAATACGGTGTTCAGGCTGCCATCATCGAGCAGTAAGATAAATCCTAAATCCATAGAAAGCAGGAAAATTCATGGAACAATTTCTGGAACAACTGCCGATTGTCATTCAGGCATTAAACGTCGGCTTCTTACAGACATTAAAACTATTTTTTGTAACACTGATCGGAGCCATTCCGCTGGGTCTGGTGATTGCATTTGGATCCATGTCCCGGTTCAAGCCTCTGAGCAGCGTTGTCAAGATTATCGTCTGGATCGTCAGAGGAACTCCTCTGATGATTCAGCTTCTGATCATCTACTACTTTCCCGGTCTGGTATTGGGCAATCCCATCTGGGGCGGCGGTGAAACAGGACGTTTTCTTGCCGCATCCGTGTCCTTTATCCTGAATTATGCCTGCTATTTTTCTGAGATTTACCGCGGTGGAATTCAGGGTGTGCCCGTGGGACAGGAAGAGGCCGGTCTGGTACTGGGTATGACCAAACGTCAGATCTTCTTTAAGGTCACATTGCTTCAAATGATCAAACGAATCGTGCCGCCCATGTCCAACGAAATTATTACTTTGGTAAAAGACACCTCTCTGGCACGCATCATTGCACTGCAGGAGATTATATGGGCCGGACAGGCATTTATGAAAGGCTCTCAGGGTATTTCCGGAGCTATCTGGCCACTGTTTTTCACCGCAGTTTACTATCTCATCTGCAACGGTATCCTCACGGTTCTGTTTGGACGACTAGAGAAAAAACTGAGTTATTTTAAGTAAGGAGGGAATGGGATGTCAATATTAGAAGTAGAACATATTCAAAAATCTTTTGACGGAACGGCAATCTTAAAGGACATCAATTTCTCTCTGGAAAAGGGACAGGCGCTTTCCATCATCGGATCATCCGGAAGTGGCAAGACTACACTGCTTCGATGTCTGAACTTTTTAGAGCGCCCGGACAGCGGTATCATCCGTGTAAATGGAGAAACTCTGCTGGATGCAAAGGATGCTTCCACCTGGAAGGAATCTCAGGTGCGCAAAAAACGTCTTCACTTTGGATTGGTGTTCCAGTCCTTTAACCTGTTTCCCCAGTACACCGCCATGGAAAACGTGATGCTGGCAAAGGAGCTTTTAGCGAAGGAACAGCCGGACTACAAGGCAAGAAAAAAGGAGATTCATGCAGAGATTGAAGCTCAGGCGGAAGTTCTCTTAAAGCAGATGGGACTGGCAGACCGAATGACCAACTATCCCCATCAGCTCTCCGGTGGACAATGCCAGCGTGTGGCTATTGCCCGCGCATTGGCACTGCAGCCGGATATCCTTTGTTTCGATGAGCCCACCTCCGCATTGGATCCGGAGCTCACCGGAGAAGTGTTGAAGGTCATGCGGGAGCTGGCGGACCAGAACACCACCATGATTATCGTCACCCATGAGATGGCTTTTGCCAGGGATGTGGCCAATCAGGTGATCTTCATGGATGACGGCCGAATCTTAGAGCAGGGAGATCCCCGGGAAGTGTTTGAAAATCCCAAGGAAGAACGTACCAAACAGTTTTTATCCAGATTTACACAAGGGTAGATGCGATGCATCTACCCCTTTTTTATTAAATGAATGTGACTATGAGCAATTAATTTCCTCGCCTGTGCTTATATACCTTTTCCTTGAAGAAAATATACAACTCAATTCCAAGCATAAACATGGTTGAAACCAAAAAACCAATCATTAGTATATCGTGACAAATAGCGAAGTATGCAATGTATGCCACAATCGATACCAAATATAGAATTATAATAATGTGCCAAACTATTGAAGATGACCTAAACATAAATATTCCTCCTTCGTAATCTACAAACTACTATTTTCTTGCCTTCAACTGCTGGTTCAGTTTTTTTGCCTCTCTCCTATTGCACAGATAAAATCCAGCCCAAATGACAAAGGCAAAAATGATTGCCACCAAAATGGATACTACTGTCATCTGCCATCCAAACTCCACCGGAATCCAGCCCACATTCAATGCAACCAGGAAATAAATGAAAAACCCGGTTCCCATATGAATCACAGCCTGTATTCCCCGACCTATTCTCTCGCTCTCATAAATCAGAGATGGTACGCTAAAACCCATTCCCACAACCATACACCCAATGGCCTGTGTCACAAAACGCTCCGTAGACATAGCAAGGAAATCATCTCCCGCTATGATAGAGCCCAATATTAAAATAAATATGCAGATGGTACATCCCATCGCAATTCCGCTTCCAATCATTTTTAATACTTTCATTTTCTTTCCTCCTATAATCCTAAATATTTTTTGAATTCCGGCAGATATTTCCGTGAAATATAGTCCTTCTTCCCGTTCTTTAAGACGATGAGCATTCCACTGAAGGAAGGCTCCACGCGGTCAATCTGCTTTAAATTAATAATGGTTGTTTTTGAGATACGCATAAAATGATCTCGCAACATTTCCTCAAATTCATACAGACATTTTTTGGAAACATATTGTTTTTCCTTGCAGAACACATCTACAGAGCGTCCTTTTGAGACAATCATGTAAATTTCCTCCGGTTCAAGAATAATAATGCTTTCCTCGTCATATACAGCAATGACTTTTTCGAGGCTTTGAATGTAAGCGCTTAATTTTTTAATATCATCCGTAATTGCATTGGTATGGATTACCACATAAGGTTCTTTAATATCAGAAGATAAATCCATTTCAATTTTCATCTGAATTCTCCTTTCCTGTCGACACAGAAAATATAGCACAGAAAGATTGACTTTGTCTTATTTTTATACATAAGTGGTAAAAAACGGTACATAAGAGGGTTTTCACATGCAGATAAAATGTGATACTCTGTTTTTATGATGTTTTCACGGAAGTTAACATGCCGCAACATGGAATTTCTGAAAGGATAGAAAGAAACGGATAAAAATGATGAAACGAATATTTAAAATAGTTCTTCCTCTATTCTGCATGGCACTACTTACCGGCGGATGTGGGAAAAAAGATAACACAACGGAACCCGGAACCAATGCCACTGAGACTCTGGCAGAAGGAGAGACAGAGCTGACTACAGAGACAGAAACAGCAGATGACAACGAACAGCCCCAGTCTGACATCGCCTGCCCTTCTGTGAATGGTGCGCTTTCCGTAGACGGAACCCGGCTGGTGGATGAAAAAGGCAATCCTGTCCAGCTTCGGGGCATCAGCACCCATGGGCTGGCCTGGTTCCCCCAGTATGTGAACGAAGCACTTTTTACGGAGTTACATGAGAACTGGGATGTGAATGTGATCCGTCTGGCCATGTACACAGGAGAATCCGGCGGCTACTGTAGCGGAGGAGATAAAGAGCAGCTGAAGGAACTGGTAAATAACGGTGTGACCTATGCCACCAATCAGGACTTGTACGTGATCATTGACTGGCACACCCTGTCCGACAATAATCCCAACCAGTACAAAAGCGAAGCACTCTCTTTTTGGGATGAGATGTCGAAGACCTATGCCTCCCATAACAACGTGCTGTATGAGATATGCAATGAGCCCAACGGAGGCACCAGTTGGAGCGATGTGAAACAATATGCCAACGAAGTGATTCCGGTCATCCGGGCCAATGACCCGGATGCTGTGATTCTGGTGGGAACCCCCAACTGGGCACAGCGGGTGGACGAAGCCGCTGCAGATCCCATCAGTGGATATGACAACATCATGTACACCCTGCACTTTTATGCAGCCATCCATAAGGAAGATCTGCGAAATACCATGGTATCTGCTATTGAGGCAGGGCTGCCCGTTTTTGTTTCGGAATACGGCATTTGTGATGCCAGCGGAAGCGGTGCCATCGACGAGGCGCAGGCCAACGCATGGATCGACACTATGAATCAATATGGCATCAGCTATGTGGCATGGAATCTGTCCAACAAAAGTGAGACATCCGCTATTTTTTCCAACGCCACCACCAAAACATCCGGATTCTCCGGGGAGGATCTCAGCGATTCCGGAAAATGGCTGTACAAAATGCTGACCGGGGATAGCTCCGATTTGGAAACAGATTTCCCGACAAATACAACCGATACAACCACAGAAACCAGCGAGACAACCGGGTCGAATATATCTGGAAATTCCGGAAATACCATAAAAAATGGTGACCTGGAAGTGACGACACAGCTAACCAACAGCTGGGAGGCTGATGGACAGCATTTCTATCAATATAATCTGACCATAACAAATATTTCCGGCAGTGATTGCAGCAGCTGGGCAGTGGACCTGAGCTTCAGTGAGTCTCCCACAGCGGTAAATGGCTGGAATGGGAACTATACTCTAGAAGGTACTACACTGCATATTTCCCCGGCTGATTACAACAGCTACATCAGCGCAGGAAACACCGTATGGGACGTGGGCTTTATCATCAGCGGCAGCAGTCAGCTCTCATTGCAGGAAAAATAATCATCATTTTTTTATCTTCAAAGTCCTAAGATACGTTTTCTGCTCCGGGGTAATCCGATAGCTTTCTATAGCCTTCTGTATGGCTTTGTTGTGAGTCCACGGCTCCAGCCTTTGTTCCCGGATGTAGGGTAGAGTTGCATCATACTGCTTTGCCAGTGCGGTGGCAAAATACCAGGCTATCATCATATTCACATAGTATTCCTCAGATTTGACGGATGCCACCATCTCCAGATACTCCGGCTGAAACTCCTCATCCAGATACAGGCGCATCAGCATTCCCATGGCAAAACGAATGGTGTAGGTATGGTCAGAAACCATCCATTTTCGGATATACGCCATCAGTTCTGCTGTGTGCTTTTTATAAGTCTTCGGCGGCATCTGATCGCAGGTGGACCAGTTGTCGATATACGGAAGGAACTTTTCCGTTTCTACCATGCATTTTTCAAAATCCCGCTCCTCCCCGATGATAAAGGCATGAAGCTGGTTTTCTTCAAAATAATAGTGGGGCAGCTCATCCAGAAATGCCTGGATATCCTCCTGCTTCCCCAACTGCTTTGCCATGGCACGAAGAGCCGGTGTTCGGACACCGATGATCCGCTCCGGTTCCACCGTAGGAATCAGCTTTGCCTGAAAGCTTCTATATTCCTGATCCTGCTGCCGAAATAATTCCTGTATGATTTCATCTCTTGTCATAGTCATGTCCTCTTAGTGATAATATGTGCATCCTTCCCGGCCGGGCATGTCGTCCCCTTTCACATATCTGGCATTGAACTCCATGTTGATCTCCCGCAATTCCTTTTTTCCATCGATATATTCCTGATACATTTCTGCCAGGCCGGACATGCAGCCATCACAGTTTGCTTCTATATTACCCAAAGACTCTGCCACAATCCGCTCCCGCTCTTCTTTTGTTGTTTCTGAAATCAAATATCCCATGGTTTTTTCCTCCGTATATAACCTTTTGCTATTCCTATTCTAATCAAATACGTTGCTCCTATTATACACGAAAGCCGTGCTATGCTTTCTGCATCATTTTCTCTTCCACTTTTCGGACTTCCTCCAAAGGAATGTTGAGGAATGCAGAAACCTGCTCCAGTGTATTTCCATTCTTTAGTGCACTTTCAATTATATCAGAACGTCCCTTTTCCATTCCCTTTTCCATTCCCTTTTCCATTCCCCTACTAATAAAATACTCACTTACATTACCCATATCATCTACCTCCGTTCCAAAACCATCATCCATGGAGATACCATATTCTTCCTGTAACCTTTTCTTCTTATCTTCTTTATCCAGTTCTGTTGAAAATAATGGGAAATTTATAAATTTTTTACATTTGAAGTGAATCCCTGCCGGACAGATTTGCTAAATCCAGCTAAAATCCCCACCGGTCACCGCAAGAGAAAGAAGGGTATCCATTTTTTCCACTTCTTCTGCTCCCCGGACCATCTGGATCAGCTTTGCTTTCTCCACTACCTGGGGCATTTCCTCGTCAGGCCCGATCTCCATGTCTGGTTCCTCCCCACAATAAGGGCATACCAGCTGAGGTCCAATCCGCACATCCAGAAATCTGCTGCCACATTCCTTGCATTCATAATATCCGCACTGCTCTGTGCCATTCGGTACATAGTACATTTTTCCACCTCTTCTTTCAAATTGCGATGCTTTTTCCACAAGCGCACATACTCCAATATCTAATCAAATCATCTCATACTGCATGAGCTCATATTTCAGCTTACAGCCCTCATAGATTTCCGCCGGCAACAATGCTCTGGCCACCAACTTCAAATCCTCCGAATCTATATCTGTTCTTTTCAAATTAGCGTAATCTCCGTCAATGCTCACCACTTCATAAAACCATGTTTCCATGTTGTACCTCCGTCATATGTATTGCTTTTCTCATCCATGTTAGCACTTCTTTTTTACCCACGTCAATCATATGCTTAACAGATTCTGAATTTCACGTCATCAGTGTAAACATATGCGCTCCCCTGTCCGATAATAACTCTATGCTATTAAAACTGGCATAATTTGCCATATCACATAATAGAAGTTACGATAGTGACAAGAGATGTATGGGAGATGAAATATATGTGGATTTTTTTTGCAATCGGTTCCTCCTTCTTCGCAGGAATCACAGCAATTCTGGCAAAGTGCGGAATCCGAAAAACCGATTCCGACGTGGCCACTGCCATCCGTACCATCGTGGTACTACTTTTTTCGTGCCTGATGGTATCCATCACCGGTGCGTGGACAGACATCACACAAATCAGTGGAAAAACACTGCTGTTTCTCATTTTATCCGGGCTGGCCACCGGTGCATCCTGGCTGTGTTATTTCCGCGCGCTGCAAAAGGGTGATATCAATAAAGTGGTGCCCATCGACAAATCCAGCACCATCCTCACCATTTTGCTGGCGCTGATTTTTCTTCACGAAGGCCTTACCTGGTCAAAAGCTGTATCTGTGGTGCTGATTGGTGTGGGAACCATGCTGATGATTGCAAAAAGAGACTCCGGAAATAATCCAGAGTCTCAAAATCGCAGTTGGTTACTTTATGCCGTATTGTCTGCGGTATTTGCCAGCCTGACAGCCATACTGGGCAAAATCGGCATCACCGGCATCAATTCCAACCTGGGCACTGCCATCCGTACTGCCGTGGTTTTGGTGATGGCATGGCTCATGGTATTCATAACCGGAAAGCAGCACCAAGTAAAAAAAATAGATAAGAAGGAACTAGGCTTTATCGGTCTGTCCGGCCTGGCCACTGGTGCGTCCTGGCTCTGCTACTACCGAGCTCTGCAGGATGGCCCCGCCAGCGTAGTAGTTCCCATTGATAAGCTGAGCATTTTGATTACCATCGCATTTTCCTGGATCGTATTCCACGAAAAGCTCACCAGAAAAGCAGCTGTCGGGATAGCCTGTATCACCCTTGGCACGGTTTTGCTGGCAGTCATCTAATTATCCAAAAATCAAAAACTTAATCTCCCCAAAGAACTCGCGAAACATATTGTTGGGCAGATACACCGGATTTGAATCCGCCGCAATACCGCACACATTCTCGATTCCCTGCTTCTTGGCCGTCTGAAGCGCCCGAAACATGTGAAAATTGTTGGTGACAATCCCCACAGACGCTCCCTCCGGCAGATATACCTTGCTGTTCGCCATATTCTCCGAGGTGGTCTTAGACTCCGCCTCTAAAATAATCCGATCCGGGGAGATGCCCTGCTGCTCCAGATAATCTGCCATACCCACCGCTTCCGCAAAGGGCTCGTTATAGCCCTGTCCGCCGGATACAATGCATATAGTATCCGGGTTTTCCTCCAGATACTTTATGGCCTCATCCAGTCGGTACTGTAACACCACACTGGGTCCACGCTCATACACCTGGGCTCCCAGAACGATAATATAATCCAGATTCGCCTGTCCCTTTGCACCAAATCCGCTGATGACACATCCCTCAATCACCACAAAAAATGCCAATCCGGCGCAAACCAAAACCACAAAAATCTTTCTAATCGCTTTCGGCAACTTGCTCCATAGATTCTTTTTCACCGCAAGGGCAAAGAAGCCAAACATCACCGCCAGCCCCAGCCACGCAATAAAAAAGCTGGTGCCGGAGCCTGCCGCTCTCACTACGATTCCATATACAAAGCAGACTATGGACAAGAAAACCCATAAGCCCAATAATTTTTTCTTTTTCATTCTGTCTACCTCCGTTCCATTCTGGAGTATCGAATCCGTGACAAAAGAACCGTCCCCAACACCATCGCCGTGAGAAGCTCCGCCGCCGGAAAGGACAGCCACACTCCATTTAATCCCATCACCCTTGCCAACACCACGGAACACACCGCAATAGCCACAAATCCACGCATGACGGAAATTCCAAAGGCTTCCCGTGCCCGTTCCGTGGCACTTAGGAAACCGGATCCAACCACATTAACAGCCGCAAACAAAAAACCAATAAAATACAGGTGCATGCCGGTGCGGGCATAGGCTGCCAGTTCTACAGACTTCTCGCTGTTAAACAGCGCAATCAATGGATCGGTAAAAACGTAGGATGCCACAAGAACCACCGCTGCAATGCCCACCGCAGTGCAAATACCCAGCCGCAAAATCTTAGACACGGCACGCGTATCTCCCTTTCCGTAACAGGCACTGATCAAGGGCTGAGAACCCTGAGCCACACCGTTAAAAATCGCCATAACCACCAGTGCGTAGTTTGCAATCACTCCATATGCAGCCACACCTACATTTCCCACCAGACCCAGAATCAGAAAATTAAACAACATGGTGGTAATACCGGAGGAAATTTCCCCCACAAAAGCGGATACCCCCAGTTGACAGGCCTGCCACAGTCTGCGAAGGGAAGGCACACACAGCCGGAAGGGTATCGTATTTCCCTTTTTCAAAAAGTGAGTGCTGCAGATCAAAATACTGAGGATGGGCGATGCCGCCGTAGCCAGCGCTGCTCCCGTCAGCCCCATCTTTAAAGGAAACATAAAAATATAATCAAATAGGATATTGCTGAGGCTTCCCGCCAGAGTTCCCACCATGGCAGCCCCTGGGTCGTTATCGTTTCTCACAAAAGAACTAACCACATAATTCATCATGAAAAATGGGGTAAACAGCAAAAAGGTCCGGGCATATCCTGTTCCCAGGGCAACAATTCCCGCATCTCCGCCCATGGGGGCGATGATTTTGTCCGGAATAAAGACCCCCGCCAATGTACCCAAAATGCCAATCAGCCACACGAAAAAAATGGCATTGGAGAAATAGTAGTCCGACTCCCGCTCTCCCTGAGCCCGCAAAATAGCAAAACGGATGGCGGAGCCCACACCGATCATGGAGCCGACGGCAAAAATAATGCTGTATATGGGAAGCACCAGATTCAGCACCGTGATTCCGTCAGCGCCTGCTGCCTTGGCGATAAAAAAGGTATCCACAATGATGTAACAGGATACCCCCAGCATGCCAAAAATATTTTGTGTCACATATTTGATAAACTGTTTTGTAATAGATTGATTACTCATATTTTCCACGTAGTTTCTACAGCACTTCCACCAGCTCAATACTGAAGTTTAATTCCTTTCCTGCCATCTCGTGGTTGGCGTCAAAGGTAATGGTGGTATCGTCCTTGGCGGTAACCTTCACCGGAAACGGCTGTCCATAGGCATTGGACAGATACACCTGCTGCCCTACGCTAAGGTCCTCAGCCCCGGGCATCTGTGCAATCTCAATGGTGAAAATCGCCTGAGGATCCGGCATACCATAGGCCTCCTCCGGCATAAGATGAACATCCACAATCTGTCCCACTTCCATATCTGCCACAGCCGCATCAAATCCCTTGATCATCATTCCGGCACCGCAGACAAATTCCAGCGGCTCTCCCCGGTCATAGGAAGAGTCAAACTGCTCCCCATCGTTGAAGGTTCCCCGGTAATGGGTTCTCACAGTTTTTCCCACATTGCGTCCCTCCAGAGTGCTTCGGGATCCACATCCGCCTCCACAGCTCTCCTGATTTCCGCAGGAATGCTCTTCCTCATGATGTCCACAGATGTGCCCCTCCTCATGGTGATCACAGGTGGCTCCCGCTGAAACCAGTTCTCCGTTCATATATGCCTCCAGCACATCCTCGGTATCACCCTGAGCTCCGGCACATACCTCTATGCCACAGTCCGCCAGAGCGGACAGTGCACCGGCACCGATTCCTCCGCAGATCAGCACATCAATGGCATGCTCCGCCAAAAGTCCTGCCAGGGCACCATGTCCCGCGCCATTGGAAGGAAGGATCTCGCTATTTACCAGATTTCCGTCCTCGATCTCATACACCATAAAAGCCTCGGTTTTTCCAAAGTGCTGGAACACCTGTCCGTTGTCGTAAGTAATTGCAATTTTCATTTTGTTAATCTCCTTGTATATTATTAATTTTTATATTTATTATTTCCGAAGCCGAAAACAACTTTTGCATACGCCAAACTGCCACCGCAAAAACACACTCCCATTACAAACACAAGAATACTGCCTACTTTCGAAGGGACTCTGCCGGAATGAGTCTTTGCATCAACTGATATGATACAGGTATCTCCCACATCCAGACCATCCTTATTTGCTAAGTTTCCCTCTGTATGCACAGTTCCTTTCAGATCCAGCCACTCAATATTCATTTTCCATCCACCGGGGTTATGGGTGTGGATACTGCTTTGGGTCTCATAAGTCTCCACAACAGCAGCCTCGATCTCATCCGTTCCGACGAACAAATCTGTTATTTTTGTCATAAAAATAATTCCGATAATAAATACAAGAACTGCAATAATGGGGCCTATTTTTAGTTTGTGAGTTTTATTGTCTGCGTATCCCATTCCAGTTTATCCTCCCAGCATACTTCCCTTTACACACTCTTACTTCCTCTTACGTCCTCTTATTTCCCCGAACAAACAACTTTTGATTTACAAACTGTAACCTCTCATGTATAATAAATTTTGTAGTACATATGTTATTTATGTGCTGGAGAATCGGTGCCTACACGTAGGTGCTTTAGTTCTAAGGTGCTAGACAGATTAGAAAAGGGCTTTCCGTACGGTGTCTGCTTTGCAGGTGCTTTAGTCGGAAAGTTCTTTTGTTTTACCCCATTTCAAATAATCGTATATCATAATCAAACGTCTAATATTCGTTCTTATTGCAGGAATAGAATTCTGGAGCACATTGACATCATTATTGAAAATTTCCTTCAAAATGCTCTCTAATTCATCTACATTCATCATATTTTCCGGTAAATACGCAATTAAATCTGTAGCTCTTTGCAAAGATTCCTTTTCATTCGCCCATATTTGCTTAACCGAAGTATATCCGCCAAGGCGTTGGCAATTCTTTTTGATTGTTTTAGATATAATAAAATCAAAATCTTGTCTCTCCGCAGCCTCCACACACCTGGGATATGTTCCAGTTGCTTGCGATAAATATTTATTCACCGGTAATCGTCCTGAATTCTGTTTTATCAACTTATCAAACGCAAATTCCAGCAAATCATCTGCTGAACATCCTATATCGTCTATAATAATATTTCTATACCACTCATCAGCTTCTAATCCATGAAGTCCTCTAGGCCCTAGATCATTGTATTTACCTATCGCCATAACCAGTTCCTCATCAGCAACCCTATCATCCTCTATAGAAGCCACTCTCATACTTGCTGTAGGCACACTCGTAACCGTAAAATCATACAATTCCTGTTTAAATCTTCGAAGAATCCTCACTGGCAACTTTGCTTTCTTACCTTCCAATGCCTTATAAATCAACTTAAAATCATCTACAACAATTTTTTTCATTGTAAGTGGCTTGTCATTAATCATAATTGTGTACGGGGATACTTCTGCTCCTACTCTTCCCTGCTGATACTCCACGAAGACAAATCTATCTTCCAATAACCTAATTTGCTCCTCATCAAGGCAATCAACTATAGATCTAATAATCTTTTGTATATTACTGTCACTTATAGAATATCCCATAAAAATAATAGGATATTCCATAAAAATTGTCATCAGCTTTGCAGCAAGATAAGCACTGTTACGATTAAAATCTAAATAGTCTTGCTCATTGATAATCAAACTCTCTGGTGCTTCAACTGATCCATGAATCTTATATATCTCAGCTACTCCTTGTATCGCAGAAAAAATCAACTGTTTCTGTCCCACATATCTCGTGTATTCGTGAAACTGCTCCTCTATAAATGTATCATAATTTGTGGTTATCACCCCAGCTATGTTTTTAACAGATAATGCTGATAACATTTGTATTTCAGACTCATATTTTCCGACAACACAGCTTTTTCTTTTGATAAAAGAAGCAACTTCGGCCTTAAATGGTGACAAACCCGTTTTAATTTTGTCTAGTATATCAGCATCTACTGTCCTAATCGAAGCATCTTCAAACCATTTTTCATCGTAATCCGTCTGAATCAACTCCGCAACTTTGGGGAGTAATCCAGCAGAATTTCCAATTTTTATAGCTTTATTTTCATACGCACTATAAGCAAAATCATCGCCTCTAACCTCTTTTGCAAAATGCTCAAGTAACCCCTTCCAATCCGGTAGATTATAATATCTTCGTGTAATCCCGGAACCTAAGAAAAGAAACGGTGTTGTGCTAAATTTTTCAACAACATCATCTATATTCATGCTTGCCCCTGCCTCCTTCATGACCGAACAAATATCCCATATTTCTTCAAATCTACCTTTCCATCCACCACTTCCACACCATCTGCCCGAAGACGTTTTGCCTGCGCATCCGCCCCTCCAAAGGCAAATGACCCGGAGCACTCCCCCTTACTATTTACCACCCGAAAGCAGGGAATATTCTGTGGGTCCGGATTCCTGTGCAGTGCGTTGCCCACTGCTCTGGCCATCTTCCTGTCTCCAGCCATCTCGGCAATCTGTCCATAGGTGGCCACATGACCGGCAGGAATCTTCTTCACCGCTTCATAGATTCTTTTCGAGGGAGAATCGGTAACCAGATCATAGCTTTCCGCAATCATTCTTTTGATATCTTCATCCGGGATGCTTCCATCCAGAATAATCGTATTCCAGCAATTCTTATTCTGATGCCAGCCGGGAACCACGGCAGGAAAAGTATTCCGCCAAAAGTCCCGCCACTCTGGATCCGCCTTCACGTTCAGATTCATATACCCGTCTCTCTCATAGGTCCATAAAAATGCTTTCTTCGTCCCCTTCACCCGCACCAGTTGCCAGTTTTCATCATGAAATGGGGCATCCTGATAAGTGTCCGGAAACGACAATCCATAGGCAAGCGCCTCTTCTCGTGTCTTCATACCACGCTTCTCCTTTCCCGCCGCCATAGCTTACTCTTCATCAAAGCCCTCCGACAGGAACATATTCCACTTTTCGTTAACCTCTTCCATCTCATGCTTCTGCATAATTCGGTTTCTGTCACTTAAAATTGCAAGCATCTCATCCACAATCTCTTCCATGGGAAGCTTCTTATAGTGCGACAGATACCCAATCATTCGCTGGGCTGTCCAATCCGTATTCAGATTTTTCGTAATTTCGTCACAGAACCCTTCCGGATATCCCCGTTTCAACATGATTTGGTAGAGTTCTATGCTTTTGGGTGATTTGGGTTTCATATTATTCTATCCTCTTTTGTAACTCTTTTTCCGGTAATCTGACCTTTTGCCCATTATGTAATAGTAACTCTTTCATGCAGTCAACGTATTCTTCTTTTTTGATATATTGTTCCTCATACAATCGATCAAGAACACCGATAGTCCCGATAACATCTACATTCTCTTGTTCCGCAGCCTTTCTCAAAGGTCCATCACCCGTCATCAAAGTTATTCCCCTTACTTTTGCAATAGCTAATGCCACGCAATCATAAAGTGATGGTTTCTGATATTTAGCATTGTATTCTTCCGCCAAATAGAATTCCTCTTCCGATAATTCAACTGCTTTCAATCCCAATCCAACAAGAGTTTCTCTTAATTCTTTGGGCGAAAGCAGTTCATCCTCAATTGCATCTTCATTCATGATATAAGTATATGGCAGCTTAAAAGGAAATTCTAACCTATTAATTGTTGCAAAGTCTAACCAGACATTTGTATCACTGCTAATATACTCCATCCACTATACCTCCATAGCCGAGCAGTTTTTCACAACCTCTTCATATGATTCATGAAGCAATTCTGCCCCCTTCTGTGCAGTGATCTCGTTCTCAGTCACAGCACGATACACTAACTGATCAAACAATCTTGGTGTTTCCCCTTTAATACGTGAAGGTTCGTTCTTCCTCCATCCGGCCTTATTTGCATTGATATAAAAAGTTTTTGCCACATAGTCATTAACAATTCCACTTCTATTAGCTCTCATTACCAGCATGTACATTGAAATGCCATATTCCTTACATACTCCTATCATATCATTGGTAATCGCACTTCTCTTAATTCCCAGCTCACGTTTTACATCGTTCACGGGAAACAAAAAAGAACCGCTAATTGCATTTGCCATTTTTTCAATTTCTCTATCTTCCATATTTCCTGGCCACCTAAACATAAAATGAGCCATTTCATGTGCGATAGTGGAACGAATTCTTTCCGCAGACATATTCCTGTTAATTATAATGTATGGGCGACCATTCACGGTTCCATTCATACCGGAAAAGTCTTCATTCTCAATATTACACAAATACACCAAAATACCTTTATTCTCTAAAATTTCTATTAGATTCCCAATAGGACCATCCTTAGATAACTCTAACTGCATTCTCATTCGTGAGGCATTTTCATCTGCAGAATCGGCCAATTCCAGCATATGCAATTCAGGATACTTTGGAAGGACTTCCCCACCAAGAATATTAACAGCCTGATAGAATCTTCCGAAATATTCTTCTACCTCTTCCCGAACATACTCTTGCTGTTTCGCTGACATCTTGCTATTCCTTCTGAATTCCTCGTGACAGAACACAAGGGTCGAGTCTCTGTTCGCCAAAAAGTCGGTCACCTTTACATGTAGCGCTTTTGCAAGCGCTTTGATCGTTTGCATATCCGGCTTACGTTCTTCCTTTTCATAGTAACTTATAGCCATGGGCGAGATCTGGACTATATCTGCAAGTTCTTTCATTGTCATATTGTTCTTCAATCTGTAATATTTCAAATTCTTTCCAAACATTGTACCATCCCCCTCCTTCTGTTTATATTTTATCACATTTTGGAGATTTGTAAACACCATATGCGACCAACTACAGTTATCTACCGATTCTAAACCTACCTTTCCGCCACTTCAATCAAATGTCCGTCCGGATCCCGGAGCATGACCACACGCTTCCCCCAGGAATTCTCCCGGACAGCCTCTGTCTGGATGATAACTCCATTCTCTTTCTGATATTGCTCCAGCGTGGACATAAACGCATCCAGATCTCCTTCCTCAAAAAACAGCTCCGACGCATTTCCCACCACAGCTTCTGTTCCAATCAACTGCTGCCAGGTCTCCTTCTCCTGCAGCACCAATCCCTCTGTGAAAATCACATTCTCCCCGAAATCCGAAATAATCTGCAGCTCGAAAAGGTCCTGATAAAATTTCTTCGACTGTTCCATGTCGCTGACAACCAACAAGATATTTTTTAAGTGCATAGTGCTCCCTTTAAACTTCAAATCCCATCCTCAATGGTAATTTTACTTCCATCCTTTGTCTTTTTAATCTTAATCTGCTGTGGAATACTATCCATCAACTCTTCCCTATGGCTGATAATACCCACCAGTTTATTGGATCCGGACAAATTAATAAGAATGTCCATAGCATTTTCAATAGACTTTCTGTCCAAAGTGCCAAAGCCTTCATCCACAAACAATGCCTCCATCTGAATACCTCCCAGATTGGAAGATACTGTATCAGACAGACCCAGCGCAAGGCTCAAAGATGCTTTAAAGCTTTCTCCTCCAGACAAGTTTCCCACCGGTCTCCTATGTCCCGTATAATTATCTAAAACCTCAAGATCCAGGAAGGTGTTACTCCTTTTTCCCACAGATGTCTCCTGCCGATACAACTCATATTGACCGTCACTCATAGGCAAAAGACGCCGGTTAGCAGCTTTAATAATACCATCAAACCCGGCCGCCTGAATATATTGCTCAAGGCTGATCTTACCATTTCCAGTCTGCCCCGTCACAAGATTATATAATCTTCTACAAATATCATTCTCCTTGCGGACATTTTCCAAATTGCTTTTTTGACCGATGATATTATCGCGTTTCTCGGAATTGCTCTTGATTCTGGAATCAATCCGGTGCACATTCTCACGCATTTCCTTAACTACTGTTTCCTGCTCATCACAATCCGCCTGCAGCTTCTCCACATCAATCATTGTCTTTCCCTGGGCATCCTCTTTCGCCTGTTCAAGCTGCGTCCGATTAGTGCCAACTTTCTGCCTATAGTCATTGATGATCTGATCGGAATCTGCTATTTCCGCCTCAGTAGCTTTATACTGCAGCATATCTTCAACGGAGGAGAATTGCTGTTCCCCAAGTTTCTGATCCAGTTCAGCCTTAAGTTTCTTTTCAGACTCTTCCTGTGATTTCAGGGCAGCTGCCAAAGTATTTAAGGATGATTTGGTTCCGGCAACTCTCTGCTCCGCAGCATGCTTTTCCTCTGCCGCATGCTCTATCGCTTCCCGTATCTCTTTTGCAGCCTTTCGGGCATTTTCTCGCTCTGCCTTAGCGGTATCCCAGTCGAAAAATTCCAAATCGTTTAAAGTCGCTTTCGTAGCACTTTTTTCAGCAATTTGTGCAGTGTTTTCCTGGGTTTTCTGTGTCAGCTTCTCCTTTTTTATTTTCAACTCTTCCGACTCTTCCCCCTGAGCCTTTTCCAATTCCTGCTGTGCCCTGGATAATGCATCACGATCCTTTCTCAAGGCATTCTGCAGTTTCGTATTATCCTTGATTTTTTGTATCACATCTGTCCGGGCTTTCTCCAAAAGCGGTATCATCTCCTCCAGCTTCATCCCGAAAGCCTCAATTCCCAATATATCATTTTCCAGACAGTCCCGGACATCCTCCTCCAACCGCGCCTCCATCTGCTGAAGGGCAGAATTTGCCGCCTCCGCAGCCGCATACGCGTTGCTCTTTTCCTCGTGTTTTTTCTGCTCCTTTTGCTGGTATTCTTTAAACGTTTCCTCAGTAATAGAAGTCTGGGGAAGCTGCGCCAGCTGGGGATGATGAACTGCGCCACATACCGGACACTTCATTCCTTCCTCCAGATTCTTTGCCAAAATACCTGCCCGACAATTCTCAAGGATTTCCTCCGCTTCCTCTCGTCTCTCGCTAGCTTCTTTATATGCATCCCACGCCTTCTCTAAAGCTTGCTGCTTCTTAACTAAATCCTTTTTCATGTCTTTCCAGGCGGGAATATGCTCATTCATAAGTGACCCCAGCACATTTGATAAATCTCTCAGCTTTTCACCATTTCTTTCTGCAGATATCAATTCCTCCGGCTTGCCTCTCAGCTCTGTGGTTATCTTTCTCAGCTTTTCAATTCGCTCTTTCAGCTCCTCCTCCGAATGAATCAGCTCCTCCTCTTGGGAAGAAATTGCACGTTTCATCTTACAGAGATTTTCTAATTCCTCAATCAGCTGATCTCTCAGCTGATACTTCTCTTCCTCACTGGTAATCTTATCTGCTTTCTTCTGAAGCGTTTCTGCCGTCCCGCTTTTCTCATTTGCTTCCTTCAAAGCCTGTTCTGCTTTTTCTGCGGCTTCCTGCTCCAGCTCTAGTATTTCGTTTGTCGATGTAATCGTATTTCTCGTTTTTTCCAATTCCCCAGTTTTATCTTGCCACTTTTCGTACGCCGGGAACACGTTCCGCAGCGCATTCTTCTGCTTTGTCAAAAGAGCCTCCAACTCCTGTATCTCCTGCTCTCTTTCTGCAAGGCTGCTACGCTCCTTCTCCAGCTTGTCCAGTCTCACAATAAACTCATTATTTGTGTGTGCTTTCGCAAGCTCTTCATTTAATTTTTTAAGCTTTCGATCCTCCTTTTCCAGTAAGACATTTTCTTTCTGGAACTTTGACTGATCATTCTCCAAAACACGCTCCAGAATGTCCAGCAACTCCTCCAAATTACAGACACTTCCTGATCTCTGCACTCGTCCCTGCAGTTCTGTCAGTTCCTCCGAAATCTCATCGTTCTCGTCTACACTCACATCACAAAAGTACTGCATCACGCTATGCTCATATTTCATTTTTGACTTATAACTATCATCCATGCGCTCCTTCAGTTTGCCCTCTATACGCTTGTAGCCGTCCGTCAAAAAAATAGTACGCAGTATCTCCGTTCTCTGCTCCGTTTTCGCATTGAGCAAATTCCAGAATTCGCCCTGTGCAATCATTGCAATCTGCTTGAACTGCTTATCATTGATACGCAAAAGCTCATGAATGGCATTATTTACATTTGTAACCCCTTCTATGGGGGACATACCCTCCTCATAGAATTCAGCGCTCTCATTTTCCGTGATCCATCCCGAGCCACGCTGTTTTTTCCTAACATAGGTTGGTTTGCGTTTTACGTGATAATTTTTTCCCTGATGAGAAAAATAGAAATCCACATAACTCTCCGCTGTATCCTTTGCATATTCACTTCTGAGATTTTTCTTATCCCGATAGCTGCCACTGGTTTCCCCATATAATGCAAAAAAAATAGCATCGAAAATCGTGGTCTTTCCTGCTCCGGTGTCACCGGAAATCAAAAAAAGGCCCTTATCCGCAAACTGTTCAAAATCAATTTCCGGCATGGTATCCGCATAAGGCCCAAATGCACTTATGATTAATTTAATTGGTTTCATTGATCACACCCGCCTCCCGCGCAACCCGTTTCATCATCGAGATTTCCTCCTCGCTGATTTCGCAGCCATACATCTGTTGGTAAAAATCACCGATTAATTCGGAAAAAGATTTATTCTCCGTAATCCTGGTGATATCGACCTGCTCTACCTCCCTGGTATGGGAATTGTCGTAATCAATTTTGACGGTATTGGGATATGTCTGCTGAAATATACCCATTACATCATTGATTGCGTCTTCGTCCGTCAAAGTCACGTAAATAAAATCTTCCGGGGCCTTCACATTCTCCTTGTCCAGCAGCTTATTCATGCTACCCTTTATATGTCGCAAATCCCTCATGGGCTTTAGTGGAACCAGCTGGAGTTCCACCTGCCCCTTTTCCCCTAAACTCACGATGGGCACCGACTTGTCATTATTTGCCTCTTTCAGAGAATACTTAAGCGGGGAACCGGCATACCGTATTTCATCTCGTCCCACGCTCTGGGCCGAGTGGATATGTCCAAGGGCAACATAATCAAAGGGCGCAAAACAGTCATATCCGATTTTTTCAACCAAACCCACACTTTGCACCATCGCCCCCTCAGATCCTCCCAGCACCGGATCTTCGCCATTGCCTGCCACAAACTGATGCGCCACCAAAACATTTCGTCTCTTCTCATCGATCTGAGTATGGCTAAAAATCACACGTACTGCATCTTCATAGGATGCGATCTTCTCCTCCGGATAAAAATGCCTTACCTGTGATGCCTTTACAAATGGAAGCAGATAAATATCTACCTCTCCCTTTTCATCCGTTACCGTCTGCTTATATAACGAGCCATCATAGATTGCAGAAATGAAAATCTGATTCGACTCAAAAAGACTACTTCCATAATTCAATCGCTCATCCGAGTCGTGATTTCCACTGATGACAAATGTTTTGACTTTCAGCTGCGCAAGGCTGCACAAAAAGTAATCTAACAGTTTCGTTGCTGATTCACTGGGAATGGGCTTGTCATAGACATCCCCGGCAATCAACACAACGTCGATGGATTCTTTTTTGATGATTCCAAGTATCTGATCTAAAATGTACTGCTGATCTTCCTTGAGATCA
This sequence comes from Lachnospiraceae bacterium, assembly GCA_022766245.1. Lineage (GTDB taxonomy): Bacteria > Bacillota > Clostridia > Lachnospirales > Lachnospiraceae > Roseburia_C. The sequence goes on along the minus strand of JALEPL010000018.1, from coordinate 26,285 downwards.
AACTCTTGAAGGGATTTCCCAAGATGTAAATCCGCCAAGTGTAAAAGCTTCATGTGTACCTCCCCATAAAATAGATTTTAATGTATTTCTCCTAATAGTCTGCCTGCCATGAAAACCCGTTACATCTGTCTTACAAATTCCTCAATAGAGTTCACCTTTGTCGCAAGCTTCAACCATTTCTTCAAATTATCCGGATTGGTTTCATCCATAATTCTGGCTCGCAATTCTTTAGAAATTGAACCACAGTCTTCTAACAGTTCCAAAATAGCCTCCGCTTTCCCTCGCTTCTTTCCATCCTCAAATCTCTCATCCATCTTCATTTCTATCGTCATATAATTCGTCCTCCATTCGCTGTCCGCCCGGATCTCCTGAACTCTTTTCTGAAGTCCACCGGTATACTCATCTGTGGGCTCCCCAGTTTTAAAATAGTCTAGAAGATTTACTGCTTTTTCATTCACACCTGTTCTATCACCAAAAATATTGACAAAAAACGTTTTCCGCTTATCCTCTAAAACAATCTCCGGGTTCTCGCTACACATTGTCTCAAAAGTATAGATACTACGATTTTCCTCAAAAGGATCAAAAGCACACACAAAAATCACTATGGATTTCTTCAAATCCTTGTACTTCTGACCGGCTTTAATATGGTAACTATCCATCTCACTATGGTAGTATCGACTACGGAGATGAAGTTCCTTCTCCTTTGTCATCTGCATCTCAATGTCGTAGGCATTGCCTTCCATGTCCTTCACATAGACATCAATGCGGATTCCCTTCCCCAACAGAGTAGCCTTCATAGTCTTTTGCGCTTCCACAATAGTCAATTCACGGATAGAGAACCCCATTCGCAAAATCGCTGCTTGGCAGCTCTCCCCCGATACCGCCTCTGATAATAATCCATGGTCCGATACTCAATCACGTCTCGCATCTGCCGCGCAAAGACCTCCGTTCCAATCACTGCCTCCAGCTCCGGCCTGAGCGCCAGCGCATAGCCCTCCTTCTGCAGGAAAAATCCCTTTCCCGACTCCTGCAGAAAATGAACCGGCATAGACATGATCTTCTTGATGTGCTCCCGGTCGGAAATGCTCCGGTACTTCTGATAGGTCATATCCTTGTCCAGATCCTTCCAGTTTCCGTCCGCATCAAAAAACTCCTTCCAGCTTTTCAGCAGCTCTTCCTCCGTTACCGCCAGCCGGATATCCCCATGATTGTAAAATGCCTGCAAAACCGGCATCTTATACACCTTGGTCATGTTAGTAGTCTCCAGCAGATTCACAAATTCTCTGCCGATTCCGTCAAAAAGAACCTGCTCCTCCGCCGACAGCTGCCCCAGGCTTTCCAGATATCCCAGATAATCCCTAAAAGGATTGTCCTTGGCATGGGCAATGGCCATCTGATAAATATCATCCTCCATGTATGTAAAAAGCTCCATCCTGCTGGGACAATGTTCCACAAGCTCCCGGACTCTGTAAAATTCGTCGCAAATCATATCCCGAAGCTTCCTGTGCTTTTGATCCATCTCAGCAAACAGATCGATGAGCCTCATGTCAAAATCCACAAAACAATCGTCCGGAATATTGTCCCTGTCCATGAACTCATAACTGCCGGATTTTTGACAAGTATTCCCTGTAAAAAGCTGGCGAACTCTTCCGGCCTTCTCATAATTGCCGATAAAGTCCAGCACATTCAGGTACTCCTTCCGGGTGCTGCGTCGCAAACCCCGTCCCAACTGCTGTAAAAACACAATGGGCGACTCCGTGGGCCGCAGAAACATCACCATGTCCACGGATGTAATGTCCACCCCTTCGTTGAACATGTCCACCGAAAAAATCACCCGGATTTCCCCGGACCTCAGCTTCTCGATGGCCACAGACCGGTCCTCGGAAAACTCCCCCTTGGCATCGCTGTAAACTGCCACGGAAGGAATCCCCCTGCCGGAAAATTCCCTTGCCATTTCCTCCGCATGGGCCTTGGAACAACAGAAGCCCAGCGCCTGTCTGGAACCATATTTGCAATAATGCTTATAAATCAAATCGTGGCGATGCACGTTGCCGATATAGGTTTCATTTAATTCCTTCTCCGTGTACTTTCCCCGCACCACATGGAGCTTGGAGTAATCCGTGTCATCATAGATTCCATAATAATGAAAGGGAACCAGCATTCCCTTGTTGATGGCTTCCTGCAGGGAAATCTCATAGGGAACATTGTAGTCGCAAATCTCGTAGATGTTCTTTCCATCCATTCGCTCCGGCGTAGCCGTGAGCCCCAGCAGAAACTTCGGTTGAAAATAATCCACGATTCGCTGATACTGCTCATTCACCGCATGATGGAATTCATCAATCACAATATAGTCAAAATAATCCGGCGCAAAATATTTCTCGCAGAGATACTCCTCCCTGCCAAGGGTAGCCACAGATGCAAAAATCACCGGTTTGCCCGTGGTCTTCTCATCCCCCCGGAAAAATCCATATTCCGAAGAATCCCTCACATTCCGGAAAGACTGGGCTGCCTGATTTAAAATCTCCTCTCGATGCGCCACAAATAAAACACGCTCATAATCCTTTGAGTCAAAGGCCGCCAGATAGGTTTTCCCCACGCCTGTTGCCGCCTGCACCAGCCCCTTGGTGGCACCTTCTGCCCGGCTATGTTCCAACGCACACAAAGCTTCAATCTAGGCACCTCTCGGCTCAAACAGCTTCTGAACCTTGGCATCGTCCTCCTCACTGGCATCATACCGGTCCAAATCCTTCATGGCTGCCGGTCTATGCCAGCTCTTAGAATATGCTTTCAGTTCCGCATCATCAATCACAATGGAATGATGCTCGAACAAATCCTCAAAGGTACGATAAAACTTCTCATAGTTTTCCGGATCCTTCTTGCTGCTGAAACGATAATTCCACTCGATGCCGGAAGTCAACGCACTTCTGGAAATATTGGAGGAACCAATGTAAATCTCACTGTGATTCTCGTAATGGAAAATGTAGGACTTGGGATGAAAGGAACGCCCCTTCTCATTGTAAAACCGCAAATCCACCCGATCTCCCAGCTCCCGTTTGATAAGATACAACGCAGAAGGCTGGGTAATCCCCAGATAATTTCCGGTAAGAATCCGCACCTTGGCTCCCCGGTTCAATGCCTGATTCAACTCCTTCAGCAGCAGCTTCACCCCGGACTCCATGAGAAAGGAAACAATGATGTCGATCTGTTTCGCCTGGCTGATACTCCGAATAAGCTGATAGTAAAGATACATTCTCTTATCCCGATCACCGGTCATGGCATCGGTACTGGGCGCTTCTTCCAATTCGATATTCAGTTCTTCTGCAGAATTATATTCAGCCACTTTTCCTCACTCCTGCCCGGTCTTACATCCCCTGTAATCCAAAACTCTGTGATACTTAGTTCCTCAATGGGCGCAACAAACTCCCGGAATGTTTCCATGGTAAAATCCGTGAAATATCTCCCGTTTCTCTCTCCCTCAAACTCACTGCACTTAAAAGAAGTATAGATGATGCCGTTCCTCTTCAAGGCTGCCGCCATCTTCTTCATAACAGGCAATAGTTCCACCTTAGGAAGATGTAAAATGGACGAGCACGCCCAAATTCCATCGTATGTATCCTCCACGTCCAGCTCCTGAAAATACATGTGCTTCACCGGGATTCCGGTGTACTGAGAGGCCAGCCTGCACAGTTCTTCGGAACCGTCTATGGCATCCACCTGATAGCCCTGTTCCAGAAAGTATCTGGTGTCCCGCCCGGAACCACAGCCAAAGTCAAGGATTCTGGCATTTTCCGGTAGCTTGTCCAGGAATTTGTTCTGGGTGGCGGTAAAGTCCACGTTAATGGTGCCTGACACGAAATCCGAGGCATTTTTGTTGTAGTAATTGATTGTTGGGTTCATGATTGTTTACTCTATCTCTCAAATCTATATCTCATCTACACTGGGGTAATGACCATTCGCACACACACACCATATACCAACCTTGCTTACTCCGGCTCTAAAGATCGGTGCATGGCACTGGGGACAAACGGCCTGCGCATGCTCTACATAATCCATGACGATTTCTGGTGTTAGGAAATCCATATTCTTACATGATGGGCATTTGAGAAATACTTTTCCCCTTGTAGACCTTGTTACTTGCGTCGGCTGATGACATACCGAACATTTTATATACTTTTGTATATAACCATGAATATCTGCCTCCGCCATATTCTTTCCATTATCATTTGTAACATACTTCTCCGAAGGAAACGACTTACGTACCCCATCTACAAGACGCATATCAATATCTGTAAGCGACCTAATCATATCAACCGTATGTTTTCCCTTCATTCTAAAACAAAGATGACAAACCGTTACAAATCCCACTTGTCCTTTGCCATGGAATACCCCTTTTGTAATGGGCATACCGTACCAGACAATGGAATCATCTATGACTATCAAGGGAAATGTAGCATTTTGAGATGCGAAGGCTAACTCCTTCCATTCTTGCGCAAGTTCTTCGTAATCCAATGCTTTACAGTTTACCGTAATGCCATTTCTTTTTGCTTCCTTAAGCGCTCTTATAATTGACATATTTAATTCCATATCCATTTCGCTACATGGAATCGATACCACTATCTTACTTTTTGCAGCAGTAATATCTCTATTCAAAATAGTAATTGCAGCAGAAATCTCACTATAATAACGGATGTTTTTTCCGTAATCCAAGGTTTGCAACATGTCTTCAAGCGAACGATCATTCGCATGCTTTACCACATGACATTTCTCCACTAAATACTTTATAAGCTGAACAAAAAAATTGTTCTTATCCTCAAATGCTTTTAACCAGAACTGAGAATTACCTACTACAATAAACTTACCTCTGGCACGTGTCATGGCAACATTGATAAGTCTAATCAAAGACCTATTTTCATTCTTTGACATTAAAAATCCAGCCTGTGTACCGGGATAGCTTTCTACAGCATCAAAAATAATCATATTCCTCTCAGAACCTTGAAACTGATGAACTGTAGCACACGAAACCGTACCATCTTCAACTTCAAGATCATCCTGAATCATAGCTCCTATCATTCTCGCCTGTGCCGCATAAGGAGTGATTACTCCGATATTTTCTTTATCCTTACCACTTTCTTTATTAGCTCTCTTTGCTAATGCAAATGAAACTACAGCGCTGACAATATTATATCTGGAATTATCCATATTTTTGTCAGCAGCACAATATGTCCCGGACAAATCAATAAAACTCATTGCCTTTCCCGGAATTGGTTCCCTATCAGCAATATATCGATTTTTCGATGCATCGCTATAATTCTTCAACAAATTCTTATATACATATTTGCTGGGGAATACCGATATTTCCGGAAGCATACGTCTCTGCTCATCCAACATGACAAGCCATGGATGGTTATGTATATTTCCGTTTTGATCTACGATTCCCAGATACGAAAATACATCCACCTGAAGAACCTTTGCTGCTTCCGACTGCGCAATGGGAGCAAGCTGATTGAAATCGCCAACACACACAAACTTCTCTTTTGCAATCTGTGCCGCACAAAGGATCTGGGTAACATATGCCATACTAACCTCATCAAACATTACAAGGTCATATTTTCTATCCTCAAATATATGGTCGACCACAGCTTTAGAAATCGTTGTTGCCACCATATCGGCCTTCTCTACATACTTTGTTTCCTGCATCCTAATCTGGTTTCTAATTTTTTTCAGTTCTTTCTCTATGCCAACCATCTGAGATGAAAACTGACCACCAGTTTTTTTCAAAGTTTTCTTTTTCTCTGTCAGGTCATCCATTTGACTTTTCAAATCCGGATTTCGGTCCAAAGTGTAATTAAACGCAACTGCGTTTCGATTCACCGCGAGATTTTCATCGCGAACGTATCCATATCTAAGAACTCTTCCATGTCTTAACCACGCTTGCTTTCCTAACATAGTAAGCTGATTAAAAACCTGATTTACTACACCATCAACCGAAATATTACTATGAGATACCACCAGTACCTTTTTCCCCTGCTGCAAATATTCAATCGCAACATTTGCCATGGTATATGACTTTCCTGTGCCAGGCGGTCCCCATATTAATGTAATATCTGATTCATCTATCTTCTTCTTTGCTGCTATTTGTCCTTTAGGAATCATATTCATGGATTCCTGCGTTGAAAGCCTTGGACCATCCTTCATTAGACGTATTACCAGCTTATCAGCTGCACATATAGAATTAAGTCGATTAACCTGCGCTTCTAACAACTTCCATGGTTCAACACAAATCATCGCTGAATTAATCGTATCACCGAAGTCCTTATCAATCATCACACTGATATTGAAACCTTCACATATCAATACGCTTCCAGTTGCTTCAGAACTTCCTACCTTTAACGTAATCGGGGCATCATCTGATAAAAATAACTCTGATTCCATATCAAATGTATATGTTACTAACCCTTGATACATGTTGAGCCGCTTTCCATCTGTAACTTTGTACTTTCTTCCCCCTTCCTTTTGTAAATAGTATTGCTCACGGAGCAATGCTTTTTTATATTCATCTATTGCAGGAATATGTGTAAATTCTGCTTCTCTAGATACACTTTCATCATCTGAATTATGATTTGCTTCCTCAGTGCCTTTTGTCTGTAGTTGAGTATCATTAAAACTTGCTACAATTTCCGCATAATCCACTTGATGTATTTCATCCTGCTCTGCTTCGGAGATTCCTTCAAAAGTAACTACATGCTTATCATCCGTATGATATTCAAGTTCATAAATCTTCCCCTCATTTGTCATGAACTTGAGCAAAAGAATTGCATTTTGGGTAGACGGATGTTTACCATTCAAATCGATATCAAACCGAATTTTCTTGATTGCATTCGTCCCCCTAACATATACCTGATTCCACAAATTGACATCGAAATTCATCCCAAATCTGTCTATAAATTTAGCCTGACAAAAGATGACCGTACTTTCAGGATCCGCAGTACGAAAAGTCAGACTCGTAGATATCTCAAGATGATCATCAAAACGGATAATCTTTGGAATGTTTAATTTGAACAGACAATTACTAAATGTCTTAACCTTTTTCTTTTCGTTCATTTATCTCCCCTCGCATTCTGATATTATTTTCTACCCCGTTTCCTATAATATAGCTCAATCATCTGTTCTCTTGTAAAACTCACATCCAACTTCAGCACATCTCTTAGCGAATTTATTGCATTCTAATTTTGTACACTTATTTTTCTTGTTAATATACTTGCATAACGAATTATGCCTAATCGTGAACTTTTGTTGTCCTTTCTGTTTCTGCGTTGGAACATGATTTCTCGGAACATTCATTAAAAAAACTTCATCTGCTTTAACTATGTCAAGAATATCCGGATTTGTAGAATCGTTAATATTCAAATAATACATCCCACAATACAAACATTTTTTTAAGGAATATTTGACACTTTCTAACCCTTCATTACAAACGAGACATCTTCTAATGCTCTTTGTTGTCTTATGACTATAAGCATTATCTGTTTTTGTCAGCTCCTTTTTCTTTTGTAATAAGCTCAATTTATACTTTTGAATATTCTCTCTCTCAATCTCATCTGCTGTTTTTCGTTCCTCTAGCAGTTTTTTATAGTCCGCTACTGTCTCTGAATAATCATCACAATGGCTGGACCCCCCGCAAGTTTCCCTGTAATAATTAGAGCATGTACTCCTGCATTCTCCATCCACATTGTGAATGCAGCGTGCCTTATGCCGCCTCGGATCATCTTCCTCTTTCTTAATATATCCCACATGCCATGGTGTATCCGGTAATTTTCTATCCATAAACTTTTACCATCCTAACGTCCTCTTTTATGATTATCACACCATTTCCCATATTCTCAATTTCTGATTTCTAGTAATGAAAAATCTGACTTTTAATAATTACTTTCCGCTACCCCGAATTTACTGCGGAAATCTTCATAACTATTTACCCAATCAAATTTGATTTGATCAGACACAGCCTTGAAATGAAGCTTACCACAGCGAATCTTGTTCCGTTCCACATCTTGAAGATTAGCCTCTGACTTTCCTGCCTTTGTCTCCACAATGAAATAGATGCCTACAGATTCATCAGTCAATGCTTCTTTTTTGCAGACAACCGCCCAATCTGGGCTATAATTTCCGTATGGTGTATCAATCACAAATCCACCCTTCTTGAGCTTAGTAAACAACAACACATTTGTATTATTTTCTAATTTATGGGCAAACTCTGCTTCACCTTCACTATCCATTTTGTAATATTCATTCATGGCAGAGCTTCTGTCAGTTTTTGCTTGAAAAACTCTCCACTCCTGTTCAAAATCTTCAGCAGAAATTGTATCTAACTCAAAAATGTTCCCTTCCGCCAACTCATAGCCGTTAATCACTTCATATGAAGTAATGTTCGCAGCCTTGGTGTCATTGAGTTTCTGTAAAATAAGTTGTGTCACACTATCCAGAATATCCTGATTGTTTAGTAACTCTCTCTTGTCTATTCCCTGAATAATCTTGAAAATAGCTAGGCGGGGTATCATCGTATGATGCATAATAAAGTTCGCAATTTCAAAATCTGATTTTTCCGCAGAGCTGATTTCTATTTCCAATTGCTTATCATCATATCCGGTTTCTTCCATGATAAACATTTCGGCTTGATTATACGTTGCTCTTCCGGTTTCCACCTTATATTCATTTGTTGCCTTTTTGAACAGCAGCATTTGATTAATGTCAAAAATGCAATTTTCAATAAATTGATCCTTATCAATTTTGAACTTGTAAATCGTTCGTTTCATAAGATTTTGGCGAAGCCCTATATAAATTTTGTTAAACTCACCCTCTGTCACATAAGCTCTCACTCTATTTCGATATGGTTCATTATCCCCATTGACAATATCAATCTTTCTCGTCCCCTTCTGAACCATTAATTCCTGGAATTTCTTCTTTATAATCTCTGCATGTTCATGCAATGTGTCATCGAAAAAAACCATATTGTCGAAAGCTTTGGTAATCTGGTCTGCAGATCCTTTTAAAATATTGTCAGAATTCATAACCCCCGCCGATATCAATTCCTCCTTAAAGGTATCCACTAATTCCGGCGTTACCCTTTCCGTAGGAACTCCTGATGTCTTCAACGTAGAAATTAAAATTTCAGCAGTAACTTCGTTCTTATCAAAGTGCATGTTATCATTGAAATCTTTCTGAAGTGCCGCTGCAAAATGATCATAATAATCATTCGCAATGACTGTCAATTCGTTTATTCTCTTATCAATGCATCGGTTGCCTGTAATGTCAACCGGTAATCTTAGTCCTCGACCAATCTCCTGTTTCTTTGCAATATCCGAGCCTCCAGACTTTAACGTACAAAGCGTAAAAACATTCGGATTGTCCCATCCCTCTCTCAGTGCTGAATGAGAAAAAATAAAAGCAAGCGGTTCGTCAAAAGAAATTAATTCATCTTTCTTTTCTAGAATCAAACTGATCCCTCTATCAATATCCTCTTGTGACTTCGCCTTAATCTTCATGCTACTTTCATCAAGCTCCGAATCCCATCCATCCACATCTACAACATTGTTTTTCTTATCTCTGGCAAAGTACCCCTCTCTGACAGCCTGGACATTCATATAATCAGGGAAAAACTCCTTGTACTTCTCCAACTCATGTGCATGGGTACTGACATATTCCCTATATTCTTCGTCAAATATTCGCAGATACTCTCCCCGTCCATCAGGAGCAGTATCATCACGCACTTTATCAACAGAGTCGATAAAAAATAATGTCAATGCTTTTATTTTCTTACCTTGGCGAATTATGTTAAGTTGTTTTGTAAAATGATTCTGAATCGCCAATCTTATTTGAATTCGCACAGCCTCATTTTTTTCAATCTCGTAATTACTATGTCCCTGCGACAAAAGAAAGAATCCCTCTTTTGTCGCAATAGATAATGGTTTCAGCTTATGTGGTTCTTCAGCAATACGATAATCTTTATATTGTGCCAAACCTCCAGATAATTCTTCCAGAGATGCCGCACCTCCTACATTAAAAGATTTAAAGCGAATCGTTCCACCCTGCTCCTGAGAAAAGATTTCTATTTTTGCTTTCAAATCTGACGTAAAAGACAGATACCGTACGTATGGATAATCCTTTGGTATTACCCCATGCACAGTTTTCACCACAATTCTCTTAACTAAATTCTTTTGGTATGCCGCATAAGAATCCAATTTATAAATCTGATTATACAGTTGCTTATGTGTGGCGGAATAACGCAAAGTAAACAACGGCTGTAACTCCTCAATAGCCTCTAACGATTTTGACTTTTTCTTTGCAGTCCCTTCAATCTTCTGTGGCTCATCGATCACAACGATTGGCTTAATATATTTAATGTCCTCCCACAAATTTTGCCCGTATTCATCCTCTTTACGTATTTTGTTGGTGTCCTTATTAAATGCCTGAATATTTAACACACAGATACTCAAATCATTGCTTTCCACCAACTTTGAACTAATCTGCTTTGGGTTGTTGCTGTCGTAAATAAAACAGTGCTTTAGAATATCAATATTGTATAGTCTCCTAAAGTGTTCAGACAGTTGCTCCATGGATTTTTCAACACCTTTGCGAATAGCAATAGATGGAACAACAATCATAAATTTTTTAAATCCATATTCCCTATGTAATTCCAAAATGGTGCGCAAATACACATAAGTCTTTCCTGTACCGGTTTCCATTTCAATTGTAAAGTTCTTTCCCTCTACTAAATCATTATCTGCAAACAAATTATTGGATAATTGTACTTTTCTGAGATTCTCAATTAAACGAGTTCCAACAACAATATCCGGATTTCTAACTGGATCTCCTTCACCAATTTTACGAATACGGCTTGGTCTATATATACCATCTATCTGCCTTGACAAGCCTCTGAACAACTCTATCGTAGAGTGAATTGCCTGCATCTGATAGTCAAGATCATCCTCGAATTGAAATATAATATGATTAGCCATCTATCTCACCTTCTTCTTGCAACTTTTCTTTACTTAGGCTCCAAAATTCGAAAAACCCTCTCAGATTTCTCGCCTTTCTGCTATTCCTCCAAAATCCTCACACATTTTTTCAAGTAAATCTGGGTCTAAAGAGATACTTCTCCAACATATACTCCTCTCCTTAAATGAACTCTACCGTGTAGGCAGGTTTGTTGGTTCCTGCATTTTTCTCCACCAGCGCTTTCAATCTTCTAAAAGTCTCATCCTTTAATGCAATATCGTCCCTAAAAGCAGAATCTCTAAAAATAAACTTAATCGGTAACGGGTCGAGCTCTGCCAATTTGCCAATTAATTTCTCTGTAATCTCTGTCTCAAGACAGACAAGGAAACTGCCAGCATAGAGATATGTACGGTCGCCAATATCAGATAACTGATCCAATGATTCGGATAATGGCACATCTCGTTGGCGAAGCATAAGTTCATAAACAATATCTACATCATTGGCACCTGGCATAAAATCCAGTTGATCTGGTGTCATCTCAATTTGTGTCAAATCAATCTGTCCTTCATCCATAAGAGAATTCCATTTAATGTTGGTGTCTGCTACACGAAATACTTTGAAACCGACATCTATGTCTGCATCAATATTTTCCTGTTTAATTATATCTCCTGCTATTCGAATTCTTTCTTTACCAATTTCACAGATGTTATTATAAGCTTTCGTGGATGTTTCGCACTTATCTTCACATATTTCCGGCAATTGAACCAAAATAAATTTTCTTCGTCCATTATCCTCAATATTTTGCCGAAAAACACCATGCGCTGTACTTGCGGAGCCTGAAAAATAATCTAAAACGATTGCATCTTCATCCGAAATTGAAATAATATATTTCATAAGTTCTACAGCCTTTGCGAAATCGAAAGGAATTCTGTTACTCTTTAACCATTTTGTACTCCCTTGTGAATCAAAAAACAATACCGATTTAGGAACCTGATATATATAATCACTTAAATAACGCTTTACCCTTGGAACAACCGTTTCATCTGCTCCAAAAGCAAGTAGACCCTCTCTTTCCATCCTTCGAAGCTCATCTTCCTTGTATCTCCAGCCACCATTAGGTTTAGCACATGCCTTTTTAGTCACAGGATGTATTATTTCGCTCTCAATATTTCCATTCGATACTCCTCCTGGATTATCCGTCTGATAAATTCCCTTTTCATCAGCATATGTGTAATGATCTAAATCATAAAATCTGGGATATTTAACAAGTGTTAATAATTCCTCATGTATTGTCTCTTGATCTAATCCTTTCTTTACTAACTGCATGGCTCGCGAATAGTATTCATCAACATTGTTTTTCTTAACCTTCCATTCTTCTTGTAAGTTAGCTTTATTTTTTGCATAACACAAAATATATTCATGTGAAATTGAAACATATTTAGAATTATTTTTAGTTGAATTTGATGCAACAACAAACTCTGCAATAAAATTAGATTCCCCAAAAATCTCGTCACATATTTTTTTTAGGTCAGACATTTCATTATCATCAATGGATATAAAAATAACACCTTTATCATGCAAAAAATCCTTGGAAATTAGCAATCTAGGATATAACATATTAAGCCAATTTGCATGAAATCTATTTTGCGAACTATAATTTATGACGTATCGTTCTCCAAGTTCATCCCTTGATCCGTCAGCAATATCAGCTTCAGATGATGACATTGTAAATGAATCCTTATAAATAAAATCATTTCCCGTATTATATGGTGGGTCAATATAAATCATTTTTATCATGCCATAATAATTCTGACGAAGAAGTTTTAACACCTCTAGATTATCCCCTTCAATATATAGGTTCTCCGTTGTATCTGCATTCTTACTTTCTTCTGGGATATATTTCAGAGTTCTTCCAACCACATCTTCCTTCGCAATCTTTTTTGCTCTCTTTTTCCCTGCCCATGTAAGCTCATATTTTTCGCTATCAACTTCTGCAAATTTACCTAACTCTTCCTTCAACGCCTCAAAGTCCACTTCTCCATCCTTCACTACTGACGGAAACAAACTTTCCAATTTTCTAACCTGCTCGTTGACGGTATTGCTAATACCCTGATTTACTTTTTTATCTTCCATAGTGTCCTCCAATTTCCCATTTTCAGCACTATGACTCTGACATATCACAAGTAAATCAGATGCAACATAACATCAAATAAATTCTACTGTATATGCCATTTTGTTCATTCCACTATTCTTTTCAATTAACGCCCTTAAACGCCGAAATGTTTCGTCCTTTAATGCAATATCATCCTGGAATGCCGAGTCTCTGAAAATGAATTTTATCGGCAGTGGATCTATCCCTGCCAGTTTATCAATTAACTCCTCTGTAATTTTTGTCTCAAGACATACCAAGTAGCTATCCGCATAAAGGAAAGTGCGAGAATACCCCCCCCCGAACATTCGTTCTATCCTTGATGATAACGGTACATTTCTTTGCCTTAACATTAATTCATACACTACATCTACATCCTTTGTATTTGGCATAAAATCAATTGTGTCCGGTGACGTTTCCAATTGAGTAATGTCAATCTGTCCTATATCCATAAGTGAATTCCATTTGATATTTGTATCGGCTTCCCTAAATACTTTAAAACCAATATCAACATCAGCATCCAGATGTTCCTGCTTAATCTTTTCTCCTGCACGTCGAATACGTTCTTTACCAATTTCACAAATGTTTGAAAAACCAGCCTTCCAAGCTTCACTTTTCTCATTACATTCTTCAGGCAACTGGACTAGAATATATCTATTTTTTTTATTTTCCTCCGCATTTAAGGACATTATTGCATGTGCTGTTGTCGCACTTCCACTAAAAAAATCGAGAATTAAATCAGAATCATTACATATAAATTTTACCAAGTATTTTATTAATCCTGATGGTTTAGCGTAATCAAAATACTTATTTCCTAATAAGTCCATAATTTCCTTGGTTCCTTGTGTTGTTCCAAATTGTTCCAATTTAATAACATTCTGATAAGGAATACTTCTATCAATTAATTCATCATTATTATCCACATTGAGATACTGCTTAAAATACACATTCCACTTATCATTGAACTTTTTAAATACAATATAACCATTTTTTAATCCCCATTTTACTTTTTCCTCAGACCACCTATAATTCCAATTTTCGTTATTTGATTGCAGCGTTCCTCCCGGATAAACCATAGTCCCATCTGGCGCTTCAATTGGATAATTTAACGCCTCTGAGTAATGTGACCCAGTCATTCTTCTATCCAATTTGTTAAGGATAAAGCCACCTCTTCTCTCGTAATACTCATCTCTATTTACATACTTATCTGCGTCTAAAATAGGTTGCATATTAAATTGACATTGTGAAATATTTTTTGCATATAACAATATATTTTCTGTAACTGTAATAATATTTGTCCCTGTATTTGACCCTGCAGTTGATTTCCATACAATATTTGCGACAAAATTAGATCGACCAAATATTTCATCACACACTAATTTTAAGTTATCATATTCATTATCATCTATAGAAACAAAAATAACTCCATCCTCTGTCAAAAAATCCTTTGCTATTTTTAAACGTGGATAAATCATATTTAACCAATTTGCGTGAAAGCGATTTTGTGACATTTTATTCACTGTGTATGATTCTCCACTTTTACTTTTTACCCCATCAACAATGTCAGCAGATTTCTTGTCCATAACAAATGAATCATTATACACAAAATCATTTCCCGTATTGTAGGGTGGATCTATGTATATCATTTTTACTGAGCCATAGTAATTCTGGCGAAGTAACTTCAACACTTCCAGGTTATCACCTTCAATATAAAGATTCTCTGTAGTATCTGCATTCTTGCTATCCTGTGGAATAAATTTCAAAGTTCTTCCGACAACATCTTCCTGAGCAATCTTTTTAGCATTCTTCTTGCCTGCCCAAGTAAGCTCATATTTTTCATTACCAACTTCCGTGAACTGACCTAATTCTTCTCTCAAAGCCTCAAAATCAACTTCTCCATCTTTTACTGCAAAAGGAAAAATCTCAGCTAATTTTCTCACATTATCACCAACAATATCATTGATTTTTTTGGGTGTCTTTTGATAATCCATTAGGAACTCCTCCATTTCAATAATCATATTTTAATAAACGGAATATGCCTTCAATCCCAAATAATTTGAGCATAAATACTCATTTACCCGGTCCCTATATTCCAACTTTCCATTTTCCCACTCAAAAATTTCAAATTCACTATTAACCTTAATACAAACAAAGGTATCTTTTCCAAGATTCAATTCATCTCTATACGTCAAAAGGTTATTAAATGCATTCAAAACCTTAGGTATACATAAATTATATTCTAATACACCGACATTCAAAAATTCATACGGATAATACATAAATAAGTTTTTAGGTTTCTCAATGTTTTTCACAACACTTTTTATTGTATTGTTAACATATTGTGCATTTCGTAAATCTTCAATACTGTATTTTTCAAGGTCGCTTAATATCGTCTCATCAGGAATACTCTCCACCTGTTTTTTGGTTTTGGTAAACACAAAACCTTGTGATGTTTGGCTATAATCAACCTCTGGCATATTTCTGTTGCGTACTCTCATGACATTTTCGCCAACCAACAATTTAAAGTCCAACTGGTAATCAGTAGTATAAGCATCATCCTCTCCATTTGACTGCTCGGTCGTTAACATATAGTGTTCCATAAAACTACACTTACTTCTGAAAAACTTTGAACCATTGATAACCTCTATTAAAAAATCTTCATAGGTCACATTTGGGAATGCATTCTTCCCATTTAGCATTAAATATTTAGACATAACCACTTTTATACTAATCACCTACCACTATATACTTTCTGACAATTCTTGTATTGCTGCCTTTATCCCTTTATTTATTTTCATGCGTTCTGCATTTGTGACTGCTTTTTTCAGACTCTCCCTTTGCTTTACCAACTCCACATATTTCAAAGCTATCTGGGCAGTTCTAACAGAATCATACCAGAAATTGCTCTCTAGTACTGTATCCACCTTGGCATATGCATTTTCATTTTGAAGCATATACACTTTATAGAACCATTCTTTATATAGACTTACTTTATCTTGCTTGTTTTTTATCTGTACGAAATCAACATATGTCAAAAATCGCTCTCTTGAACTATCTGGTACATTCAGCATAAATGCTTGTGTAACCAAACTCTGTTCCATTACGATCTGCGTATTATCCGTCTGATTGAGTCGCTTAATTGCCAACGAATATACTTCGTCTTTCATGTCATACATATGTAGTACACAGAAAGGTTTTATAAGGTTTTGGTAAGTAGATGCCAGAAATTTTGCATCCTTAATATTTTCTACCTCTATATCATAGAACTGGATAACCTGACACCTATATTCCTCATTTATCACAGACGGGATCTCTTCTCCTGCAATCTGATACTCCAGCTTTACAGATTTTACAGCATCTTTAATTCTTTTCTTATCATTTGGTTTTACATCTCTAGGAATGAAGTCCTTCAAAGCCATGCTGACATCTAATTTATATACGTCAGGCAAATTGAACATACAACGCCACCTCCAAATCTTGAAAGCCTTAAGCTACTCCACAACCAAAAAGGAAATCAGCTCAAAGTCATCTGCGGTTTCATCTGCAAATGCATTATTGAAACCACCGAAATCAAACGCCATCTGCGTTGCTTTTGACTCCTCGTCACCTTTGATAGACTTAATTGCTATGTTCAATAGTTCCGAATAGAACTGCATATCTTTCGCATTATTTGTTCGCACAAAGAATTTCTGGAACAATTCCATTACAGGTTTATCTTTGCTATAGCACAATTTACGGAACTGCTTTACTACTTCTCTGGCTTGTCCATTACCATAAAGTACCTCTCCATTATTTTTCATATAAATCAGATAGTATGGATACAAAGAACTGTCTGACTTGGGCTTATTTGCATCATTTCGATGCTTAAAGCAGAACAGTACTCCCTGGCTCCCCCCATCTGTTACAGAATATACACCTCTGGGGATCTTTTTGACTTCCGGGAAATTCTGGATATACTCTGACAGTTCATTCAGATACTCATTCATATTTAGATCTGTCAAAGAAATATTGTCATTAGCATCTTCGATATCAATGACTTCATCATGCAATCTCTCAAGCTGACGTTTTCTAAAATAAAAATCATTCATCTCTGGGGTTAGTACATCCTCATCGCCTGTAGACACCAGATTCAACGTTGTCATCTTTCCCTTTACTCTTGCCTCAAGACCCAAATACTCGTTTAGTTCCATTGCCGGAAAAAAGTTAACCATCTGAATACAGCTATTTTTACTTCCAATTCTATCGATACGACCAAAACGCTGAATCAAAGATACCGGATTCCATTGAATATCAAAGTTAATAACCGTGTCACAGTCTTGGAGGTTCTGACCTTCTGATATACAGTCAGTACCAATCAACAGATCTATCTGCTCATTGGCTGGAATCTCCTTTTTCATTTTAGAAACGGGAGAGAACGCACATAAGACTGAATTGAAATCCTTATCTACAAGTTTATTATTGGTAACTACACCCTTTCCTGTTACACAGGCTGTATAAACACCCAGCTTCAACATTTCACCAGACAACTTTTTATATAGGTAATCTGCAGTATCTGCAAAGGCAGTAAACACAAGTACCTTACGGTTACCTTCGTTATATGGCGTTTCCAGAACCTTCTTTTTAATTACGCCCATAAGATCTTGTAGTTTCTGATCCCTATCTTCTTCCAAAATTGTTTTTGCACTTTTATATATTTCACCAATAATGCATTTATCCGAGGCTAAATCTTCCAGATAATCATCAACTCTTAAATGACGCACATCTATCTCGTATTTTCCCTCGATATATACGTCTTCTGAATCATCCGCATCAAAATCGGCATCTTCCTCAATTACATTTCCTGTTCCTTTCATCAATAGTTGTTCTGTACGCTCAATTTTCTCTAACAGCCTGCGCAAAGTCTCTTCAAAGGAGTACACAGAGCTTTCCAAACGCTTAAAAAGATTGAATCTATGTAGTACAATCATTCCGCTGGATTGTATATCAAAATTCATATCTCCACCATGCTTGCCTTTAAGAGAATATTTTTCAATATAAAGTCTCTTATATTGTTCTTTAATGTACCTGGTCGGTGTATAGACACTTAATATCAACGCTTCCAGAAGTTCGTTTGTTTCATTAAAATGTAGCAGTTCCCCCTTTGTATCAATATCACTATTTAATGTATCTGGCTGATTTTTTTCAGGAAATTTACCTACTCCCTTATTTCCATAATAGCTTGTAATATGTTTTCTACTTCGTGATATTGTCATCATTTCAAGTAACTTATAGAAATCAGATGGCAGGCTGTCCAGTAATTCATCCTTCTGATGATTTGGCTGTTTTTGCCAAGAATTAATGCAAGCAGATGATCTGCGCAGCAGGTTTTCAACGCTTGTTATGCCTTCTTCTTCAAATGCAGCATCATTATCCCTCGTAATAATACTAATCTGATTTTTTAAATCAACTAGACTGTTATTTACTGGCGTTGCAGAGAGCATAAGCACTTTGGTATTATTGTTTCCATGTTTAATGACATCCTGCATGAGTCTTGCATATCTGGTCATCACAAGTTGATCATTTTCATCATATCTGTCATTTCTATTTCGGAAATTATGTGACTCATCAATAACAACAAGATCATATAATCCCCAATCAAACTTTTTCAAATCCTGTCCCGAACGTGACATACCGCTATATCTGGACAAATCTGTGTGGAACATAATTCTATAATTAAATGTTTCGTGCAGAAACGAGTCCTTATAGTCTCCACGGAATGAGTTCCAGTTATCATACAGCTTAGCAGGTGTCAAAACCAATACTCTATTCATGCCAATCTCAAAATACTTTATGATAGCAAGAGCCTCAAACGTTTTACCAAGACCAACAGAATCTGCTATAATGCATCCTCCATATGTATTCAACTTACGAATTGCTGACACCACACAATCCTTCTGGAAATCATACAAAGCATTCCAAATTTCTGTTTTCTTAAATCTAACGCTATCCCTTTCAAATCGCTCCACGCCAATATCAAGCTGATTACCAAACAATTCATTCAGAGTAAAATAATATAAAAACTCGGGAGCATGTTCTTTATAAACATATTGCAGACTGGAAAGTAGTTCTTCCTTATAATCAACCGACACCTGTTCATTATACCAAATTTGTTTAAATGTACTTAGCGCTCCTATTATCTGTTCCTTTTCAGCACTACCGGTCAAAATGGTATCAAAATTTATGTTATTAAAATAATCCCTGCTACGCTTTTGAGATACCTCAAGAGCGGATGAGCCCTGAATCATAAAGTCATCATCAATAATCAGAATATTCCCCCCGATGCGAATACCTGTATTTACTCTACGGATATTAACATGCTTTTCAATAAAATCGTGCATACTCCTAGCCTGAGAAAAGTGCTTCAATTTGTTCTTCTCTGTAATATCATATGCATTAAATAACACATCTGTTGGATTAATTTCAAATTCATGGGCAATTTCCGACTGATGAGGCAGGAATTTTACATCACGTATAACAAAATTAATCTCTTTTACGTTTTGTAGATTTCTTTCAAGCAGAGAAAACACTGAGATTGTCAACTTATCGTTAACAATATTAACAACAGCATCCTTCTTATTCTGAAGGACTTCATTTACCTTCTGGATCATCTGTTCATTGGAATTTATTGCATTTATCATATTTGTCCTCTCTGTTTGTATCCGTAAACTGTATTTGTGTAGATTTTAATGGTTGTCTTGTGTCTTTTTTATCTCTTCAAACTTCGCTTGCATGGTCGGATTTCCTTTGGTCAATTTTTTGACACTTATCTCATCTACTTTATTATTTGCTATCTTTAACTGACGATCTGAACCCAACAGTTCACTTTTTACCTTTTCAAGATGTTGGATTGTCTTGTCAATTTCATCAATTGCTTTGTCAAAATGAGAATGTGCTAAATTATAGTTTCTGCTGAAATCATCCTTAAATCGCATAAGATTATCTTCAAAATTAGCAATATCAACATCCTTGTTTTTAACCTCTATAAGTTCCTGCTTATACACCAGTGACTTCATTGCCGCATTTCTTAGCAGTGTAATAATGGGAATAAAACACTGCGGACGAACAACATACATCTTTTCATATCGATAAGAAACATCTACGATTCCAGCGTTGTAAAGTTCATTATCACTTTCAAGCAATGAAACCAACACAGCATACTCACAATTCTTTTCCTTTCGATCCTTATCTAACTCCTTAAAGAAATCTTCATTCTTATGTTTTGTCGCAGTCTCATCCATTTCGTTTTTCATTTCAAACATAATGGAAATGATTTCTACACCATTTTCATCACATTCACGATAAATAAAATCACCCTTGCTCCCTTTCTTGGAATCATTATCTTTTTCAAAATAGGCATTGGGGAAAGCCGTTGCTCTTAACTGATTGAACTGTATTTCGCAATGTTGCTCCAATGTCTCCCCCACCATTTTAGTTGACATGCGGGTTTTTAAGTCCTTGTAATAAGCGATCTGCTCGTCCTTCTCCCCTAGCAACATCTTACTTTTTTCTTTTTCACTGCTCAGCTCACGTTCAAGATCCTTTTTTTCCTCTTCAACCTTTTGAACAGCCTGCATAACTGCAATTTCTTTTTTATCTTCACTAGAATCAAGTTGTGCCTGAAGCTTTTGAGTCTTTTCTTCAAATTTCTTTAATTGGTCTCTTAACTTCTTTACTTCCTTCTCATGTGCTTCTTGAATCTGCAACTTAATATCTTTTTCCTGCTTCTCAAGATCCAGCTCGTGCATCTCTCGCATATGCTCTTCTACTTGTGATACACGCTTGTCTAAATCCTTTTTAAACTCTCGATCTCTAATCTGCTGAACAATCGAACTCAATTCTGTATCATCAACCGTAAATGCTTGTCCACAATGTGGACATTTTAATTCTGCCATATCGCTCCTCCTGTCACTTCCTCATTTCCATTCAATTTTTCCATTGTCTATTATGATTCATTAATAACCTTACCTACCTATACCCCTCCATCAGTTTCCCAATCACTTCCTCGTGATTTTTCTTCAAATCCGCCAGCGTCCATGTGCTGTAGTTCTGATACACACGAATGGAATTCGGGAACACCTCCACATTTTTCTGGAAATATTTCTCCTTTTTCTTGTCGTAATCATAATTTCCCAGCGCCGTATTTTTTCTTCTGGATATCAGCACCAGATTTCCCAGCTTATCTGTCCATTCTTCCCGATCCTGCTCTGTGAAGTCCTTTGCCCACCGACTGTTTGCGGATGGATTCTGGGGCAGGATATGTTCAATACTTGACACCGATGAGGGATTCAGCGGTGTGGTATTTCCCAGATACAGCAGATCCAGTTTGAACAGCAGATATTTGGCAAATCTTTTTCCATATATGTCGTCTCGGATCACGCGCTCAAAATCCGTTAGGTTAATGTCGAATACATCGGATGTTAAAACAATCTCTGCCTGATCGCGCTCCTCGATCACTTTCAAAATATCATTTACATGCTCAATTCTCAATGTAGGTGATGTAGATACAATCCAGTCTGCGGAGAGCTTCCGATCCAGCAGCTTGAGGAACTCTAGGAATTTGTCCATATGATATTTGCGGTAAAAATACATCACCGGAGCTACCCAGTAATCGGCCCCTAGTCCTATACTCATCAGCTTCAGATAATTATTGATCTCATAGTTTCCGCTTTCCTGCGCATGGTCACTTTCAAACACTTCGGAATAGGTTTGATAAAAGCCATAAATATACTCGAATGTGGATTTTCCTCTGCTAAGCAAAGGTGTGCGGGTTACATATTGTTTTAGAGATTGATTGTATTCTCTGTCAGAATATACATTTTCCTCAAATTCCTTCAGGAGTGTCATGCGAGCTTTCTTTTTTACCAGAATGGTTCTCACGTGAGAAAGAAATTTGTCAAAGTCTTCCCCAAAATAAGCTTCCATACCTTCCCACTTTTTCGCCCAATCTGCGCGCTGATCCTCTGGTAACTCTTTTAAATTTTCTGCTTTGAGAATATCGCTGCTGGAAAGCTTTACGCCACGATTATTTAATACGGTAAACAACTGAAACGCATCCTGCAATTCCTCAGTTGCCACATAGATCATCAGAACTTTATTCAGAAAATACGTCAAATAACCATCCAGTTCACTATGGTACTCTTCCAGAAATCCCTTGGCAACCAGGATGGTATTTGACATATTCTTTATAGATACATTTATTTCTTTTGAGGCAGCATTTTTCTTAATGATATCCAGACTTGTGTTGGTTCCCTCCAACGGTTTCACGCAATCATTCACAAAGTCTCTCACGTCACTTCGGATGTTAAACAGGATACGCATGCGCTCCGGTTGCTGCTTTATCTTCACTTCCGGTTGATACAGAAATTCATTAATTACATCTGCGTAATCCGGCATCATATCTCTCATGCAGGCCAAAATCAGAAATATTGTGGTAAGTCTCTGCTGTCCATCTAATAGCTCGTATTCCGTATAGGTGACACCATGATCTGTTTTCTCGTTAATCTTCAAAACCATGGATCCTAAAAAATACTGGGCATCTTTATTCTCCTGATACGCTGCCAATGTATCTTCCAGCAAATCCCGAACCTGATCCGTGTCCCACACGTAGGATCTCTGATAGTCTGGAATGCAGTACCACATGTCAAATAATTCTCGGATGATTTTCTTTTCGCATTTTATTTCTGTAGCCATTTTTACTCCCCTATCTCTTGTATTTTGTAATGTTCAAACAAAAAATCTTTTGCTTTTCTCGTTCTTTTGTCATACATTACCATATTATCACGCATTACTAGTTTTGTGAAGAAAAGCCTCTCTATTCTCGGCAAAATTTTATTGACACCTTACACACGAATTTATATCATTATATCGAACCACTGAACTTGCAGATGCAATGTAGGTGGTGTTTTTTTATTCTTTTGTATCTGTTCAGTACCTTCACAGATACGATCCGCAAACCCATGAAAATCGGCTGCGCCGATGGGGTTTGCCCACAGCTGAATTATGTTCTTAAGGCCTCATCAGCAAATGATCCGGCCTACTCTGAGCAGTTACTCCATTTCTATTATTGGGGAGAGATACTTTCTACTATATCAACTGGGAGATCATCATAGAACATATTGTTCTTCTCTTAAAGATGACGCCGACGGCCTTCGACGGGGCATGGCAGCTCTTTTTTCTCTCTCATGCCCCGCTTTTCTCTTATTCCAGCACTGACACCGGACTTTGCGGGGCATGGCAGCTCTTTTTTCCCTCTCATGCCCCGCTTTTCTCCTCCGCACGTCCGATTCTATCTTTGGCAGATCCAAATTCCAAGTTGTCAGTTCTATTTTGTTAAAACAATATCATCTTCCTAAACAAAACGTAACTGATTCACAACTCCATTCGCCCCCCTGCTTTGCAGCTTCCTTTTTTCTCATGTGGTTACTTCGCCAAAGAAATTTTGTATCTGTTCAAAACTGATTTCCATGGGCTTGCGATTCGTATCCATGATGTCCTGAACAGATACATTCTTTTTATTTTACTGTATGGACGCCGATTAAAGCTTACTCTTAGAAGTATCATTCATAACAATTGCAGTATAACTCCAACTAAAACTAAAAGAATTCTATTTCTGCACCAGCTTGGTGCAGTTTTAGCTGTTTAAATCGATTCCCTTCTGATCAGTGGAAATCGTTTCAAACAGATTGACCATTGCCAACTCTCCAATATCATACTCATATAGGTAGCGGCTTTCTTAGTGATCGTTGTATCACTTTCTCTCCCTAGTAACGCACCAATAGGGAACCAGCCCACACCGGTTCCCTACTCCATTATAATCCAATCTTTTCCATCATCACTGCGGCAAGTGTTGAAAACACCGCCCACAAAATGACAATCACCAACGCTGGTACATTCTCCACGTCAATCCCAAGTGCTACATATAAAACACACTGCAGAATCAGCCCGGCCACCACACTCAGAATTGCGCCGAGGGTAGACATGCCACCTTTCCGGCTTGGTGTATAGGATGATCCGTGATAATTCTCGGTATCTCCGAACAGAGCCTCGTGTTCCTCCTTGCTGCTACAGAGCATTTCTGCTCCCATCACTTTTTCGTATCCGTCAACTTTTCCGTCTCCATTGAAATCCATCCATTCATTCATGATGATTCCCCTCTCTTCTATCTATCAATCCACCATTCCGCCGACAATTTCATCCTCCGCTGGTCCACGCTCCTGCAGCTGACACAGCACGCCTCTGGGCAATACATACAGCACGGTTCCCTTTGCGGATTCTCCGATCTTGTCATAGATGCGTCCGGCGCTCATGCTCTCACCGATTACGGTGTATGGGCTGTTTGCCACGTATCCGATCTGACCGATTCCCGGCATTTCCACCTTGATTGCCTCTGCGTCTGCCTCGTTGTCCGGCTCCTTGGTGAGCTTCACTTCCATCTTTGGCTCCATGAATTCATTTCCGTGATAATGATTCATTCCTGTAATTGTAAAATAAATTTCTGACATATGACCACCTTTCCTTTCTCTGTGAAGAGTTTTATGAGTTACTATGTAGTTACTGTTTTTTGTTAGTTCCATAGTAATCTTTTTTCTGTCCAATAATCCTCTCCGTTTTGAAGGAAATGCGAGTATTTTCAACCTTTCATGCTAATATTGCGAACCATATTAGCATAAAAGTTAATCTACACCAACAGACTCCCAATCAACACCGCTGCCCCAATAAACGGTGACAAAATAAGCAGGAAGGAAAACATATTGCCATAACATCACCCCCTACCAATCTTCATCTTCCATAGCATCATCTACGCCTGCAGCATAATCGTCGTCACTCCAGTAGCGGTCCCAATCATAATCGTCATCTTCGTAGATGGCGTTATATCCGTCGTCATAGGAATCCATAGAGCTGGAACTAGAGGTTTTCCCGGAAGAACTGCTGCTGTAAGTGGAACTGTTTCCGGAACTGCTACCGAAGCTACTGCTGGTCTGGGAAGAACTGCTACCTGAACTTCCACTGGATGAACTGCTGCCGGTCTGAGAGGAGCTGCTTCCGGAGCTGCCACTGGATGAACTGCTGCTCGTACTGCTTGAGCTGCTGGAACCACCACAGGATTGTCGCCAGTGAATGTAGCAGTATTCGTTGTTCGGCTCATGATAACTATCGCATCCCGGATAACTACACTTTTGGGAACGGGCACTGAGCTCCGCCGCAATCACTATGATAACCCCTGCCATGATTAAGAACACCAAAAAGCCTGCTCCTGAAAATTTATGTTTCATAACGACCTCCTTCTCCCTTTCCATCTTGCATCTTTATCTAGGAATAATTCTCCATCACTTCCCCGGTCAACCGTTTCCTTTATATTCTACAACACAAATGCAGAAATCATCCTTCCGATCTGACCAATATCCACCTGTCCTTTAAACTCAAACTTGGCGGTAAATCCATTGGAAAACATTAGAAACAACTCGCAATCCGGAAAGATCTCCGCAAATCCCGGTGTCTGAATAGAGAAATACTGAATCTTGGAATAGGGCATGGTGCTGAAGGACTTTCTTTTTCCGGTGATGCCCTGCACATCAATAGCGATGATTCGCTTATTGGTAAACACAAGCTGATCACGTATGGTCTGAAACGCATATATGATTTCCTCTCCTCCGATTAAAAGCCCCTGCACCTCTGATTTCACGGACTCCGCATGGATGGGTTTCAGATTAAATACACTGTTCTGATTAAAATTAACTGCCATTTCTAACTCCTCCTCATGTTGTTTATCGTCTTTGACTATTTTACAATACACCATAAGGTGTCCGTTAAAAATACCAGCTTTCTATTCATCCCCATTCTCCCCTCATTCCATAATTAACTTCCCATCTCTTCGCACATTCCTTCTATCCACTCACGCTTCTTAATTACCGCAAGCCATTCCTTCGGTATCTCTTCATAGCCATAATATAGTCCCGCAAGACCACCGGCGATTGCTGCCACGGTATCCGTATCGTCACCCAGATTCACTGCTTTCAGCATGCATTCCTTATATGTATCCGTTGTAATCAAACACCATACTGCTGCCTCTATGGAATCAATCACATATCCGGTAGTTCGGATCTCA
>JALEPL010000013.1 GCA_022766245.1 Lachnospiraceae bacterium | reverse complement strand
GACCCACGGCTTAGAAGGCCGTTGCTCTATCCAGCTGAGCTACGAACACATGAGAGCGGGTGATGGGAATCGAACCCACGTATCCAGCTTGGAAGGCTGGTGTTCTACCATTGAACTACACCCGCACAATATCGGGGTGACAGGATTCGAACCTGCGACCTCCTGGTCCCAAACCAGGCGCTCTAGCCAAGCTGAGCCACACCCCGTAACGGTCGAACTTCGACGTCCTTTTCGTGACGCAAGTCATATTATACGGCAGTGAGTTCAGAATGTCAACAAGTTTTTTCATTTTTTTGTACAATTTTGTTACTATTCACAGCCGATATGGATTCACAGACAGACTCGTCATGCTCGCATGTAAGAGACTGTCTGCGAATCCATATCGAGCCTGCGAAGCAGGAACTCCACCCACATAAGCAATCTTAGCTCTGCAAGGAGCGGGACTGGAGCCTCGAAGAGGCGACGAGTGCGCATTTCGTCGGTGAGGCGTATTCGCCAAATAGAATTTCAAAAACAGTCTTAAAAATGCAAGCATTTTACGTCTGTGTTATGAAATTTTACTTGGCTCTGAACAGTTATATCTTCTTACAAAAACTCCAACTCGAAGTGCACATCCTCGTTCTTATCAAACTCCATGAGGATATAGGATGGCTTCTTTCCTTCCTGCCTGGGATAGGACACGCTCCCGGGATTCAAGGCAATGATGCCATCTCCATACTCGATCACCGGCCGGTGCGTATGACCAAACATGACGATATCCATCCCTCTGGCCTTTCCCTCCTGCATGATATCCGCCAATCCCATATTTACATAATAATAGTGTCCGTGGGTAATGAGAATTTTATACTTGCCAATCTGCAGTTCCTTTTCCCGCTCCAATGTAGAAAAAAAATCATTGTTTCCCGCCACAATTTCCAAAGGACACTCTGCCATTTCCGCAATGAGATTCTCCTGCCCTTCTGCATCTCCCAGATGAATCATCCGGTCAATGGGCTTGACTCTGTCCAAAATGGTCAAAAGATTTTCCTGTTTTCCATGTGTATCACTTATAATCAATATTTTCATACGAAAATGCCATCCTTTACAAGCATTTTCCCCTTAGTTCCTCCTTCATGGCTCGCAGTGCCTTGCCACGATGGCTCATCTCGTTTTTCTTCTCCGGAGGCAAACTCGCTGTAGAGCAGTTATATTCATCAACATAAAAAATCGGATCATATCCAAAACCATGTTCCCCTTGGGGCTCGAACCCGATGTACCCCTCAATGGTTTCTCGCTTTACCAGAACGTCCTTATTAGGCAACACTGCCGCAATAGCACAGACAAATCGTGCGGTGCGCTGCTCCTTTGGCACTCCCTCCAATCGTTCCAGCAGATTCTGATTTTTTATGGTATAGGAGGTGTCTTCCCCCATATACCGGGCAGAGTAAATCCCTGGTTCCTTGTTCAAATAGTCGATTTCCAGTCCGGAATCATCTGCAAATACAATGGCATCCGTGTGCTCTGCCACTGCCTTTGCCTTGATGATGGCATTCTCCTCAAAAGTAGTTCCGTCCTCCACAATATCAGGAGAAATACCGGCTTCTTTCATGGACTCTATGGTCACATCCATATCTCCCATGATTTCACGTATTTCCCTCATTTTGTCCTGATTTCCTGTTGCAAAAATAATCTTCTGACTCATTAGAATCCTTCCTCCAATGCTTGATATATCGCATCATAGATAGCCTGGGCTGCTTTTTTTTGATACTCCGGATCATCTAACAGTGCCCGCTCCGTGGGATTGGTGATGAATCCCACCTCCACCAATGCCACCGGCATCTGTGCGTTCTGTATGATATAGATATCATTTCCCTTCACCAGCCCCTTACTGCTACTGTCCAACTGTTCTGTCAGCCTGTCCAGGCAAATCTGAGCCAGCCGCATACTCCCTAGCTCCTCATCCGCTTTTTCCTCATCATATAGTACAGCCGTTCCATTTGTTTTGGTAGACTGTCCAGGACGGACGGAATTGTTATGCACGCTGATGAAAAGATCTGCCTCCACCTCATTGGCTAGCCCTACTCGGCTTTCCAAGGAGGGATTGGTATCATCCGTTCGGGTATAGTACACACCCAGCTTCGTATCCCCGGAAGCATCCATCAGTTCCTTCAGACTGCACACAATGGCCAGATCAATATCTTTTTCATATATGCCCTGTCTGTTTGCTCCCGGATCTCTGCCACCATGCCCCGCATCGATTACCACTACTTTATCATAGACCTGATGTGGTGTCAAAAAATCCAGATACAGATAATCACTTTCCGCCATCTGCTCCACCTCATAGACATGATCCAAGGTAATGGTAAGTACACCTTCTTTCTGATCTGCCTCATAGGTTAGATTATCTATGTGCGAGCTCTTTCCCACCATAGGATAGTCATAGAGGTAATTGGCATCCGCCCCGGGTATGGTTACAGAAATCATCTGATTCCTGTAATCGTTTTCGATGATGATATCAGATGCTTGAGTATGTTCCGGCAAGCTAAGCCTAAGCTGTTGCGGAAAATCCACATCCTCTTCCTTCTCAGCATTGGCGGTGTAATACTGCATGATTTCCAGTGCGGACATCTCCTCCGCCATCATCTGTCGTTCCTGCTGCCGGATACGATAAGCCTCTGCCCTTGTCTCCAGCCCGGGAAGTGAAAACAACAGCAATAAAACCAGTGCAGCGGATACACTCATCACCATCGCCGTCAGCTTTCGAATCTTTTCTTCCATCTTTCCGGTTACCTTTCCTTCGTATATGCCTTCAGACACAGATTGCTTTTCTGGGTATCTTCTATGCTCTGCCAGTTTTTCCCGGTAGCACTGATGTATCCCTGTCCGTCCGTGATATCCACCTGGACTGTCGTGCTGTCTGCCACATATTCGATAGCCAATGGATGCACGGAATCCGGCGTGGTGATTTTGATAATTACCGCAAATGTTTCTCCCGCATCCAGCTGCAGTCCCTTGTCCAGCTCTATGGTATAATAGCCGGCATGGTCTACCTTGCCGGAAGCCATGGTAGTTCCCCGATTTAAGTCTGATTTTTCACTGTAATCCGATACAATCTGAATCTCATACTCAGTATTTTTCCCGGTGGCATAAAATCCCACTGCGCACAAAGTCTCCTTCGACTGTGCTGTATAGATGTTTGCTCCGTAGGCAGTCTCCCTGTTATATCCCAGCTGTCCCACCCAGCCACAGAGGTCTGACTGATAAATCCGATCATAATTACTGGTATCCTCTACCGAAGTGTATACCAGATTGTGAATACCGATATTGGCATCATAATAGGACACATAAAACACACCATCCTCACCGAATTCTTTGCCCCAGCTGTTCTGACAGATAAATGCACCGTCTCCCTCCAGATTAGAAGTGAAATTCTCCTTGGGATAATTGTCATCCCAGCCAATGATTACTACATCATGATTCGGCTTCTCAGAACCCATATAGCAGTATGCATGAGTCGCCTTATTATAAAAAGCAGACTGGCTCTCCACATTCTGCAGAGAACTGTAGATAGAAGTCTGTACTGCACCATACTTAAATACAGATTCTTTGATTTTCTCAAAATCCTTGCTCTCGATTACCCTTGCTTCCTGCACATGCTTCACCGCAGATAAGCCGGAAACTCCTTTCCCGTCATAGGGATCGTCTGATTCTGACACCGGTCCCTGCCAGGCTACCAAATAAGCCAGACTCATGGTATAGTCTCCCCCATCATTCTGACTAAGGCCAAAACTGTTCTCCAGACTCATATGATCGGTGGAATACACAGCTTTTTCCTCCGGAAGCATGGACGACTCCAAAGCTGCCAGTGATGCAGCCGCCCAGCAGGTTCCCTTGTTTCCCTGATCCTTTACCTTTGGGCTTCGTCCTCTATCACGCAGATCATATCTGGTAGGCAGTATGCTCACTGCATCGGTTGTGTTGGTTACTACTGCCGTATTTTCATTCACATCCCAGCTGTAACTGTAACCCAGATTCTTCGAAATCACCTCTGCCGGCACATAGTATTCCCCGTCTTGCAGCGTAAGTGCAGACACCAGGCTGCTCTCCTCATCATTCACCCGGATTACAGGAGCATCTGCAGAAAGCGACAGTACGTCGGAATATTTTTCGATGAGCAGATCTTCATTTTCATACATATGCACACTACAGTTATAGCCATCACGCAAAATGCTTACCGGCAGCATCAGATTCAGATTATCATCCATGTACACGCCGTTTTTCGTGTTGGAATAGACCTTATTGTCGATGGTTACACTCAAAGGCTTTTCATTCACACTTTTAGCAATAATCGGATTCCATTCCTCTGCCTCCAGCATGGCACCACGAAAATCTCCCACATCCTCCGATACAATCTGACTGTAATTACTAAATTTTATGATTAATGCCACGGCGATCAACACCGTAAAAATCACATATTTCTTTGAATAACGCATGTGTTCCCCGTTTCTTAAGCAGCTGTGTTACTTTCGTTTCGGTGGTTTCGGACCCATAAACTGATAAAAATAGGTCTTCAGCATTCCATTATAAATCTTACGATTCTTGTCCGCTTTTCTGCCGATATCCTTCGGGGCATCCTCATAACTGGTAATCAAAAACATGGACCAGTCTTCCAGTCTCCGATAAGCCTCACCGATGGTACCATAAAGGGCCGGCAATGCCGTCTTGTCCTCCAATCGCTCCCCATAGGGAGGATTGGTAATGATAAATCCATATTTCTTCGGATGATTCAGCTGTGCCACATCCCTCTGCTGAAAATGAATCAGGTGATCCACACCGGCACGCCGGGCATTGTCTCTGGCTACTTTGATGATATCACCATCAATATCGTATCCCTGAATATCCACGTGTACATCCTTTTGGATGAAATCCTGCGCTTCCTCCACTGCCTCATACCACAGATTCTTCGGAATGAGATTGGTCCAGGACTCTGCGGTAAAGCTGCGGTTCATCCCCGGTGCAATACCCGCCGCCATCATGGCTGCCTCAATAGGAATCGTTCCACTGCCGCAAAAGGGGTCCACCAAAATCCGCTCTGCACGCCAGGGAGTGAGCATAATCAAAGCAGCCGCCAAAGTCTCAGAAATGGGCGCTTTACTGGTCATGGTGCGGTATCCCCTCTTATGCAGGGCTTCCCCGGAAGTATCGATGGTAACCGTCACCTCATCCTTCAGCAAAAATAATCGGATGGGATAGGACGCTCCGGTTTCCGGACACCAGTCTACCTGATAAGCCCCCTTCATATGTTCTGCCATGGCTTTTTTGGCAATGGACTGGATGTCAGTGGTGCTAAACAGCTTACTCTTCACAGATGTGGCCTTAGTCACCCAGAACTTTCCGTCCTTTGGAATGTATTCCTCCCACGGAAGTGACTTGATTCCCTCAAATAGCTGGTCAAAGGTTTCCGCATGAAATCTTCCCACCCGAAGCAGTACCCGCTCCGGTGTGCGAAGGAAAATATTGGCACGGCAGACTGCCTCTGCGTCCCCCAAAAAGGTGACCCTTCCATCCTCCACTTCCAGTATCTCGTATCCTAAATCATAGATTTCTCTTTTTAAAACAGCCTCCAGACCAAAATGGCAGGGAGCAGATATTTCAAATGTTCTCATACATATTATCTCCAAAATTCGTAACTATCCAGTCCCTTCATAGTTACCCAAATTCTATTATTATATTATCCATTCTATAATAGGCTGTCAATGTGATTTTCCGGTGTTTTCTATCCTTTCCAGGCATGCATCCCGCCGATGAGGGAATAGGCTTCCACTCCTTCCTGGTCCAGTCTTTTTGCTGCTCTCATACTCAGGTTCCCATACTCGCAGATTAAGATGATTTTCTTTTTTTCCGGAAGCATATACTTCCACTGTTCTATATATTCATAGGGGCAGTTGTGCGTTCCCGGTAAATGCTCCTGCCGGTATTCCCCGGGACTGCGCAGATCGATTAAAACCAGATTACTGCTACCCATTTGTCGTCGCAGCTGTGCCGCGGTAATTGTCTTAATTCCCATGGCGACCTCCCTTATATTCCGATTATTTCGTATCTGTTCAGTTCCTTCACAGATACAGTATTTATATATTATGATATTCTCTTTTTGAATTTGTGTTTCTACATCATCCACAAAAGAAAACACCTGTCACAACTGTGACAGGTGCATCTCCTTACCTCTAATACTACTTCATGGAGTTCTTAGAGTAATCCTCAGCATTGCTTGCATTCTGAGAATTTTTGTTTTTTGCATTGCGGGTATTCTGCGCATTCTGAGTGTTCTGAGCGTTCCGAGCATTCTGTGAATTCTGTGAATTCTGTTCGCCCTGTGCATCATATCCGTTCTGTGCATTGTATCCATTTTTAGCCATGATTGTTCCCTCCTTTATTTTAAGGTGTGACCTTGAATACAACATTATTATTGCTTAATCAAGGAGGGAATATTCATTCCGAAAATTCACTAATATGGAAATTTCTGGTAATCAGTAGGCATACTCAAAACAGCATTTCCGCAACGGTAAAACTCGCCCATCATCTCACGGGTCAGACTGATTCCATCATCCATGTCAGCTAACTGCTCTCTGGGCATCCACTCAGCCACAGAAAGTTCTTTCTCCTCTCGTGTTATCAGATTCGAACCGGATAGTTCTGCAAAAAACCCCATCAGCAAATTGCTGTCGAATCCCCATGGCTGGCTCTTATAATATGTAATATTTTTTACCGAAAGTCCCACTTCCTCCATGACTTCCCGCTCTACTGTCTGCTCTGCCGTCTCACCAATCTCTGTAAATCCTGCAATTAATGCGTACTTTTTAAAAGCCCGATCCGCATATTTTGTCATCACGATCTGTTCTTTCTCCGGGTCGATTACTGCCACGATGACAGCCGGAGCAATTTTAGGAAACACCATATTCCCGCAATGAGGGCAAAAAAACATCCGCTCTTTCTCCCCATGCATGAGCATATTGGAGCATCTGCCACAAAATCGGTTATCTCGATACCACTGCCATAAATGATATGCCGTAGCCCCTGCCATGCAGGCACTTTTCTGATCCACAAACCGCAGACTCCGCACCGGGACAAAGAGCCATCCTTCCGGACATTCACTCTTCGTTTCGCCTTCCGGCTCCTGATACAAAAAGCAGGCCTGATCACGCATCCGAAACAGATACTGCAAGTTTCCCTGCAAAATTCGCAACTGCTCAGTACCTTCACAGTTACGATGCAAAAATCCATTAAAATCGTCTTCGACGATGGGATTTTTACACTCCTGATTCATTTTCTTACGGTCTACGCGGTTCCGTTCCGACCTATTTTGAACAGATATTGAATTACTTTCCGTTTCGCCATATTCTGGAAAAGTAAGACATTTTTCATCCTCGAATGCGGCTTTCTGCACCAAAACATCTTTCCCGCGGAACCAAAAGATCCAATCGCCGGGTCGGGGCTCACAGGGCTCATACTCATTTCTCAAAAAATCCGGCGCAATATCCTGAATCATCGCACACCCTCCCTTTCTTATTTAGCATTCGGCATTTGCGAAACTCAACTACTAACTAAAAGCATTTCATTAGACATGATTCTGTATGAATTGTTTCAAGAGGCTTGCTATTGGAGTGTATGCTCGATATCATTTCTGACACAACATTTCGCCGACATGGCCAAAATTTCCCCAAGGTAGGGCTTTTTACGTCCGATGTTTCGACTTTGCATTTGGTGAGTGCGATTATTTCCCGCCTCTTCGGGTCATGGCAGTTACCTGTGCACACATGATCGTAAATCTAGCATTCGTAAGCATCCGCCCACTCTACGAGGAGCATCACGGCGGGGCGGGAAGAACCGCCATCCATGGCTGCGTCCTCAGGGCTCCGTCGTCTCTTCGAGACGCCACCTCAGGACAGGTCTTCCCTCAGCGCACATCCTGTGCGCTTCCCCGCCGTTCGCTTATTGGGCGGATGCGTAACGACTGCACGATTTACTTTAAGGTGCACAGGCAATCTGACCATGACCACGAAGGGCGTTGGAAATATCGTCGCAGAAAAATGC